>JACPYS010000067.1 GCA_016195915.1 Betaproteobacteria bacterium | reverse complement strand
CTCGCTCCAGATAGGTGCCGCAGGCCCGCTCGTCGGGAAACATCTGCTGGAAGTCAAGCAAGGTTGTCGGAAAGCGCTTCGCCACGCCCGAACACTACCGGTAGGGGTCTTGGGCGTCAACCGGATAGGCATGGTTCAATCTTGGCGCGGCGTCTGGCATGGTAGAGGCGGTTGCGGGCCGTGATGCCATCGCCAGTCGAATGGCGCCGCAGCAAATAGCCGAAGCTCAGAAGATGGCGCGGGACTGTCAGGCGCGCCAGTTCAAGGGATGCGACTGAGAGGCGGCATTAGTGTCCTTACCGGCGATTCGGAGCCACCATCGCCGTGGTTTTCTTGTCTGCGGCACCACCGGCGGCGGCGATTCCGAGCGGTGCCTTCACTGGCACAATTGCGGCACAATCGTGGCATGGACGTGAGCGAAGCCCGGAGGGCGCGGAAAACGCGCCAGCGTTTTGCCGCCCGCCGGGCCGCTCGGAACCTTTACTTGCCTGTAACACGTAAAGGAAATCCCACCAGTGAGATTCGGGCGGACGATCCTGAGCCGGTGCTGCCGTGGGAGTGACGAAGGGGAGAACGATGGGCAGGTTAAGAGCGGCGGAATGCGGGGGAAAGGTCGCGCGCTTTCGACTATGCTAGTTGCATCTAGTCCCACCAAAACCATCCGGTTTGCAGTTCGTTACGCGTCCATCTGGCGAGGTAATCCGGCTCCCTCCAAAGCCATCAGGAGTGACATTTGTTGTTCCGTTGGGGCCGGAGATTCGTGAACCGCCAAAGCCGTCTGGTGTCTGATTGAAGGTTGCACCGCTAGGAGTTGAATAGCGATTCCCTCCAAAGCCATCAGGAGTGACATTTGTTATTCCGTTGGGGCCGGAGATTCGTGAACCGCCAAAGCCGTCTGGTGTAATCTGGGTAATGCCGCGACTGTTCGAGCAACGTTGGCCGCCAAAGCCATCGGGAGAACAATTTGTTTGAGCAGACACACAAGAAGTAGACGCGACTAGCGCGAGCATCCAAACAATTCGAGGAAACATATTTCCTCCTAGGCAGCGGAACTCAATCCCGCTCTTTTCGCGCCGCTGGTCGATGGTTACCGATTGGTGCTGATTTTGTGCCGCCGAGCGTTGCGCCAGAGCATGTTGCGCCCGCGCTCGGCCGATTGCAATGCAGGTGCCCCGCGGGTTTGAGCGTGATCCCAAGCGGTGCAATTTGACGGGGTAGCAGCAAGGGCGTGGGGGTATTTGTGGGGGTATTTCAGAAAACCCCAAAGGCAAGACTGTTACAAAGCAAGGCTCTCCGGGGAATTTTCGAGTCCCTCTTCCGCACCATGGCCGCATCCAGCACCGTCTAATACTGTCCGCAGTTTCCCTGATTTCCCTCTATAGACTGGCTACAAGGAGTCCAAGCCCGTTCGGGGGTGTCTTTTGACATCCGGGGGTATTCGAGCACTCGAGGAAATGGATACCCCCAAGATGGGGAAACGAAATCGAGTATCGGCGTTTGGGTACGCGACCGCGAGCGTCGGATCGAACTGGCCTACACCAAAGACGGAGAGCAGTACCGCTACCCGGTCTATTTGCCCTCGACACGGTGTTACTTCGGGGGGCGGCGGGTCTGGTTTCTATGTCTCACCGTCGGCTGTAATAGGCGGGCTGCGAGACTGTACCTTGGTAGCCGATACTTCGCCTGTACGTAAAGGAAGTCCCATTGGCGACATTCGGGCGGGCGGCGATAGTGTTATCTGGTCGCGCCTACGGATTAGAATGTTGGGGGGCGATCTCAGCCCGATTCACCACAGGAGACACAAATGAAATCTGCATTGACGAATGTGATCTGCCGCTTTCTTGCCGTAGCGCTGATGATGCTGCCTTTCCATAACGGGCAGGCGGGCATGATCGGTACGGACCAGGTCAATACGGACGGCACCGCTCAGTCGGATCGCGCCGTTGTATTGAACTTCCTGAGCCGCGCACAGACTGCGAGCGAATTCCAGGCGCTGGGTCTCGATGCGCAAGCTGCAATGGACCGCGTTGCCGCGATGACCGATGACGAAGTGAGCACCCTCGCCGGGAAGGTCAATGCCGTTCCCGCCGGTGGCGTCGGCCCGGCGGCAGGGCTTCTCGTACTACTCGTATTCGCCACCTGGTGGTTCGGGTTCCGGCGATAGCAAGCACGCGTTCGATGCAGGCCGGACCAAGGGTTGAGCTCTGGGGACGGTAATGCAGAAACCTGGCGCCTGTCCCGCCTGCCTAAGTAGGCGTTCTAATAATAAAGCGGAGGCTCAGTTCCGGTGGCCACGGTAAAGCCTCGATTGCAGCGCAAGCGCGGGATTGGCGGCGATCCCGAGCGGCGCGGCACGAACCGTTCCCGCCTCAGCGGAACCCGCCGCCCAAAGCGCTATGGGCCGCCTTGCCCGGTTGGTCCGTCGACGACGGCCAAACCCGCCTCCGCGAAGATGACATCGCGCAGCAGGCGTGTCACGAAGAAACTCCTGCCAGGCGCGCCAGCAGGCGCAGGCTCTGCGCGCTCGAGCCCGAAGTGCGGCGCAAGGGTTGCCATCACCCGGTCAATCGGAGTGCCCTCCTGCATGCCGCTGGTGAAATACACGCCGCGAAGCATCGGCGGGTGGTCGTTCACCCGCGCCGCGAATGCGAGCGCGAGAAACTCTTCGAGCAGCGGCCCGAGCGCGTGGAACTGCTGCGGGAAGCTGTAGATCGTCGCGCGACGGCGCAGATCCTGCTCCTGGTGGAGCCGCTCCACCAGGACGCCGTAGAGCCGGCGCTCCAGCGCCGCAAAGTCCTCGGCGTAATGCCGCGCGCTGGCTGCCGGATCGGCAGCCAGCGCAAACGTCGTTCCCCACACCTGCGCACTTTCGTTCGCGTCGAGAGCGGCGAAGAACTCGGCGAATCCTGCAAGGAGGTCCATCTTGGTGACCACCAGGTAGACCGGAAAGCGCGCGTCGAGCCCGGCGTAGAGTTCCGCAAGGCGCATCCTCAAGTGCCCGGAGAAGTAATAGCGCTCCTTCTTCGACCACAGCATGAGGTCGGTGACGCTCAGAGTGACGATGGCGCCGTTGAGCGGTTGTTGCGGGCGGTAGCGTTTCAGCAGGCCGAGAAAATCGTGCCATGCGGCGACCGTCGTTCGTGCCTGCCCCTTGTCCGCCGGATAATGGCCCGTCGTGTCAAGGAGTACCGCTTCGTCGGTGAACCACCAGCTGCAGTTGCGCGTGGGGCCGACACCCGCGATGCGCGCTTCGCCATCGGTCTCGAGTAACGGAAATCGCAGCCCCGCGCCGAGCAGTGACGCAGACTCGCCCGAGCCCGGCGCGCCGATCAATACGTACCAGGGGAGCTCGTCCACGGACCGGGTGCGGCCATTCGCGCCGGGGAAATGCATGTCCTGGAGGGTCGCGACTGTCTTCCGGAATCGCTCCGCTATCGCTTCGCGATCTTGTCCTGCGGGCAGGTCCGGGTCCGATCGCGCCTCCACCTGCGCCAGTTGCTCGAGCAACCGTCCGCCGTTGTCGCGGGGCGGCCTCGCTTGTCGATGTTCGCTCATCTGCCTCTCATGACGTCGACCTTAGATCGATCACGACGCGGCGGTTCTTTGCACGATTTTCCGCGGTATCGTTGGGTGCGATCGGCGCGGAATCGCCTGCGCCGACGCTCTTTATCCGCTCACGATCGCTCAGCTTGGCCGAAATCAACTGCGCCACGGACTTCGCGCGCGCCGCCGACAGCTCCAGGTTCGATGGAAAAAGGGCAGACTTGATTGGCATGGAGTCCGTGTGTGCAGTGACAACGATCGCACCGGGTGCACTCTCGAGCACGGTTCCGATCTTTTCGATGATCGGTCGCACGGCCGCCTGCGGCTGTGTCCCGCCTGAAGCGAACTGGCCTACAACCCGGATGATGATCGTGGCGCGCCCGCCCTCTTCGGTCAGCGCGACCTCGCCGCGCCGGATTTCCTCGGCCAGTTGTTGCGCGAGCACCAGGCGTGCGGCGGGAACCGGTGCGGTAGCGGGCGCCTTGGCCGCCTCGACCGTAGCCGGAACCTTTGGCGCAGAGTCGGCGGGATTCGGAACCTTGGGCGCTTCGATGGGTGCCGGAGCGCTCGGCAATGCCGGGGGAGGGGTTACGATCGGCGTAACCGCCGGTGCAGGCCCGGCAACCACGGGAGGCTTCGGCTCGGCGGATTCGTTCGTCGGCCTGCCCGAAGCGGTCTCGCGCGAAAAGTCGTATGCAAGATACAGGATAGCCAATGCAAGCACGGCTCCCGCCGCCACGCCAAAGAATATGCGAGGCTTGGGAGCGGGCACCGCAGCAGGCGCCCCCACGCCTTGCCAGGTCTCGGAGAGCCCATCGACCGGAAGCCCGCGAAGCCGGGCGACGATGGCATGCAGGTTCGAGCGCACCTGCTCGAGCGCCGCCTTGCCACCGCCGAGTTCGCGGTAGCGGCCTTCGTAGCCGAGTGCGAGACACACGTAGAAGAATTCGAGCAGATCGGCGTTGGCGTCGTGGGTGGCGGAGATTCGGTCGAGGATCGCGAAGAATCCCTCCTCGCCGCGCTTGTCGCCACGCATCTTCTGTAACAGACCGGATTTTCCCCAGTCGCCGCCCCAAGGCGTCGAGGTGGCCGATTCGTCGACCAGCGTGCACAGGGCGCAGATGGCCGCATCTATGGTTTCTTTCGAGCTGCCGGCCGAACTTGCGCTTGCCTCAAACGCTTCAACGAGGTCCTGAAGCGAGTCGCGCAGGTCTTCGGGGTCGGGATGCCGCAATGCATGCCGGATGTGCGGGACTGCGCAGAGAATCGGATTCGCCGCTGCGATCAATGGGTTGAGCCCGCCGAGTGTTCCCAGATTCGACTGGATGGCCTCGGGCAGGGCCTTTGGGGCAAAGGGGTTTTTTCGCCGCTTTTCCGCGCTTGCGGCGGGCGTCGATGTCGCCTCCGTCGGTGCCGGCGGCGGCGCCAGCGGTGTCAACGGCGGAAGGGTAGAGTCGGCATCGGGCTCGGCGGTTTGTGTCGGAACTGCCGCCACAGATTCCAGCGCAGGAATCTTATCCATCCTGACCGTAGCGTCAGAATCCGGCTCGGCCACCCGAGCCTGTACGAGCGGTGTCGTGACGGTTTCATCGGGGTCGGGGCTGGCCGTCAGGTTTTCAAATGACAACCTGACGGTCGCGTCGGGATCGGGCTCGGTCGGCGCTGGACCCGGCGGGATCCTTACCGTCGCGTCCGGATCGGGCTCCGTCGGAGCAGGACCGGGCGGGAGCCTGACGGTCGCGTCGGGGTCGGGTTCTGCAACCGTGCCGGCAGTGCTCTTGACCGGACTGGGGCCGGCCAACGGGGCACTGCCCGCCTCGCCTGGTTCAGAGGAACGGGGGGGTAGCTCGCTCATTTCAGGAAAATCTTGTCTATTTTCTGCGCCGCGACGACGTTATACCAGAGTGAAGGCCGCTTGGGCACGTGTACGTTACGAAACGTTCCGCTCTGCCCGCATTTCCTCCACCCGCCGAAGAGGATTCCTGACCCCGAGCGCGGACGGCGGCCAGGCATGCACGCCCTCGCGGTCAGTGGATCCCGGCCTGCGAACGACCGCCGAGAGGATCCCACAAATCGATGGGCTGCGCGGGCGCCATGGAATCACGCAGGAACTGCGCGACGCTCTCGTCAGCGATGAAACTCGCAGAGGATTCCGCACGCAGTATTTCTTCGGGGTTCTGCGGCCGCGCGATTGCGTAGCCCTGGACGTAGTCGACCCCCACATGGGACAGCGCCTCGACGGTGGCCCGGTCCTCAGCCCATTCGGCAATGCTCTTCATTCCGAGATTGCGCCCCAGTTCGACAATCGCTGCGACGATGGCCAGGTTGGCAGGATGGGTGTTCACTCCCAGGATGAAGCTGCCGTCGATCTTCACCGCATCCGCAGGCAGCTCCTTGAGGTATGAAAACGAGGTGTAACCGGCACCAAAGTCATCCAGCGCCACCTTTGCGCCGAAGCCGCGGACGCGATCGATGAAACGCCGGGTGTTTTCCAGATCGTGCAGCGCAACGCCTTCGGTAATTTCGATGCAAAGCCTTTCCGCCGCGTGCCGGTGCTGCGCGAGCATGGCGAACGCATCCTGTATGAACTTCTCGTCGTTGAGCGACGCGCCGCTCAGGTTCATGCACACGAACCGCGTCGCCCTGAGGCTCGCGTGGTGCCGCTCCAGCCAGGCGAGCGTGTTGAGCAGCACCCATCGGTCGATGACCGCGGCGCGGCCATTGTTTTCCGCCGCCGAGATGATTGCGCCGGCCGGCACGATCGAATTGTCGGCCTCGCGCATTCTTACCAGCACTTCGAAATTTAGCGAGTCGTACGGCGCACGCAGCGACATGATCGGCTGCATCACGAGAAAAAGGCCTTCCGGCGCCGTTCCGGCGCCAAGGCGTCCGATCAGGCGCAGCTCCTGTTTGCGGTCCTTGAACGCGGGCGCGTTGGCTTCATAGACCACGAGTCCGTCATGATGCCCGCCTTTGGCCGCGCGGCAGGCACGGTCCGCCATTGATATCGAATCCTTGATCGCCGTGCCGTCGGTCAGTTCGATCAGTCCGATCGAGCCTTTTACCTGAAAGGCGGTGTCCCCGATCTGATAGGAAGATCCCCCAATGGCCTCCACGATCCCGCGGCAGATTGCCGCGGCGGCGCGGATCGGCGTGCCCTGGAACACGATCACGAATTCGTCCCCTCCGATCCGCCCCAGCTCGTGCCCGTCGGCGAGCATGCCTTCGATGCGCCGGCACACCTGCCGCAATACCTCGTCTCCCGCTATGTGGCCGAACAGGTCGTTGATCAGCTTGAAGCGGTCGAGATCGAGGTAGGCGAGAGCAAGCGACCTTCCCGCGGCCAGTTCCTGCGTGGCACGGTCGAGTACTTTCTCGATCCCGCGCCGGTTCAGCACGCCGGTGAGCGGATCGTTCTCCGCCAGAAAGTGCAGCCTTTCGGTCGCCTTGTGCCGCACCGTGATGTCCTGCAGCGATCCTTCCAGCTTGTCGCTGGTGAGCGATGCCTTGACGTGAAACCACTTCGGGTTGTCGGCGTTCCCGTTCCCGTTCGCGCTGCGTATGTCGATTTCCTGGCCTGCGCGCGCGCGCACTGCATCCTGCAGCCTGGCCCAGCTCCCGTGTTCGAAGAAGTCGCTCCAATAACGCTGCGGTTCGCGCGACGGATCAACGCCGAGCATCTCCGTCAGCGCCGGATTGACGCGCATGAAGCCGCCATTTCGGTCGAGAGTAAACAGGCCGATCGGAATCGCTTCGTAGGTGCTGTGCAATTCAGCTTGCGCTTGCATGCGCGCGTGTCGTTCCTGCCGCATCTGTTCTGCGATGGCCAGCGCCGCGAGCAGGCTCGAACAGAGCGCCGAGGTGACATTGTTGACTGCGCCGATGAGTTCCTTCACACCCGTCGAGGCGGCCAGGACTTCATAGATACCCGCGAACAAGACGATCGCAAGCGACGTGCTGTACCACATCGCCACCCTTGAGCGCGTTACCAGCAGGATGCGCGCCAGCAGGAAGACAATGATTGCGATGCCCACCGCGACCGCTGCCCACATGAACGGCAGGAACCGGGAGAAGGGTAGCGTCACCGCTGCGGCAAGCAGCAGGACGCACACCCACTGGGCGGCTCCGCGAAGCGCGGGGAAGCCAGCTTGCCTGAGGTCGTCGCGAAACAGCCGGCTGAATAGCGCCCAGGTCAGGACGACGTATGCGGCAATGGTCAGTTTCCTTACCTCGAATATCCATTCCGGGGGTATCGTCCGCTCGAGCCAGTGCGTGTCCCATCCCGCCGAGATCGCGCCCATCCGCATGCTCGCCAGAAGCCAGGCGGCGAACAGGACGTACAGCCATTCGCGATTGATGATCGCGGTGACGAGCACGAACGCCGACAACACCAGCAGGCCGCCTTCCAGCAACCCGGTGTTGCGATGAAACTGCTCGGCTGAAGTGTGCAACTGGGACGAGGGCCACTGCAACACGGTGATCCGCGCAGGCCCCGAATAGCGTGCGCGGCAAACGATTGGCACCGCCGATTCGATCTTGCCGAGATCGACGGCAAATCCGGCCTTGATTGCTTCCATGGGACGTGTCACGGTCGAGCGATCCGCGCGCCCAAGGCTGGCCAGAGTGGCGGCGTTCCAGCACGCGGCGTCGGTGGCGTGGCGCGAAGGCAATTCGATGCCGGCATGCTCCTCGCCGCTTGTCGCGCGAGCGGTAAAGCGAAACCAGAAAGGCGCTTCGGAAAGCCGCGTGTCCTTGTACGCGAGCGTCGGGCTGCCCTCGAGTCGCGCCAGCGCCAGCGCGGGATCCAGCGTCGCGCCGGAGTCCTCGAGCACGCTCAGCCCAAGCGGAATCGCATCCGTGGCGCGATATTGCGGCTCCCACGCGACGAGTGCGATGAGCGTGACCACGCCGATTACGGCCGGCACGCCGACTACGCACAATCCGTAGATCAGCGTGTCGATCGTGTGATTGGCGCCCCGCGCCCAGAGCTTCCCGATGGTCATGGTCGAGACATGCTACTCCCGACTAGGCGCGCGCCCCCGCATACCGTTCCATCGGCTGATTGACCCCGTTGAACGTCGCCTCGGCTTCGCGCACGTCGATGTCCGGATGGCGGGTGCGGCGCATGAAATCGAACAGGGGGTGACGCGCTTCAGCCCAGCGGTCTTCCGCCGTTTCGACTTCGAATGCCAGAACCCGGTGCGGGAGGTTGCTCGCATAACTCAGCGGTACGAAACCCCCCCCCGGGAACACGTCCCTGAACAGGAGTGCTTCATATTGCCTGTCCAACGGCGATCGTGCGGCGATCACCATCCATTCGATCTGCGCGTCCAGGCAATATTCGAAAAATGCCTTGAACAGCACCGTCTTTACCAACCGACCGATCCTACCGTCGGAGACCCCCAGCCGCGTCGCCTCCGCCAGGCTCCGGCCGTTCAGCCATTCCGGCAGTTCCACCGCCTGCTGTATCGCAAGCTTCCGGTAGAGATTGGTTTGAATCCGCATCGTTCCGAGAGGGGACCCGTCCATTTTGGATTCGGCCAGCAGGACCACTGAGCCTTCGTCGTGGTCGTACGATTCCGGCCGCTTCAGCCGTTCCGCGAGCGCCGGCAGGTGGCGTGCATAGGCCGCGTGACGCACGTGAACGGCCTTGCCGAGCTCCTGCTCGCTGCGTGCTACCTTGACGGTGAATGGCAGGCGTTCCTCGGTCATCAATCCGTCGCCCGCGGCAGTCCCGCGCGACAGTATGCTTCCGACCAGCCCCGCACTCACGATTTCTGCTTGACGATGCATTTGCATTTCCGGTTCTCCCGTTGGTTGAGTGATTGAAACTTGCCACCTTGGCCGCTCGGGACGGTGTTGCCCCGACTGAATGTGGTCCCGACTCCTGAAAATCGGCTCGCACTGTGTCAGGGATGCCAAGTGCGCCCTGCCGAGCCGCCTCACGAACATTCAACGCCTGATTGTCAAAAATCGCAAATTCTTGGAGTTAAACTGGTTCTCGAATGGGGGGTTATGTTGTGTAATTCAGACGTTACATGACGTTTCCATTGCAGGGTCTTGAGAACCGTACTCAATTGGCCCCCATTTTTTGTATGTCTTTGATATAGATTAAGTGTTTTCATAGCGTCAGGTCACCTCACCATGCTGAACACGAGCTTCGCGCGACGCGGTATTGCAGTCGCGTCTCATTCGCTTGCCGCACAATCTGCGCTGGCGGTGCTTCGGGAGGGTGGGAACGCGATCGAAGCCACGGTTGCCGCGGCGTCCACGATTGCTGTGGTGTATCCGCACATGACGGGTATCGGCGGAGATGCATTCTGGCTGGTGTCCGCGCCGGGGGAGGCGGTGTTCGCGGTGGACGCCTGCGGCCCTGCAGCAGGTGCCGCGAGCGTGGATTCGTACCGCGGCTTGCACGCGATCCCCGCGCGCGGCCCGCTCGCAGCAAATACGATCGCGGGGACGATCGCGGGGTGGCAGCTGGCGCTGGAAATTTCCCGTTTGCGTTGGGGTGGCAATCTGCCACTGCCGCGGTTGCTCGAGGATTCGATCTGGTTCGCCTCGAACGGGATATCGGTGACCGCAAGCCAGGAGTCCAACACTGCGGCCAAGCGCGTCGAGCTCGGGCGGCAACCCGGATTTGCGGAGCGCTTTCTACCCGGCGGTGGCGTTCCGCGTTGTGGCGAGATGTTCGTGCAACAAACACTCGCTGCCACCTTGCAGCGCCTCGCGCAGGCGGGGCTGGACGATTTCTACAGAGGCGAGCTTGGGCAGGCCTTGGCCGATGATCTGAAACGGCTCGGCAGCCCGATCCGCGTGACGGACCTGCGCTCCTACGCAGCGCATGAGGTCAAACCGCTCGAAATGACTCACACGACGGGTACGCTCTACAACATGACGCCCCCGACACAGGGTGTGATCTCGCTTGCGATACTCGGCATCCTCGACCGGCTCGGCGTCGCACAACTGCAGTTGGACGGGCCTGACCACGTGCATGCGATCGTGGAGGCGACCAAGCAGGCGTTCCTGGAGATTCGTGACAAGCACCTCACCGATCCGGCGTACATGAGCGTCGCTCCGCAATCCCTGCTGGAAAACGGGGTGCTCGAGTCCCTCGCCGCGGGCATCGACATGAAACGCGCGCGACCCTGGGGCGGAAAATCGAATCCGGGGGGCACCGTCTGGATCGGGGTCATCGACGGTGCCGGTCGCGCCGTGAGTTTCATACAAAGCATCTACCACGAATTCGGCTCAGGGGTGGTACTGCCGGCAACGCATGTCAACTGGCAGAACCGGGGCTGCAGCTTCTCGCTCGATCCGGCCGCGCGCAATGCACTCATGCCTGGCAGAAAGCCGTTCCACACGCTCAACCCAGCGCTTGCACGGCTGGCCGATGGGTGCACGATGGTCTACGGCACCATGGGCGGTGACGGCCAGCCGCAGACTCAGGCTGCGTTGTTTACACGCTATGCCGTGTTCGGCCTCGGGCTGCAGCGTTCAATCAGCGCACCGCGCTGGTTGCTCGGCCGCACCTGGGGCTCGATGTCGGAAACGCTCAAGCTCGAATCCCGTTTTCCTCCGGAATCGATCGACGAGCTTCGGCGTCGCGGACACGACGTCGAAGTGGTCGGTGCATACGACGAAACCGTTGGTCACGCCGGAGCGCTGGTGCGCCACTCGAACGGGGTGCTCGAAGGCGGCGCCGATCCACGCGGCGACGGGTGCGTCGCCGGTTTTTGAGCTCGCCGCAAGTGGTTGATGCGGTGGGAGATTTTTTTGGGCTCGCGGGAGTGGAAGAATTCCGCCGCATGCGATAAAGTTTGCCGCTCAGGTGTCACACGACCCCAACGGGAGAGCAGCATGTTCGCGATCGTCTACAAGTCAGACGGTTTTCCGATCTGCCGGCAGATCGACGGTGTTTCCCCCGACCCGGTGGTGACGTGGGGCTCGGAGGCCGCCGCCATGGCATTCATCACGTCCAAGGATGGCAACGCGGATTTTCAGGCAGTGGCCATCACTGATGAGTCGATGGACAAGTTGGCCCAGGCGATGGGCTGCCCGGTCGAAACGCTGAGTTTCGATCCGTATCCAGGTTAGAACTCGAGGCTGTCGATCAGCCTGGTCGCCCCGAGGCGCGCCGCGGCAAGCACTACCCGTTCGCGGTCCTCGGTCTGAGGCGGCGCGAGATCGCGCCGGCGGCGAATTTCGAAATAGTCCGGCTTCCAGCCCGCGGCGGCGATTTGGTCAAATGCGTTGCTGCAGGTCGTTGTGCCTGCGGCGATCGCCGCCAGCAGGCGGTGCAATCTGGGCGCCTCGGCGCGTTCGGCCGCCGAAAGGTATCCGTTGCGCGAACTCATCGCGAGGCCGTCGGGCTCCCTCTCGGTCTCCGCGGCTACAACCTGGATCGGCAGGTTGAACTGTCGAACCATGGCTTTCACCATCATCAGCTGTTGGTAATCTTTCTTTCCGAATACGGCGACTTCCGGACGAACACAATTGAACAGCTTGAGTACTACCGTGGTCACGCCGTGGAAAAAGCGCTGCCGGAAAGCGCCCTCCAATTCGTTCGCCTGCGGCGGCGGCTCGACGATGAAACCCTGCGGCTCCGGGTAGAGCACCGTTTCGCCGGGCGCGAACAGGAGTTCGACACCGGCGGCTTCGAGCTTCGCGCAATCGTCCTCGAAGCTGCGGGGATAACTCCCGAAGTCCTCGGCGGGGGCAAACTGCAGCCGGTTGACGAAGATGCTGACCGCTACATACGGGGCATGCTGCCGCGCAAGTCGCACCAGCGCGATGTGACCCGCGTGGAGGTTTCCCATGGTCGGCACGAATGCGAGGCGGCCGACATTCGACCGCCAGTCGCGAAGCTGAGCTATGGAATCGACGATTCGCATCGGCGCGCTAGATTGAACTTGCCATGAGTCCCTCTCCTAAACGCCGCGATTGAAGTACTCGCGCCGGCTGCGCATGCAGTGCATGCGCTCGATGAGCAGTTCGAGATCGGCGTCCCGCGAGACAAAATCCAGATTTTCCGAGTTGACGATCAGCACCGGCGCCGCACTGTAGTAGTGGAAATGGCGGGTGTAGCTTTCCGCCAGCAGCGCCAGGTATTCCTCGCTGATCGGCCGTTCGATTCCCACACCTCTTCGGCGAACCCGCTCGATCAGCGTATCGGGCTGCGCCTGCAGGTAGATCACCAGGTCGGGCGTCGGCGCCTGAGGGCGCAGAGAGTCGAAAATCTTCCGGTACAGGGCCAGTTCGTCGCCCGAGAGCGTGATGCGCGCAAACAGCGGGTCCTTGTCGAGCAGGAAATCGCTTACGGTGGCGCGCGCAAACAGGTCGGACTGCGCGAGCGGCTCGATCTGGCGCAGACGCTGAAACAGGAAAAACAGCTGCGTCGGCAGCGCATAGCGCGGCATGTCCTGGTAGAACCGCGCGAGAAACGGATTCTCGAGCGGTTGTTCGAGCAGCACCTCCGCCGACAATCGTGCCGCCAGCCGTCGTGCGAGGCTGGTCTTGCCGACGCCGATCGGCCCCTCGACGACGATGTAGCGCGGTGGCTCCATCCGTCTCAGCCCATGCGTTCGACGCGTTGGCCGGACACGCGCGACAACCACTCGCGCGCCGGACCGAGGCCGGGAATCATCGCCTCCGGATCGATTTCGAGCAGCGGTTGAAGTACGAACGCGCGCTGGTGCATCCGGGGGTGCGGCAGCGTAAGTCCGTCGGTCGTGATGCACAGGCTGCCATAGAGCAGCAGATCCAGGTCAATGGTGCGCGGTGCGTCGCGAAAAGTCCGCTCGCGCCCGTGCGCCAGTTCGATCGAAAGCAACGCATCGAGCAACGCAGCAGGCGCGAGGGAGGTCTCGATCCTCACGACGGCGTTCACGAAGTCCGGCTGGGCGACGCAGCCCACTGGCGCGCTGCGGTAGAACGAGGAGCGCGCGGCCAACAAAGTGTCCGGCATCCGGGACATGTCAGCGAGCACCGCGGAGAGTCGTGCGGCCGAATCGCCGATATTGCTCCCCAAGCCGACATAGGCCCTTGATGCCACCGCGGCACCGGCTCAGGCACCGGGCGCGCCGGCCGCGGCGCCTTGCTTGCGCCGGCGGCGCCGGCGTTTCTTCGGCCCGGTGCTCTCGGCAAGCAGCATTTCGCTGCGCGTTTCGTGGTCCGCAGCCTGGAAAGAGCGCCACCAGGCTTCGAGTTCTTCGGGGACCTCGCCGCTCGCAGCGCGCAGCGCGAGGAAGTCGTAGGACATGCGAAACCGCTCCGCCGCGAGCAGGCGATACGGCCGCGGGCCGGAACGCTGCTCGAAGCGTGGCTGCATCGCCCAGACCTCGCGCATGGTGGCCGTGAGCTTTCGCGTGATGGCAAGTTTCTCGCACTGCGCATCGAGCACCGTGTCCATCGCCTGTTCGAGCGCGGGGATCGGCGGCTCATCCCGCGCGAGGCGCGCCTTCCACTCCGCGAGCACCTCGTGCCAGAGCAGGGCGGCGAACAGGAACGCGGGCGAAACCGAACGCTCGGCGCGCACGCGCTCGTCGGTTTGCGCCAGGGCAAGCGTGACGAAACGCTCCCCCAGGGGTTGATCCAGGATCACGTCGAGGAGCGGCAGCACTCCCTTGTGCAGTCCCTCGGCGCGCAACTGACGCAGGCAAGCGCTGGCGTGGCCCGACAGGAGCAGCTTGAGCATTTCGTCGAACACCCGCGCCGCGGGGACCGTGTCGATGAGCGGCGCAAGCCCGCGGATCGGAGCCCGGGTGTCGGCCTCGATAGCGAGCCCGAGCTTCGCGGCGAGGCGAACCGCGCGAAGCATGCGCACCGGGTCTTCGCGATATCGCGTTTCCGGATCACCGATCACGCGCATCAGTCGCTTTTTCAGGTCGCCGAGCCCGCCGTGGAAGTCGATCACTTCTTCCGTTGCCGGATCGTAGTACAGCGCATTTACCGTGAAATCGCGCCGCTTGGCATCCTCTTCGATCGAGCCGAACACATTGTCGCGCAGAACGCGCCCGTGCTGATCCTTTTCTGCGGAAGCGGCGTCGGCTGCGCGAAACGTCGACACCTCGATGGTTTCCTGTCCAAGCATGACATGCACCAGGCGAAAGCGACGCCCGATGATGAACGCGCGGCTGAACAGCGGCTTGATCTGTTCGGGCCGCGCGTCGGTCGCGACGTCGAAGTCCTTGGGCGTGATGCCAAGCAGCAGGTCGCGCACTGCGCCGCCGACCACGTAGGCGGCGAACCCTGCGTCGCGCAGCGCGTCGCAAACCTTGAGCGTGGCCGGTGTCAGGCGCGTGCGGGAAACGCCGTGGTCGCTGCGCGGCACGCGGCGCGGGGCGCCCGAGTCCAGGCCGAGAACGCGGCGGATGAATTTTTTGATCATCGCGAAGCGCGCAAGTTTACCTCAGCGTGATCACTGGCCAGCCGAGACGCGCGGCCTCGGCTGTGAGCTTCGGATCCGGATCGACCGCCACGGGGCGCGTGACGCGCTCGAGCAGCGGGAGGTCGTTGAGCGAGTCGCTGTAGAACACGCTTTCGGGAAAGGCACCCAGGCTGTGCCCGAGGCCCGCGAGCCACTGCTCCACGCGTTCGATCTTGCCTTCGCGAAAGCACGGCGTGCCGGCCACGCGTCCGGTATAGCGGCCGTTCACGATTTCGGGCTCGGTGGCGATCAGATGGGTGATCTGGAAGGCGCGCGCGATGGGGGCGGTGACAAAACTGTTGGTTGCCGTGACGACGGCGCACAGGTCGCCGGCCACGCGGTGTCGTTTGACCAGCGCAAACGCCGCCTTGTTGATCATCGGCCGGATGCAACTCGCCATGAAATCCTCATGCCAGCGCTCGAGGTCGTGCAGCGCGTGCGAGGCAAGGGGACGCAGCGCGAACCCGAGGTACTCGTGGATGTCGAGCGTCCCGGCCTTGTACTGCTCGAAAAATGCCGCATTTTGCGCTTCGTATTCGGCCCGTCCGAGCACGCCGCGCTCGATCAGGAACTGTCCCCACTCGTAGTCGCTGTCACCCGACAGCAGTGTGTTGTCGAGATCGAACAGCGCCAGCCTCATATATCCAGTCCGCGCAGTGATTCGCGCACCAGCGGCAGCGTGATCGGGCGATGCCGTTCGAGCGACTTGCGATCAAGTTCATCGAGAATCGCGAACAGCGAAGGCAGGTCGCGCCGGACGTGATTGAGCAGATACCAGATCACCTCGTCGGTGATGCGCAGCCCGCGCCGCTCGGCTTCGGCACGCAGCGTGATGGCTTTTCCCGCGTCGGAGAGGGGTTGCACCTGGTAGACCAGTCCCCAGCCGAGACGCGAGCGCAGGTCTTCACGCAGCGCGAGCTGCGCCGGCGGACACGGGCCGGCGGCGAGCACGCAGGCGCCTGTCTCGCGCGCCTCGTTGATCCGGTTGAACAGCTCGATCTGCGCCTCGTCGTCGAGCCGATCGACGTCGTCCGCGGCGCAGAGGCTCCGGTTTGCGGCGGCGCGAACCGTCGCCTGCAGCAGGTGCGAGCGGCCCGAGCCGGGCTCGCCCCACATATACAATACCGACTCGCGCATCTCTCCCGCCGCTGCATCGCGCAGCCGCGCGAGCAGTTCTGCGTTGGCACCGACAACGAAGTTTTCCAGCGTTGGTTCGGGTGGCGGCGAGATTGCCAGCACGAGTTGCTGCGCCATGTTTCGCGTAAAATCCGGAGGAGAGCGCATCACTTTATCACGCTCGATTTCCCGAAGGCGCCTTCTGCCATGTCGAAAGGACTGTCTTACCGCGACGCGGGCGTCGATATCGACGCGGGCGACGCTCTGGTCGAGGCGATCAAGCCGTTCGCGAAACGCACCATGCGCCCTGAGGTGCTCGCGGGCATCGGTGGATTCGGCGCGCTGGTGGAGGTGCCGAAGAAGTACCGCCAGCCGGTGCTGGTGTCGGGCACCGATGGCGTCGGAACCAAGCTGAAGCTGGTATTTTCACTCGGGCGCCACGATACGGTCGGCATCGACCTGGTGGCGATGAGCGTCAACGACGTGCTTGTGCAGGGGGCCGAGCCGCTGTTTTTTCTCGATTACTTCGCCTGCGGAAAGCTGGATATGAAGGTTGCCGTTGACGTGATCAAGGGAATCGCACAGGGCTGCGAAATCGCCGGATGCGCGCTGATCGGCGGCGAAACGGCGGAGATGCCGGGAATGTATCCGGAAGGCGAGTACGACCTCGCGGGTTTTTGCGTCGGGGTGGTGGAAAAAGATGGGGTGATCGACGGGCGCTCGATCTGCGGGGGAGATGCGGTACTGGGGCTTGCTTCGAGCGGCGCACACTCGAACGGGTTTTCTCTGATTCGAAAGATACTCCAGCGCGCGAGTCCCGACGCTGCGCTGCTTGACGCAATCTTGGAACCGACGCGAATTTACGTGAAGCCGCTGCTCGTGCTGATGAAGGAACTTCCGGTGAAGGGTCTTGCACACATCACCGGCGGAGGGATTACGGGAAACGTACCGCGGTGTCTGCCGGAAGGAGCGCGCGCGGTAATTGAAGTAAAGTCCTGGCCGCGTCCGGCGCTGTTCGATTGGCTCAAGCGCGAGGGTGACGTTGCCGAGGCCGAAATGCACCGCGTGTTCAACTGCGGGATTGGCATGGTGGTGGTGGTTGCCGAGGAACACGCTGCGAGGGCCGCCGAGATGCTCAGGACGGCCGGTGAGACGGTGTACCGCATCGGACGCATCGAGCCACACTCGGGCGAACCAGACGCTATTGTCGTCTGACCTCAAACCCTCCTCTCGGCAGAGAGCTGCAGATGGGGTTGCATCGACGATGGGCAGTCCGGAACGGAACGACCGCGGTAGAATCGCAACGTCATGGCCGGAAAAACATCGAGGCACGCGGTGCGGTCCGCAGATGAGGAGTTTCGACGCCAGTGCGAGCGCTCCATTCTTCGCGGCGTCGACAATCGAATCCGTTTCGGCTGGTTCCGTAATCCGAATCCCGTGAAGGACCTGGGCGTGAACAGGGCCTTCGAGACAATGGAAGCGTATCGGCGGTTCTGCGAAGAGAACTACCCGGAGTATTACGGGTACGCGCGGCCCGCCGCTCCGGTGCCGTGAGCGGCAAGCAGTTTCGGCCCGAACAGGCCAGATTGATCGCCGAGTCCTTTGCGCGCCACGGCGTGGAGTATCTGTTCATCGGCAAGGGCGGGGCAATCCTCCTCGGCTATCCCGGTGCGACGCAGGATGTCGACGTGTTTCCCAGGAAGTCGGAGGAAAACGGACGGAAAATCGTCGCAGCGCTCATCGAGCTCGGTTTTCCTCTGACCGACGCGGAACAGAAGGACATCGTGCAAGGCAAGGATTTCGTCCAGATCGGGTCGGGCTCCTTCGACGTCGACCTGGTATTCGCGCCGGACGGAATCGAAAGCTACGACGCTGCCGCGAGGAATGCGGAGAACGTCGACGGCTTTCCGGTGATGTCGATCCGCGACATTATTGCAAGCAAGCGGGCGGCCGGGCGCAAGAGGGACCTCGCGGACCTGGAGCTTCTCGAGAGTTTCCGCGAGATCTACGAGGCGTTGAAGTCGCGCAAGGAATTCTGAATCGGGCTATCGGCGGCGGGACTGCTCGCGCCCTGAGACAGATGGTCGCGAAGCGCCGGAACACGACGTCTCCACCGGACCTTCGGCATCCCCGCCGAAGGTCATGCGGCCGAGTTCCTTCCTGAAACGTTTCTGCCCCTCAGGCTCGCGGGAGCGCGAAAGGCGGCCCGCGAGTTCGAAGAACCGCTTTTTCTCCTGCTCCCGGGCGTCGAGCCCGGACTCGATGAGATCGGCGATGACGCGGCTCGTGCTCGTCCTGTCCGCTTCTGCCAATGTCTTCGCCCGGCGAGCGACGCGCGCGGGGAGACTCGCGCTTTGACGGACGGGTCGTTCGGCGATTGGCATCACGTCAGGCTACATCACATCGCACCACGATGCACCAGGCGGGCGAACAAACCGGCGGAGTAGAATGCAGCCAACTGCATTCGCCTCGCTATCAGCCGTGAGTCTTGCGAAACGCGACACGGCCTACCATACCTACGCGGAGTACCTCTCGTGGCATGCCGATTTGCGCTACGAGCTGATAGACGGCACCGCGTACCTCATGTCGCCCGCGCCGCTACGCATTCATCCGGAGATCGTGGGCGAGATCTACTTCCAGGTGCGCGCCGCGCTCGAAGGCAAACCCTGCCGCGCCTATGTCGCGCCGTTCGACGTGCGCTTGCCCAAGGCTGACGAGGCGGACGACCGGGTCGACACGGTCGTGCAGCCGGACCTGCTCGTCGTGTGCAACGAGTCGAAACTGGACGAGCGCGGCATGCGCGGCGCTCCTGATTGGATCGTTGAAGTCCTGTCCCAGGCTACGGCGGTGCACGATCAAACCATCAAGCTTGGAGCCTACGAGCGCGCCGGTGTGCGCGAAGCATGGCTGGTTCATGCTAACGACCGCGTGGTCAGCGTTTATCGCCTGCAGGATCGCGTGTTCGCGCGACCGGCGATCCATGAGATGAAGGGCGTTCTTGCGGTCGGAGTGCTTGCCGACCTGCGCGTGGATTGGGAGCGAGTGGCGCGGGGGTGAAATCTATCCGCTGGTGACGCGGGTAGCCTGGGCGTCGAGCCCCGGGTGTAAAATTTTGACGCCCCGCCATGTCCGATCCGCGCTTCGTCCACCTCCGGCTGCACAGCGAATTTTCCGTCACCGACGGCATCGTGCGCATCGACGCGGCGGTGGCCCGCGCGAAGGCCGACGGGATGCCCGCTCTGGCGCTTACCGACCTCGCCAACCTGTTCGGCATGGTCAAGTTCTATCGAGCGGCACGCGAAGGCGGGGTCAAGCCGGTCATCGGTGCGGACTGCTGGATCCAGAACCACGCTGACCGCGACAAGCCTGCGCGGGTTCTGCTGATTGCCTGCACGAGGGCGGGTTATCTCCGGCTGTGCGAACTGCTCACGCGCGCCTGGGTCGCCAACCAGCACCGCGCGCGCGCCGAGATATCGAAGCGCTGGCTTGCCGAGGAAGGCACGCAAGGACTGATCGCGCTCTCCGGCGCGTCCTCGGGAGAACTCGGCCAGGCGCTTGCCGCTGGAAACGACGCGCAGGCTGAAGTCATCGCAAGCGAGTGGGCGGGGCTTTTCCCGGATCGTTACTACATCGAACTGCAGCGGGCCGGCTTTGTGCAGGGCGAGGAACTCGTTGCGCGAAGCGTCGCGCTTGCGGCACGCCTCGAGCTGCCGGTGGTAGCGACTCACCCGGTGCAATTCCTGGCAAAGGATGACTTCAGGGCGCACGAAGCGCGGGTGTGCATCGCGCAGGGCTACGTGCTTGGCGATCGGCGCCGCCCGCGGCCGTTCACGCAGGAGCAGTATTTCAAGACGCAGGGAGAAATGGCCGAGTTGTTCGGCGATATCCCGCAGGCGCTCGAGAACGCCGTCGAGATCGCGCGTCGCGCAAGCCTGTCGATTGAGCTGGGAAAATCGAAACTGCCGCTGTTTCCCACGCCGCGGGACGTCACGCTCGAGCAGCATCTCGGCAACGGCGCGCGCGCCGGCCTTGCGCGCCGGCTTGCCAAGCTGTTCCCGGACGCCGCCGGGCGCGCAGGCGCGCAACCGGCGTACCTCGAGCGGCTCGAATTCGAACTGCGGATCATTGCCCAGATGGGTTTCGCGGGATATTTTCTGATCGTCGCGGATTTCATCAACTGGGCGAAGGGGAACGGCGTTCCTGTCGGCCCGGGGCGCGGCTCGGGTGCGGGATCGCTGGTGGCGTATTCGCTTGGCATCACCGACCTCGACCCGATCCGCTATGCGCTCCTGTTCGAACGGTTTCTCAATCCCGAACGCATTTCGATGCCGGACTTCGACATCGACTTCTGCCAGGACGGGCGCGACCGCGTGATCGAGTATGTGCGCAACAAATACGGCACCGACAGCGTTGCGCAGATCGCAACCTTCGGCACCATGGCGGCGCGCGCGGTGGTGCGCGATTGCGGACGTGTACTCGATCTCGGTTACACCTTCTGCGACCAGATCGCCAAGCTGATTCCGTTCCAGCCCGGCCGCACGATTACGCTCGCGGAAGCGCGCACGATGGAACCTCTGCTCGCCGCGCGGGAAAAAGATGAAGATGAGGTTCGGGAACTGCTCGAGCTTGGCGAAAAACTCGAGGGACTCGTGCGCAACGTAGGTATTCATGCCGGCGGCGTGCTGATTGCACCGGGCCGGCTCGCCGATTTCTGCCCGCTGTATGCCGCGGAAGGGACCAGCAACGTCATCAGCCAGCTCGACAAGGATGACGTCGAGGCGGTGGGACTGGTGAAGTTCGATTTCCTCGGCCTGACCACGCTCACCGTGCTCGACTGTGCCGAGCGCTACGTGCGCGCCCTTGGCGACGAGGCATTCTCGCTGGAAGAAATTGCGCTCGACGACGCGCCGACCTACAAGCTGCTTTCCTCGGGCAACACCACCGCGGTGTTCCAGCTGGAATCGCGCGGCATGCGCGACATGATCCGCCGCGCGCGGCCCGACCGCTTCGAGGACGTGATTGCGCTGGTGGCGCTGTACCGCCCCGGCCCGATGGACCTGATCCCGGACTTCATCGCCAGTAAACACGGCCAGCAGCGTGTCGATTACCTCGACCAGCGGCTCGAGCCGATTCTCGCGCCCACCTACGGGATCATGGTGTACCAGGAGCAGGTGATGCAGATCGCGCAGGTGATCGGCGGCTACACTCTGGGGGCCGCGGACCTGCTGCGCCGCGCAATGGGAAAGAAAAAGCCTGAGGAGATGGCGCAGCAACGCGACGTGTTCGTCGCCGGCGCGGAGAAGGGCGGTTTGGCGAGCGCTCGGGCGACCCAGCTGTTCGACCTGATGGAGAAGTTCGCCGGCTACGGTTTCAACCGCTCTCACGCTGCAGCCTACGCGCTGGTCGCGTTCCAGACAGCATGGTTGAAGACGCACCAGCTTGCCGCGTTCATGGCTGCCAACCTTTCGGCCGTTATGGACGACACCGACAAGGTGCGAAGCTACTATGAGGACGGCATTGCCAACGGCCTGACGGTGCTGCCGCCGGACATCAACGCATCGGGCTATCGCTTCCTGCCGGTGGACCGGAATACGGTCCGCTACGGACTGGGCGCGATCCGCGGCTCAGGCCAGTCGGCGATCAACAGCATCGTTGCCGTCCGCGTGGTTGCCCCGTTCCGCGACCTGTTCGAATTCTGCCGCCGAGTGGACAAGCGGCTCGTCAACCGGCGCGCGATCGAAGCACTCGTCCGAGCAGGCAGCTTCGATGCACTGGAGCCGAATCGCGCGGCGCTGCTCGCGTCGGTTGGCATGGCCATGGGGGCCGCGGAACAGGCGGAGCGGCAGGCCTCGCAGAACAGCCTGTTTGGCGAATCGGAAGCTGCCTGCGTACCGGCCGGTGCGGCCGCCTCGGTCAAGCCGTGGGACATGCGGCAGCAACTGACCGAGGAGAAGGTCGCCCTCGGATTCTACCTTTCCGGTCACCTTTTCTCGGTTTACGCACCGGCGCTCGAGGGGTTCCCGCGTACGGCGCTGGCGAAACTGCAGCCCTCGGACAACCGCGTCTGGACGGCGGGCATCGTCGCGCAGGCGCGCAACCAGATGACACGGCGCGGCAAAATGCTCGTCGTGACGCTCGATGACGGGACGGCTCAGATCGAAATCACGGTGTTCAGCGAACTCTACGAGCGCAATCGCGACAAGCTCAAGGAAGATGCGCTGCTGGTGGTGCTCGGCAAGGTGCAGCGCGACGATTTCTCCGGCGGCCTGCGCGTCTCCGCGGAGGAAGTCTTCGACCTCGCGAGCTTGCGCGAGCGCCACGCGGCGCGGCTGCGCATCGCGATGAACGGGCAGGCCGACGCGAGGCGCCTGATCGAAATGCTCGGCCCGTACCGGGTGAAGGGAGGCAACGGTGCCTGCAGCGTTACCGTGCACTATGAAAACGAAGTAGCCGGTTGCGACATTGCGCTCGGGGAGGCATGGCGCGTACGGCCCGACGAGCGCCTGCTCGCGAGCCTGTCAGCCTGGCTCCAGCCGCAAAACGTGCGGGTGATCTACTCGGTCGCCGGTCAGGGATCGTCGTAAGGAGGCACGGCGTATCGAGCACGGACGGCCGCCACGTTTGGTATGCGGGCTGAACTTTCCGCGTTCCTATGGTGCGCCGCAACATGCTGGTATTGGTGCATTACGGACTACGCGGTCGCGCGGCGTTCGAAGACGGCGTACTCGCCGGCATCTTCGACGACCTGGATGGCGGAGACGCGTGCAGAAGGCGGGCCGCGGCGCGCCCACGCCGTGAATGCGTCGAGCGCTTGCGCTTCCCCGTGCGCCGCCGCTTCGACGCTTCCGTCGATACGATTGCGCACCCAGCCGGTCACCCCCAGGCGGGCGGCCGCGGCGCACATCGCCTCACGGTATCCGACCCCCTGAACGCGTCCGCTGACGCGCAGTCGGCGGGTGATCTTCATGGTGCGATCTGCCTCATCTTTTAGGGCTGAAGGTGTGCAAGGCTTCGAGGATACTGTGATAAGCTTTTTAGCACGGGCCGGCGGTGCGAGTGTCCGCGTCAAAAAAACAGGGAGCGGAGAACAATATGAGAGTCGGGCTCTTGATACTGGCGGGAATCGCGTTGGTGGGGTTCATCGTCCTGACAGTCGTGCTGCCGCAGGTGGCGAGCACCGAACTTAAGGGCGCGGCTGCGGGCCTGATCGCCGGCGCCGACGCGGCGAAGGCACAGGTGGCTGCGGCTGCGGAAAAGGGCGGAAACCTCGCGGGCTCCGGAGCGGAGGTCAAGATCGCCGCGCGCAACGACGAGAAAACGGGTCAGATGAAATACGTGGTGGAGCAAAGCGGCGTGATCCGCGGCTGGAACGAGAAGAACGCGATCGAGGTCAGCATCACGCCAACGCTCTCGGGAGGCAAGACGAGCTGGTCCTGCAAGGGCTATCCGCAGGACGCAATGCCGCAGTCCTGCGGCGGCAGGTAGCGCGAACGGGCGCCGGCGTGAACAGGCGGAAGCTGATCGCCGCAATGGCGGGCGCGTCGCTCCTCGCGGCGGGTGGTTGCGCGAGCACTGGCGGACCCGCGGGCGGCGAAGACGTGGTGGTGTATCACCTGAGCGAAGGCCTGCCGCAGGCGTCAAATGGATTGCGCAATATCGGCAACCACCTCGAGGTCAACCCGAAGGCGAGGATCGTTGTCGTCGCCCACGCGCAGGGCGTCGACTACCTGTTCAAGGGTGCCCGGGACAAGAACGGCAATAAGTTCGAGGACATCGTCGAGCGGCTCAAGATGCAGGGCGTGCAATTTGACGTTTGCGAGATCACCCTGCGCAACCGCAAGCTCTCGAAGGACCAGTTCATCTCCGACGCGACTTACGTGCCCTCTGGCGTTGCCGAGATTTCTAAGCTCCAGCACCAGGGCTACTCGTACATAAAGCCGTAGCGTTCCAGGGGACCCAGGTTCCCCCGTACCCCTTCCTGCGTTCTCAGGTGGCGCGGGGCCGAGCGACTCTCATCTCTCCGCGCGACTGGCGATTGTTGTAAGGATCCCCTGCATGATCGCGGTCGGCGTCGTCGGCGACCAGCACCAGCGCCATGCTGCCGAGGAGCACGTGGTAGTACAGGCATTGCAGGCCGGGCGGCGTGCCCTCGCCGCGCCGGAAGTAGCCCGCCGCGAACACCGATACCCCGGCAGATACGCTGCCGAGCAGCAGCAGGAAGAAACACGAGAGCGCATCGAGGCGGGCGTGGAAAGGCAGGTCGGGCAGGCCAAGCGGCAGAATCAGCGAGCCCGGCGCGCCAAAGATCGCGCTCAGCGCAACCGACGCTATCGCCAGGCCGACGATCGCTCCGGCGGGGAAAAGGACACGCGTTACCAACCTGAAATTGTGCGGCTGAAGGACACCGATCAGCCCAATCGCAAGCCGGGCCAGTGCGCCCGCGAGGACGTCGTGCAGCTGCGTCGCGAGCATCAAACTATTTTACGCGCATGCCTGGTTCGGCGCCCGAGTCCGGTGCGATCAGGAAAATCCCGGGGCCTTCTCCAGAGGCAGCGAGAACCATCCCCTCCGAGATGCCGAAGCGCATTTTGCGCGGCGCCAGGTTGGCGACCATCACGGTCAGGCGGCCCTTGAGATCCTCCGGGGTGTAGGCGGACTTGATGCCGGCGAATACGGTGCGCGTCGAGTCACCGAGCTCGAGCGTGAGCTTGACCAGCTTGTCCGCGCCTTCGACCGCTTCCGCGTTCGCGATTCTCGCCACGCGCAGGTCGAGTTTCGAAAAATCGTCGATCGAGATGGGTTCGCTCACCGTGCTTTCTCTCTTAGTTTCATGCTGCTGGTGCTCGGCATGGCGCTGGGGGGCGGGGGCCGTGGCAGCCGGGATTTCCGGAACATCGAGCAGCGCGTCGAGTTGTTTCGACTCGACGCGTTGCATGATGTGCTGATAGTTATTGATGCGGTGACCCGGTGGCAACAGAGCTGAGGACATTGGTTTGCTGCCCAATTGCGGCCAATTCAATGAGTGATTCAATAACTGCTCTGCCAATTGAGCTGTGCCCGGCAGAATCGGCCTGAGGTACATTGCAATCAGGTAAAAGAAGTTGATTCCGAGCGAGCAAATTCGCTGGAGTTCAGCGGCGCGCGCGGGTTCCTTGGCGACATCCCAGGGCTTCAAGCTGTCGAGTTCTTTGTTTGCCTCATCGGCAAGCTCCATTACGTAGCGCACAACTTTGCCGAACTCCCGCGCGTCATACAGGTTCCGCAAACTCTCGGGACGATAGCTTGTGAACCTGTCGTCAAACAGTTTGCAGAGTAGCGCGTGGTCATCTCCTGTGACCAGTTGTCCGCCGAATCGCTTACCAATGAAACCGGCGCAGCGACTAGCAATGTTGATGAACTTTCCGACGAGGTCGCTGTTTATTCTCGCGAGGAAATCGTCAGGATTGAAATCCACGTCCTCCACGTTGCCGTTCAGCTTGGCGGCAATGTAGTAGCGCAGCCACTCCGGATTCATGCCGAGGTCGAGATAGCGCAGCGGATCGATGCCGGTGCCACGCGACTTCGACATCTTTTCGCCCGACACGCCAATAAAGCCGTGGACGTACACGCGGTCCGGTACCCGATACGGCGGTCCGGCGAAATGCAGCATCGCTGGCCAGAACAGGGTGTGAAAGTAGATGATGTCCTTGCCGATGAAGTGGATCTGCTCGGTGTCAGGAGCCGTCAGAAATTCCTCGAACGTTCGTGTATCGCCCTTGGCCTTCGCGTTTCCAGAATCAAAATAGTTCTTGAGGGAAGCCAGGTAACCAATCGGCGCGTCGAGCCAGACGTAGAGGTACTTGCCCGGTGCATCGGGGATCGGAATGCCAAAATAGGGCGCGTCGCGTGAGATGTCCCAGTCGCCGAGTGCCTTGCCGGCCTCGCCCTCCAGCCATTCCTTTGCCTTGTTGACCACCTGCGACTGCAGCCGTCCGGGATCCTCCAGCCATTTCTTCAGGAATTCCTTGCACTTCGGATCGGAGAGTCTGAAGAAGAAATGCTCTGAGGATTTCAGCACCGGGGCCGCCCCGGAGAGCGTCGAGTATGGATTCTTCAGGTCGGTCGGGGCATAGACGGAACTGCAGTTCTCGCAGGCATCGCCATACTGGTCTTTCGCGCCGCAGTTCGGGCACTCGCCCTTGATGTAGCGGTCGGCGAGGAACATGCCTTTAACCGGGTCGTAGAACTGCTCGATCGTTTTAGAATAAACGAACCCAGCGGCCTTGAGCCGGCGGTAAATGTCCTGCGATAGTTGCGTGTTTTCTTCCGAGTGCGTCGAATGCCAGTGATCAAACTCGATGTGAAAGCCCTGCAGGTATTTGGGTCTTTCATCGGCGATCCGCTTGATCAGTTGCTGTGGCGTTACGCCCTCTGCTTCCGCCTTGAGCATGATCGGCGCGCCGTGTGCATCGTCGGCGCAGACGAAGTGCACTTCGTTTCCCTGCATGCGCTGGAACCGCACCCAGATGTCGGCCTGGATGTACTCCATGATATGGCCGATGTGAAACGAGCCGTTTGCATACGGCAGGGCAGTAGTAACGAATAACCTGCGTTGGGGCATGGGCAAAGGGAAAACAAAAATTATAACAAGGCGGGCAAGGGTTCATGCCCCGGCAGACCGGATTTCTCGTACACTTTCCGGTTCTACCGTCCTTTCAGTCCTCCTCCGACACCATGTCCATCAGCGAAGCACAGGTCCAGTCCGCGCTCAGGGAAGTCGTCGACCCGAACACGGGAAAGGATTTCGTTACTACCAAATCGGTCCGCAATCTCAAGCTTTCCGGCACCGACGTGTCGCTCGACATCCAGCTCGGCTATCCGGGCAAGAGCCAGTTCGAGCCGCTCAGGAAACAGGTGATCGCGAAGCTACGCGCGCTCTCCGGCATCGGCAACGTGTCCGTCGGCGTGACGAGCAAGGTGGTGTCGCACGCGGTGCAGCGGGGCGTGAAATTGAT
Source organism: Betaproteobacteria bacterium (assembly GCA_016195915.1). Classification (GTDB taxonomy): domain Bacteria; phylum Pseudomonadota; class Gammaproteobacteria; order Burkholderiales; family SG8-39; genus JADGRQ01. Next base: position 44,447 of record JACPYS010000067.1, on the reverse strand, counting down.
CCCCGGAATCAAGAACATTATCGCGGTGGCTTCGGGCAAGGGCGGCGTCGGCAAGTCCACCACTGCAGTTAACCTCGCACTCGCGCTGGCTGCGGAGGGCGCATCCGTCGGCATGTTGGACGCCGACATCTACGGGCCGTCGCAGCCGACCATGCTCGGAATCGCCGGCCGTCCCGAGTCCCGGGATGGCAAGTCGCTCGAGCCGATGGAGAACCACGGCATCCAGGCGATCTCGATCGGATTCCTCATTGACGTGGATACGCCGATGGTCTGGCGCGGCCCGATGGTGACGCAAGCGCTCGAGCAATTGCTGAAGGACACGAACTGGCGCGAGATCGATTACCTGATTGTCGATCTGCCACCGGGCACGGGGGACATCCAGCTCACGCTCGCCCAGAAGGTGCCCGTCACTGGCGCGGTGATCGTCACCACGCCTCAGGATATCGCTCTCATCGACGCGAGGAAAGGCCTCAAGATGTTCGAGAAGGTGGGGATTCCAATCCTTGGCGTGGTGGAGAACATGGCAATCCACATCTGCTCCAAGTGCGGCAACGAGGAGCACATCTTCGGTTCGGGCGGCGGGGAGAAGATGTGCAAGGATTACGGCATCGAGTTTCTCGGCGCGCTGCCACTCGACATCTCGATCCGTGAGCAGGCCGATTCCGGAAAGCCGACGGTGGTCGCCGACCCCGATGGTCGCGTGGCAGGGATCTACAAGACGATCGCGCGCCGCTGCGCGGTCAAGGTCGGGGAGTCGCAGAAGGACCTGACCTCGAAGTTTCCAAACATCGTGGTGCAGAACACCTGATCGATCGCGGACCACGGCCGTGCCCGTGCCGTCGGATGCCGCGAAAAGGCTATAATAGCCACGTGAAAACCGCATCCATTTCTGAAGCGAAGAACCGCCTATCGGCCTATATCGACTTGGTCCGGCAGGGTGCCACCGTTGTGATTACGGACCGGGGGCAACCGGTGGCCGAGCTTTCGCCCATAGCGCATCGCGCGACCGCCGCCAATGCGCGCCTCGGCGAACTCGAGCGAAAGGGGTGGCTGCAACGCGGGGACAAGTCGGTCAGGCGTGAAATTCCCAAGCCGGTGCGCTCCCGAATCCCTAATCTGAGCGTCGTCGACCTACTGATTGCGGAGCGCGAGAGCGGCCGGTGAGGTTCTGGGACAGCTCCGCGATCGTCCAGCTCTACCTCGAGCAAGGCCTGCAGAAATCCGTGCGCCGGCTCTACGTCGAGGATGAAGACGTTGTCATCTGGTGGGCGACACCGGTGGAGTGCATCTCGGCGTTCATCCGGCATCAACGCGAAGGCGGGCTGTCGGAGAATGGCGTGAACAGTGTCATCCGCAGATTCTCCGCGCACTCGCGACGCTGGGACCAAATACTGCCGGTTGGCGCGTTGCGCGAGGAGGCGGAGCGGCTGCTGCGCCGTCACGTCCTTCGCGCAGCGGACTCGCTTCAGCTCGCTGCGGCCTGGCTGGCGGCTAACCAGAAGCCGGACTCCCTCGAATTCGTATGCCTGGATCAAAAACTCAACCGTGTCGCCGAGAAAGAGGGATACCGCGTCGTCGCGCCCGCCTCCTCGGACGTTCCCTGACGTCCGAAGAGCGATAGGAAGTACTGGAACAATGACCATCAAATCCGACAAGTGGATCCGCCGCATGGTGGCCGCGCATCGCATGATCGAGCCGTTCGAGGCCCACAACGTCAAGGAGATCGGCGGGCGCCGCATAGTCTCCTACGGCAGCTCGAGCTACGGCTATGACATCCGCTGCTCAGACGAATTCAAGATCTTCACCAATATCAACTCGACCGTCGTGGATCCGAAGAACTTCGATGCGCGCTCGTTCGTGGATTTCAAGGGTGATGTGCATCATCCCGCCCGATTCCTTTGCCCTCGCGCGCACCGTGGAGTACTTCCGCATTCCGCGCAGCGGTCATAAGCGCTGGTATTCGACGAAATCGTATTCCAGTCCGTCGGCCGAGCGATTTCTGTGGCGCGAGACTTCGCGGAATGCACTGCGGTCGAACGCGGGGAAGAAGGCATCGCCGGGAAACTCGCGGCGGATTTCGGTGAGGAGCAGACGGCTCGCCAGTGGCAGCGCCGCGCCGTAGAGTTCGACGCCTCCGATCACGAACACGGTGGCTTTGCCGCGGCAGGACTCGAGCGCCTCCTCCATGGAATGCGCCACCCGGCAGCCCGGTACGGAAAAATTCGCTGAGCGCGTCAGCACGATGTTTTCGCGCCCGGGCAGCGGCTTTCCGATCGATTCCCAGGTGCGACGCCCCATCAGCACGGGATGACCCAAGGTGAGGGCCTTGAAACGCTTGAGGTCTTCGGGCAGACGCCACGGCATTCGGTTATCCCGCCCGATCGACCCGTTCGCGGCGACCGCGGCGATCAGGACGACGAGCGGCCTGCCGGCGACGACGGGCGGCGGCCGAATCGAATCAATTTTGACAATTTGTGACATTCGTCCTCGGTGCGGAAGGCGCTGCGTGGAATTATGCGTCATGGTTGTATCTGGCTTCTCTAGATCGGTATGAATGCCCGTATCCTGACCGCGATCGAGTCCCTGCCTGCCGAGCTGGTGCGCTGGGCGGTAGACGGGAAGGCAAACGCCTTGGTCCCGCTCGACCAGGCGCGTCGCGCGTTTGAGCACGAATACCTGGTGCATATCCTCACGATGACCCGCGGGAATGTGACTCACGCCGCTCGCCTCGCCGGGCGCAATCGCACGGAGTTCTACCGCCTGCTGGAGAGGCACGTGCTCGAACCCGCGGCCTTCAAGCGCATCGGCTAGCGCTTCCCCTTGAGCAGGCTCGTCAGTCCGGCAAAGGGCTTGTGCGTCGCGGAAGAAGAGGCGCCGGCGCCCGGCGCGGGTGTTCCCTGGCGCTGCGCCTCGAGCTGGCGCGAATGCTCGTTGTCATGGCAATAAAGACACAACAACTCCCAGTTGCTGCCGTCGGGTGGATTGTCCTGGTGGTCGTGGTTCTTGTGATGGACGGTCAGTTCCCGCAGGTTCTTTCCGCTGAATTCCCGGCCGCAGCGCCCGCATATCCACGGAAACAACTTCAGCGCCTGTTCGCGATAGTCGTGATCGGGGATTTTGGGCAACGGGCGCCTCCGCTCGCTAACCGGCGCCGCCGGCTGCAGGCCGCTGTCGCAACAGGCGGTAGCCGCCATAGGCGCTCGCGGCAGCCAACAGGAGATACAGCGTAAACGACCGAATCGCGTACCCGATATCGGTCATTTCTCCGACGGCCAGCGCGAGCCCGATCGAGGCCATGCCGAACAGCTGGAGCGTGCCAAACACGATCAGAATGGCGGCCAGCGTGAATTTCAGGGCTTGCATGGCGAGGAATCCGCTCAGACCGCGATCGGTGCCTTGATCGCGGGGTGCGGATCGTAGGCTTCCAGGGTGAAATCCTCGTAGCGAAAACCGAAGATATCGCGCACCTCCGGATTGAGCCGCATGCGCGGGAAGGGACGCGGCGCGCGCGCAAGCTGCTCGCGCGCCTGGTCGAGGTGGTTGAGGTACAGATGCGCATCGCCCAGCGCGAGCACGAATTCGCCGGGCCTGAGCCCGCAGACCTGCGCCACCATCAGCGTGAACAACGCATAGGAGGCGATATTGAACGGTACGCCGAGAAACAGGTCCGCGCTGCGCTGATAAAGCTGGCACGACAGCCGGCCTTGCGCGACGTAGAACTGGAACAGCGCGTGGCATGGAGGCAGTGCCATGCGATCCACGTCCGCCGGGTTCCACGCCGTGACGATGTGCCTGCGCGACTCCGGCTTCGCCCTGAGTTGCTCGATCAGCTGGGCGATCTGGTCGATCTCACGCCCGTCCGGCGTGCGCCAGTGGCGCCACTGGTATCCGTAGACCGGCCCGAGCTCGCCATTGGCGTCCGCCCATTCGTCCCAGATGCTGACGCCGCGCTCCTGCAGCCAGCGCACGTTGGTATTGCCGGTGAGGAACCAGAGCAGCTCCAGAATGATCGACTTGAGGTGAAGCTTCTTGGTGGTGAGCAGCGGAAAGTCCTGCGCGAGACCGAAGCGCATCTGCCGGCCGAATACCGAGCGCGTGCCGGTGCCGGTACGATCGGATTTCTCGGCACCGTGCTCGAGCACGTGGGCAAGCAATTCGAGGTATTGGCGTTCGCCCGAGCGGCCCGTCGTTTCGGCTGCGGATGTGGCGTTCATATGGCGATCGAGGCAAACAGCTCGCGGGCGCTCTGGTACCGGTCTTCCGGCCGTTTCGCCAGCAGCTTGTCGACGACCGGCTGGTAGCCTGCGAGTTTCGCCGGCAGGCGAGGTATCTCGCCGTTCACGTGCAGGTAGAGCAGCCCCGCCGTGCTCTCGCCTTCGAACAGTTTTCGCCCGGTGAGCATCTCGTAGAAAATCACCCCGAGACTGTACAGGTCCGAGCGGTGGTCGGCAGGTGCGCCGACGCACTGCTCCGGGCTCATGTAGCGCGGCGTAGCGAAAACTTCGCCCACGCGCGTCAGGCTCGATTCGACCCCGACATCCTTCGCAAGACCGAAATCCACCAGCGCGAGACGGCCGTTTTCGCGGAACAGGATGTTCTGCGGCTTGAGATCACGGTGGATCACGCCGCGGCTGTGGATCGCATCCAGCGCCTTGGCGATATGCGACGTGGTGCGCAATGCCCCCAGCGAGGTGAAGCCCTTGAGTATCCTTTCCTTCAGGTCGCCGCCGCTGAAGTATTCCATCGCGATGTAGGCCCGCTCGCCCGCGAAACCCTGGTCATAGATGATCGGGAGGTGCTCGTTCTGGAGTCCCGCGATGAGCTGGTACTCGCGCACAAAGCGCTTGAGGAAATTCTTGTCCTCGCGCAGCGACGGGTCAAGCACCTTAAGCACCAGCTGCAGCTTGTCGTGCTCGCGTTCGACGAGGTAGACCTTTGCACTGCCGCCTTGACCGATCATGCGCAGCATGCGGTACCCCGGCACAATCTCCTCGTCGCGCTCGACGGGCCTGCCAAGCTTGCGCAGGTCGACCGGCCGGGGGGGAAAGACCGGCGTCTGCCCGGTGCGTTCGACGCGTTGGGCCTCGCGCTCGCGCAGCGCCTCCTCCACCGATTGGGCCAGCCGCTCGGCGGTGAGGCTGTCCTTGCGCAGGAAATCCGATGCCCCGGCCTTCATCGCCTTGACCGCCACCAGTTCTCCTCCGGTATCGGTGAGCAGCAGCACCGGCGGCGGGTCCGTTCCTTTGCGCAGATCAGGGAGCCAGCGGATGCCATCCTCGCCCGAGGGCTGCGAATCGAGTAACACGGCCGCATAGCGGCCGCCTTCCAGCGCTCTGCCCGGGTGGCCCCTCTGGCGCGGATCCCATTCTTCGGTTTCGGCATCGGGCCAGCGCTGCCGCAGCATGTCGGCCAGCACGAGGCGGTACTCACTTGATTGGTCAACGATGAGAAAGCGCATGGGATCGAACGATATTTTACAGAGTCCGCACCCTCTCCGGCGTTGCCTCCGCGGCGCTAACAGAGCATCATCTTGCCGTCTTGCGGGCACGGGGCCCGTTGCGGAGGGCAGACATGATCAAGTTGTTCGGCGGCAGCAAGCCGGACCATCCGATGGCGGAACTGAAAGAGGCCAAGCGCCTGCTTGAGGTTCTGCCTGAACACGACAACGTCAAGGCGGTCGAGGAACTCTCGCACTGGCTCGAATCGGTATCCATGGCAGAGGGCTTCAAGCCCGATTACCGCGCCCAGCTGCTGGTGATGATCGACGACGCGGCACAGCCACGCGCGCGCAAGCTGATCCGGGAGTACCTAGCGACCCAGCGTCCCTCGAAGTTCCAGGAGAATCGGCTGTGGGGCGCGATCCACGAGTTCTGGCACCAGGCGGGCCTCGCCTACGGGCGCATGATCGACCTGTTCGTGAGCAACGCGAAGGGCGTGGATGCGGCCAAGGGGCAGTTGCCGCTGCTGGTGGTGCGCGCATTGCGCAGCCTCGCGCAGCGCATCAAGTGGCAGCACATGCGCTACGGGCCGGTCGATTTTTCGTCCTGGTGGATATTGAACAAGGTTTACGCTTTCGCGGAACTGCGCAAGCTCACCGGCTCGAAAGTGGCGGTCTACCCGGCGGCCGCTGTCGAATCGACCCCGCAGCTCGAGTTTCTCAAGGCGGTCATGTTCAGCGCCAGCGCGCCCGACAGCCTGCTGCCGCTCGAAGTCGAGGTGGCCGAGCGGCTGATCGATTATTTCGGACCGTACTTCGCGATATCCGCTGCGCACACACCGGAGAATGCCTACTGGATCGACCTGAGCAAGGGCATGGGGCCGGTGCGTTTCGTGCGCGCGCCGCAGCCGGCGCCGTCACTGCGGTATCTGGGCGCCAGCCCGGCGCTGGCGGAACTCGAGCGGCTGATCGACACCATCCAGGATGCGGGTGCCGTGCCGTCGATCCTTAAACTCGGGGGTGACTATGCGACCGACGCCGTGGTCGAAGTGTTGCGCCACCTCGCGATGTACTGGTCGCCAGATATTCCGGAGCGCAAGCATCCCCGCCACAGCGTCAAATCGCGTTTGTCCGTGGCGCACGGTTTCGACAGCGTGATGCGCGTGCTCGACGCTGCCAACTCACTCGATTTCGACTCCTCCGCCGTCGAGAGCTGGATTGTCGAGAACGTCAGTGCCGGCGGCTTTGGCGCGGTGATTCCGCAATTGAAGGGCGACTGGCTGCGCGTGGGGGTGATGGTGGCGATGCAGCCCGAGGGCGGCAACAACTGGGTGCTGGGCCTGGTGCGCAGGGTGAACAAGACCGACAATAATCAGGCGCGAGTCGGGATCCAGACCTTGTCGAAGGCGCCGGTGGTATCGCAGTTTTCGATCGGCGCCACCGGCGAGCAGGGCATCGTGCTGAAGGGCACCGGAGTCGAAAACGTCGAGTCGAATGTCGCGCTGCGCACGGGCGTTTTCGCGCCGACGCAGAATCTCGAGGCCGATCGAAGCGGCCGGCATTACGTTTATATGCCGGTGGGGCTGGTCGAACGCGGCGAGGACTACGATATCGGCCGTTACCGGGAAATGATCCGCGAATAGAGGCTCAGGTTTTCGCGGCTGCCGGCCGGATCGCCGATTTCGGCCTGAACGCCCGCACCGCGGCCTCGTTAGTCTCGATATAAGGGCCGCCGATCAGATCGATGCAGTAAGGTACGGCGGCGAATATTCCGTCGAGCGTCTCCCGGATCGCCTTGGGCTGGCCGGGAAGGTTGATTATCAGCGCCTTCCCGCGAATCACCGCGACCTGACGCGAGAGGATCGCAGTCGGAACGTATTTGAGGCTCACTGCGCGCATCTGCTCGCCGAAGCCGGGCATCACCTTGGTCGCGACCGCGAGCGTCGCCTCCGGAGTGACGTCGCGCGGCGCAGGTCCGGTACCGCCGGTGGTGAGCACCAGATGGCAGCCGCGCGTGTCCACCAGGTCCTTCAGCGTTGCCTCGATCACCGGCTGCTCGTCCGGTATCAGTTTCGTCTCCATGTGCCAGGGGGTGGCCAGGGCCGCGCCGAACCAATCCCTGAGCGCGGGGATGCCGGCGTCTTCATACACTCCGCTCGAGGCCCGGTCCGATATGGACACCAGGCCGATCAGAAGTTCTTCGCGCATGTCATTCCACCTCGAACACTTCAAGTCTTACACGATCGGCAAGGCGTGCGCCGTTGCCCAGAAAAATCGTGCGGTTGAGCCACGCGTATTTCGGCGCCGAGGTCTCGAACCACGGCGAGGTGCGGAAATAGTAGCTCGCGGGGTCCACCGCTTCCCCGCGCGCGAGGCGCTCGATGACTTCGGCCGGTCCGTGGCGGTAACCCCGGTTCTGCACGTAGATCAGGGCACCGTCCCCGGTTTCGAGCGTGTAGCGCGTGTCCAGGTAAGCCACGCCGTCGGCGCGCACGAGTTGCCAGTCGGCGCCGCCGGGCAGCACTTTCCCCGACAGCCGTTCCCCGGTGAATGCGCCTCCGGTAATCTCGATGATGCGGCGCCGGCCGAGCGGAGACGCACCCAGTTCCCGCGGCGGAGCGAGGGTGATCTCGGCGCTGAAAAGCGGCGCGAGCTTCAAGGTTTCCTGTCCTCCGATTCGCGCAGGACACGAAACAATTCGCGGTAGGCGCGCGGCGGCCGGCTTTCGATCGATTCCCTGCGTGCATTGCGGATCAGGGCGCGCAGCGCCTGCAGGTCGGCTGCGGGATGCTCCTGTGCGTATTCGGTCAGCAAACCGTCGTCGGCAAGCAGGCGTTCGCGCCAGCGCTCGAGCACCTGGTGGCGTGCCGCCTGTTCGCGCGACTGTCCCGTCCAGCGTGCAAGCTGCTCGCGGATGGGTTCGGCTTCGAGTACGCGCATCAGCTTCCCGATGTACTGCATCTGCCGGCGCCGTCCTTCGTGGCTCGCAATGCGCTGCGCTTCGCGCACCGCCGCGGAAAGGCCGTCCGGAAGGTGCATGGAGGCCAGTTGCTCCGGCGAAAGCTCGACCAACTGCGTGCCGAGCGCCTGGAGCTCGTGCATCCGGTGCTTTCTTTTCGTCTTGCTGGGGACGGCGTCTTGCATTGCGCTGATATCATAGCGCGCCATGCGACATGCCAATCGATTCACCTACTCCCCCGGGCAACTCTCGCAAATCGCGCAGACGCTCCTCGGCCACGCTCGCACGCTCGGTGCGAGCGCTTGTGAGTGCGGAGTCTCGGAGGCCCACGGCCTGAGCGTGAGCGTGCGCAAGGGGGAGGTGGAAACGCTCGAGCACAACCGCGAAAAGGACGTGGGAGTGTCGGTCTACCTCGGCGCGCGGCCGAAGGTGCGGCGCGGTCACGCGAGCACATCCGATTTTTCTCCCGCGGCCCTGGGCAGCACGGTCGAGGCGGCGCTCGCCATTGCGCGCTTCACCGCCGAGGACGATTGCTCCGGGCTGCCCGAGCCGGAGTGTCTTGCGCGCGAGCAGCCGGATCTGGATCTGTATCACCCCTGGGAAATCTCCCCCGAGGAGGCGATCGAACTCGCCCGGCGCTGCGAGGCGGCGGCATTCGCGGTCAGCCCGAAGGTGAAGAACTCCGAAGGCGCGACCGTCTCGACGCAAGATTCGCAGTTCGTGATTGCCAACAGCGAGGGCTTCACCGGCGGTTTTCGCAACTCGAGGCATACGCTCTGGTGCAGCCTCATCGCGGAAGACCGCGCAGGCATGCAGCGCGACGACTGGTACAGCGCAACGCGGGTCCCGGAACGCCTGGCCGATCCGGTCGTGCTCGGGCGCTACGCCGCCGAGCGTGCGCTCGCGCGCCTCGGGGCAAGAAAGCTCTCGACGCGGCAGTCCCCCGTGCTGTTCGAGGCGCCGCTAGCGGCGGGACTCATCGGTCATTTCGTGTCGGCAGTGAGCGGCGGGAGCCTGTACCGGAAATCGTCGTTCCTGCTCGACAGCCTTGGCAAGCAGGTGTTTGCGAGCGGCGTGAGCATCGACGAGTTGCCGCTGCTCCCGCGCGAGCTGGCGAGTTCCCCGTTCGACGAGGAGGGCGTTGCAACCTGCACCCGCCAAGTGGTCGCCGACGGTGTTCTGCAGGGCTATTTTCTCAGCAGCTATTCGGCGCGCAAGCTGGGACTGCGCTCCACCGGCAGCGCCGGCGGAAACCACAATCTGATCGTGCGCCCCGGCGAGCACGATTTCCGCGGCATGCTCAAGGCAATGAATCGCGGACTGCTGGTGACCGAACTGCTCGGCCAGGGCGTGAACATGGTGACCGGGGACTATTCCCGCGGCGCCGCGGGTTACTGGGTGGAAAACGGCGAAATCGCCTATGCGGTCGAGGAAATCACCATCGCCGGCAACCTGCGCGACATGTACCAGGGCATCACGGCGGTCGGCAATGACGTGGTGGTGCGCGGGTCGCGGCAATCGGGCTCGATCCTGGTCGAAAATATGACGATCGCCGGCAATTGAGCTCCCGGACCGACGACCGCATGAAAATCCTGCGCATCGCATTGCTCGGCCTGTGGATGCTGTGCGCGATTCACCCCGCTTTCCCGCAGAACCGCGCGCCCGATGTCATTTTCGTGCCGACACCGCAGGAGCTGGTCGAGGACATGCTGCGCCTCGCCGACGTGAAAGCGGGCGACGTGCTGTTCGATCTCGGCTCGGGTGACGGCCGCATCGCGGTCACCGCAGCGAGGAAGTATGGCGTACGCGCAGTCGGCATCGACATCGATCCCGAGCGCATCCGCGAGGCGAACGAGAACGCGAAAAAAAACGGCGTCGGGAAGCTGGTTGAATTCCGCAACGAAGACCTGTTCAAGGCGGACTTCAAGGCGGCGAGCGTGGTCACGCTCTACCTGCTGCCGGAGTTGAACCTGAAGCTGCGTCCGCGGCTATGGGCGGAACTCAAGCCCGGCACCCGGATCGTTTCCCACCAGTTCGACATGGGCGACTGGCTGCCTGAGAAGAAGCTCGAGTCGAATGGACGCACGGTGTATTTCTGGACCATCCCGAAAAGCGGGAAGCCCGCCAGGAAAAAGCCTAGCGCTGCGCGCTGAGCCAGGCGTTGACGGCGGCCCAATACTCGGCCCGCCACTCCACCATGCGGTGGCCGGCGCCTGGAATGCGCACGATCTTTTTTTCACCGGCCCACAGTCCGGCGAGGCGTTCTCCGTGCTCTGGCGGTGTGACGTCATCTTCCTCCGCAATGACGAATAGCGCGGGGCGGAAGATACGCGGCGCGAGCGCCGCGATGTCGTAGTGGCCGCCCGCGATCACCACGACCGGCAGGAAGGGGAAACGCCGGTTGCCGATGGAAGCGAGGCTATCCAGCGGCGTGGTGAGTATCAGCGAACGGACCGGGCGCTCTGCGGCAAGTTGCGCGGCGACCGCCGAACCGAGGCTGCGGCCGAGCACGACGATGCGCGTGGCATCGACGTCGGCGCGCGCCGCGTCGTAATCGAAAATCAGTTTCGCATCCGCGTACAGCGCCCGCTCGCTCGGAGCGCCCTCCGACGTACCGTAGCCGCGGTAGTTGACGATCAGCCAGCCCCATTGATCCGTCTTCTGCGGCCAGTTGAGCAGCCAGGAGGTTTCGCGCGCGACCCCGCCGAATACGATCACCAGCGGGAATTTCGCCACCCCCTTCGGTTTCTGCAGCCAGCCACGGATGCGCACGCCTTCCTCCGCGGCAAGTTCGACCGGCTCGATGTTGTCGAGGCGTTTTTCCATTGCCGCAAGCCGTTCCCGGTCGACAGGCCGTGGACGGAAAAGCAGCCGTTGCTCGAGCGGCTCGAAAAGCGCCGCACAGCCCGCAAGGGCGGCGGAAAGGAGCGCGACGAGAATCAACCACTTCCACTTCCAGTTCATGGTCAGGGGGCGAACGCAACCGTGACGCGTTTGTTACGCTTCCCCTCCGAGCGGATCCTCACTACCTGCACGCGTCCGATTTCGCGGGTGTTGGCGACATGGGTGCCGCCACAGGCCTGCAGATCGACGCCCGGGATCTCGAGCAGCCGCACGCGCCGTTCGCCCAGCGGCGGCGCGACCGACATGGTCTTCACCAATTGCGGATTGGCGGCCAGCTCCGCGCTGTCGATCCAGCGGGGCGTCGCCGCGTGCGCGCCCTCGATCAGCTCGTTCAAGCGCTTTTCGATGGCTTCCTTGTCGAGCTTTGCCATGTCGATGTCGAAGTCGAGGTGCGACTTGTCCTTGGCGATGCGCCCGCCGGTGACTGGCGCCGCGACCACGGCGCACAGCAGGTGCATGCAGGTGTGCATCCGCATGTGGCGATGGCGGCGTTCCCAATCAAGTTCGGCGATGACCGGTGATCCGATTGCGGGAGGATCGGCATCCGGTGCAAGCAGGTGCAGGACGCGGTCGGAGTCCTCCCCTTTGCGGGTGTCGGTCACTCGCAACTCGATGTTGTTGGCACGCAGTACGCCGGTATCGCCCGCCTGTCCGCCGCTCATCGGATAGAACACGGTGGCGTCGAGTTCGACCGCGACCGAGGCCTCGCTGCGACGCACTGCGACGATGCGCGCGTCACAACTCCTTTCGTACGCGTCGTCGCGAAAGACGAGCTGCGTCACGCGTGGAGCAGCGTGAATAACGCCACCGTGAATACCACCAGCGCCGTCGCCGCGAGCCAGCGCAGCGTCGCATCGGTTACCGCGGGCTTGTTCGCGTCGTCCGCCACCGGCCCGGGGTGGTCCTCGTCGAGTGTCGCCGCGGGTGCGTGCATGCTCGCCATCCTTTCGTTGAAGGCATTGAAGAAATCGTTCGAGAGTTTGCCGGCCGCTGCGTCGATCAGGCGCGAACCGATCTGCGCGAGTTTGCCACCCACGTTTGCCTTGACCTGATAACTGAGCCTGGTGGAGTGGCCCTCTGGAGCGAGCCGCACCTTCGCGCCGCCCTTGCCGAACCCGGCCGGGCCGCCCTGGCCTTCGAACGAGAGCGAATACGCGTTCGGCGGATCGAGGTCGGCGATCGTCAGTTTTCCCTTGAACTTCGCCGAAACCGGACCAACTCGCGCCGTCATGCGGATGGTGAACTCCGTTTCCGAGACGCGTTCGATGGTTTCGCAACCCGGCACGCAGGCCTTCAGCACCTCAGGGTCGTTGAGCGCCGCCCAGGTTTCGGCCTGTGGCGCCGGTATGAGTTGTTCGCCCGTCAGTTCCATGCTTGCCCTCCGATCAGTGCAGCCTGTTCCCGGCGCGCGGCACGGGTTGGTTGAGCGCTTTCGCCATTTGCGTGAGGCTTTGCAGATTATGCACCGGCAGGAAGCGGTCGACGTAAGGGAGCATGGCGCGCACGCCGGCCGGCTTGGCTTCGAAGCGTTCGTAGCGCAACAGCGGATTGAGCCAGATCAACTGCCGGCAGGACTTGGAGATCCGTTCCATTTCTTGCGCAAGCCCTTCGCCCGCCTCGCGATCCAGCCCGTCGGAGACCAGCAGCACGCAGGCATTCTGCCCGAGCGTGCGCCGCGCCCAGCGCCAGTTGAATTCGTGCAGACAGGCGCCGATCTTGGTGCCGCCCGACCAGTCCTTGATCGCGTCGGCAACGCGGCGCATCGCCAGGTCCACGTCGCGGTGGCGAAGCTGGCGGGTGATATTGGTGAGGCGCGTGCCGAATACGAACACGCTCACCCGGTCGCGGTCGTTGGTAATGGCGTGCAGGAAGTGCAGGAACATGCGCGCGTAGGGATTCATCGAGCCCGAGATGTCGCACAGCACCACCAGCGGCGGGTGCAGCGTGCGCGGCGCGGCGCGCGTGAGCTCGACCAGTTCGCCCGACTCGCGCAGGCTGCGTTTGAGCGTCGCGCGCATGTCGATGCGTGCGCCACGCGGCGCAGGAGAGAAACGCCGCGTGCGGATCCGGGGCAACGGCAGGCGCAACTCCGCAATCGCCTTCTTCGCTTCCGCCAGTTCGGCCGCGGTCATGGTGTCAAAGTCCATGCGTTGCAGGACCTCACGCGAGGAAAACGTGAGCCGCGCGTCGAGTTCGATTTCCTCTTCATGGGGCTTGGGCCCGTCTTGTTCCCTTTGTTGGCCGTACAGCGCATCGGTGAGGCGCTGACTTTGCTCCTGCTCGGGTTTCGGCGCGCGGCCGTAGGTCTTGGGCAGGAGCAGCTGCATCATCTTTTCGGCCAGTTTCGGGTCGCGCCAGAACAGGGCGAAGGCCTGGTCGAAGACCGGGCGCTGCTGCTCGCGCGACAGGAGCAGCGCCGAGAGCGTCCAGTAGAAATCGCTGCGCCCGCGCGCCGAACTGAGAAAACCGGGCAGCGACAGCGCATCGACGCAGTCGATCACGCGGTCCGGGCCGATCGGCAGCCCCGCCTCGCGCAGGAGCCGCGCGAAGTGCATCACGTTCTCGGCAAGCTTGCCGCGAGCGTCGGCGAGATCGTGGAACGGCAGCACGGCCGGCGACAGCCTAGGCGGCGACGGCGGTCTTGGCCTCGGCGACGAGACGTGCGGCTTCCTCGCCGGCGATGCGTTCGATGTCGTCCTGATACTTGAGCAGCACGCCAAGAGTGTTGCTGACGGTATCGGGATCGAGCGCGAGCTTGTCGAGCGCGACCAGTGCGTTGGCCCAGTCGATGGTTTCAGCCACGCCCGGCAACTTGAACAGATCCACCGAGCGCAACCTTTGCACGAAGGCCACCACTTCGCGCGACAGGCCTTCCGCGGCGCGCGGCGCCTTGCGCCTGACGATCTCGAGCTCGCGCTCGGCGTTCGGGTAATCGACCCAGTGGTACAGGCAGCGCCGCTTGACCGCGTCATGGATTTCACGCGTGCGGTTCGAAGTGATCACCACCACCGGCGGCTCCGCCGCCTTGATGGTGCCGATCTCCGGAATGGTGATCTGGAAATCCGACAGCACTTCCAGCAGGTAGGCCTCGAAGGGTTCGTCGGTACGGTCCAGTTCGTCGATCAGCAGCACCGGCGCGGCGCCCTTCTTTCCCTCGAGCGCGTGCAGCAGCGGTCGTTTCACCAGGAAGCGCTCGGAAAAGATGTCGGTGGCCATCTTCTCGCGGGACTTTTCGCCCGCGGCCTCCGCGAGGCGGATCTCGATCATCTGACGGGAATAGTTCCACTCGTAGGCGGCCTGCGCGACGTCCAGGCCCTCGTAGCATTGCAGGCGGATCAGTTCGCGGCCGAGGCTGGCCGAGAGCACCTTCGCGATCTCGGTCTTGCCTACGCCGGCTTCGCCCTCGAGGAATAGCGGCCGTTTCATCGCGAGCGACAGGAAAACCGACGTGGCAAGGCTGCGGTCGGCGACGTAGTCGGCGCGCGCGAGCAGTTCCTGGGCAGCGTCGATCGAAGCGGGAAGCGAAACGGAGGGCATGTGCGGGAGGCGATTCCGGAGCGAAACGCGCATTCTCCGCGATTCGCCCTGGGCGCGCCAGCGGGAGTCCAGTCAGTGCCCGCGCGCCGCAATGCTTGCCATCAGGGCCGCGAGCCCGAACGTCCACGGCGCAATCCGGTCGGCGTGGTTCACTCGGTTGACCAGCGCGCCCAGTTTCGGCGTCGAGATGGTCACGAGGTCGCCGACGGCATGGCTGAAGCCTTGCCCTGGACCGAACCGATCCTGGGTGGGGGCAAACATCGTTCCGAGAAAGAGCATCAGGCCATCGGGATACTGGTGATTCGGGCCAATCGCGTGCCGCACCAAGTCTGCGGGGTCGCGGCTGATCTTGCCCATCGGGCTCGAGGCGTGCAGGACGAATCCGTCCGGCCCGTCGACGCGCATCGCGATGTCCGCACGGCGCACATCCTCGAGCGAGAAGCTTCCATCGAACAAACGGATGAACGGCCCGATCGCGCACGACGCGTTGTTGTCCTTTGCCTTGCCGAGCAGAAGTGCGCTGCGGCCTTCGTAGTCGCGCAGGTTGACGTCGTTGCCGAGCGCCGCGCCGGCGATGGTCCCTCGGCTGGTCACGGCCAGCACGATTTCCGGCTCCGGGTTGTTCCACCGCGATTGCGCGAGGATGCCGATCTCGGCGCCCACGCCGACCGCCGCCATCGGCGGGCACTTGGTGAAGACCTCCGCATCGGGGCCGATGCCGACCTCGAGGTACTGCGACCAGGCACCGCGCGCTACGAGGAGTTTCTTGAGTTCCGCGGCCTGCGGCGAACCCGGCACCACGCGCGACAGATTGTCTCCAATCACCGCAATGATCGCCGCGCGGGTCGACTCGGCCTTCGCAGGATCGCCGCGCGCCTGCTCTTCGATCACGCGCTCGAGCATGCTCGACACGAATGTGACACCCGCAGCCTTGACCGGCTGCAGATCGCAGGGCGCAAGGAACCAGGGTTTGCCCGCATCGCGTGCATCAGCTGCAGAATTGGCGAGCGTTTCGGCCGGCATCGCGATGCGCGGCAGCGCGCCGGCTGCGTGCACTGACGCGAGCGGTCGATCCAGTTCGAGCAACTGGCTCACCGTCGGTGCGACCGCGGCGAGGTCGTACACGCCGTCCGGTCGCACCAGCGCAGGCGTCGGTCCGCCGATTGCCGGGAGCCACACACGAGCGACCAGCGTCGCCCGGTCGAAGTCCTCGGGCAGGCAGTGGGAAAGCGTGAGTGACGCGGGAAGCGACATGCGGACCTCGCTACGGCATTTATTTCCGATCTTGCGACTCTACCGCAGGTCGGACGAACCTCACCTGACGAGGGGAATGTCCGGAACAGAAAGGGCAGGGCAGCCTTTCGGCACCCTGCCCTCGTGGCACGTCGCGAAGTACGGCTTAAGCGATGCTCTGCACCGCCCGCTTCGCCATCACGGTGATCAGGTGCGCGCGGTACTCGGGTGACGCGTGCAGATCCTTGTTGAGCCCCTTGTCGGACACCTTCACGCCCGCCGCGGCCTGCGCAGTGAAGCTTTTCGACAGCGCGGCTTCCAGTTCCTTCGAGCGGAAGACGCAGGGCCCGGCGCCCGTGACGGCGACGCGAACCCCGCCGGCGGTGTCGGCAACGAACACGCCGACGATCGCGAAGCGGGAGGCCTGGTTCTTGAACTTCATGTAGGCCGCGCGTTTGGGAACGGGGAAGCTGACCGAGGTAATCAACTCGCCGGGCTGCAACGCCGTCTCCATCATGCCCTTGAAAAAGTCGTCCGCCGCGATCTTGCGCTTGTTGGTATGGATCGTCGCTCCCAGGCCGAGCACCGCGGCGGGATAGTCCGCCGCCGGGTCGGCGTGGGCGATCGCGCCGCCGAGGGTGCCCATGTTGCGCACCTGCCTGTCGCCGATCGTCCCGGCAAGTGCGGCGAGCGCCGGAATCGCCTTTCGTACCTCGGCCGATCCGGCGACTTCCGCGTGGCGCGTCATGGCGCCGATGGTGACACCCGAACCGTCGGCCTTGATTCCGGCAAGGTCCTTGATGCTGCCCAGGTCGACCAGGTCCGAAGGCGAAACAAAGCGCAGCTTCATCATCTGGACCAGGCTCTGCCCGCCTGCGAGAAAGCGTGCTTCGCCATTCCTGGCCACGATCGAAGCAGCTTCGTTGGCGCTGGAAGCGCGGTGATACTTGAATGCATGCATGTGGGTCTCCTCAGGCTGCTTTCTTGTTTTGCAGGGCGCGCCACACCGTCTGCGGGGTGGCAGGCATCGGCACATCCTTCACGCCAAGCGCGTCGGTGATCGCGTTCATCATCGCCGCCGGCGCGCCGATCGCGCCCGCCTCGCCGCAGCCTTTCACCCCCAGGGGGTTGTGGGTGCACGGCGTTTCGCGCGTGTCGACCTTGAACGAGGGAACATCATCGGCGCGCGGGATGCTGTAGTCCATGAACGAGCCGGTGAGAAGTTGTCCGCTGTCCTTGTCGTATATGCAGCCCTCGGTCAGCGCCTGGCCGATTCCCTGGGTCAGCCCTCCGTGCACCTGACCATCGACGATCATCGGATTGATGATCTTGCCGAAGTCGTCGACCGCCGTGAACCGCTCGACGCTGACCTTGCCCGTGTCGGGATCGATCTCGACCTCGCACACGTAGGTGCCCGCGGGGAAGGTGAAGTTCGCAGGATCGTAAAAAGCGTTTTCGTTCAGCCCCGGCTCGAGCTTGTCGTGCGGGTAGTTATGCGGCACATAGGCCGCAAAAGCCACCTCGCCGAACATCTTCTGCTTGTCGGTTCCCGAAACCTTGAACACCCCGCGGTCGTACTCGATGTCCGACTCGGACGCTTCCAGCAGGTGCGCTGCGATTTTCTTCCCCTTGGCGATGATCTTGTCGAGGGCCTTCACGATGGCGGTACCTCCCACTGCAATGGAGCGCGAGCCGTAGGTGCCCATCCCGAAGAGCACCTTGGAAGTATCGCCGTGCACGATGTCGACGCTTTCAATTCCGATGCCGAGGCGATCGGCGACCACCTGCGCGAACGTCGTTTCATGCCCCTGCCCGTGCGAATGCGAGCCGGTGAAAACCGTTACCGAACCGGTCGGATGCACGCGCACTTCGCCCGCTTCGAAAAGTCCGGCTCTCGCGCCGAGCGAACCGGCGACTGCAGAGGGCGCAATGCCGCAGGCCTCGATGTACGCGGCATATCCCAGCCCGCGCAACCGGCCCTTGGCTTCGGAGGCCTTTTTGCGCGCCGCGTAGCCCGCAACGTCCGCAAGCTTGAGCGCGCCATCGAGCGTCGCTTCGTAATCGCCCGTGTCGTAGCACAGCGCTACCGGCGTCTGATACGGGAAGCTGCGGATGAAATTGCGCCGGCGGATTTCGGCCGGATCGAGCTTCATCTCACGCGCCGCCGTCTCCACCAGGCGCTCGACCACGTAGGTCGCCTCCGGGCGGCCCGCACCGCGATACGCATCCACCGGAGTGGTGTTGCTGAACACGGCTTTCACCTCGCAATAGATCACCGGCGTGGTGTACTGGCCCGCGAGCAGCGTGGCGTACAGGATGGTAGGCACGCACGAGGCGAAGGTCGAAAGGTAGGCACCGACGTTCGCCGTCGTATGCACGCGCATGGCGAGGAACTTGCCGTCCTTGTCCATCGCCATCTCCGCGACCGTGACGTGATCGCGGCCGTGCGCGTCGGAGACGAACGATTCGGAGCGCTCGGCGGTCCATTTCACGGGGCGGTTGATCTGTTTCGCCGCCCAGGTGACGACCACGTCTTCGGCGTAGATGTAGATCTTCGAGCCGAAGCCGCCGCCGACGTCGGGCGCAACGACCCGCACTTTGTGCTCGGGGAGGCTGAGAACGAAGGCGGTCATCAGCAGGCGCTCGACGTGGGGGTTCTGGTTCGACACGTACAGCGTGTATGACTGGTCCGCGCGCGAGTAGGCGCCGGTCGCCGCACGCGGCTCGACGGCGTTGGGAATCAGGCGGTTGTTGACCAGATCGAGGCGCGTGACGTGCGCGGCTCCCGCGAAAGCCTTGTCCACCACCGACTTGTCGCCGATCGCCCAGACGTAGCAAGTATTGTCAGGCGCGTTCTCGTGCAACTGCGGCGCGCCCTTGGAGGACGCCGAAGCGGTATCGACCACCGACGGGAGCACCTCATAGTCCACATGCACCGCTTCAGCCGCTTCGTGCGCTTCCTCGAGCGTTTCAGCGATCACCACCGCGACGTGGTCCCCGACATAGCGCACCTTGCCCTGCGCGAGGCAAGGGTGTGCCGGCTCCTTCATCGGCTGGCCGTTGACGTCGGTGATCAGCCAACCGCAGGGCAGGCCGCCGACTTTGGCCGCCGCGAGGTCCTCGCCCGTGAACAACGCGAGCACGCCGGGTTTTTTCAGCGCCTCGTCTTTCCGGATCGACCGGATCTTCGCGTGCGCGTGCGGCGAGCGCACGAAGACGGCGTGGGTCTGGCCGGGCAGCACGACATCGTCTGTGTACTGGCCCGCACCCGTGAGAAAGCGATAATCCTCTTTGCGCTCGATACGCGCACCAATCAGCGGAGCACCCATGGTTGTCTCCCTTATTTGCCGGCGGCCATGGCCTTGCTTCCGGCCACGATGCTTTTCACGATGTTGTGGTACCCGGTGCAGCGGCACAGATTGCCCTCGAGGCCTTCACGCACCTCCTGCTCGCCCGCGACCGGGTGGCGTTTGGCAAAATCGATCGCGTTCATCACCATGCCGGGGGTGCAGAAGCCGCACTGCAATCCGTGGTTTTCCTTGAAGGCCGCCTGCATCGGGTGCAGCGTGCCATCGGGCGCCGCGACACCTTCGATGGTCAGGATGTCGGCACCCTCGGCCTGCATCGCGAGCATGGAGCAGGACTTGACTGCATTTCCGTTCATGTGAACGGTGCATGCGCCGCATTGGGCGGTATCGCAACCGACGTGCGTGCCGGTGAGCCGCAGGTGTTCGCGAATCAGTGTCACCAGCAGGGTGCGTTCCTCGACGTCCGAAGACAGCTTCTTGCCGTTGACGGTCATGGAAACTTTGACGCCCATGGGACCTCCTTCAGGGTTTGGCCTTGTGGAATGTGTTCTGCTGACCGGCCGGCGCCGGGCTGCGTATGGCCCGGGGGTGCCCTGACGGGCGAAAACTGCGCTCGGCAAATCGTGGATGCAATGCTAGCTTACGCGGGTAGCTGCTGCAACCAGCGCGACACTGGCGGCGCCAATCAGCGTTCACGAGGCTCGCGTAAGTCGGTTGCAAGCCTGCCGATAGCCCATCGACAAGACATTGGAGTAAACTTATAACCGTTTTCTGGCCACGGATTACGTTAATGCAAACCGTCGCGCTGCGGGTCCAACAAATGATGCAGGAGCACTTTTCGCTCGCCGCAGGGCAAGTCCTGCCTGATCAGACACTTGCCGATCTCGGGATCGACTCGCTCGGCGCGATCGAGTTCATGTTCCTTCTCGAAGAGGCGTTCGGGGTGTCGCTCTCCGACGAGCGCGGGGAACTGCGCACCGTGTCCGATATCGTCGCTGTGGTGGAAAAAGCGGCGACTGCGAACGAGGGCACTGTTTGAGGCGGGTTGTTGTTACCGGCACAGGAGTGCTCACCCCGGTCGGCCGGACGACAGAGGAGTTTTTCGCCAGCCTGATTGAGGTCCGTTCGGGCATCGGTCCGGTCGAGATTCCTCTGTCAGGCGTGTCGGGGCTGCCGGTCGCAGCGCAGATCAAGGGCTTCGATCCGTCGACGCACTTCCCGAAGGAGCGGCTCTCGCAGCTCGACCGCTTCAGCCAGTTCGCTCTCGTTGCCGCGCGTGAGGCTTGGTTGCAGGCGGGCTCGCCGGTGTTGGCTTCGCCTGACTCGGGCGCAGTCTATTTCGGCACCGGCTTTGGCGGCGCATCGACGCTTGAATCCGGGTACGACGATCTTTTTCGCAAAGGCCTGAATCGCGTCAAGCCGATGTCGGTGGTGGCCGCAATGCCCAATGCCGCGGCGGCCAACGTGGCGATCGAATTTCGATTGCAAGGCGCTTGCTATACCTATGCAGTCGCGTGCGCGTCGAGCGCGGTTGCGATTGGCGAGGCGTTTCGCGCGATCGCCGCGGGCGCGGCTGACATCGTGGTTGCGGGCGGCGCGGAATCGATTCTTACCTACGGCATCATGAGATCGTGGCAGGCGCTGATGGCGCTGGCGGTTGAAGACAAGGCAGCGCCCGAAACCTCGTGCCGCCCTTTCGCCAAGGACCGAACGGGCCTCGTGCTTGGCGAGGGCGCCGGCGTGCTGGTCCTCGAAAGCCTCGAGCACGCCACGCAGCGAGGCGCAAACCCGCTTGCTGAAATCGCCGGTTACGGCATCGCGAATGACGGGTTGAATCTGAGCCGCCCGGATGTCGAGGGCCAGGCGCGCGCGATTCGCATTGCGTTGCGGGAGGCAGAGCGCAGCGGGGTCGCCGCTGCCGACATTGGCTATATCAATGCGCATGGTACCGCGACCAAGGTGGGAGACAAGGTCGAAACGCAATCGCTGAAGGCCGCATTCGGTACCGCCGTGCAGCGGATTCCCGTCAGTTCCACAAAGGCGCTGCACGGGCACCTGATGGGCGCGGGCGGCGCGGTGGAGTTCATCGCGGCCCTGATGGCGATGCGAAGGCGCATCCTGCCGCCGACGGCGCACCTGCGCATACCCGATCCCGAGTGCGATCTGGATTACATTGCGCTTGCGTCCCGCCGTGTTCCCGAACTGGATGGGGTAATGTCAAATTCGTTCGCCTTCGGCGGTACCAACGCGGTGCTGATCGCGAGACCGGTGCAATGAGCGCCACCGATACTTTGCTGGTGACCGGTACCACCGGCGTTCTCGGCAGCGCCATCGCCGTGGACTGGCTCGAGAACCGCGCCGACTTGCAGTTGCTGTTCCCGCTGCGCGCGGATGTAATTGCGTACTGGCGGTGGACGCGATGCGGGCGGCAACCCCCGGGCCGGACAGTTAGAATTCGCCATCGTCCTTAAGCTGCCCCCTCAAGGGCCCCTCGAGCATGCGGGGCGTCCGAGTCCACCTCCGCGTCTCGACACCGGGCGCACACATCCCGCCGGGCAGTCATATTTGATGATCCGCCGTACCGTACCCGCCGCGCTGGTCCTCAGGCTGACTCTCGCGATCGTTCTCGATACGGCCGTGCAGATTCTCTGGAAACTCGCCGTCACGCAGAGCGCGGCCCCCGAGTCGATCGCGGCCGCAGCGGCGGCGGCGAGCCGCGAGCCGCTGTTCCTGCTCGTGGGGGGCCTGTTCCTGTGGCAATTGGTCAACTGGCTACGCGTGCTAGAAGCCTCCGACCTGAGCTATTCACATCCGATCACGTCGATCAGCTTCGTGTCGGTATTCGCCTTGTCCGTGGTCTACCTTGGCGAGTCCGTCGATGCGCCGAAAATCCTCGGCATTGCGCTCGTCTTCGCGGGCGTCTGGTTCATCAGCCGCACCGACCACGACAGCAATGCCGCAAACGGAAGTACCCGATGAACCAGACCGCGCTGGGCGTTCTGTTGGTGATCCTGTGCGCAATCATCGAAGGCATCGCGCAGGTGTTCTTCAAGAAATCGGCGCTGGTCGCAACGCGCAAGAACCTCTGGATCGGGGCGGGCGTCGTGCTTTTCATTCTGCAGGCGCTGATCTACACCGGCGCGTTGCAGTTCGTCGAAGTGAGCACGGCATTTCCGATCGGCAGCATCGGCTTTGTCATCGTCGCGGTGTTCTCGCAGCGCCTGCTGAACGAGCCGGTGACGGGAACGCGCTGGATCGGCGTCGGGCTCATCCTGCTCGGTGTGAGTTTGCTAGCCGCACGCGCATGAGCGCCGCGGCGTTTACGCTGACCTTTGTCCCGAGCGAAGCGCGCATTGATCCCACGTTGTGGGATGCGTGCTTTCCGCCACCGCTCGAGGGGCGCTGGTGGTACGCGGCCCTCGAGCGCTCAGGGCTGGATGATCAGTTTAGCTTCCTCTATGGCCTGATCCACCTCGGCGGCGCCCC
The DNA here is from genome assembly GCA_016195915.1 of Betaproteobacteria bacterium. Classification (GTDB taxonomy): domain Bacteria; phylum Pseudomonadota; class Gammaproteobacteria; order Burkholderiales; family SG8-39; genus JADGRQ01. The sequence continues at coordinate 21,583 of JACPYS010000067.1, read as the reverse complement.
GGTCGGGATCGCGCCCGCCTTCGTAATGGACTTTCCCGTGGCCTTGGTCGCACCGTCCGGCTTGCTCCCGGCGGTCCGCTGGCTGGGCAAGGCATTTCGGTCGCTCGTGTTCCCGCGCACCCTGTTCGTTGGTTCGCCCTGCGCGGACGAGGGAACCGTCGGGCTCATCGGCGGCGTCGATCGGCGCGCTGCACTGTGCGCGCTGCAGCACGGGCTCGACGCCAAGGCGCGCGAGATCGGCGCGGATCTGCTGGTGTGGAAGGACTTCGCGCAATCGGATGCGGTGGACCTAGACTGGCTTTCGCGGCGCGAAGGGCTTTTTCGCTGCGCGAGTTTTCCGGGCACCGTCGCCGCACTTCCACCCGGAGGCAGGGATGCCTATTTTGCCGCAATGAAAGGGTCGCGCCGGCATGCGCTGAAGAAGAAGCTGCGGCGCAGCAGGGCGAGCGTCGAACTGGATCTCGAGATCGTCCGCTCGCCCGATGGCGGCACGCTCGACGAACTGTTCGGGCTCTTCTGGCAGACCTACGAGAAGGCGACCACCCGGTTCGAAAGGCTGAACCGCGGGTTCTTCGGGGCGCTTGCCGGGCTGCCGATGGCGCACTTTATCGTCCTGCGGGAAAAAGCCGCCGGCGAAGCGGTCGCCTTCATGCTGTGCTTCGATCTTGAAGCCAGGGTCATCAACAAGTTCATCGGCATCGACTATCGCCGCCCGAAACAGTGGTTGCTCTACTTTCGCTTGTGGGATGCCGCCGTGGATTTCGCCCTGTCGCGCGGCGCGGATTCGGTCCAGAGCGGGCAGACCGGCTACGCCCCGAAGATCGAGACCGGCCATACGCTGGTCCCGCTGACCAATTACTGCGCGCACCGCAACCCGCTGATTCACGCGGTCGGCCAGATGTGCGCGCGGCGCATCGGTTGGGCCACGCTCGACGAAGACCTCGCGCGTTACCTCAAGGCGCACCCGGACGCGCATCCTCCGATGCCCTAATCCGTCAGGGCAAGGCTTTGGCCCGCGTCAGCACGTGATCGAGGGCGATCGCCGCAAGATCCATCTCCGCGGTGGTGATATCGAGTGAGGGAGCAAGCGTAATCACGTTCTTGTAGTACCCGCCGATATCGAGGACGAGCCCCATACGGTTGCGCGGCCCGAGGGGGAGATTACCATCCAGGCCGATCTGGAACATGCGGTCGGCCAGCTTGCGGCTCGGCGTGAAGCCGTCCGCCTCGCACATCTCCATGCGCAACGCGAGGCCGAGCCCGTCGATATCACCGACCTCCTTGTGGCGGGCCTGGATCTCGCGCAACTTGTCGAGGAAATAGGCGCCCTTGTTCATCACGCCGGCCTCGTAATCGCCGCCTGCCAGAATCTTCATTACGGCCAGCCCGGTCGCGGTGCCGAGTGTATTCGAAGCGAAGGTCGAATGCGTGGAGCCGGGCCCGAAGACACCCGGGTTGATGATTTCCTCCCGCGCCCAGATGCCGGAAATAGGGTTCATTCCATTGGTGAGCGCCTTGCCGAAGACGATGATATCCGGCCGCGCGTCGAAATGCTCCATCGCCCACATCTTGCCGGTGCGATGGAAACCCATCTGGATCTCGTCATCCACGAGCAGGATGCCGTGCTCCTTGCAGATCTTCGCCAACCGTCTGAAATAGCGCTTCGGCGGGATCACGTATCCGCCCGTACCCTGCACCGCCTCGACGAAGAACGCGCCGAATTCAGAGTGCCCGGTGCTCGAGTTCCACGCGCCCGTGTATTCGTGTTCGAACAGGCGCTCGAATTCGCCGATGCACCAGTCCTCGGTCCTCACCGCGTCGCCGCGGAATGGCGAGCGGAACGGGTAGGGGAACGGAATGAACTCGGCGCGATCGGCGAATTCGCCGAACGCCTCGCGATAGCGGTACGAGGAGGTGATCGCAGAGGCGCCTAGCGTGCGGCCATGGTAGCCGCCCTGGAACGCCAGCATGCGCTGCCGGCCCGTGGTCTTGCGCACCAGCTTGAGGGCGTCCTCGACCGCTTGCGCGCCGCCGACGTTGAAATGCACTCTTCCCTTCATGCCGAAACCGCGCTCCACGCTTTCGCAGATCATCTCCGCCAGCTCGATCTTTTCCCTGTGCAGGTACTGGCAGGCGAGTTGTGGCAGCTTGTCCATCTGCGCGAGCAAGGCCTTGGTCACCACGGGATTCGCGTAGCCGAGGTTGACGGCCGAATACCACATCTGCAGGTCGAGGTACTCTTGGCCATGCAGGTCGTAGAGGTAACTACCCTCGCAACGATCGAAGAATTTAGGGTTCTCCGCGTAGTGGACCGTGTCGCCGTGCGAGCAGTAGCGCGCCTCCTTTTCGAGAAGCATCTGCTCTTCGTCGCGGATCAGGGCCGCGTGCGTTTCGGGTAGGGTCTGATTCATTGTCGGCGGAAGAAGGTTCGGGTTTGCGAAAGCTTGACGCGACGGATAACATTCGCACCTCATCATGATCCTCGAAAACTGTTCGCGTTTCCCGAGGCGCGTGCGGTGGATTATTGCATATGGCTGTCGAATGGGCCTGGATCAAACCGCAGCGCCCCGTGGATCTCCCGGATCGCGGCATCTTCCTGCCCGCGGAGGGCCGCTGCATGGTCATGCTGCTGCACGGCCTGACCGGCTCACCTACGGAACTGGGATATATCGCGTACCACCTTCAATATCGCGGCGGCTACGCCGTCCACTGCCCTCGGCTGATCAATCACGGCCAGCCCCTGAGTATCCTGGCACGCACCACCTGGGAGCAGTTGTACGACTCGGCGCGGCAGGTTTTTCTCGAGGCTCGGGAGGCCGCCCGTGCCAAGGGAGTGCCGCTCGTCATTGGCGGACTGTCGCTCGGGGCGGTTCTCTGCCTAATCCTGGCGGCCGAGTTCCCCGGGGAGGTCGCGGGCGTGGCTTGTCTTTCGCCGACGCTTTTTTATGACGGATGGAACGTTCCGTGGATGCATAAGCTCATTCCGCTGGCGCATTACAGCGGGCTCAAGTATTTCGCGTATTTCCGGGAGGATGCACCGTTCGGGTTGCGCGACGAGGAACTGCGCGAGAAAATCGCCGCACAGTACAACAAGACCACGCTGCGCGACAGCGCAGGCTCCGCGGCGCTCGGCTATGCGCACTTTCCGGTGCGCCTGTTCTGCGAAATGCGCCATCTGATCGCGTGGTGCAAGCGAATCCTGCCGCAGGTGACCTGTCCGGTGCTGCTTGTCCAGGCCGAGAACGACGACATGACCAGCCCGAAAAATTCGCAGTACATCATCGACCGGATCAGCTCGTCCTGGCGGGAATTGATCCTGCTGAAGAAGTCATACCACGTCGTGACGGCCGACCTTGAGCGGCGCACAGTCGCCGCGCACCTGCAGCGCTTTTGCGATGCGGTCGTTGAATTGCGCAGTGCGCCGGCCTGCGACGAAGCGATGTAGGATGTGGTCGTCACTTTGTAAGCTGGTGCTGGTCTTCGACTTCGACAACACCATAACAATAGGCGACATGCTCGACGAGTTGATCGAGAAGTATTCCGCAAACGACGACTGGAAGGTGTGGGAAGCCGCATGGATCGCCGGCGATCTCCCGGCGCGCGATTGCCTGAGACTTCAGATCGAGAATCTGCGGGTGCGGCGCGAAGCGCTGCTCGAGCACCTTGCGTCGACTCGCATCGACCCCTCGTTTGCCCGCATCGTCGACTGGGCAAGACCGCGACAGGTGGACGTGATCATCGTCAGCGATAGCTTCCTGCCGTTCATACGGCAGATCCTGGGCAACAACGCGATCGAAGGCGTACCGGTATTCGCGAACGATCTCGAATTTGCGGGGGAGCGACTGATCCCGTCCTTCCCCTTCCATGATCCCGCGTTCCCACGGTCGGCCAATGCAAAGGCACGGCACCTTGTACCGTTTCGCGATCACACCATCATTTTCGCAGGCGATGGCCGCTCGGACCTCGACGCCGCGCTGACCTCGGATATCGTATTCGCGAAGGATTCGCTGGCGAAGGAACTGGAAGCGCGCTCGATACCGTTCCATCCGTTCGGCACGCTCGAACCGATTCTCGCGTTTCTGGAAGCTCGGCAGAAAGACGCAGCACAAGCGAAAAAGGGATCCATCGCTGAAATCCCTTGATTGTGTTGGTCGGGGCCAGAGGATCTGGAGCTCCGATCACACGCGCCCCGCACCCAGGCTGGGGTTCGCGTGGTGGTTGAGGTCTGCCACAGTTGGTTCAACTGCTTTCGCAAGCTGCTGGTGCGCTACGAGAAGCTCGAGCGCTGCTTCCTCGCGCTAACCATCTCGCCGCCGCGATCATCGCGTTTCGCAAAGTGCATCCGAAGTCAAAAAAAGGCCGGCAGTCCGGCGGCCGCCAAGTCAAAGATTCCAGCTGTAACCGAGCCAGATAATCTTTACGACACGCGTTTCCACAATCGGACTGGCAGCTGCATGAGGGTTCAGGCGCGTCGCGTTCGCGCCAAATACGACCGAATGACTTTTGTCCAGCTTGTAGGCGCCGGTTGCCTGCGCTTCTGCGCTCGTACCGCCTTCAGCGCGGTAGAACGCCCTGTTCGCAGTGACTTCCGGAGCGGGCACCCCAAAGTAGTAGTTCGCGGTCCTTGCACTCATTCGGTCGAATCCGAGCAGGGCGCCAAATGTCCAGCGGTCGGTGTCGAGGAAGTCCCTCTGGACGAAACCCTTGAACGAGTTCCCACGACTTGCACCGGTAAGGTCTGCGAAGTAGGAGACGCTGAGGTCCGCGAACGGCAATTCCCAGGCGAAACTCGGCCCCCCCTCAAGGCTGTGGCGGCGGCGGGACATTCCGGAGAGCCTCGCGCCGTCCGATGCTTGAAAGCCGAAGCGCGGCTCGACGGCCAGGCCGAACCCCAACTTCTTGTCGTCGCTGCTGAGGAGGTAGACCGCGCCTCGAAACAGGTCGATGCGGACGATCTCGTTGTAGGTTGCGAACACGATCGGTGCCGGCACTGTCCGCGTTCCCTTTCCCCCCGTGTATCTGGGAACCACAATCGGCCCCAGACCGGCGGTACCGTCCCAACCCGGTTTGGCTGAATTTTCGTCCGGCGCCGCTTCAGCCGGCAGGCAGGCTGCTGCCAGGCAAGCGCACAAGACTGCCTTGCTAAGATGGCACGTCACGGTTTGGAATCCTTGAAAACTTGCGCAAATTGACTTGGGATTTTGGGCGCCGATCCCGGACCGGCGTCCCCTGAAGGTGCTCTGCGACCGTAAGATTACAGTGCACGAACAAGAAGCGCTACCGGGCTCAACGCCCGCCAGACGGATGGAATCACCGGCGCCGGCCTTTCGACGCGGCAAGGTTCGCGCAAGCACGGCTTAAGACGGGCGCAAGACCTGACGCCGAAAATTGCGTCCGTCAAAGGAGGGCGTAATGCGCAGGGCACATCTGATCATTTCGACGTTGCTTTGCGCGGGCGGATTCATCGCCGGCGTCTATTGGGGAGGACGGCCGGTCGGGGAGCCGATCACTGCCGCCAGGACAGCCGCGCGTGAGCCGGATGTCCTGCGCTTTGCCGCGGGCGCCCCGCAACTCGCCATGCTGCAGATCCTTCCGGCGCCGGCGATGCCGGTGCCGCTGGCCGAACCGCTCAACGCCCGGATCGTGTTCGACGAAAGCGCGACCGCGCGCATTTCCAGCCCGGTGCCCGGCCGCATCATCAGCCTCGCGGCGCAGCCGGGCGACGCGGTGAAGGCGGGCGAGGCGCTTGCGCTGATAGATGCGCCAGACCTCGGCGCGGCGCAGGCGGACCTCGCAAAAGCGAAAGCCGACGAGCGGCGCAAGACGCTGGCGTTTCAGCGCGCGACCGAGCTGTTCAAGGGTGAAGTGCTGCCACGCAAGGACCTCGAGGCGAGCGAGGCAGATCTCGCCCAGGCGCACGCGGAATTCGAGCGCACCGCGCTGCGTGTTGCTAACCTCAACCCGCGCAATGCCAGGCTCTCGGGGCAGCGCATGCTGCTGGCCTCACCCGTGTCGGGCGTGGTTGCCGAGCGCAAGGCCAACCCCGGTATGGAAGTGCGGCCCGATCTTCCGGATCCACTGTTCGTGGTCACCGACCTGAAGCGCGTGCAGGTGGTGGTCGATGTGCCGGAGGCGCACCTGGTAAAAATCGGCATCGGCCATGCGATCGGTGTGCAGGTCGACGCTTATCCCGACGAGCGCTTCGCCGGCCGTGTGGAGCGCATCGTCCCGGGCGTTGATCCGGCCACGCGCCGCGTGCAGGTGCGTTGCTCGGTCGAGAACCGGGAAGCCAGGCTGCGTCCCGAGATGTACGCGCGCGTGACTTTGCTGGCGGACGAACACCGCACGGCGGTGCGGGTGCCGAATGCCGCGCTGATCACCCAGGGCGTGCAGCACTTCGTCTTCGTGGAGCGCGAAGCCGGCGTGCTCGCGCGCCGTCGCGTGGAACTCGCCGTGCAGGACCGCGAGTTCAGCTATCTCTCGTCCGGACTTGCACAGAATGAACGCGTTGTGACCTCCGGCGCACTGCTGCTCGCTTCCGAACTCGCGTCCGGCCAGTAGCGTGCTCGAGCGTCTCGTCACCTTTGCACTCACCCAGCGGGTGTTCGTGCTGGTGCTCACCGCGGCACTGCTTGCCTTCGGCCTGCGCGCGCTCGACGATCTGCCGATCGAGGCCTTCCCCGACGTGCAGGACGTGCAGGTGCAGGTGGTGACGCAAGTCCCCGGCCAGGCGCCAGAAGAAGTCGAGCGCGCCGTGAGCCTGCCGATCGAACGCGAGATGTCCGGCGTGCCGCGTCTCACGCAGCTGCGTTCGGTGTCGATCACGGGGCTGTCGGTGGTGACGCTCACCTTCGCCGACCGCACCGACGACTACTTCGCCCGCCAGCAGGTGCTCGAGAAGCTGCAGACCGCGAATCTTCCGGCCGGAGTACAGCCCGGACTCGGCCCGCTCACGACGGCAGTGGGCGAGATCTTCCGCTACGTGCTCGAAACGCCGCCCGGCATGCCGGCGACGGAGGTGCGCGCCGTCCAGGACTGGCAGATCCGCCCCGCGCTGCGCATGGTGCCGGGCGTCGCCGACGTTGTGTCTTTCGGTGGCGAGGTCAAAGAATACCAGGTGCAGGTCAACGCGTATGCGCTCAGGCGTTTCGGCGTGACGCTCGACCAGGTGAGCCAGGCGGTGGGGGCGAACGGCGCGAACGCGGGCGGCGGGATCCTGCGCCGCGGCGACGAGGCGCTCGTCGTGCGTTCGATCGGCCTGTTCGCTTCGCTCGATGATCTGCGCAACACCGTGGTCGCAGCGCGTGGTGGCCGCACCATCCTCGTGTCCGACGTCGCCGAGGTCGCAATCGGCCCGCGGCCGCTGTCGGGGATGGTGGCCTGGAACGCCAGCGACAGCGTGGTCGAAGGGATCGTGCAGATGATCAAGGGAAACGATGCCGCAAAGGTCATTGAAAACCTCAGGCTGCGCATCGAGGAAGTTCAGAAGAAACTGCCGCACGGCGTGCGTATCCGCCCGATCTACGAGCGCACGGAACTCATACGCCACACCGTGCACACGGTGGCAGAGAACCTTGCCGTGGGAGCGGCGCTCGTCATCGGCATCCTGTTGATCTTTCTGCGCAGCTGGCGTGCGGCGCTGATTGTCGGCGCCGTGATACCGCTGGCGCTTCTGGTCGCCTTCATTCTTATGGATGCGCGCGGCGTTTCGGCGAATTTGATTTCGCTCGGCACGGTCGATTTCGGCATCATCATCGACAGCGCGGTAGTGCTGGTCGAGGCGCTCATGGTCAAGCTCGCGCTCGCCAAGGCCGACTCGGTCGCGCAGCACCACAGCTACGGTCACCGGCTGCACCTCCTGAAGAGCACCGTGCTCGAACTCGGCCACCCGATCCTGTTCTCCAAGGCAATCATCATCACCGCCTTCCTGCCGATCTTCACGTTCCAGCGCGTGGAGGGGAAGATCTTTTCGCCCGTCGCGCTCACGCTGTCTTTCGCGCTGGCCGGCGCGCTACTGCTTACGCTCACGCTGGTGCCCGCACTGCTCTCCTGGGCTGTGCGCGGCGACGGGATGGCAGAGAAGCACGTCGCGTGGCTCGACCGCCTGCAGGCGCGCTACCGCGCGCTGCTCGCCTACGCGCTCGGGCACGCGGGAGCGATAGGCGCGGCCTCCCTCGTCGTTCTGGGCGCGGCGCTGGCGGCTGCCCCGTTGCTCGGCACGGAGTTCTTGCCCAAGCTCGACGAAGGCAACGTCTGGCTGACGATCACTCTGCCCGCCGCAACCGCGCTGGACAAGACCAAGGAGGTCGAGCGCAACGTGCGTACGATCCTCAGGGGCTATCCCGAGGTGAAGCAGGTGATCACGCAGGTCGGTCGCCCCGACGACGGCACCGACCCGAAAGGGCCCAACAATCTCGAGATCCTGGCCGACCTGCAGCCGCGCTCCACGTGGCGCTTTGCCGAAAAGGACGCGCTGGTGGCGGACATGTCGGCAAAGATCCACGCCACGCCGGGATTGCCGACCAATTTCTCGCAGGTCATCCAGGACAACGTCGAGGAGGCATTGTCCGGGGCCAAGGGCGAAATCGTCGTAAAAGTGTTCGGTCCGGATCTGGCAATTCTTGAAGACCTCTCTTCCCGTGTCGTCGGGGTGCTGAACGGCATCCGCGGCGCCACCGATGTGGCTGCGATCAAGGTCGGAGGCCAGAGCGAAGTCGACATCACCCTCAACCGTAGCCGACTGGCGCGGCTCGGCCTGTCGGTGAACGACGCCAACGCGATCGTGCAGACCGCGCTCGCGGGCAGCACGGCGAGTGCGTTCTATGAGGGCGATCGCCGGTTCGACATCACGGTGCGGCTCGCCAAGCCCTATCGCGATGCAGTCGACGACATCGCCAACCTGCAGGTGCCGCTGCCCGCCACGGGCGGCGGTCCCGCCGCAACGATCAACCTGTCGGAAATCGCGAAGCTCGAGGTGCGTCAAGGCGCCGCGCGCGTCACGCGCGAAGCCGGCGGCCGCAGCGTGGCGATCAAGGTCAACCTGGTGAACCGCGACCAGGGCGGCTTTGTCGCCGAAGCGCAGTCGAAGGTCGCCGATGCAGTGAAACTGCCGCCGGGTTATGCGCTGACCTGGGGCGGCCAGTTCGAGAACCAGCAGCGGGCCGCCAAGCGCCTGCGCGTCATCGTGCCGATCTCGGCGCTGGCGATTTTCTCGCTGCTGTTCTGGGCGTTTCGCTCGGTGCGCCAGTCGCTGCTGGTGCTCGCCATGGTGCCGTTCACGCTGATCGGCGGCATTGCGGGTCTCGGGCTGGCGGGGCTGCACCTGTCGGTCTCCGCGGCGGTCGGCTTCATCGCCGTGGCCGGCATCTCGGTGCAAAACGGCGTGATCATGCTCGAGCACATCCTCGAACGCATGCGCAACGGGGCCGCGCTTTCCGCGGCAACGGTCGAGGGCGCCACCCAGCGCCTCCGGCCGGTGCTGATGACAGCTCTGATGGCGGGCCTGGGCCTGCTTCCGGCGGCGCTTTCGCACGGTATCGGATCGGAAACGCAACGGCCGTTCGCGGTCGTCATCGTCGGCGGCATCGTCAGCGGGACCTTGTTCACGCTGCTCCTGCTGCCGCTTCTGTTCAACCGCTACGGCGCAGAGGCCGCAACCGCGCGGGCAAGCGAATAATCCCCAGGCGCAGATCGATCCTCAACGCTGCGTGATCGTTGACCTCCATGCGGCGACGTTTGTACGGCTCGAACTCGATTCCGTTCGAAGTACAATCGGTGATCGGCGGCCCTCTCGTTGACTCAGCGATCGACAACTGACGCGACACGCAGAATAGGGATCCACCGACGTTATCGAGTCAAATAGTCGGGCTACCTTGCTAAACCGTAAGATTTTCCCGGTCGAATGAACCCAAAGTTCTTGGCGCTGGCTGCAACACTCGCGACGGTCACGGCGATCGCGCCTGCATTCGCGCTCGACCTGAGCCTTTCCGAAGCGGAAGCTCTGCTCGTGCGCCAGAACCGCGAGTTGCTTGCCGCGCGCCGCGCAACCGAGGCGGCTGGCGCGGACATCGTTTCGGCGGGCGCGCGCCCGAATCCGACGGTGTCCATAAACTCCGCCAGCATCGACCCATCACGCACCGGACCCGGCCCACTCAACCGCAAGCCGATCGACACGACGTTTCGGCTCGACCAGACGATCGAGCGCGGCAACAAACGCGAATTGCGCATCGGCGCCGCGCAGGGGCTGGAGCGCGCGGCGCAGGGCGACTCGCTCGAGGTTCTGCGCCAGCAGTTGCTCGGCCTGCGCGCCGCGTATTTCGACCTCAAGCTGGCCCAGGAGCGGGTCGCCGCACTGAGCGAGAACGCCCAGCTTTTTGCGCGTACCCATGCCGCGGCGCAGGTGCGCGAGAAGGCCGGCGATCTCGCCCCGGCGGATGTCGCGAAGGTGCGCGTCGATTACGAGCGCGCGCAAAACGATGTGCGCGCCGCCCAGGCCGAGCTTTCGCGTACGAGCATCGCGTTTTCCTACCTGATCGGCGCCGAATCCGAAGCGGCCCAGTTGCGTGCATCCGACCCCTGGCCCACCGAGCGCATTGACACCACGGGCGTCGAGCAGGCAATCGGGCAGCGCATTGACCAGCGCCCGGACGTGCGCGCCGGGCAGGCACGGGTCGAGGCCGCCGAGCGCCAGCGTGATCTGACAAAAAGCCAGCGCACGCGCGATGTTTCGATCGGGGCGCAGTTCGAGCGCTTCCCCGGAAATGTTCCAACCAATACCGTCGGCGTCGGCATTGCGTTTCCGCTCCTCGTCGGCAACGATTACTCCGGCGACATCCAGCGCGCGGAGGTGCAGCGCTATGCCGCACTCGACGCGCTGGCGAAAGTGCGCGCGCTCGCTGGTAACGAGGTGCGCCGCGCCGCCGCCGACCTCGCCGCGGCGCAGGACCGGCTCGCACGTTATGAAACCTCGCTGCTTGAGGCCGCGCAGCGCAGCGCCAATGCCGCCGAGTTCGCTTTCGAGCGCGGCGCAACGTCTGTGCTCGAGGTGCTCGACGCGCGGCGCACATTGCGCGCGGTGAAACTCGAGGCGCTGGCTGCACGCGCAGAGCACGCGAAGGCGCTGGCAGCGTGGCGGGCAGGCCTGACAGGCGTGGAAGATCTCCCAAGATGATGCCGGCGCCGAATTTCGGGGAGCTGCGGATGGTCTCGCGATTTGCATGCCGGATGGTCACGGTTTGCGCGGCCGTGCTGGCGGCGGGATGCGGAGAGCCGGTCGGCAAGGAGACAATGGTGGCGCCGCAGGTGGACAGGGACACGGTCGTGTTTCCGGCGCAGAGCTTGCAGCGGCAGTCGATCACCACCGAGGCCGTGCGTCCGCGGCGCAACCTCATGCTGCGTTTCACCGGGCGTCTGGTGTGGAACGAAGATCGCACGGTGCGCGTGTTCTCGCCGTTCGCGGGTCGCGTGCTGCGCATCGACGTTCGTCCGGGCGATGTGGTGCGTGCCGGGCAGACGTTGGCGCTGGTCGCCGCGCCCGAGCTCGGTCAGGCGCAGTCCGAAGCGCGCAGATCCGAGCAGGATCTGTTGCTGGCACAGAAGAACGTCGCGCGGGTCACCGAATTGCACGCGAACGGTGTCGCACCAACCAAGGACCTGCAGGCCGCGCAAGCGGACCTCGCCCGCGCGGAAGCGGAACGATCGCGGACGCTGGCACGGCTGAAGCTCTACGGGGGCGCGCCGGATGCCGTCGACCAGCAGTTGCTTCTGCGCAGCCCGATCGCGGGCGTGGTGGTCGAGCGTAACCTCAATCCCGGCCAGGAACTGCGTCCCGAGCAGCCCACGCCGGGTAATGGGCTGTTCGTGGTTTCCGATCCGTCGCGGCTCTGGTTTTCGCTCGACGTGGCCGAATCCGATCTCGGCGCGGTGCGTCCGGGCGCGGAAGTTTTGCTGCGCAGTGCGCTGACCGGCTCGACGCCCGTGACCGGGCGGATCGCGCACATTGCCGATTCCGTCGATCCGCAGACCCGCACGGTGAAGGCGCGCGGTACCGTGGACAACGCCGACCGCCGGCTCAAGGCGGAAATGTTCATCACTGCCGAGCTGACTGTTCCCGAGGTGCAAGGACTGCTGGTTCCCACCAAGGCAGTGTACCTGCGCGGCGACGAACACTACGTGTTTGTCGAAGCAGGCGAAGGCCGTTTTCAGCGCAGACGCGTGCGGCTCGGCCCGAGTTCGGTAGGCGACCAGGTGGTGCTCGAGGGATTGGTCGCTACCGACAAGGTCGTCGTCGACGGCAATTTGCAACTGGAGCGTCTGGTGTTGGGACGCAACTGACGCAAACGGCACCCGCGTGATCGACCGCATCGTCCGCTTCGCCCTGTACCAGCCGCTGTTCATCCTGCTGGGCACGATCCTGTTTGTCGGCGGAGGGTCGATCGCCTTCAAGAACCTTCCGGTCGAGGCGTTTCCGGACGTGACCGACACTCAGGTGACGGTGATTGCGCTGTTCTCCGGGCGCGCCGCCGAAGAAGTCGAGAAGCAGGTCACGATTCCGCTCGAAGTCGGCCTGTCGGGCCTGCCGGGCGCGGTGCGAATGTTCTCGCATACCCAGTTCGGCCTGTCGTTCGTGATCATCACTTTCGACGACGGGGTGAACGGATATTTTGCGCGCCAGCAGGTGGTCGAACGCTTGCGCGAAGTCGATCTTCCGTCAGGCGTGCAGGCCGAACTGGCGCCGTTTTCCACCGCCATCGGAGAAATCTACCGCTACCGGATGAAGATGGACGGCGCCAAGGACGCGCCCGGCAGTTCGGCAGCGCGCGACATGCGCACCGCGCAGGACTGGATCGTCGCGCGGCAGTTGAAACAGGTGCCGGGCGTGGCGGACGTGGTGGCCCTCGGCGGGCTGGTGAAGCAGTACGAGGTGCACCCGGATGCCGGGCGCATGCGCGACTACAAGGTCACGCTCGGCCAGCTGTCCCAGGCGATCGAGCGCGGTAACTCGAACGCCGGCGGCAGCTACGTCGAGCAAGGGCGGCAGCAGTACCTGATCCGCGGCCTGGGTCTGTTCCAGGGCGCCGAAGACATCGAGAACGTGGTGGTGGCCGAGCGCAATGGCACGCCTGTGCTGGTGAAGAACATCGCGCACGTGACGGTGGGCGCCGTGCCGCGCCAGGGCGTCGCGGGCCAGGACGACGAGGACGACATCGTCACCGGCGTGGTGCTGATGCGACGCGGCGAGAACCCGGCGAGGGTGCTGAAGGTGGTGCGCGAGAAGATCGACGCGCTCAACGCAAGCAGCCTGCCACCGGGGATGAAGATCGTACCGATCTATGACCGCACCTGGCTCATCGGCAAGACGCTCACCACCGTATTCACCAACCTGCTCGAAGGCGCGCTGCTGGTGTCGGTCGTCCTGTGGCTGTTCCTCGGCAACCTGCGCGCCGCTGCGATCGTCGCGATCACCATCCCGCTCGCGCTGCTCGCCACCTTCCTCGGTCTGACCTGGATCGGCATACCGGCGAACCTGCTTTCGCTCGGCGCGATGGATTTCGGCATCATCGTCGACGGCTCGGTGATCGTGGTCGAAAACGTGTTCCGCAGGCTCTCGGACGCGGCGCGCGAACACCAGCAGCTCGACGACGGCAGGCGCAAGAGCCTGATTCTCGAGTCGGTGATCGAGGTCGGCCGGCCGACGCTGTTTTCGATGCTGATCATCATCGCGGCGCACATTCCGATCTTCACGCTGCAGCGCCACGAGGGACGCATCTTCGCGCCCATGGCCTATTCGGTGGTCTCCGCATTGATCGGAGCGCTGATTCTGTCGCTTACTCTGGTGCCGCTGCTGTGCTCGCTGATGCTGAAGCGGAATCTTCCGGAGAAGGAGAATTTTCTGGTGCATGCGGCGCGCCGGGTGTACGAACCGGCGCTGGCCTGGGCGCTCGGTCACAAGCGCATCGTGATCGGCGCGGCGCTAGTCTCGCTCGCGGCCAGCCTCGCGCTGGTCCCCATGCTCGGCACGGAGTTTCTTCCCGAGTTGAACGAGGGTTCGGTCTGGGTCAACGTGCAGCTGCCGACCAGCGTGTCGGTGTCAGAGGCCCAGGACATGGCGCGGCAGGTGCGCCAGGCGATCCGGAAGTTTCCGGAAGTAACGAGCGTTACCTCCAAGGCGGGGCGGCCCGAGGATGGCACCGACCCCAAGCTGATTTCAATGACCGAATTCCTGGTCGACCTGAAGCCCGAGTCCGAATGGAAGCGCGGCATCGACAAGGCAAAGCTGCTGCGCGAGATGGACCTGGAGGTGTCGAAGATTCCCGGCGTCCAGCCGAGTTTCTCGCAGCCGATCCGCGACAACGTGCTCGAGTCGATTTCGCAGATCGACGGGCAGATCGTGATCAAGGTGTTCGGCGACGACCTCGACGTGCTGCGCGACCAGGCGCTCGCGGTGTTGAAAAGCGTCGAAGGCGTCGATGGGGTGGCGCGTGCCTTCGTCGACCGGCTGGGCGAGTTGCCGCAGATCCAGGTCAAGGTCGATCGCGCGCGCGCCGCGCGCTACGGCCTCAACGTCGCCGATATCCAGGACGTGATCGAGACCGCGCTCGGCGGCAAGCAGGTGACGCAGATGTGGGAAGGCGAGCAGCGCTTCGGCGTCGCAGTGCGACTCGACGAGTCGGAGCGCGGACTGACGCGGATGCAGACGCTGCTGGTGGCGACGCCGGGCGGCGCCTACGTGCCGCTCGCCGAGGTGGCGAGCTTCCGCACCGTGGGCGGCAGCATGAATATTGCGCGCGAGGGCTCGAAGCGGGTGTTGGCGATCGGCGTGTTCATCCGCGGCCGTGACATGGGCAGTGTGGTTGCCGACATGCAGGAGCGCGTAGCGAGCAATGTGCGCCTGCCCGATGGCTACAGCATCAACTGGTCCGGCGAATTCGAGAACCAGGAGCGTGCCATGGCGCGCCTTTCGGTGATCGTGCCGATCTCGGTGCTGGTGATCTTCCTGCTGCTGTTCGACGCATTCGGCTCGTTTCGCAGCGCGTTGCTGATCATCGCCAACATCCCGTTCTCGATCGTCGGCGGCATTCTGGCGCTCTATCTGACGGGCATCTATCTGTCGGTGTCGGCGGCGATCGGCTTCATTGCGCTGTTCGGCCAGGCGGTGCTCAACGGCGTGGTGATGGTGACGCTGTTCAACGACTTGCGCGGTCAGGGCGCTTCAGCGGAGGAGGCCGTGACCAAGGGCGCGATCATGCGGCTGCGTACCGTGCTGATGACCGCGCTGCTCGCCAGCCTGGGGCTGTTGCCGATGGCGCTCTCGACCGGGATTGGGGCCGAGACGCAAAAGCCGCTTGCGGTGGTGGTGATCGGGGGGCTCGTTTCAGCGACGCTGCTGACGCTGTTCGTGCTGCCGGTGCTGTACGTGCTCATTTCGCGCCTGAAGGGGCGCACGCGCCTGACGGAACAGGTCGAATGAGTCTCCGGACCGCGCGCTCCCGAGATCGCTTGATCTGAAGAATCAAACTGCCTGTCCGTTTCGTCAGGCGGACGCAAGCTTGAGTTAAGCGTAGCGAAAGCGGCGCCTCGCAGAATGCCTGAATGCTGATCGGGCCCAAAGCCGCATCAGGGCGCTAGCTCCGCCCATTGAATCGGAGTCTCCGATGCACCGACCACTCATTCCCGTCGAAACCGCGCCCGTAGATCGGCTGGCCGAAACACCTGCCGCGCGCCTGCTGGTGGTCGAGGACGACGAGCAGGTCGGCTCGGGACTCGTGACCGGCCTCAGTCAGGAGGGGTTCTCGGTCCTTCGCGTGGCAAACGGCGAGGATGCGCTCGGCGCGTGTTCATCGAGCGACTACGACCTCGTGTTGCTCGACATCGGTCTGCCGGGAATCGATGGTTTCGAAGTGCTGCGCCGGCTGCGTGCCGCGCGGCGCATGATGCCGGTCATGATGCTCACCGCGCGCGATGCGATCGACGACCGGGTGCGCGGCCTGGACCTCGGCGCCGACGACTACATGACCAAGCCCTTCGCGCTGCCCGAGCTGGCGGCGCGCGCGCGCGCGCTGATCCGCCGCGTTGCCACGCGTGCGGCGCCGCGCCTCGTGCACGGGCCGCTCACGCTCGATCTCGCCGGCCGCCGCGCCTTCATCCAGGGTGCCGCGATCGAACTGGCCGCGCGCGAGTGGGAGGTGCTGATCCTGCTGCTCGAGCGCGTGGAAAAAGTGGTCAGCAAGGACGCGTTCATCAACGCGCTGATCGGTTTCGAGCACGAAATCACGCCCAACGCCATCGAGGTGTATATCTCGCGCCTGCGCTCGAAGCTCGATGCCGCAGGCATTCGCATTCGCACCGTGCGCGGTTTCGGCTACATGCTCGAGGAATACAGGGAGCGGAACGCGGCGCTATGATGAAAGTCTTCGCCCCCCGCCTGCCGTCATGCGCATCCTGATCGTAGAAGACGACGCCTTGCTCTCCGCGGGGATCGCCCGCATCCTGGAGAGCGAAGGCCATTCCGTGGACGTGATGAAAAGCGGCGAGCGCGCGCTGCTGGCGGCCTCGCAGGAAAGCTTCGATCTGATGATCCTCGACATCGGTCTGCCCGGCCTGGACGGGTTCGAGGTGCTGCGCCGGCTGCGCCTTCAGGGGCGGCCGGTGCCGGTGCTGGTGCTGACTGCGCGCGATGCCATCGATGATCGCGTGCACGGCCTCGACCTCGGCGCCGATGACTATATGGCCAAGCCGTTAGCCATGCGCGAGCTGGTCGCGCGCGTGAGGGCGCTCACGCGCCGCGGGAAAGCTCAATCCGGGCCACGCCTGACGCACGGCCCGCTCGAGCTCGATACCGGATCGAGAAGGGCTTACCTCAACGGCGAGCCGCTCGAGCTCGCGGCGCGCGAATGGGCGGTGCTGGAAGTTTTGCTCGGCAAGGTCGAGAAAGTGGCGAGCAAGGAAGTGATCATCCAAGCGGTCGCCGGCTGGGAGGAGGATCTCTCGCATAACGCCATCGAGGTTTACATCTCGCGGCTGCGCACCAAGCTCGAGTCTGCGGGGATCCGCATCCGCACGGTGCGGGGCTTCGGCTACATGCTCGAAGAATTCAAGGCATAGCGTTGCCGAAGTCCACGAGCCTGCGGGTCCGCCTGCTGCAGCGGCTGCTGGTGCCGCTCGCCGCAATCCTCGCAGTCAGTTCGATCGCTGCGTATTACTTTTCCGTCGAGCCGGCGATGGATGCGTTCGACCACGGCCTGATCAACAATGGCGTCGCGGTCGGCGACCGCATCCGCATGGAGGGGGGGCAGGCCTTCGTGGATCTTCCCAGCGTCGCCCAGCAGGTGCTGCGCACCGACCGGTTCGACCGCATCTACTACCTGGTGCTTGACGCGCGCGGGGAACGCATCGATGGCGAGCACGACCTGCCGCTTCCGCCGCCCGGGCAGAAGCCCGAGGACAGCGTGATCGTCTACGATGCCGAATACGGCGGGGAGAAAATCCGCGCCGCTGCCTTGCTGGTGTCCTGCGGCGGCGAAATCTGCACCGTCATCGTTGCGGAGACGACGATCAAGCGCCAGCGTCTGGTGCGCGAGATCCTGCTGTGGAACGTGCTTCCGGAACTGGTGCTCGCGCTGTTCGCCCTGGCGCTGGTCTGGCTCGGCGTGAGGCGCGGGCTGGAGCCGCTCGCGCAGCTGTCGGAAGAAATCCGTTCGCGCTCGCCGCGCGACCTCTACCCGATCGACGAAGGCCAGGCCCCCGAGGAGGCGCGACAGCTGGTGCGCGCCTTGAACCGCCTGTTCGGCCGCGTGGGCGAAGCGAACCTCAACCAGCAACGTTTCCTGTCCAATGCGGCGCACCAGCTGCGCACGCCGCTCGCCGGCCTGCAGGCGCACACCGAACTGGCGCTCGCGCAGCCGGTGCCGGATGCGTGTCGCGCGGAACTCGAGCAGGTACACACCGCGACCATCCGCACGGCGCGCCTGGCCAATCAGCTGCTTGCGCTGGCGCGTGCCGAGCCGGGCGGGGAGCGTCCTGCCGAGCGGAGCGCGACCGATTTGAAGCGCGTGGTCGAGGACTGCACCGACGAGTGGGTGCATCGGGCGCTCGAGCGCGAGATCGACCTTGGTTTCGATATTGCCCCGGCCACCGTACACGGCGATGCGCTTCTGCTGCGCGAGGCACTCGTCAATCTGCTCGGCAATGCCGTCGAGTACACGCCAGCGGGAGGCAACGTCACGGTGCGCACCGGCATGCGTTCGGCCCCGTTCATGGAAGTCGAGGACAGCGGTCCGGGAATCCCGCCGGGCGAGCGCGAGCGGGTGCTGGAGCGCTTCTACCGCCTGCCTGGTACCTCCGGCACCGGCAGCGGCCTGGGATTGGCGATCGTGCGCGAGATCGCGGCGACGCACGGCGCCGCCGTTACCGTAGATGACGGTGCGCCGAACGCGCAAGGCGGGCGCGGCTGCCGGGTCAGTTTGAACTTCGCGGCTGCGGAGGCGGCCAAATAGGCGTAATCTTCCGCGCTCTCGGATCGGGAAATGCCATGGACAGCGTAGATATCGAAGTGCTCAGAACCGCAATCGAATGGGTGGACGGCGAGCACACGGCCACGGTGGGAACCATCGTCAAGACCTGGGGGTCGGCGCCGCGCCCGGTCGGCTCGATGGTCGCCGTGCGAGACGACGGGCTGGTGTCGGGGTCGGTGTCGGGCGGGTGCGTCGAGGACGACCTGATCGAGAAAGTGAAGGCCAGGGCGGTGGCGAGGGACAAGCCGCAGCTCGTCACCTACGGCGTCACCAACGAGGACGCGACGCGCTGGGGCCTGCCCTGCGGCGGCACGCTGCAGGTGGTGCTCGAGCCCATCGGCAAGGACACGAACTTTCGCGATTTGCTCGCCATCATCGGCCGGCAGCAGTTGATCGCGCGGCGCCTGGAGATGGACACCGGCAGATCGGAGCTCGTTCCAGGCAAGTGGAGCGATGCGCTGGAATTCGACGGCAAGACGCTTTTTTCCGTTCACGGGCCGCGCTGGCGGCTGGTGTTGATCGGAGCGGGGCAGCTCACGCGCTACCTTGCGGAAATGGCGCGCATGCTCGATTACCACGTGCTGGTGGTGGAGCCGCGCGAGGAGTACTACGCCGGATGGGACTTGCCGGATGTCGAACTCACCCGCGCGATGCCCGACGACGTGATCCGCGAGGCCAACCTTGACGGGCACAGCGCGGTGGTGGCGCTCACGCACGACCCCAAGCTCGATGACCTCGCGCTCATGGAGGCGCTCAAATCGGCGGCGTTCTATGTTGGCGCAATCGGCTCGAAGAAGAACAACGACGCGAGAAGAAAGCGGCTGGTGGAATTCGACCTGGCGGCGGCCGAGATCGAACGCCTGCGCGGGCCCGTCGGGCTGTACATCGGCTCGAAGACGCCGCCCGAGATCGCGGTGGCGATCCTCGCCGAGATGACCGCGGTGCGGCACGGCGTCGCCAACACCGATTGGGCGGCGAAGCAGACCAGCCGCTTCGACCCTTCCGCCTGCGAGGTCAAGGCTTAGTGCCCGGTTGCGTCGGCCTGCTGCTCGCGGCAGGATCGGCATCGCGTTTCGGCTCGGACAAGCTGCTGCATCTGCTGCCTACCGGCGAGCCGATCGCGCTGGCTGCCGCGCGCCACCTGCTCGCCGCGGTTCCGGAATGCATTGCGGTGGTGCGCTCGCTTGAGCATCCGCTGGCGCATAAGCTGCGTGAGGCCGGATGCCGTGTCGAGGAATGCACTCGGGCCGGCGAGGGGATGGGGGTGAGCCTTGCGCATGCGGTCCGCGCCGCCGGTCCCGGACGCTGCTACCTGGTCGCGCTCGCAGACATGCCGTTCCTGCGGCCGAGCACGATCATCGCGGTGCGCGAAGCGATGGAATCCGGTGCGAAGCTCGTGGCGCCGTATTTCCGCGCGCGGCGCGGGCATCCCGTGGGAATTGCCGCTGAGTACTACGCTGAACTTGTGGCCCTGGAGGGCGATTCCGGCGCGCGAGCGTTGCTCGAAGCGCACGCCGCCGTTTTGCGCAAGATCCCCTGCGGCGACCCGGGCGCCATCCGCGACATCGACAAGCCAAGCGATCTGATGCCGCCCGTGGTGGTCTAAAAACCGACGCGCTGCTTGCGCGACTTGCCCAGGTCCTGGATGTCCGCGGGCGCGAGTTCGTTGCGGCTGGCGAGCTTGGCGTTGCCGAACGCCGATTGCAGGGCGCGGCGCATTTCGCGCGGGCTCAGGCTCGCGAGTTTCTCGAGCACGGATTCATCCGGCGCATCCGGGAAGCGACGGCCCCAATCGTGCGCTTCCCGGATTTCCGCGTAGATGTTCTGCGCGATGCGCGCCGCGCCTTCGGCATCCGGCGCGTCGATTTCGTAGACGTTCATGCGGTTTAGGATCGGCTCGGGAATGCGTTCCGCCTCGTTGGCCGTAGCGAACCATACCGCGCCCGAGGCGTCGATCGGCAGTTCGACGAATTCGTCGACGAATCGAGTTGCGGTGTCGCCTTCGAGCAGGGCGTAGAGCGCGCCGAGCGGGTCGTAATGCCCCTCCGCGGAGGCCTTGTCGATCTCGTCCACCACCATCACCGGATTGGCGTAGTCGCCGTTGAGGAAGGTGTCGAACACCTTGCCCGGCTTGGCGTTCTTCCACTGCGACGATGCGCCGGACAGGATCCATCCCGCGGTGAGCGAACTCATCGGCACGAAGCCGTAGCCGGTGCCGATCAGCTCCGAAATGCGGCGCACGAAATGCGTCTTGCCGATGCCGGGGCCGCCAAGCAGCAGCATCGGCGGCATCTCGATGGCGTCGCTCGAATCGATGCACAGCGCGAGGTGCTTGCGGATGTCCTCGAGCACCTCGGCGAAATTCGGCAGATCGTCGGCAAGCTCCGTCATGTCGGGCATCGACGAGGGCTTGACGGTGAAGCGCTGGCCTCCCATGCGCAGCATCTTCTCGTAGGTGGCGCGCAGCGATTCGTTGGCGGTCGGGGTAAGTTCGGAGAGCGCCTTTTCGACTCCGGCGACGGCGTAAACGTCGCGGAAACCCGCGATCGGGATTGCCAGTGGCGTGGTGACGGAAGCTGACATTTGTTGCCTCCTTGTTCGAGCCAGCGTAAAGACGCTAACACGAACCTTGTGCAATGAGCAACGCCCATACAACGAACATCGGCGCGATGGCGTTGACCTTGAGAGGTGGATTGTTGGCACTCGGTTGGGGGGGAGTGCTGAAACGAAGTCGAGCGGGTGAATATCACACTGCCCGCGCGCGCGTTGCGGCATATCGATGCGGCGGCGAAGGAAGCGGGGGAATCGCGCTCGGGTTTTATCGCCCGCCGCGTTATCGCGCGCTGACCCAGCGCTTCAGGGGTGGATCAACTACTTCGCCCTACGGCGTCAATCGACGGATGTACTCGCCCGGTTGACGGCGGCCGTGGCTAGCCCGTCTTTCTCAACTGAGCACCGACACTGTTGCTAAGTAGTTGATTCTGCGTGGCACGGTGCTGAAGGTCTCCACTACACGGTGGCGGGCTCCGCGGTGGCTTCTCGAACTTGCTTGGCGGTGATTTTCGGCGGCG
>JACPYS010000065.1 GCA_016195915.1 Betaproteobacteria bacterium | reverse complement strand
TTGCAGTCGGTTTCGCACTCGTCCGGCACGCCGTTGTGGTCGACGTCCTGGCTGCCGCCTGTAGAGATATCGCATTCGTCCGGAATGCCGTTGGCGTTGCAGTCCTTGCTCGTGCCCGCGAGCAGGTCCTGACCGCGCTTCGCTACGCCGCCCACGTGGCGGCGCATCTGCCTCCTGCGGTAAAGGCCGCGTGAAGATCCTGCTCGACGAGAAATTCCCGCCTCCTCTCTATCACCGGCTGCACGCCGCTGGGCATGACGTCGAACACATCATCCTGCTCGGTCAACGCGGGATGGCGGACTCGATGATCCGGCAACGGTTGATGGCGGAGGAACTCGTGTTTCTCACCAACGACACCGAGTTCGAGGACGTTCCCGCCGATTTTCGCGCCCAAGTGGTCATATCGCGGGTTCCGCAGCGGCTTCCAACCACGCAGCGAGTGGAGATCTGGTTCAGGGCGCTCGAAGGGTTCCTGAAATCGAAGCCTGCGGGACGACTATTCGATCTTTACGAGACAGGCCGAATTGTGGGGTGGAACGTTGGCGAGCGCCGATAGGCGCGTTGGGACGCGGGGTAAGCCATGAAGATGCAATACGACGAGAAGGCCGACGCGCTTTACCTTCGTCTGAACGATTCCAAGATCGTCGAGTCGGAGGAAGTCATACCCTCGGCGGCGTGTACCAACGGTACCGCCGCGCTTGAATCAGTGTTCCGCCCGCAGGCGGCGCGGTCAGACGGGAACCGGTTCCGGCTGATCGGCACCGTGCACGGGTGCGGGGGCCACCGGCGCAGCCGGCTTCGCCTGCTTCATCCGCTGTTCGGCCTTCTTCATCTCATTGCGCGCCTCTTCGGCACGGCGAAGCAGGTACTCGCGTTCGAACTCGTAGCACATGGCGAACCTCCTTTACACTGCGGGCATCGTGCGCGTCTCCCTCGCGCGCATCGGAGTTCTGCAGCAATCCTACGCTCGCGCCCGACGGAAATCAAAGCCTCTCGGGCTCTGGCACACTCCCAACTAGGTCATTCACGGAGACGCCGATGAACTCCGGCATGCACGAATTTCTCGCCCAGGACCGCGTGATCTGGGGCAAACCCGCCGCGCAGGCCGTGCTCGAGGAAGCCGACCGGCGCGGCGCGAAGCGCGTGTTCATCGTCACCAGCAGGACGCTCAACCGCACCACCGGTGCGGTGGAGAAGATCCGCGACGCACTCGGGGGCCGCTGCGCGGGAACGTTCGATGAATGCCGGGAGCACACGCCGCGCACGAGCGTGATTGCCGCGGCCGAGGCCGCGCGTTCGGCCGACCCGGACCTGGTATTGACCTTCGGCGGAGGCACCGCGATCGACACCGTCAAGGTGATGCTGATCGCGCTCGCGCATGGTGTAACCAAATCCGAGCAGCTCGGGGATTACCACCTGCGGGTGAACCCGGACGGCAGCCGCCACACACCGGCGGTCAAGCCTCCGCCGTTCCGCCAGATCGTGCTCTCGACCACGCTGTCGGCGGCGGAGTTTTCCGATTTTGGCGGCTGTACCGACCCGGTGCGCAAGGTGAAGGACGGCTATGCCGGGAAGCAGATCGGCGCGGCGGCGGTGATCCTCGATCCCGAAGTCACCGTCCACACGCCCGAGTGGCTGTGGCTCTCTACCGCGATTCGTGCCGTCGACCACGCGGTGGAGGGCATCTGCTCGATCCAATCCTCGCCGCTGATCGAGGCGACCTCGTTGCACGCGCTGCGCCTGTTCGGACGTTCGTTGAAACAAACGAAAACCGACCCCAGGGACATGGCCGCGCGGCTCGAATGCCTGCAGGCGGCGTGGCTGTCGGGCTTCGGCATCCTGCGCGTGCCCTACGGCGCGAGCCACGGCCTCGGACACAGTCTGGGCGCGGTCACCGGCATGAGCCACGGCTACACGTCCTGCATCATGCTGCCTCACGTGATGCGATGGAATTCCGATGTCACGCGCGACGCGCAAGCCCGGATCGCCGAAGCGCTGGGCCGCAGCGATGTGGATGCGCCGCGGGCGGTGGCCGACCTGGTTGCGGGCCTCGGGCTGCCGACGCGCTTGCGCGATCTGGGGGTCGAGCAATCGCAGTTCGATCAGATCGCGCGCGGCGCGGCGGAAAACCTCTGGGTGAAGACCAACCCGCGGCCGGTCAATGACCCGATCGATCTGGTGCGGCTGCTGGAGACGGCCTGGTAGGGCCGCGCATTGGAAGCGGGGGCGGGCCTGGAAAACACACGGACCTTGTGCTAAATTACACTAAATTAGTGTAATTAAAGGATGCTGGAGTTCGGATGAAGAACATCACCATCACGCTGGATGAACAGGCGGCGGCCTGGGCGCGGGTGCAGGCGGCGGAGCGCAACATGAGTCTTTCCCGCTACCTGGGTGAGATGCTGCACGGAAAGATGCGGCATTCGCGGGAGTACGAGGAAGCCTACAAGGCGTTTCTGGCGGAGAAGCCAGTGAGGCTCAAGGGGCCCGGCGAACGGTACCTTACGAGGGAAGAGGTGAATGACCGCGCCGCTCTTCGTCGACGCTAACGTCTTCCTCTACGCAAGCGATGACCGCGAGCCGGTCAAACAGCCACGCGCAATTGCCTGGCTCGACCGCTTGTGGCAGGAGCAATCGGGACGCACAAGCATCCAGGTGCTCTCGGAGTACTACGTCGATCTCACGAGAAAATCCGGCACGCGCCTCCCTGCGCAAGAGGCATGGACGCGGGTCGCCAAGTATCTCGCCTGGGAGCCGCAGCCGGTGGACGAGACGCTGTTCCGGCGAGCGAGGGAAGTCGAACAGCGTCACCGCATTTCCTGGTGGGACAGCATGATTGTCGCCGCCGCGCAACTGCAGGATTGCGCGCTGCTGCTGACGGAAGATCTTCAGGACAGCGGCGTATACGGGGCGGTCACGGTGCGCAGCCCGTTTACCCTCGATGTTCGCGAAGCTGCGGCAATCTACGCAGTGTTGCCGCGCGCCGCAAACCCGCACCGCCCGCGCGGCCGGCCGCGGCGCGCCGTACGCGAATCAGAACTGCTCTGAGCCGGCAGAGATTCAGCCAGTCCCACCCTTCGAACCCCCGCACCTGCGGGCGCCCGGCGAACGAGCGACGGTTTATGTGGAATGTACAGGCGCTGCGGGACTGGTTAGATATACAGTAATCGCCTATAGTTGCCCCCGTGGCCACCGCAACCGCCTTCGACCGTCTGAATCCCGCCCAGCGTGCCGCCGCGCGATCCGGTGCCGGAGCGCTCCTCATCATCGCCGGCGCGGGCACGGGTAAGACCAACACGCTCGCGCACCGGGTCGCGCACCTGGTTCTGGAGGGAGTGAATCCGGAGCGGATTCTGCTTCTCACCTTCACGCGCCGCGCGGCGGTGGAAATGACGCGCCGCGCGCAGCGCATCGTCGGCGAGGTTCTGAAGGAGGTGAGGCTGCCCTGGTCGGGGACGTTCCACTCAGTTGCCAACCGCCTGATCCGGCACTACGCCGCGCGCCTGGGTCTGGATGAGAACTTCAGCGTGCTCGATCGCGGCGACGCGGCCGACCTGATGGACCTGGTGCGCCACGAGCGCGGCCTGTCCTCGTCGGAGAAGCGTTTCCCGCGCAAGGACACCTGCCTCGCGATCTACTCTCACCGCGTGAACACGCAGGCGCCGCTCGCCGGCACGCTGCGGGAGGTGTTTCCATGGTGCGCCGAGTGGGAGGAGGAACTCACGGGGCTGTACCGCGCGTACGTCGAGAGGAAGCTCTCCAACCAGGCGCTCGATTACGATGACCTGCTGCTCTACTGGCACGCAATGATGGCCGACGATGGGCTCGCGCGCGCGATCGGCGCGCAATTCGACCGGATCCTGGTGGACGAGTACCAGGACACCAACGCGCTGCAGGCGCAGATCCTGCTGCGCTTGCGGCCCTCGGGCGAGGGAGTGACGGTGGTCGGCGACGACGCGCAGTCGATCTATTCGTTTCGCGCTGCGACAGTCGAGAACATCCTGGGGTTCCCTGCGCAGTACACGCCGGGCGCGCAGGTGGTGACGCTGGAAGAAAACTTCCGCTCCACGCAGGGCATCCTCGACGCGGCGAATGCGCTGATCGGGCAGGGCGAGCGGCAATATCGCAAGACGCTGCAGGCGAAGCGCGGGCCGGGCGAGCGGCCGAAATACGTGACGCTGCTCGATGACCGCGGGCAGGCGGAGTACGTGGTGACACGGGTGCTGGAGACGCGCGAGCGCGGCGTGGCGCTCAGACGCCAGGCGGTGCTGTTCAGGAGTTCACACCATTCCGACGTGCTGGAGCTGGAGCTGGTGCGCCGGAACATTCCCTACGTAAAGTACGGCGGTCTAAAGTTCCTGGAAGCGGCACACGTGAAGGACTTGCTCGCGGTGCTGCGCTGGGCGGACAACCCGAAGAACCGCGTCGCCGCGTTCCGCGCGTTGCAGCTTCAGCAGGGCATCGGGCCGGGCATCGCCGCGAGGATCTTCGAGCAGTTCGAGGCGCAGGCGTTTTCGTGGATGAGCCTGAAGACCCATCTGCCGGAGTTCGACGCATTGATGGCCGCGCTCGGCGCGCCCGAGCCGCCCTGGGCGGGGCAGGTCGCCCGGGTGCGTGAGTGGTATGAACCGCATCTGGAGAGACTCTACGAAGCGGCGCAGGTGAGGGCAGGGGACCTGCTGCAGCTCGAGCGCATCGCGCAGCAGTTCGCTACGCGCGAGCGTTACCTCACCGAACTCGCACTCGACCCGCCGCAAGCCGCCGGCGACCGCGCGGGCACTCCGCTCCTCGACGAAGACTATCTGGTGCTCTCGACCATCCACTCGGCAAAGGGCCAGGAGTGGGACGCGGTGCACCTGCTCAACGTGGCCGATGGCAACTTTCCCTCGGAGTTCTCGACCGGCAAGCCGGAACAGGTCGAGGAAGAGCGGCGCCTGCTCTACGTAGCGATGACGCGCGCAAAAAACGAACTGCACCTGCTCGCTCCACTTAAGTACTACGTGACGCAGCAGTCGCGCATGGGCGACCGGCACGTCTACGGCGCGAAGAGCCGCTTCCTCACGCGTAAGGTGATGGCCTGCCTGGAAGAAGTCGTTTGGCCCGAGGGCGAGGGCGCTCTCTCCGGGCCGGTGCAGGATGCATCGCAGGTGAACGTTGCCGACAAGCTGCGGGGGATGTGGGCATAGACGCTCTGGCAGTCTTCGCCGATGCGCCCGCCGCCTACTGCTCCTTGACGCCAGAGGACGCGACGACCTTTTCCCATCGTGTGATCTGATCGCGGATGAACTGATCGAATTCCTCCGCTGTGCTGCCCGCGGGTTCGAGCCCGATTTTCGTGATTCGGGCGCGCGCGTCGGGATCCTTCAGAACGCCGTTGATTTCTCGGTTGAGCGTCGCCACGACCTGGCGCGGCGTACCGGAGGGCGCGAGAAACCCGTACCACGAGATCACCTCGAAGGCGGGCAGGCCCGACTCCACCATCGTTGGCCGTTCCGGCAGGATTGCGGCACGCGTCGCGCTGGTGACCGCGAGCGCCTTGAGTCGTCCCGCGCTGACCATCGGAACGGAAACTCCGGCATCGAACAGAAAACTCACTTCCCCGGCCAGCAGGGCGTTGAGCGACGGTTGCGTGCCTTTGTAATGGACGATCGTGAACTCGAGTCCGGCGGCCGTTTTGAACATCTCGGCCGCAAGGTGCATCGTGGTGCCTTTGCCCGGCGAACCCACGTTCATCTTTCCCGGATTTGCCTTGGCGAACGCGATCAATTCGCGTACCGATTCGGCCGGCACGGACGGATGTGCGACCAGGATGTTGGCTGCCGTGGCGGCGAGCACGACGGGCGCAAAGTCCCTGACCGGATCGAAGGGAAGTTTTTCAACCAGCGTGGCGTTCACTGAATGCGCGGTGACGGCGAGCAGCAGCGTATGGCCGTCGGGCGCGGACTTCGCGACGGCGTCCGTGCCGATCACGGTCCCGGCACCGGGACGGTTCTCCACCACCACGCCCTGTTTCCACTGGGTGCCTAGCCGCTCCGCAACGATGCGTCCGAGAATGTCGACCGCGCCTGCGGGGGTAAACGGAACGACAATTCGCACCGGCCGGCTCGGGAATTCCTGCGCAGGCGCGGGACCGGCTGCGACAACGGGCGCAAGCGCGCCGCAAATCAGCCAGAAAAGTCTGCGGGCAGGGATGTTCATGGACTGACCTCCGGGAAATTCGCGTGCTTGCGCACTCAGAACCGATCCGCGCGGAACGCTTCGATGTCGATCTGCGGCTTCTCGCCGTTCACCAGCTCAGCGATCGTCCGTCCCGTGCCGGGAGCGCCGCACATGCCGACGTGCTGGTGTCCGAACGCGTAGAAGATTCCCGCCGCACGCGGTGAGGGGCCGATCACAGGCAGGCTGTCGGGCAGGCACGGGCGATGCCCCATCCAGTGCGTGCTCTCGGAGGTGTCGAGATCCGGATACATCTCCTTTGCGAGGCCCAGGAGAATTTCGGCGCGCCGCCAGTTCGGCGCCGCTTCGAGGCCGGCGATTTCCACTGTGCCGGCGACCCGCAGCCCCATCTCCATGGGCGTCGCGAACACTCTTCTTCGCACCCAGTTGACCATGCGTTGCGCCTTCACGCCCGGCTTGGCCATCGTCACATGGTAGCCACGCTGGGTTTCCAGCGGAATCCGGTCCCCGAAGCGCGCGGCGAGCCGGTGCGACCAGGCGCCGGCCGCGATCACCACCACGTCGGCCGTGTCTGCGCCCGCGGGAGTGCGGATGATCTTCGCGCCATCGCCGCCGACCTCTATGTCGCTGATTTCGGCGCGCAGCAGGCGGCCGCCATCCGCGACGACCTGTTCGGCCAGCGTCCTGGTAAGGCGATGCGGATTGACTGTGAGGCCGTTTGCCGGGGCATAAATGCCCCATCTGAACTTGCGGGACAACGCAGGTTCGAGACGCTGGATGTCGCTTTCGGTGAGGTCTTCGAGGACGGCGCCGAGCTTGCGCCGCAGATCCTGCATCGGCTTGCCCGCCCTGAACGTCTCTTCGGAGTCATAGACGTAGAGGCATCCCTCGCGCCGGACGAGGTCTTCGGCGTGTGCATTCCTGATCAACGGCTCGTAGCACTCGAACATCGGCGTGAGCAGGCCGCGCATGGCATGCGCGGTGTGCCACATCTGTGCTTCGTTCGCGCAGCGCAGGAAGCGCCAGAGCCATGGCGCGGCCCTGGGCAGGTACGACCAGCGGATGGTGAGTGGCCCGAGGGGATCGAGCAGCCAGCCGGGAACCTGTTTGAGCATGCCGGGCATGGCCACCGGCAACACTGCACTCGGCGAGAGCGAACCGGCGTTGCCGAACGAAGTGCCCTCGCCGGGTCCGTCGCGGTCGATCAGCGTCACCGAGAAACCTTTGCGCTGCAGCCATCCGGCGCAGCACACGCCGACGATTCCCGCCCCGATCACCGCGACCTTGCGTGTCATTGTCTCGTTCTCCGGAGGACAGCACCGCCCGCCGGAATTTACTCCCGTTGCCTAAACCCCCAGCTTCTCGTGCGACAGGTACTGTTGCCGGTACATTTCGAAGGGCACCGTGTCGGCGGCTTCGATCCGGCGCTGCTCTTCGATCGACTCCCGCGCCATGCGCGCGAAGCGCTGCGCGACTTCATCGGGGAAAGGCAGGCCCTGGAAGCTCGCCCGGTGTTTGAGGGACTGTGCGAGGGCGAAGTGAACGTAGGTGTCGTCGTGGTTCTGCGCCATATCGGCGAGCACGTGCGCCGATGGCACCGACGCCGGATCGCCCAGCGCCGCAACCGCCGCGGCGAGCGCATCGCGGTAGGCGCTCCCACGGTGTGCCGCATCGAGCGCTGCGGCTATCGGCTCGTACTCGAGCGCCACCTGCCGGGCCCATTCGATCATTCCCACCTCCTCGCCACGCCGCTCCAGGTGAAGGCCGGGCTCGCGGCCGCGCGCGGCCGCGCGGTGCTGGTTGCGGGCGAGCGCGGCGATCTCCTCGGGCGTGTCCGGCGGGCTGTCGCTGAGCAGGCAGTGCAGCAGAAACACATCGAGAAAGCGGATCGTTTCCGCGCCGATGCCGATCGCGCGAAACGGATCGAGGTCCATCAGGCGCACTTCCACATACTCGACGCCGCGCTCGCGCAGCGCGTGCAGCGGACGCTCGCCGCGCCGGATGATGCGCTTCGGGCGGATGGTGCCGTAGAACTCGTTTTCGATCTGCAGCAGGCTGGTGGCGAGCTGCCGGTAGGTTTCCACGCCGTCGCCCGCCGGGTTCTCACCTTCCCTCAGGCCGATCGCCTCGTAGGGCGGATAGGGACGCGTGAGAGCGTCCTGCAGCGAAGCGCCGTAGCTCTCGAGGCTGTTGTAGCTCACCGCGAGCGAGGCCTGGGCGTCGCTCTGGTAGCCGAGCCGTCCCATGCGCATCGAGGTGGCCCCGGGGCGGTACATCGTGCCTCGTTTGAGTTCCTGCAGGTCGTGCTCGCGCCCGGCGACAAAGCTCGAGCACACCGAGGGCGAAGCGCCGAACAGGTACAGCAGCAACCAGGAATGGCGCCGGAAATTTCGGATCAGCGAAAAGTAGCCGTCGTTGGAAACGCCGGGCAGGGAGAAGTTGTAGTGAATGCCGGATATGGTCTGCATGCGGCGGCCGTAGCGGTGCGAAAGGCCCATGCGGTATACCGTCTTCGCGCGGCCGACGTTGGATGAACCGTAACGTCCGAGTGGGATCACGTCGTCCCCGGGCAGTCCGCAGGGCATGCTCGCGCACCAAAGCATCTCGTCGCCGATATTGTGATACACGACCTGATGGATCTGCGTGAGCTCTTCGAGGCAGGCCTCGACGCCCGCGTGCACGCCGGTGATGAGTTCAAGCTGCGATTCGCTGAAATCGGTGGTGATGCGCGGGTGGGTGAGCGCTGAACCGAGCGCAGCCGGATGCGCCAGCGTGGAGAGCTTGCCGTCGGGGCGCACGCGCAGGCTCTCCTTCTCGATGCCGCGGCGGATGCCCTTCAGCGTTTCGCTCGAGAGTTCGCGCAGGCGTAGCTGGAAGTTGCTCATGGGGTCGTTCCTCGAAATCTCAGTTTTGCCGCGGGCGAAAGTCGGCGCGCTCCAGCAGCCAGGCGACCGCAAATCCGAAGATCAGTCCCCAGAAAGGCGCGCCGATGGTGAATATTGCCACGTCGGCGACGGTCACGAGAAAACTGACCAGCGAACCGAGCGTGAAACGCCCGCTGAACGAGGTGGCGAACGCCGTTTGCAGCACGCGCAACATGGCGAGACCGGCGAGCGCGGCGATGAACGCGCGCGGCGTCGCCAGCAGCAAGTGCGTGAACAGGGGCGAGAGCAGACCGAATGCAAGGGCGAGCACGCCGACGAAGATTCCCGCGGTGTAGTGCCTGTGCTTTTCGCCCGTTCCCGTGATGATGGCGTTGACCGGGCCCGTGAGACAGGTGGAAACGGCGCCGGCGAACGCGGTCACGAGCGACGCCGCGCCGCAGGCGGCGGCGATGGCGTTGATCGGTGGTGCGTGGCCGGCCGCGCGCAGTACCGCGAAGCCCTGGCCGTTCTGCACCACCAGCACGGTGATCGCGAGCGGCACCACCAGCTCGATCATCGCCTGCCAGGAAAACTGCGGTGCATACAGGTTGGGCCGGGCAAGCGCGGCGACGCCGGTGCCGCCTTCGAAACGGCCGAGCGCAGCGACCATCACGGCGCCGACGATCATCGCACCGATCAGCGGCGGCACGCGGCGCGCGAGGCCGGGCGAGGCCGAAAGCGCGAGGAACGCGGCCGTCATCGGCGCGGCGATGGCAAAATCGTCGCGTATCGCGAATACCAGATCGAGCCCGAAGCGCAGGAACACGCCCGCCACCATGCCCATTACGATCGGCATCGGCACCGCTTCCATACAGCGCCGCACCCATCCGGAGAGGCCCAGCGCGAGCATCAGCACGCCGGTGGCGAGGTAGGCGCCGATCACCTGCGCGAAGGTGAGATGGCCGAGTGCGGGACCGACCAGCACCGTCCCCGGAATCGTCCAGAAGAACACCAGCGGCTCGCGGTACCACCAGCAGAACGTGATGCTGAGCAATCCGTTCACGAAGAATGCGCCGAAAATCCACGAGGCGAGATCGGCTTCGCTCAAGCCGCCGCGCGTGCCGACGGCAAGAATGATCGCGACCGGGCCCGAGGCCGCGAAGATGAACGCCACCAGCGCGCTGAGCGCATACAGCCCGCCGAAGTCCGCGAGGAGCGCGCGAAATCCGGGTGCCGGCGCGGCCGGTTTTTCGAGCGGCATCGGGGCCTACGCCACCCCGAGCAGCTCCACTTCGAAGATCAGCGTCGCGTTGGGCGGGATCGCGCCGCCCGCGCCGCGCGCGCCATAGCCGAGTTCGGGCGGAATGGTGAGCTTGCGCGAGCCGCCCACCTTCATGCCCTGCACGCCTTCGTCCCAGCCTTTGATGACCTGGCCTTCCCCGAGCTCGAATACAAACGGGTGGTTGCGGTCTTTGCTCGAATCGAATTTCTTTCCCGCGGCGCCGCCGTACATCAGCCAGCCGGTGTAGTGCATGGTGACGCTCTGGCCGGCCACGGCGAGTTCGCCGTCGCCTATGGCGAGCTCGTCGATCAGCAGTCCGCTCGGGGTCTTGATGGAGGGCATGGGGATCTCGGTGTATTATCGGAAAGCGGCCATTGTAGGCGAGGTAGGCGAGTCGGAAGCGTGCGATCCGCGTGCTGCACTTACCAGATCACCTCGAGCCCGCGGCTGCGCCGCAGCGCGGCGTCGGAGGTGACCAAACGCGCGCGGTATACAACTGCCGTGGCGGCAATGATGCGGTCGGCGGGATCGCGGTGCGGGAAGTCCCCGGACTGGGAGAGCACTGCGATCTGCGGGGTGATGGGCAATACTCTGATTGCCCGCGCTTCGAGGATTTTTTCGAGAAAGCGCGCTCCGTCCGCGGCGGGATCGATGCGCCCCTTTGCGATCAGCATCGCGATCTCCCAGAGACTGATGTCGCTGATTGCCAGCGGGCCGTGCCCGCCGTCGAGCGCCGCCCGTGCGCGCCGTGAAATCTTCTTCGGTTCCAGCGCGTCGTGAATCAGGACGTGGGTGTCAACAACGACCACGCTCGGCGTTCCAGCGCGCGCCCGTCGGGCTGATCACGTCGCCCACGCGCGCCTTGCCCCGCAAGGACTTGAGCCATTCACGCGCGTGCCCGGCGCGATCCTCCTCGGGAACGATCCGGGCGACCACGCGCCCATGGACCGTCACCTCGACGGCCTCGCCTGCCTGCACGCGGGCAAGGTAGGCGGGGAGGTTCTGGCGCAACTCGGTAACGTTGACTTTCGACATGGCGGAAATGGCGATCAGAAAATATGTACGAACTAACTGTACAGAATGGCACGCGCACAGTCAACCCGGCATGCGACGGGAGTGCGGGCGTGCGCGTGCCGTACAATGCGCCCCCTTTGCGAATGCCGCCCAGATGATCCAGTTCCGCAACCTCGCGCTCGCGCGCGGCGCCAAGCGCCTGTTCGAAGGCGCGAGCCTGCAGATCCATCCGGGCTGGCGCGTCGGTCTGACCGGCGCCAACGGTAGCGGCAAGTCGAGCCTGTTCGCGCTGTTGCGCGGCGAGCTGCATGCCGAGCAGGGCGATTGCGAAGTGCCCGAGCGCTGGCGCATTGCCTCGGTCGACCAGGAAACGCCGGCGCTCGAGGATGCGGCGATCGAGTTCGTGATCGACGGCGATCAGCCCCTGCGCGCACTTGAGCGCGATCTTGCCGCGGCCGAATCGTCGCACGACGGGGCGCATCTCGGGGCTCATTTGGGCGACCTTCACGCCCGCATGCACGACATCGACGGCTACGCCGCTCGCGCACGCGCCGCGGCGCTGCTCGCGGGGCTCGGCTTTGCCGATGCCGATCTGGAGCGGCCGGTGGCGAGTTTCTCCGGCGGCTGGCGGATGCGCCTCAACCTCGCCCGCGCGCTGATTTCCCGTGCCGAGTTGATGTTGCTCGACGAGCCGACCAACCACCTCGACCTGGATGCCGTGGTGTGGCTGGAGAAATGGCTCGCGGGCTATCGCGGAACGGTGATCCTGGTTTCGCACGACCGCGACTTTCTCGACGCCTGCGCGACACATGTGCTCTATATCGGCGGCGGAAAGCTCGCGCTGCATACCGGCAACTATTCGGCGTTCGAGGAACGGCGCGCAGCCCAGCTCGCGGCGCAGCAGGCGATGCACGAAAAGCAGGTGCGCGAGATCGAGCACCTCGAGAGCTTCATCGTGCGCTTTCGCGCCAAGGCCACCAAGGCGCGCCAGGCGCAGAGCCGCCTCAAGGCGCTCGACCGCATGGAGCGCATCAGCGCCGCGCACGTCGATGCGCCTTTCGATTTCGAATTTCTCGCACCCGGGCGCGCGCCCGATCCGCTGCTCATCCTGAGCGAAATCTCGGCGGGCTACGGCGCGACGAACGTGCTCGAAGACGTCAGGCTCGATCTTCGCGCGGGCGCGCGCATCGGATTGCTCGGGCCCAACGGCGCGGGCAAATCGACACTCGTCAAGCTGCTCGCCGGCGAGCTCGCGCCGACTTCGGGTGCGCGCGTGGAGGGCAAGGGCCTCGCCATCGGCTATTTCGCGCAGCACCAGCTCGAGCAGTTGCGCGCCGACGAATCGCCGCTCGCGCACCTGGCGCGCGAGCACCGCGGCACGCGCGAGCAGGAGCTGCGCAATTTCCTCGGCGGCTTCGATTTTCGCGGCAAGACCGCCGATTCGCCGGTCGGGCCGTTCTCGGGCGGCGAGCGCTCGCGGCTCGCGCTGGCGCTGTTGTTGCGGCGACGGCCCAACCTGCTGCTGCTCGATGAGCCGACCAATCACCTGGACCTCGAAATGCGCCACGCGCTGATGCGCGCGCTTGCCGGCTACGAGGGAAGCCTGGTGCTGGTTTCGCACGACCGCGCGCTGTTACGCACGGTGTGCGATTCGTTCCTTCTGGTTGCGGACGGGCGCGCAGCGAAGTTCGATGGTGACCTGGACGATTACCTCGCCTGGCTCGACGCGCGGCGCGAGGCGCGTACTGCGCGCAAGCCTGCGCGTAACGACGGCGATCGCCAGGACAAGCTCGCGCGCCGCCGCCCGCTGGTGAAGGAAATCGCGGCGATCGAAGCGCAGCTCGCCGCGTGGCAGGAGGAAAGGCACAGACTCGACGCGCAACTGGCCGATCCGGAGTTATACGCGAGCCCGGATCTGCAGAAGCTGCGCGGACTTATGCGCCGCCAGCATGCGCTCGCCCGTCTGATCGAGCAGTCCGAAGCGCGCTGGCTGGTCGCGCACACGGAGCTGGAGGCGATAGAGGAGCAACCCGACGCGAACGCGCATCGCGTGCCCGGACGGTGACGATGGTACGGCGACGTACGAGGTTTCTATCGCGTTCGGTTAGTCGGGCCGTAGATCGAGGTTCTTCAACTCCCTGCGCATTACCTTTCCAGTGCTGGTCTTTGGAAGGTCATCAACGAACTGAATCATTCGAGGAACTTTATATGCGGCCAGATGCTCCCGGCAGTGCATAAGGATACTCTCGGCGTCCTTTGAAGCCCCGGTTTTCGGAACAACGTAAGCCTTCGCAAGCTCGCCCTTTAGCGGATCGGGCTGGCTGCCGACCGCAACCATCGCGACAGCCGGGTGGGCGGCGATCACTCGCTCCAGCTCGGCGGGATAGATGTTGAATCCGCCCGTGATGATCATGTCTTTCTTGCGATCGACCACGTAGAAATAACCCTCTGCATCCCGCCGCGCCAGGTCGCCTGTATGCATCCAACCGTCCGGTTCGATGGTCTCCGTCGTCGCCCTGTCGTTGCCGAAGTAGCCTTGCATGACGATCGGTCCGCGGACCATGAGCTCACCCACGTCCTCCGGCGCAAGGCTGCGTCCCGGATCGTCCACCGCAGCAATTCGGCATTCAACGTAGGGCAGCGGCACCCCGATCGAGCCATGGCGATTGAATCCGTAAACTGGATGCGTTGTGCCGAGTCCCGCGATTTCCGTCATCCCCCACAGTTCCAGCAATGGACAGCCAAACCGCGTCTCGGCTTCCTCCATCTTCGCGACGGGCATGGCCTGACCACCGACAGTGCAGCGAGTGAGCGTAGCCAAATGATGTCGTTCAATCGCCGGCTCATTGAGCATGTACATGTACATGGTCGGTACGCCTTCGAACATGGTCGCTCGATGCTGCTCAATGAGTCCGAGCGCAACCACCGGATCAAAGCGTGGCATCAATACCAGTGTCATGCCGGTCAACAAGGCGCCGTTCATCACCACGTTCCCGTATACGTGAGCACACGGCAGCGCCGTGACCACCGTGTCGGCCGCGGTGCGAGCGTGCAGGTTCGCGGTCATTGCCGAATTGAGGACGACCGCCCGGTGCGACAGCATCGCCCCCTTCGGATGGCCGGTGGTGCCGGAGGTGTACCCAATGGTGGACAGATCGGCCGGCAAGCGCTTGATCGGCTGAAAACGCTCCTGCCCCCGCGCCACCAAATCATCGAAGCTCTGGGATCCGGCAATGCTTCCGCCGAAGACCACCACGTGTTCGAGCGGGGTGTCGCGCTTGATCGAGAGCAGCGCATCTGCTTTGTCGAGCGGCGCGACGATAATGCGAGCGCCGCAATCGTTCGTCACGAACCGTACTTCGTCGGGCGTGAGCATCACATTGATCGGATTGACCACGGCTCCGCACTTCAGTGCGGCATGGTATGACGCGATCCACTCGAGCGCGTTGCCCGAATAAATGCTTACCCGGTTACCGGGTTCTACGCCGAGTGCCTGCAAGCCGTTGGCAAATCGGTTGGTAAGTGAGTCGAGCGCATTGAACGAGTACGCTCTGCCTTCGAATATAAGTGCCGTCTTGTCACCGAACAGGGCTGCCGCGCGAGGAAGGACTTCACCGAGAGTATTGAGCATGTGCTATTTCCGCTTTCCCATGAGCGCCTGTAAACCTACGATAGCGAAATGAGTCATCATCCGCTTGAACACTGGCCTGAAGATTCGCAAAAAAAGTACGCGCCTCAGGAACGGCCAATACTTCGTGATCCACGGTGCTTCGCGCGATATGAAGAACTGCGCATCCTGGGCATTGTGGCCATCGAAACGCTGTTTGACCTTTCGCATCCATAGGGTCGCGTTGCTGGATGCCGAGGAGAAGAAATCGGCCAGCGGCCCGAGCGCAAACACTTCTACCCCGAGGCTCCCCTTCGTCTGCACCATGTCATCGTGCTCCAACGCCATGCGAAGCACGGCGCCTCGGGACTCGGGAATGTTGACGTCGTAGGAAAAGGCGTTTTCTGTCCAGAGGTGGCGACCCTCGCTGGGCCAGCTCCAGAATTCTTCGCGGCTGCCCTGCATGAACATGCCGCCCGGCTTGATGTCCTCGCCGAGACAGACCTCGCCGGCCTTCATGACTTCCGGGAGTTTGCTGAATGACTCCAGCACACCGAAGCTCGTCGACATCGCCGACGAAGGACGGAGAACGCGGGGAATATAGATAGAAGTGACGAGAAAATACGCAACGAGACCCTCATGATCGGGGCTCAGCGCAATCTCCCGTCCATTCGTATTCGCCAGGATTCCTTTGACGACTCTTTCCTTGTAACGCGCTTCGGCTGCGGAGGACGCTGCAGTCAGCATCGTCCAGGTCATCCGATGCTGGTCGTCGTCTTTGGCGATATCCGGCAACCTTCCCTGGCTGAGCAGGTCGTAATAGTCGTTGTTGGTTGCGCTGAGCGCCATACCGTAACTGTTCGGCGGGATTCGCACGAGTACGTAAGCGACTCCCGACTGATTGATCTCATACGATGCCTTTGTAACGTCCTCCCAACTCTGCCAGGCCAGATGGTAGAGCCGGAAGTGCTCGGGAATTCTCATTCCCAACTGCGGATGCTTGCCCATGGTTTCTAGCTTCTTCGGCCCCGGCCACGGATAGAGTTTGTAGCCGATCTTTGTAAAAATACCGAGTTCGCCCATGGTGCCGGTGATGCCGCGAATCATGCCTCGGAACCCTGGTCCAGGTCCCTCGCCACTGAACCAGCCGCTACCGGATCCGGAACTCCCGATGTTGAGAATCTCGCCGTTCGGGGTGACCCATTCGAGCCCGAGCAAGTTGCGCACGTTGTTTCCCGTGGTCGTGCCAGAGATGCCGATGCCAAAACACGCGGTGGCGGACGCCAAGGGCGAATGCGTCAGTCCGGCACCGACGATGTGGCAATTCAAACCGCTCTTCATCGCCTCGGCCTGGAGTTGACCGGCGGTTACATAGGGTTCGATCACCGCCATCTGGTTGCGTTCGTCGATTTCGTGGATGCGGTTCATGCGCCGCAGGTCCACCGAAATCGCGTTGGGCGAGGCGACCGTCGCGAGCGAGCCGTAGCCGGTGCTGTGAGGCTTGAACTTGATCCCGTGCTTCAGGCATGCCTTGACGACGCCTTGCACTTGCTCCGTATTCGCGGGAAGTACCACCCCGATCGGCGGTACCACCGCTAAACGATTCGGCTTGGGCATGCCGCCGAGACCTGCATTCCATGCGTAACTCATGCAGGTGCTGCTGTCGTCGGAGACGTTGCCTTTCCCGACCGCACTCTCGAGGTCCCTCAACGCTTCTGCTGTCAATGGCATGCTTGTTCTCCTCGCGTCAGACAACGGCTTCGCAAAGCATTTCCAACAGCCCCTTCACGCGGAGCTTGGAGCCCTGCTTGTTCGCCACTGCGCTGAGATGGCGCTGGCACGTCGCGCAGGCGGTCACCATCACCGAGGCCCCCGTCGCTTCCGCTTCGGTCAATCGGTCTCCCGCGGTCTTTTCCGCGAAATCGGGATACGCTTCCTTTGCACCTCCGCCCGCCCCGCAGCAGTACGAGTATTCTCGGCTGCGCTCCATTTCCACCACCTCGACGCCGGCGATGCTTTGCAGGAGCCGGCGCGGTGCGTCGTAGTTCCCCTCAGTGCCGTACAGCACCGGCCGCGGTGGAACGGCGATGTACATAACATTGAGCACACGACGCCACTCGCCTTGCCACGGCGTGTAGGTTTCGCTCAAGCGACCGAGCTTGCAGGGATCGTGATAGGTGACCAATGCGTTCGCGCTCGATCTCGGCTTGAGTCGACCGTCGCGGATGAGTTCGTCCAGGTATTCGGTGATGTGCAGGACTCGGAGACCGCCCAGCGAGACGCCCAGCCGGGGAAAGCCGTTCTTGAATGCTGCGTAGGACTCGGCACAACAGGTGACGAGCGTTTTCGCGCCCGAGGCGACAACCAGCTTCGCACTTGCTTCGGCGAGACGCCGCGCGTCTTCCTGAAACCCGAGATCGAAGGCCAATCCACCGCTGCTTTGCTCGGCATTACCGGCAACGCCGAAGTCAACCTTGGCGTTCTTCAGGAGTTCCGCGCAGAACTGTAGGCTGCGCCATTCGGCCTCGTCGTAGGCCGGGGTACATCCGATATGAAGGAAAACGTCCGCCCGCTGCTTGGTGATGTCCTTTAGATTGAGACCTTCCGCCCAACGGGCGCGTTCCTGCGAGGGCTTTCCGAACGGATTGCCTACGCGCCGCAGATTGTCTATCAGCTCCACGTGAGCCGGCAGCGACTTTCCGTCCCTGACGACGCGCGCCCGAAGCTCATACAGCGTGTCGAGCGGCTCGATGTTGTCGCCGAAATTGGTCTTGCAGCTGGTATCGCACGCTCCGCACATCGTGCACGCAAAAACGCTGCGGAGCATCTCTGCAGAGTAGCCGATTCTGTTTTCGAGCATGGCGTATGCCGTGAAGCCCTTGCCGCCGGCGCTGTAGGAATGGAAATTGCCGTATTGGATGCTCGGGCAGACGGACGCAAAGCGCTGGCTTTTCGGCGCAGGCAGCCACTTGCACTGCGAGCAACGGGGACATCTCTCTATGTAGCGTTTTCTCGTTTCCAGCGACATTGGATGTCTCTCCTCAAAAGCAAAGCTTTCCCGGATTCAGTACGCCATTTGGGTCAAACATTTCCTTGACGGCCTTCAGAAACGGTTGTATTGCACGATCCTTTCCGAACGCGATTTCGGACCATGCGCCATAGGGCCGGCTGAAGAAGCCACCGGCATCGGCAAACTTGCGGGCGGCGATGTCTGCGAGGGTCGTTGCCGCCTTGGCTGCGGCAGCATTAGCCGGATCGAACGGGAACGTGAACTCGAAATGGCAGCTGGTGCCATGGACGCGAGGCTGAAGGTAGATCGCAACGGGCGGCGCTGGCGACCTCATGGAGGCAAGCAACGAAGTCAACGCAGCCTGGAACTTGGGCGCGTGCGTAAGTTGACTCAGGAAAAAGACTTCGCGGTGGGCCCCGAGCGGTCGGTCCTTGTAGAAGACGGAAGGCAGCTCGATCTGCGCCGCGCGTAAATCGTTCGCGCGATACCCCCCGACTTGTTCAACTACCGATAGACTCAATCCCGCTGCGTCCGACTGGAAATCGGCCTGCTGGAACGCCATCCGTTCTTCCGGCAGGAAGTCCGGTGTGGTGAGGTTCGCATACAGCGCCCAACGGGGAAATTTGGGCGCCAGCTCATTGATTGCTTTCCGCTCGCCACCGCACATCATCGCGAGTTGGACGTTGTTGACGATGAACAGTTGGCCGCCGGGGCGGCGCCGAGTGATCTTGTACGACAGCTCTGTGAGCGGCTCGAGGCTGTCGGCTCCGACGAAGAAGGCTTTTTCAAGCGCCGGAATCCGTTCGCAGTACGCCGACGCCCAAGCCACGATCCCAAGCGTTCCCTGGGAACCCTGGAGCACGCGCAGAAAGTCGGTGACTCCCGGGCCGACCGCCATCATTTGGCGCATGCCTCGGCTGAGTTGCTGTTCAAGGCTGCCCTTGATGCCTGCGGTGCCGGTCCGATAGGTCTCCCCACTGCCGAACACCACCTCGACTCCGCCTAACGGATCCTCGGAGTCCCAGTGATCGTGCGGGCTCGTGATCGGTTCACGTTCGAGATAGCTCGTAAGTGCTGATTTGTTCCGGCGCGGCAGCAATGGCTTGAAAGATCGCAGGCCATGCTTTTTCAGCATCGCATCGAATTCTGGAAATGTCACGCCCGGCTCGATCACTGCAATCGCATCACGGCCATCCGCGTGTATCACGCGGTTCATGCTGCTCAGATCGACGATGATCGCCGGCCGCGATGGCAAAGTATCGGCGTGTCGCCGCGGGCCGCCGCCAGAGCTCACCGGAACCAGCGAACGGCCGGTATCGTTTGCCCACCGGACCAGATCCCTCAATTGCGATACGTTTGATGGCCGGACGATCGCAAGCGGTTCGGCAGCCGTTTCTCCGTCCTCGTCGCGCAGATATTGCTGCAGCGCGGCAGGCTCCTTGATTGCGTACAAACCGCTCGGCATCCCGGCCAGCGAATCGGGCATGGTCGACTCCCCGTTGTTTCAATGTTGCATGTTTGCAAGTAATATCATCGGGCAGACTCTAGCGGCCCAGCATCGCAAGCACTTGCTTCGGGGTGCTACAGCTCTTGACTGGGAATGCGCCGATGAACATGCAGGTGTTCTGTGCTGACGAGTTGCCGGTCCGGGGTCGCCTGGATGCGTGGCTTGCCAATCTCGACCAGTTGTTCGGCGTCGAGTTTTGCACCAAGCCGCTCGGCGCCGAACAATTCAGCGCGCGCATGTCGGCGTTCGTCGGAAACGATCTCAAGTGTGCGGCGGTGGATCTGTCGCCACATATCACCTTTCATCGCCCCGGCGCACGCACACAGCGTACCGGCGGTGATTTCATGTTGTCGTTGCAGAAGTCCGGCAATGCAGTCGTAGGACAGGCCGGCAGGGAGGCCTGCATTGGACCAGGCGATATCTATCTCCTGGACACCGCGCAGCAATTTCGGATGGAGACCAACGCGATTCGAACCGACTCGGTCTGCATGGCGTCGAATCGGATGAGAGACGTGTTTCCTCAGGCGGACGGCTTGACATCCGTTCGCATCGACTGCGAAACGGGCCCGGGCGCCCTGCTTCGCAGTATGCTGATCGAGCTGTTTCAGCAGAGTTCGAATCTCGACGTCACGACGTCCGACCGCATCGCGGATGCCATCCCTCATCTGGTCGCTGCGGCGCTTGGATCCTTGCCAGCGGTCGGTCAGGAGTGTCCTAGCCGGCTGGCGGTTTATCATCGCGAGCGCGTTCGCAGATTCGTTCGCTCGGAACTCAGTAATCCGGAGCTTGCGCCCGAGATGATTGCCCGCGCGATCGGTCTCTCGGCGCGCAACCTGCATCACATCTTTGCCGAGGAGCCGATGACGCTCATGCGGTGGATCTGGACCGAGCGGCTGAAGCGCTGCCGTGCGGAACTTGCGTTGCGATCACTGCAGCACCGCAGCGTCAGCGACATCGCATACAGCTGGGGCTTCAACGATCCGGCTCACTTCAGTCGCTCATTTCGAGAGCGGTTCGGCCAGTCGCCGCGCGAATTCCGGCAAAGCGTGCTTCAGCCCTGATCCGATCCGGCTCGTTGGACGTCATTTTGCCGGTTGCGGCGGTTTCGCGTTAGTTCAGGTCGAGCAGTAATCCTGCATGCGGGCGTCTTGCGCGTGGGATCGCCCGATTCGCAACGCCGATTGCGTCACGCGACCAGGTTACGGAAAAGACACCGATCACGCCCGACGTAGGGCGAACGGTCGCGGAGGCAGCGGTTCGCATCCCGCTCGGCAGCTGCTTGCATTAGACGGTGGTTCCGGAAAAAGATGCTAAATAAATATTTGCAAGGCCACGATGGCTCTTAGAGCAGTAAATGGCGCCTCGTACGCATTTCTCGATCCGGCGTCTCTTCGAGCTTGGCTCTACCAGATGGAATCCATCACGGCCCCCTGCCGTGCACGGCGCTCTAGCTGCGACCATACCTCGTCCAGCAGCGTTCGAGCAGCCTCGCTTGGTGTTACCTCGAGCCAGATTTGCAACTCGATCAGCGCCATCAGCAAATGGTCGATCGTGGCTTCGAGCGTCGAGATCCTCAGATCGGCATCACGGCTGGCTTTTTCCACCGCGTCTTCCAGCATTCGGCGAAGCGGAGGGGGTGAAATTTCGGCACCGTTGCGCAACAGACTCAAAAGCGCAGTAATCTCCCCCGCGCGAGCTGCAGCGGAACTGTCCCAATCCCTGTGAACTATGCTGAGAACGAGTCTCAGGCGACTTAAATCGAAAGCCTTTACGGGATCAGTTTCCGCCTTCATCAAGTCATCAAGTTTTCGCAGTGCGGCCATGAGAACGAGCGGGACAGAGGGTCTCAAAATGATGTCACTCCCATTACTTCGAGCATCCAGAGTTCTTGCTTTTCAAGATTCCTCCACGCTGCGGCTGCATAAGTCACCTCCCTCGGTGCGTTTTCGATGAACTGGTGTGCGCCCGTTATCCACAACGCAGCTGCCTTGACGTGAGTGAACAGAGACCACCACCGCAATGAGTCGCGATCGACGTCAATACCACTTGCTTGCTCCCAGATCCGAATCGCTTCCTCGGACGTAAGGAACCCTGCGACCCTGTTGGGCGCTGCCTTAAGTTGCCAATTCCTGGCGAAGGCCCATGCCAAGTCTTCGTGCGGGTCTCCGAGATGCGCCATTTCCCAATCGAGAATCGCGACAATCCCGTTTGGGGTGTACAAATAGTTGCCGAGCCGGTAGTCGCCATGGACGACGGACAACTGCTTCGGAGGGAGCGGTGGCTCACGCTTGAGTCTACGGATCGCCGCGCTTGTAACAGGCATCGGACCGATACTGTTTTCGTGAATAATTTTTTCCCAATGCTCTAGCTGAATGGACCAAACATCTTCGGGAGCCGGCACTTCGAGCACTTCGTCCAACCGGCCGCGATGATCCACCGACGCAATCGACCCGAGGATCTCGAACATCTGGCGAGCGATCAGCGGTCCAGCTACATCGAATTCCAGAGCAAGTATTTTCCCCGGATCGGCAACGCCAGGCAGCAGGGCTGTGGCAATAAATGGGGCGCCCAGGGGAGCTGGATCATCCTCAACACAGACTGCCTCCGGAACTGGCACTTCCGGTACGTTCTTGAACATGCGGAACATGGCGAATTCGAGCTGACGACTACTCTCGAGCAGACTCGTCGGCGGGTCCAACCGGAAGACGAAACTGCGCCGAGTCCCGTCAACCTCAATGGCGTTCGTATCAACCCGCCAAGCTTCTCGGGAGATTCCGCCCGCCAACCGCTGCACGCCCTCCACGCGTAGATCACCTATCCGCAGGGCTTTGGCCAAATATTTCTGAGTACTTTCGGCAAACGACTGACTCAAATCATTTCCCCTGTCTACGCAATTCGCTCGGTTCCCATAGCCGCGACGTCACACGGTTCGTCACGTACGCATGACAGCTACTGATCCTCTAGTATCGAGAACCCCGGGGCCCCGTCTCGGCACATTTCGTACAAGGCCGGATTCCTGCATTCGAGTATCCCGACAACGGTCTCTCCATTCCAGGTCGCCCGGCATAAGTGGTCCTCGAATCCGGCGATCCGAATCCGGACATTTGGATCAGTTAGATCATACGTTTCGCCACCGACGCAGTTGCCCACGGCCATGCCGTGATGGTAGTTCTCCTCGGGCGTACCGCGATCGTTCGGACCCGTATACATACCGCATCGTAGATACGCCACCTGATTGGCGATCTGCTCGTAGGCCACCTCCCGGATCTCTCCGTTGTCGAGCCGATTTCGGATGAACCCGCCGGTAAGGTTCTTGGTGACCGGATCGAATCGCATTCGGTGCTCGAAGGGTTCAATACGGCTTGCACCGCGCCGCCCGTCCCCCAAGTTGAATAGCACCTGACGACTCCAAATGGACCAATCGCCGAACTCGACCCATTGGCCCAAATGCGAATCGCCGGGTTCGCGCAGCATCTGTCCCGGACCTCCGACGCCGTTGCGTATACCCCAATGGTGGTCACGACTGCCGCGAACGTTTGAGCGCCTCAGCTGGAACTGCTTGCCTTTATATTGGACCGTTCCGTCGATCGTCCCGAAGGTTTCGTATCCAGCCCACTCGTGCAGCAGGCGCCAATCCGCTGCGCCGTGTCGCACGGGCTGTCGGCGAAAAACTGCGCGCTTTGCATCCCGCCACGTTAAATCGAACGCCAATCGCTGCGCGT
This sequence comes from Betaproteobacteria bacterium, assembly GCA_016195915.1. Taxonomy (GTDB): domain Bacteria; phylum Pseudomonadota; class Gammaproteobacteria; order Burkholderiales; family SG8-39; genus JADGRQ01. The sequence goes on along the minus strand of JACPYS010000065.1, from coordinate 37,196 downwards.
TCTCCCCCAGGGAAAGGCGCCATTCTGTGAAAGGCTCGATCAACTCGAAGCACAGGGGGCCGACTGTGAAATCGCCGCGATCACTACCCAGTGGCCGATGCGCCCGCACAGTCGTATGCACATTGTTCTGGACGAGAATCGCATAGGCATCAGCGGTGCCCAAATTCGGGTAAAAGCCGATTCCTGTCACCAGAAATAGCTCCCCTAGTTCATCCTGCGCGGTAAACCAATAGCGCTCGAACGCGCGCAGGTCGGTCGTTGCCACAAACCGAATCGGCTCTGGGAACTGGTGTATCGGATATTCATCCCATCCGCTCAGCGGGAAATGTTCTGTCAGGTCTCGCCCCATCTGTCCTTCCCTTCTATCACGTGATTATTTCCCGGTGTGGACCGCGCCTTTCACACACAACGGGCAATAAAGCGTTACACCTTACCGGTACACGAGTACCGGGATCTTGGAGTGCGTGAGCACCTTCAGCCGTTGCTTAGTGCAGCTGCAATAGTCGCCATATAGGGGTCATCCGAAACAGGAGATAGCGACTTGCAAGCAACTCCTGCAAGCTTGGCCTGTGCTTCTACTTGGTAAAGGATGTCTCGCGCCTCTGTACTTCGCAAAAACGTATGGCCTGTCAAGCGGCTTGCACCGCGGCATCTGCGACATCGCGTACAGATGGGGCTTCAACGATCCGACTCACTTCGGTCGCGCGTTTCGAGAGCGGTTCGGCCAGTCGCCGCGCGAATTCAGGCAAAGCGCGCTTCAGCCCTGAGCGGGTTTACTCCGGCTCAATGCCCGCGGCCTTCACGATTTGAGTGGCGCGCGCCATATCGCGCGCAAGTCTTGCGGCCAATTCCTCCGGGGTACCAGCGATCGGGATCGCGCCGGCTATATCGAGTCGCGGGAGCACGTCCGGGTGATTGACCGCTTTCACGATTTCCGCATTCAGACGTCGCACAATCGGCTGCGGCAAGCCCGCCGGCCCGAAGAACGCGCTCCAATCGGGCGGTGTCTCATAACCCGGCAGTTCTTCACTGATCGTCGGGATGTCGGGTACGCGGTGAAAGCGCTTGGAGTAGTTTACGGCGATGATGCGCACTTTTCCCGCGGCCGCCATCGGCCCAGCGGTAGCCATGATTGAAAACACAACCGGAATGCGCCCGGCGATGGCTTCGTTCAGCGCTTGGCCGCTGTCTCTGTAGGACACGTGGATCATTTTGACCCCTGCCGCACTCTGCACCAACATGCCCGCGAGATGCAGCACGCTACCATGCCCCGACGAGCCGTAATGTACGGCGTCCGGGCTGGCCCTGGCCGCCTCGACCAGATCCTTGATCGATTTGATCGATGACGAAGTCGGTACCGCGACCACACCGACCGTCTCGGCCATTCCCGAGATCGGCGTGAAGTCCTTGATCGGATCGAACGGTACGCTCTTTCTTAGCAGTATCGGATAGAGGTGGGAGGTGGTTGCCGTGAAGAAGATGGTGTATCCGTCGGGAGCAGAGCGTGCAACGATCCCCGCGCCGACCGTGCCGCTTGCCGCGGGCTGCGGGTCGACTACGACGGGCTCGCCCAGCCCCTCGCTCATCTTCTGCGCAAGAATTCGCGCCACCGCTTCCGCGCCACCGCCGAAAGCGATAACCATGCGGATGGGTTTTGCCGGATATGTCTGGGCGGCAGCCGAAACTGACACGAGCGCGGCGATCAGGACTGCCATCCATGTCATCCGGCGATATGTGAGTTTCATCGAGTCTCCCCCTGTTTGCCGAGCAGCATGCAGCGTAGCAATACTCGGAGCGCGGTAGTTTGTCTGCAGACGCAAGAAGTCTTGACTGGAGGCGCAAGCGCAGTTCGCCGCGTGGCAGGAGGAAAGGCACAGACTCGACGCGCAACTCGCCGATCCGGCGATGTACACCCGGCCGGATGTGGACAAGCTCAAGGCTCTTTCCCGCCGGCAGCAGCAACTGGGCGGCCTGATCGAGGCCGCAGAGGCGCGCTGGCTCGCGGCGCAAACGGAACTCGAGGCGATCGGCGAAGTCTAACTCCCTGCGAACGCAGGGGCTTTACGCAGATTGAATCCGGGATCGCCGTCCCCACATAGGTCATGTCGACCATTGTGTCCGCTCCGTGGCCGCAAATGGGCACGGAACAAGGAGGCTGCATGAATCCGGGCATTAACCTGAACTATTACGCACTCGAGCGCCAGCCGCCGCACCCGGCGGGCGAATCCCGCCCCGACAACGACCGTGCGAAGTTGAAGTCCCTGCCCGAGGACGCGTTGATCATCGTGCCGCTGCGCAACGCGGTGCTGTTCCCGGGCGTGCTTTCGCCGATCACGATCGGGCGCGCAAGCTCGGTGGCTGCCGCGCAGGAAGCGGTGCGTGTGGACAAGCATGTCGGTTTCCTGCTGCAGCGCGATCCCGGAAAGAACGACGTCGGACCGGGCGACCTGCACTGGGTCGGCACGAGCGCCCAGATTGTGCGCTATATCGCGGCGGGCGAGAGCGCGCACCACCTGGTCGTTCAGGGGCAGTCGCGCTTCCAGGTGCTGGAGTTCCTGGAGGGCTGGCCGTTCCTGGTCGCTCGCGTGCGCACGATCGACGCCGCCGGACCGGCCGATGACGCGGTGGGACCGGAAATCGAGGCGCGTTTCATCCAGCTCAAGGAGCGTGCCGCGGAGGCGATCGACCTGCTGCCGAACGCGCCCGACGAACTCAAAGCGGTGATTCAGTCCATCGAATCGCCCGGCATGCTCGCCGACATGGTCGCCAACTTTCTCGACGTGGGCAACGAGGATAAGCAGGCAATCCTCGAGTGTTTCGATCTGCGGCTGCGCCTGGACAGGGTGCTCGCGCTGCTCAACGGGCGCGTCGAGGTGCTGAGGCTGTCGAAGGAAATCGGCGACAAGACGAAGAAGGAATTCGATTCGCGCCAGCGCGAGCATGTGTTGCGCGAGCAACTGCGCCAGATCCAGAAGGAGCTGGGCGAGGGTGAGGACTCCGCCGCGGAAATGGACGAACTTAGAAAAGCGGTGGACGCCGCCGGCATGCCCGAGGACGTGGCCAAGCACGTCAACAAGGAACTCAAGCGCCTCAGCCGCATGAACGAGCAGTCGGGCGAGGGCTCCATGCTGCGCACCTGGCTCGAATGTATGACCGAGCTGCCGTGGAAGGCAGAGGCGAAGGCGTCGATCGACATCGCCGAGGCGCGCCGCGTGCTCGATGAGGACCACTGCGGTCTGCAGAAAGTGAAGCGCCGCATCCTCGAGCATCTCGCGGTGAGGAAGCTTGCGCCCGAGGGCAAGAGCCCGATTCTGTGCTTCGTCGGCCCGCCCGGCGTGGGCAAGACCTCGCTCGGGCAATCGATCGCGCGCGCTACCGGGCGCAAGTTCCAGCGCGTGGCGCTGGGCGGTCTGCACGACGAAGCCGAGATCCGCGGTCACCGGCGCACCTACGTGGGGGCGCTGCCGGGTAACGCGATCCAGGCGGTCCGCCGCGCCGAAACGCGCAGCGGCGTGCTGATGCTCGACGAAATCGACAAGCTCGGCATGGGCGGCTTTCACGGCGACCCGAGTTCGGCGCTGCTCGAAGTACTCGACCCGGAGCAGAACGCAAGATTCCGCGACAACTACCTCGGCGTGGACTTCGACCTTTCGCGCGTGATGTTCATTGCCACCGCGAACCAGCTCGACACCATTCCGGGCCCGTTGCGCGACCGCATGGAGATCATCCACCTTCCGGGCTACACCGAGGAGGAAAAGCTCGAGATCGCGAAGCGCTACCTGGTGAAGCGCCAGCTGGAAGCCAACGGACTCAAACCCGAGCAGGCGCAGGTGAGCGAGGCGGCGCTGCGCTCGCTGGTGGCCGATTACACGCGCGAGGCGGGCGTGAGGAATCTCGAGCGTGAGCTGGGCGCGGTGCTGCGCCACGTGGCGATGCGGGTGGCCGAGGGCAAGGCCGAGCACGTCGCGGTGGATGCGGCGGACCTGCACGGGATCCTCGGTGCGGTCAAGGTGGAGAATGAAGTCGCACTGCGCTCCGGCGTGCCGGGCGTGGCCACGGGTCTGGCCTGGACGCCGGTGGGCGGGGACATCCTGTTCATCGAGGCTTCGAAGGTGCCGGGCACGGGCAGGCTGATTCTCACCGGGCAGCTGGGCGACGTGATGAAGGAATCGGCGCAGGCCGCCCTGACGCTCGCGAAGACGCACACGGGCGATGCGCTCAGGAAGTTCGACATTCACGTGCACGTGCCCGCGGGCGCGACGCCGAAGGACGGCCCGAGCGCGGGCGTGGCGATGTTTCTTGCGCTGGTGTCGCTGCTGGGCGGGAAAGCCGTGCGCAGCGACGTCGCCATGACCGGGGAGATCTCTCTGCGCGGCCTGGTGCTGCCGATCGGCGGAGTAAAGGAGAAGGTGCTCGCAGCGCTGCGTGCGGGGATCACGACGGTCATGCTGCCCAAGCGAAACGAGAAGGACCTCGAAGACGTGCCGGCGGAAGCGCGCGCCAAACTCGAATTCGTTTTTCTCGAGCGGGTGGAGGACGCGATCCGCTGCGCGCTGGGAACGTGACAGGAACGATCGGCTCAAGGCGCGCTTGACGCATAATAGGCGGGCATGTCTGCCTCGCCAAAATCGGCGCCTGCGCCGCAGTCGCCCGCCCTTCCGCAGCTACGCCAGGACCTGAAACAGCGTGGCCCTGGGCCAGCCTCTGGTGGAGATGGTCAATTCCGGTTCGCTCAAGGCGCAGCTCTATGTGCCCGCGTCATGGCTGCAATGGATGCGGCCCGGCACACGCTTCGTCGTCAAGGTCAATGACGAGGGACGCAGCTACCGCGCGAAGGTCGCAAAGTTCAATTCCCGCGTCGAAGGCGTGAGCCAGACGCTCGAAATCGAGGGCCGGTTCGAAGGGCCGACGCAGGGCCATGCTGCCCGGCATGGTCGGAATCGCCGTGTTTCCGGATCGTCCCAATCCGTGACTGGAGCGCAATCCGCGCCGGAGCGCCCGAACGATATCGCGGCGCGCCTGCTCGAATTTCAGCGCAAGCTTCAGGCGTGCAAGTCGCAGCGCGACCTGGCTTTCCTGGCCGTGAATGAAAGCCTTTCGGTGCTGGATTTCCATCAGGCCGTCGTCTGGGATTACAACCAGCGCGGGAAGATTTCGGTCGAGGCGGTCTCCGGGCTGGTCGAGCTTTCCCCCGAAGCGCCCTACGTCCAGTGGCTCACGCGCCTGTTCCAGTACTTTGTCGATAGTGAGGTCGCGCCGGTGGTGGCGACGACGCTCGACCTGCTGCCCGACAGTTTCTCGCGCGACGGGGCGGACTGGGTGCTCGAGCATCTTCTGCACTGCGTGCTGAAGAATCCGGACGGCAAGGTCATCGGGGGCCTGATGTTCACGCGCGCGGAGCCGTTCGAAGACGGCGAGCGCGCGGTGGCGCAATGGCTCGCTTCATCGGTCGCGTTCGCATTGTGGGCGTGGCATTCGGAATACAAGCCCCTCCAGCGCTTGTTCCACGGATTCGCAAACATGAAAGTTCTCGGAGGCTGTGCGCTGCTGATCGCCGGCCTGGCGTTCGTCCCGGTGCGCCTGAATGCCATCGCGCCCGCCGAGATCACTCCGTCCAGGCCGATCCCGATTACTTCGCCGATGGAAGGCGTGGTGGACATGGTCAACGTGCGGCCCAATCAGGTGGTAAAGGCGGACGAATTGCTCGTCGTCCTCGAGGATACTTCGATTCGCAACCGGCTCGCGGTGGTGCTGAAGGGACTCGAAGGTGCAAAGGCGGACCTGCAGCGTGCGATCAACAAATCTTTCGTCGACGACCCGAGCAAGTCGGAGTTGAACGTGCTCGATGCACGCGTAAGGGAGAAGGCGGCGGAGGGCGCCTACCTGAGCGAGTTGCTCAAACGGCTCAAAATCACCGCTCCGCAGGGCGGGCTCGCGATCTTTTCCGATTCGGAGGAATGGAAGGGCCGGCCGGTGCAACCTGGCGAGCGGATCATGACGATCGCAGACCCGTCATTGGTGGAGGTGTCTGTGTATCTGCCACCCGACGACGCGGTACAGCTCGAACAGGGCGGCGAGGTCACTGTGTTCCTCAACATCGATCCGTTGTCGCCGCTCAAGGCGAAAATCGTCCAGACGAGCTACGAAACCATCACCCTGCCCGATTCGAGCCTCGCCTACGTGGTCAAGGCGACGCTGGAGCCCGGCAGCGGCCTGCCGCGCATCGGGCTGCGCGGCAGCGCGAAGGTCTATGCCGAGAGCGTTTCCCTCGGCTACTACCTGATGAGAAAGCCAATCCTGTTCCTGCGCCGGAGTTTCGGGCTCTGACGCAGCAAAAGATGGTTCCCGGCGCGTGGCTGAGGCAAAATGCGCGGGTGTCACCCTCCCGGCGAAATGGGCGGGTTACCGAATCGATCCGTCCACCGAGGAGTTCCGATATGAGCAAGTCCTGGCGTTTTCCATTGCGCGCCGCCGCGCTCGGCGCCGCCGCCGCGGCGTTTTCAGCGGCCGTGCTGCTGGCCCCCGCGAGCGCGCTCGCGCAGAAGACCATCAAGTTCATCCCGGAGGCGGACCTGAAGAGCCTCGATCCCGTCTGGACCACCGCCTACATCACGCGCAATCACGGCTACATGGTGTACGACACCCTGTTCGCCACCGACGCCAAGTTCCAGGTACACCCGCAGATGGTGGACAAGTACGAGACCAGCAGGGACCGGCTGACCTGGACCTTTACGCTGCGCGACGGCCTGAAGTTCCACGACGGCGCGCCGGTGCGCTCGGCCGATTGCGTCGCCTCGATCGAGCGCTGGGCCAAGCGCGACGTGCTCGGCCAGAAACTCGGCGAGATGACCGAATCGTGGACTGCGGTCGACGACAAGACCTTCCGCCTGAAGCTGAAGAAACCCTTCGCCTACGTTCTCGAGGCGCTGGGCAAACCCTCTTCGAACGTGCCCTTCATCCTGCCGGAACGCCTGGCCAAGACCGATGCGTTCACGCAAGTCACGGACGCGACCGGCTCCGGCCCGTTCAAGATGGTGAAGGCTGAATGGGTGCCGGGCAGCAAGGTGGTGTACGTGAAGAACACCGACTACGTGCCGCGCAAGGAAGCGCCGTCGTGGGCTGCGGGCGGCAAGGTGGTGAAGGTGGATCGCGTCGAATGGCTCTACATTCCCGACTCGGCGACCGCGGCCAATGCGATCAATGCCGGCGAGGTGGACTGGTGGCAGCAGTTGCCCTCCGATCTGGTCCCGTTGCTGTCAAAGAACAAGGACATCAAGATCGAAAACACCGACCCGCTCGGCTCGACCGGGATGATCCGCTTCAATCACCTGCAGCCGCCGTTCAACAACCAGAAACTGCGCCAGGCGCTGCTGTATGTCGTGAACCAGCAGGACTACGCGATCGGCATCGCGGGCGATCCCAAGAACGGCATGCCGTGTGCGTCCTACTTCAGCTGCGGCACACCGCTGGCGAGCGACGCGGGCTCGGCGGTGCTGAGCGGAAAGCGCGATCTCGAAAAAGCCAAAGCCCTGGTCAAGGAGTCCGGTTACAAGGGCGAGAAGATCGTGGTGCTCGACGCCACCGATCAGCCGATCGTGCATCCCCAGGCGCTGATCACCACCGAACTGTTGAAAAAGATCGGGCTGAATGCGGAACTGCAGGCCGGCGACTGGGGCACGCTGATCACGCGCCGCTCCTCCAAGGAGCCGGTGGAGAAAGGCGGCTGGTCGATCTTCCATACCTGGTGGGTGGGACCCGACCTGGCGACACCTGCGCTCAATGCCGCGCTGCGCGGCGCGGGTGAGAAGGCCTGGTTCGGCTGGCCCAACGATGCGGAGATGGAGAAGCTGCGCGACGCGTGGTTCGATGCTCCCGACCTGGCGGCGCAGAAGAAAATCGCGCAGCAGATGCAGCTGAGGGCGTGGGTCACCGTGCCCTACATCCCGACCGCGCGGTTCACCGTTCCCACCGCCTACCGCACCAACCTGTCGGGACTGCTGGTGTCGCCGATGAACCTGATGTGGAACGTGGACAAGAAGTAGCGCTCCTCGCCCTGTCGCGAACTGACCGAGTGTTCGCGTACTTCATCCGACGGCTGCTTGCGACCATCCCCGTCATGGGGGTGGTCGCGCTGTTCGTCTTCTCGCTCCTGTATATCAGTCCGGGCGACCCGGCGGCGGTGATCGCAGGGGATATCGCCACGGCCGAGGATATTGCCCGCATCCGCGCGAAGCTCGGACTCGACGAGCCCTACCTGGTGCGCTTCGGCACCTGGCTGTGGGCGCTGGCGCACGGCGACCTGGGCGTTTCCATCTTCACCGGACTGCCGGTGTCGAGATTGATCGGCCAGCGCATCGAGCCGACCCTCGCGCTGACGCTGTGCACGCTCATCATCACCGTCGCGGTGGCGGTGCCGGTGGGCGTGGTCGCGGCCTGGAAGGCGGGCACCTGGATCGATCGCAGTGTGATGGGTTTCTCGGTACTGGGCTTCTCGATCCCGGTGTTCGTGATTGCCTACCTGCTGATCATGCTGTTCTCGATGCAGCTTGGCTGGCTGCCGGTACAGGGTTACCGCTCGATCAATGAAGGCTGGTGGCCGTTCACCTCCCACATGATCCTGCCCTCGGTGGCGCTGGGCACCGTCTACATGGCGCTGATTGCGCGCATCACGCGCGCCACCATGCTCGAGGTGCTCGCGCAGGATTATGTGCGCACCGCGCAGGCCAAGGGTCTGTCGTCCAGCCAGGTGCTGATCGGACATGCGCTCAAGAACGCATCGGTGCCGATCGTGACGGTAATCGGAATCGGCATCGCATTGCTCATTTCCGGGGTCGTGGTGACCGAAACGGTTTTCGCGATTCCGGGTATCGGGCGACTCACGGTGGACGCGATCCTGCGCCGCGACTACCCGATCATCCAGGCCGTGACGCTGCTGTTTTCCGGCGTGTACGTACTGATCAACCTCGCGGTCGACATGAGCTATACGTTCCTCGATCCGCGCATCCGGTATTAGGTGCGCGCACTCTGAATGAGCGCCGTTTCCACCGAGATCGCCGCGCCGCGTTCCGTCTCGCCCACCTGGCGGGGTTTCCGGGACGCGTTTCGCCGCCACCCGACTGCCATCCTCGGCGGGGTTCTGCTGCTCGTCATGGTCGCGATGGCGATGCTTGCGCCCTGGCTGTGGACGGTGGACCCGCAGGCGCTCTCGCCGGTCAGGCGCCTCAAGCCGCCGTCAGGCGAGTACTGGTTCGGCACCGACATGCTTGGCCGCGACGTCTACAGCCGCGTCGTCTATGGCGCGCGGGTTTCGCTCACGATCGGCATCGCGGTGGCGATCCTGTCCACCGTGCTGGGACTCGCGCTCGGCATGTTGACCGGGTTCGTGCGCTGGATCGATGCAATCCTGATGCGCGTGATGGACGGGTTGATGTCGATCCCGGCGGTGCTGCTCGCGATCTCGCTGATGGCGCTTACGCAGGCGAGCCTGGAGAACGTGATTTTCGCGATCACCCTGTCGGAAGTGCCGCGCGTGGTGCGGCTGGTGCGCAGCCTGGTGCTCTCATTGCGCGAACAGCCGTTCGTCGAGGCGGCCACCGCGGCGGGTACCGGCATACTGCGCACGCTGGTGCGCCACATCCTGCCCAACACCATCGCGCCGCTGCTGGTGCAGGGCACCTACATCTTCGCCTCGGCGATGATCACCGAGGCGATCCTGTCGTTCATCGGCGCGGGCACGCCCCCCAACATACCGAGCTGGGGCAACGTGATGGCTGAAGCGCGCAGCCTGTTCCAGATTGCGGGTTACCTGATCCTGTTTCCGGGCCTGTTTCTTTCGCTCACCGTGCTCGCGGTGAACCTGCTCGGCGACGGGATGCGCGACGCGCTCGATCCGCGCCTCGCGCGGCGGATGTAGGCATGGATACTGCCGCCGCCGATACCACAGGCCCGCTGCTCGAAGTCGACGGCCTGAAGACGTACTTCTATACCCGGGACGGCGTCGTGCGCGCGGTGGATGGCGTCTCATGGAGCGTCCATCCTGGCGAGACGCTCGCGGTGGTGGGCGAGTCGGGCTGCGGCAAGAGCGTGACGTCGCTGTCGGTGCTGCGGCTGATCGCCTCGCCGCCGGGCAGGATCGTCGCGGGGCGCCTGATGTTCGAAGGCAGAAACCTGCTCGAGCTGGACGACGCCGAATTGCGCGCGATCCGCGGCAACGAGATCTCGATGATCTTCCAGGAGCCGATGACCTCGCTCAACCCGGTGCTCACGATCGGCAGGCAGATTGCCGAGACGCTGGTTCTGCACCAGAACATGAGTCAGGGCCAGGCGATGCAGCGCGCGGTCGAGATGTTGCGCCTGGTAAAGATCCCCGAGCCTGAGCGGCGGGTGACGCAGTATCCGCACGAACTGTCCGGGGGCATGCGCCAGCGCGTGATGATCGCAATGGCCCTGTCGTGCAATCCGAAGCTGCTGATTGCAGATGAACCGACCACCGCGCTCGACGTGACGATCCAGGCGCAGATCCTCGACCTGATGCGCGAGTTGAAGGACAAGACCGGTGCCGCGATCGTCCTCATCACACACGACCTCGGCGTGGTGGCGGAGATGGCGCAGCGTGTGGTGGTGATGTACGCCGGGCGCAAGGTGGAAGAAGCGGGCGTCGACGAGTTGTTCGCGCATCCGCGCCATCCCTACACGCGCGGGCTGATGGATTCGATCCCGCGCCTCGCCGAGTCCGACGTGGCGCAGAGAAAACGCCTGGCGGAAATTGCCGGCATGGTGCCCTCGCTCAAGGAGGAGGTTCCCGGCTGCCTGTTTGCACCGCGCTGCACCTTCGCCACCGAGCGCTGCCGGCGCGAGTACCCGCCCATGGAGGAAAAGGCGCCCGGGCACTGGGCCGCTTGCTGGGAATCAGGAAGACTGGCATGAGTGCCGCCGTGCTGCTTCAAGTATCGGAGTTGCGCAAGCATTTTCCGGTGCACAAGGGCATCTTCGGCCGCGCCGCAGGGAAAGTGCACGCGGTCGACGGCATTAGCTTCTCGATCCACGAGGGCGAGACGCTCGGTCTGGTCGGCGAGTCGGGCTGCGGAAAGTCGACGGCCGGCAAGACCATCCTGCGTTTGATCGACCCGACCAGCGGCACCATCGAGTGGCGCGGCCAGCGCATCGACGGGCTCGACCGCGCCGGCATGCGGCCGTTCCGCCAGGAGTTGCAGGCGGTATTCCAGGACCCGTATTCCTCGCTCAACCCGCGCATGCGTGCGATCGACATCGTGGCGGAGCCGATCCGCAACTACGCGTCGGCACGGGCGGCGGAAATCCGCGAGCGCGTGGAGTACCTGTTCTCCAAGGTGGGACTGCGCGCCGATCAACTGGTGAAGTATCCGTATGAGTTCTCCGGCGGGCAGCGCCAGCGCCTGGGCATCGCGCGCGCGCTCGCGATGAAGCCCAGGCTGATCGTGTGTGACGAGCCGGTGTCGGCGCTCGACGTGTCGGTGCAGGCGCAGGTGATCAACCTGCTCGAAGACCTGCAGGCGGAGTTCGGCGTGTCTTACCTGTTCGTCGCACACGACCTCGCGGTGGTGGAGCACATCAGCCACCGCGTGGCGGTGATGTACCTCGGCAAGATCGTCGAGCTGACCGACAAGAGGTCGCTGTTCAGGAACCCGCAGCACCCCTACACCGAAGCGCTGCTTTCGGCCGTCCCGCTGCCGGATCCGAAAGCGAAGAAGAAACGCATCATTCTCCCCGGGGATGTTCCGAGCCCCATTACGCCGCCGCCGGGCTGCCGCTTCCATACGCGCTGTCTGTATGCCGAAGCACGTTGCCGCAGCGAGGAGCCGAAGATGAAGGAAGTCATGACCGGCCATTTCGTCGCCTGCCACCTGAGGAGCGGCGCAACTGCCGCTCCCGCCGCCGCTTAACAAGGGAAATCCATGCCAAGAATCGTAACGGTCGGCGCCGCGCAACTCGGCCCGATCGCGCGCAGCGAGACGCGCGCGCAAGTGGTGAAGCGCCTCATCGAGCTGATGCGGCAGGCAAAGGCGCACGGTTGCGAACTGGTGGTGTATCCGGAACTGGCCTTCACCACCTTCTTCCCCCGCTGGTATTTCGAGCGGCAGGAGGACGTGGACGCGTACTTCGAGCGCGAGATGCCATCGCCGGACACGCAGCCGCTGTTCGATGAAGCGAGGAAGCTGGGCATCGGTTTTTGCATCGGTTATGCGGAGCTCGCCGAGGAGGATGGCCGCACGCGCCATTTCAATACGGCGATCCTGGTAGATCCATCCGCACGCGTCGTCGGCAAATACCGCAAGGTGCACCTGCCCGGACACGCCGAGCACGAGCCCTGGCGGCGCTTCCAGCATCTGGAGAAACGCTACTTCGAGACCGGCAATCTCGGTTTCCCGGTGTTCCGCGCGTTCGACGGAATTCTCGGCATGTGCATCTGCAACGACCGTCGCTGGCCCGAGACCTACCGGGTGATGGGCTTGCAGGGCGTGGAGATGGTGCTGCTCGGCTACAACACGCCGGTGCACAATCCTCCCGCTCCGGAGCACGACCTGCTCGCGAACTTCCACAACCAGCTTGTGATGCAGTCCGGCGCCTACCAGAACGGCACCTGGGTGGTGGGTGTCGCGAAGGCCGGCAACGAGGAAGGGGTCGAGCAGATCGGCAATTCGATCATCGTCGCTCCGTCCGGGGAAATCGTCGCGGCGTGCTCGACGCTCGGCGACGAGCTCGCGCTCGCGCGTTGCGACCTCGACCTGGGCAATTCGTACAAGAATTCAGTATTCAATTTCGCGCGGCACCGCGAGCCCGAGCACTACCGTTTAATCGTCGAGCGCAAGGGCGCCGTGCCGCCACAGGAGTGAACCGATGAAATCCCACGCTGACCTTGCGTTCAAGCCCGCCACCGTTGCCGAGGCGTGGCTCGGCCTGCTCGCTGCCCATGGCGTCGATTATCTGTTCGTGAACGCAGGCACCGACTTCGCGCCGCTCGCGGAAGCCTATGCGAAGGGCCAGTCGCTTGGCTGGAAAATGCCCAGACCCGTCTCGGTGCCGCACGAGAACGTCGGGGTGGCGATGGCCCACGGCTACACCATGGTGACCGGCCGGGCGCAAGCGATGATGGTGCACGTGGGTCTCGGCACGGCGAATGCGATCAACGGTCTTTATAACGCTTTCCGGCAGCGAATCCCGCTGCTGTTTACTGCCGGCCGTACCCCCATTCTGGAGACGGGCGGCGTGCGCGGTTCGCGCAACAACTTCATCAATTGGGCGCAGGAAATGTACGACCAGGCGGGCATGGTGCGCGAGGTCGTGAAGTGGGACTACGAATTGCGCCATCCGCTGCAGGTGGGAAACTTGCTCGAGCGTGCGCTTGCCATCGCCCGAACTGCGCCGCAGGGTCCGGTGTACCTCACGCTTCCGCGCGAGGTGCTCGCCGCGGACATGGACGGAATGAACGTGGCGCTTGGCGCGATCGCGGTTCCCTCGCCGCGCGCTCCGGCGGCCGCTGCCTGCGTGCAGGCAGCACGCTGGCTCGCCGAGGCGGAGCAGCCGGTACTCATCACATCGAATTGCGGGCGCACTGCAGGCGAGGCGCGCGCGCTGCGCCGGCTCGCCGAGCGGTTGGCGATCCCGGTGATTCACTATCGCCCGCGGCATCTGGCGTTGCCGAGTTCGCATCCGCTCGCCGCGGGCTGGGATCCGCACGCGCGGCTCAAGACGGCCGATTGCGTGCTGGTGGTCGATTGCGACGTGCCGTGGGTGCCGGCGCAGGGCGAGCCCACCGATACGGCACGCGTGGTGCAGCTCGGTCCTGATCCGTTGTGGTCCGACTATCCGCTGCGCGGATTCCGCAGCGACCTCACGCTCGATTGCGACACGGAGAACGGGCTGGATGCGCTCGCTCGCGCGGTGGATGAGCTGAGCACTCCACCTCGTGCGCTGCCGCCAGCGCAGGCGGCGAAGCCGTTGCCGCAAGCCACGGGAAATACGATCACGCCGCGCTTCGTATCGTCCTGCCTGAGTGCTCTTGTCGACGCGGACACGCTGCTGGTGAACGAGTACCCGCTCACGCTCGAGGACGTGGCGCTGGAGCCGGGACAATATTTTTCGCACCCGCCCTCGGGCGGTCTGGGCTGGGGACTCGGCGCTGCGCTCGGTGCGAAGCTCGCTGCGCCCGGGAAGACCGTGATCTGCGCGGTGGGAGACGGGGCCTACATGTTCGGTAATCCGACCCCGGCGCACTGGATTTCGCGCGCGCAGGGCCTGCCCGTGCTTTTTCTGGTGTTCAACAATGCGCGCTGGGGCGCGGTGCACCGCGCGACGCTCTCCATTTACCCGGATGGCTATGCGGCGAAAGCTGCTGTCCCTCCGTTCACGCCGCTCGAACCCTCACCGCAGTTCGAGAAAATATGCGAGGCGGGAGGGGGGTGGGGCGAGTACGTCACCGCACCCGGTCAGGTGATGCCTGCGCTCAAGCGTGCGCTCGACGTGGTCCGGATGGAAAAACGCCAGGCCCTGCTCAACATCGAAGTCGAAGCCACGATCGCACGATCCAGTTGATCACGCGGCGTCGAACTCGATCACCTGGCGTAGCGCCTGAGCGTCGGCGAGCCGGTCGAGGGCCTCGTTGATCTCTTCCAGCCGGATACGATGCGACACAAGTGCGTCAGCGGGAAACTTCCCTTCGCGGTAAAGATCGATGAAGCGCGGCACGTCGCGCCGGGTAATACAGGAACCCAGGTAGCTTCCCTGCACGTCGGAGCCGTTCGCGACCAGTTCGGCGAGCTTGAGCGGGTGGACGATGTCCGGCCCCGGCAGCCCAAGCGTCGTGACACGACCACCGCGGCGTATCAGTCGCATGGCGAGCGCGAAACCCTCCGCGGTTCCCGAAGCTTCGATTGCGTGATCGAACCCGGGCGCAAGCTCACCGGAGCCCGAGGTGCAGGCCTCGCTTGCACCGAGCGTGCGGGCGAGAGGCAGCTTGGCTTCCAGCCGGTCGAGCGCGGCGATGCGCGCCGCACCCGCAGATTTTGCGCCGAGCACAGCTGCGAGTCCGACTGCCCCGAGTCCGATCACGGCGACCGACTCGCCGACACGCACCGCCGCGGTGTTTACGGCGCTCCCGGCGCCGCACAGGACCGCGCAGCCGAAAACGCAAGTGTCCTGAGGCGGCAGACCCTTCGGAATCTTGACCAGCGATGCTTCCGCCACCAGCGCGTACTCGGCGAAGGCCGCCAAGCCCATATGGTGGTGCACGGGTTCCCCGCTGCACTCGAGGCGCGTGCCGCCGGTAATCAGTTCGCCCTTGCGGTTCGCGGACGCCCCTGTTTCGCACAGCCAGGGTTGTCCATCCCGGCAGCGCTGGCAGTCACCGCATTGGGGCAGGTAGACCAGGACGACGTCGTCACCGGGACGGACACTTCGCACACCGCTGCCCGCCGCTTCGACGCACCCCGCCGCCTCGTGGCCGATCACCATGGGTAAAGGCCATTCGCGCGCGCCGTTGACGACGGACAGATCGGAGCGGCACAGGCTCGCTGCACGGATTTTGACGAGTACCTCGCCGGGCCCGGGGTCCGGCAACTCGAGCGCGACGACTTCCAGCGGGCGCGATATTGCATAGGGGCGCGAAAGCCCGCGTTCGCGCAGCAACGCGCCGCGAAACCGGATCACGGCGCTGGTTCTCGGACTTGGAGACGTTGCGGATCAGATCCGGGACACGGCCGCTGATCCGCTGAATGAGGTAGCGCCCCCGCCCAACCATTGGATCGCGGCGGGTCTTCCCCAACCCAAACGGAGGAGGAGAGGGAAGGAGAGGCCGACCGAGCCGCGAGCAGCCGGCGGGAGCGCATAAGCAGCAATCTACCTTGCCGCTTTGCGAGTGGTTTGATGCAGGTCAAGATCCGTTGCTGACAGCGCCCTTAGCCGCCGAGCATTTCGCGCGCCCAATCGAGAACCAGTGCCAGCCGCGGCGGGAGCAGGTCCTCGGCTTCGTCAAAGCTCACCCAGCGCCACTCGTCGTGCTCGGGTTTTCCGAGTTCGTGCGAAAATGGCAGCAGGATCTTTTCCACTTCCGTCTCGGCGAGGTAGTAGCGTGCGATCTTTCCGCCGGCGTAGGCGAGAGTTTCCCGGTGCTCCTCGCCGAAGGGGAAGTTGATGTCCCCAAGGCCGGTTTCCTCCAACACCTCGCGCCTCGCGGCGACCAACGCGGATTCCCCCTCCTCCACCAGCCCTTTCGGAAAATCCCAGCGGCCGAAGGCGCGCAGCACCAGCAATCGCACGCCATGCGCGCCGCGGCGGAACACCACTGCGCCAGCAGAGCGTTGCGGCATTGATACACTCCATGTTGCACGGCTTCAATGATAGCCGAGGAGTACTGCCATGAACGCAGCGCATGCCGCCACCTCGATGCCCGCGCTCGAGCATTTCTGGATGCCCTTCACCGACAACCGCCGCTTCAAGCGCACACCCCGGCTGGTCGCCTCGGCGAGCGGCATGTACTACACCACGACCGAAGGAAAACGGGTGCTCGACGGACTGGCCACGCTGTGGTGCGTGAACGCGGGGCATTGTCACCCGAGAATTGTCGAAGCCATACGCAAACAGGCGGGCGAGCTGGATTTCGCATCGTCGTTTTCGCTCGGGCACCCGCTCGCCTTCAAGCTTGCCGAGCGCGTCGCACAGATTGCGCCTGCGGGCATGGAGCACGTGTTCTTCACCAACTCGGGCTCCGAGGCGGTCGATACGGCGTTGAAGATGGCGCTGGCCTACCACCGCCTGAAGGGCCAGGCGGCGCGGACTCGATTCATCGGGCGAGAGCGCGGGTATCACGGCGTGAATCTGGCCGGCATCTCGGTCGGCGGCGTGCCCGCGACGCGCAAGGCCTATTCGGGCGCGCTGATGCCCGGCGTCGATCATCTGCGTCACACGCAGGACCTGGACAAAAGCGCGTTCTCGCGCGGCCAGCCCGCGGGCGGCGCGGAACTCGCCGATGAACTCGAGCAACGCATCGTTGCGTTGCACGGCGCGGAGAATATCGCGGCGGTGATCGTGGAGCCGGTCTCCGGCGCGGGCGGCGTGCTGGTCCCGCCGAAGGGCTACCTGGAACGGTTGCGCGAGATCTGCAGCCGGCACGGCATCCTGCTGATTTTCGACGAGGTGATCACCGGGTTCGGCCGTCTGGGCCAGCCGTTTGCCTCGCAGGTATTCGGTGTCCGGCCCGACCTGATTACGTTCGCGAAGGGAATCACCTCGGGCAGCATGCCGCTCGGAGGAGTGATCGTGAATGACGAAATCCACGCCGCGTTCATGGATGCGCCGGGGGGCGGCGTCGAGTTTTTCCACGGCTACACCTACTCCGGGCACCCGCTCGCCTGCGCCGCAGGGTTGGGCGCGCTCGATGCCTACGCCGACGAAGGCCTGCTCACACGCGCGTCCGAGCTGGCCAGGCCATTCGAGGAGGCGGTGCACGCGCTCAAAGGATCACCCAACGTGATCGACTGCCGCAACCTCGGACTGATCGGCGCGATCGAAATGTCGCCGCGGCCGGGTGCGCCGGGCGCGCGCGCTTTCGAGACGTTCGAGAAGTGCTGGGACAAGGGCGTATTCGTGCGCCCGATCGGCGACTGCATTGCGTTCTGCCCGCCGCTGATCGCGGAGCGCAAGCACCTCGACGAGTTGTTCGGCGTCGCCGCGGAGGTGTTGCGGACCGTGGGCTAGTTACAGGGGAACCCAGGTTCCCCCGTACCCCCTCCTAGAGCCACTTCGCCTTGCGGAAGAGGTAGAACAGGTAGCAGTCGATGACGGCCATCATGCCCAGCGCGAAGGGGTAGCCGTAGCTCCAGCTGAGCTCGGGCATGTGCTTGAAGTTCATGCCGTAGACCCCGGCGATCATAGTGGGGACGGCCACCAGCGCGGCGCAGGCCGCCAGCCGCTTGGTGGTTTCGTTCTCCTGCAGCGTGATCAGCGAAAGGTTCACCGTCATCGCGGTGACCACCATCTCGCGCGTGGAGTCGATGGCCTGGTTGAGACGCACCAGGTGGTCGTAGACATCGCGGAAATACTCGCCCATCCCGGTGCACACCTGTGGTACGCGCCCGCCGTAGAGCTTGCCCACCGCCTCGAGCAGCGGGCCGGTGGCGTGCTTGAGCGTCATCAGTTTCTCTTTCAGCCCGTACAGCGCTTCGATGTTGGCGCGCGCCTGGCCGCCCGCAAAGATGCGCTGCTCGATCGCGTCGAGTTCGGTTTCGATGTCGTCGATCACCGGGAAGTAGCGGTCCACGATCGCGTCCATGAGCGCATACAGCACGTATCCCGAACCGAACTGCAGAAGCTCGGGCTCGCGTTCGCAGCGCTTGCGCACCTCGCCGAAGCCCTTTTCCGTGCGATTTCGCGCCGACAGGACGTAGTTCTTGCCGACGAAAATGTTCACCTCGCCGATCAGCAGATTCCCGGTGTCCTCGCCCTCATGGACTTGCTCGACCGTGTGCAACACCGTGAACAGCGAGTCGCCGTACTCCTCGATCTTCGGCCGCTGGTGGCCGTGGCGAGCGTCCTCGACTGCCAGCGGGTGGAGGTCGAACGCATCCTGCATGTCCACCAGCTCGGCGTCGTCCGGCTCCTTGAGCGCCACCCACACGAAACAGTCCGGGCGTCCCAAATAGTCGTGGATCTCGCGCGGGTCGATTTCCGCGAGTCGCTTGCCCTTCTCGTAGGCGACGCAGTCAAGGAGCATGAAGAAACGGGGTCCGATCAACAATTCGCAGCGCGATGGTACTCCGGATAAAATGCGGCCGACGCAAAATTTCGATCTGACCCCATTCATGCCCGCCATCAGCCAGCGTGCCGCAAGCCTCGGCACGGAAAACGCATTCGTGGTTCTCGCCGAGGTGAACGCGCTCGCGCGCACCGGCAAGGACATCATTTCATTCTGCATCGGGCAGCCCGATTTCCCCGCCCCGGTCAACGTGCAGGAAGCGGCGATCCGCGCGATCAAGGGAGGCAAGCACGGCTACACGCCCTCGGCCGGGATCGACGAGTTGCGCGCGGCGGCCGCCCGGTATCTCTCGGGAATACGTGGCGGCCTGCCGATCCGGCCCGAGGACGTCGTGGTCGGTGCGGGTGCAAAGCCCTTCATCGCTTACGCCATCCTCACGACCACCGACTACGGCGCGGGCGATGAAGTGATCTATCCCAACCCGGGCTTTCCGATCTACGAGTCGCAGATCATCGCCTGCGGGGCGAAACCGGTGCCGATCCACCTGCACGAGGCGCGCGATTTCTCCTTCGACCCCGCAGAGCTGGAAAGGCTGATCACGCCCCGAACGAAGCTGCTGATCCTCAATTATCCGCACAACCCGACCGGAGGGCTCCTCGCGCGCAGGGAACTGGAGGCGATCGCGGCGATCCTCGCCAATCATCCGCAGGTGTGGGTGTATGCCGATGAAATCTACTCGCGCCTCGCCTATGCCGGGGAGTTCTTCTCGATCGCGCAGGTGCCGGGCATGTACGAGCGAACCATCATTTCCGACGGGGCCTCCAAGACCTGGGCGATGACCGGCTGGCGCATCGGCTTCACCTCCAATCCGGCGCTCGCGCCGGTGTTGACGCGCTGGATCACCAACACCGATTCCTGCGCTTCGCAGATCAGCCAGTGGGCGGCGGTGGAGGCGATCGAAGGCCCGCAGGATGCGGCGGCGATGATGAAGGCGAGTTTTCTCGAACGGCGCGACCTGATCGTTGGATTGCTCAACAAGGTGCCGGGCGTGAGTTGCCGCGTGCCGGGCGGCGCGTTTTACGCCTGGCCGAACGTCACCGAGGCCTGCCGCATGATCGGTGCGCAGGATTCAGAGGAGTTCAGGAAGCGCCTGCTGAACGAAGCGGGCGTCGCGCTGCTCGCCGACATCCATTTCGGCTCGCGTGTGCCGGGCGAAGGCCAGCATGTGCGCTTTTCCTATGCCGCCTCGAAGGAGATGATCGAGAAGGGCGTGGCGCGCAGGGCCGAGTTCATTCGCGGCAATACACGCAAGGCCGCGTAGCGGTCGGCCTCAGCTCTTGGGGCGCCGGCGCCCCTCGGCCTGGGCGCGGATCTGCGGCCAGCGCACGTCCAGGAACTTCTTGTTTGAGATTCGTTTTACCGGAACCGCGTCGAGGACGTCGATTCCATAGCTCCGAAATACGAGCGCGCCGGCTGGCTCCACCGCCATCTTCGCAACGCTCTCAGCAGCGCGAAGCGCGAGCCGCTCATTGCCTTCTTCGAGTACCGTTTCGAGGTACCGCCGCACCACGCGCACCGCGAGTTCGGCCTGAGCGGCGCCAGCCTCGTTTCTCTTCTCCGCCAGCTTTCGCAGGTTTTCGAGCCTGCTCTTGAGGCAGTCGACCGGATGCATCACCCGGAACCGGACTTCGCCGAGGAACCGCTCCTCGGCGCGCTTTCGCACCGCGTCGCTGTCGTCAAAGCCGACGATCTTGTGAAGGACATCGATGTTGAGATACCGGTGTTCCGACAGATCAATCTTGACCTGTCCCGCGAGCGCGGTGAGCGCGCGCTGATGGGGATACAGGGCCGCGCCCTGCATGCCGCTCGCCATGCGCGCCACATCCTCACGGTCCCCGAGGAAGTCGCTGTCTTTCGTCACGTAGGACCCCAGGGCAGGCGGAACTGGAACATTCAAGAAGGAAGCCCAGAAGGCGACTGCCTGGCCACCGACGAGAACGGCGCCCCGCGCAAGGCCCAGCAACTTCGCCAATTGCACCTGATCGAACGCGGCCTCGACGCGCTCAGCTGTAGTCATCGAACGTCACGTTCTTGAACCTGCCGGTCGTTTTGCGCGCAATTTTGGGCGGGATCAGGTACATCGATTCCGGCGTCGCCTCGCCGCTGGCCAGCGCCGCGCGGTCGCGCCGCTGGCGCTGGCGCTTCTCGGCCCACATCCTCGCCTCGGGGACCGTGCGGGCCGCGCGCGGTGCCGGCTGCTTCTTTTGTGGTCCCTGCAGCGTGCGCTTCAGCTCGCTCACGCTCACGCCGCTCGCCTCGAGCGTCCTGCCGAGCGCGCACCAGTGTTCGATCTGCATTGCGATCGAGCGGTGCATCAGCGTGGATTCGAGCGTCGCGTGTTCGAACAGCGGATCGGAGATTCGGACTGACTTCGCCATGCGGGCCGTCCCCGGCTAATGTGGGTATATGTGGCATATTACCACATTCATCTGGGATGGCGCGGCCGCTCCTGCCTTGGCGTGGCGCAGAGCTGAAGTGCTGTTGCGCGCGGATGAGATGATCGAATGAGCCGGCGCACACCGGCGTCGGCACGGAGCAATGCACTTCCACAAGTTTTGCCTGGGGGAGAAAATCGCCGCCTTGATTTTTGCCCCCTGGTAAAAATCCTTGTAGTCTGGGGAGATGGCCACCCGCCTCCCGCGCCACCTCGCCGCCGGCGCGCTCGAGACGTGGATCGCGTATCCGCAATCGAAACGGTTCGAGTTTTTCGCGCACAGCGGCGCGCTTCAGCAATCGCGATTCGCGCTGGATTTCTCCGGGCTGTTCGACTGAAGCCTGCCGATCCGCCGGTTGAGCATGCGGATCGCCCCGGCAGAATCGTCAAACCCGTGACCACTCGCGCGCTTGGAACGACGCTTTGGCACGGCGCATCCTCGCCGGTGCAAAGCCGGCCGAGCTGCCGGTGGAGCAGTCGACACGGTTCGCGTTGATGGTGAATCTGAAGACCGCGAAGGCGAGCGGGATCGCAATCCCGCAGACGGTGCTGCTGCGCGCAGACGACGTGATCCGATGAGCCGTCAGCGTGATGCGCGCTGGACGGCGAGCAGGTCCCTGAAGGGTTTGCCGCGGGGGGTACGGTACGTAGCGAAGTCCCCGGCATCGAGCGTGAGGATTTCACGCACGCCCGACTGGCCGGCGAGCCAGACGAGCGAGGCGTCGGCGAGGTCCATCGGACGGTCGGCGTACTTTTCCATCATCCGGATGACGTCCCCGAGTTCCTCGGGCGGTACGCCGATCGCGGCCGCGCCGCCGGCGTCGACCCAGCGCGGGAAGCGCAGCGCGATCTCGGGCGTGAGGAAGTGGCAGACTTCGGTGAGCACCGGCCAGGTGGTCAGGAGTCTGCTGCGGAAGCCGCGCAGAAACCCGGTGACGCTCGCGTGGTCGGGATCGCCGCGCACGAACAACGCGACCAGCGGGCCGGTGTCAACGAGCGCGGCCGGCACGCAGCTTCGACTTCAAGTAGCGGCTGTGTTCGCGCCCGGACGCGGGCGCGAGTGCCACGCAGCCCACTAGGCCCATCTCCTCGGCCAGCTCGAACGCGCTCTTCGCAGGCGCCTGTGCGCGCACGTATGCGCGGATCAGCTCGGTGACCGCGGCCGACTTGGTGGTGCGCTTGAGCCGGCAGGCGGCGGCGAATTCCTGCTCGAGCCCGGGATCCAGGCGGACCGTGAGCGTCATGGTGGGCGTCGAATTTGTATTACAAGCATATTACAGGGCGCGCGGAACTTGTTCAAGCGCGTCGACCGGGTCGGACCGGGTGATCGAGTAGCGAAGCGCGGTAAAATCGCACCCGCCGGCGCCTCGCCGGCTTCATTCATTGTGCGTACGCCATGAGCGTCTGGAAACCGAGCGTCACCGTCGCTGCGATCATCGAGCGCGACGGACGCTTTCTGTTCGTCGAGGAGGAAGCCGACGGCCGGCGCGTGCTCAACCAGCCGGCGGGCCACCTCGATCCGGGCGAGTCGCTCGTCGCAGCCTGCGCGCGCGAGACGCTCGAGGAGACCGCGCATCGTTTCACGCCGACCGCTCTGGTGGGCGTATATCGCTGGCGCTATCCGCAGAAAGACGTAACCTTCCTGCGCTTTGCATTTACCGGCAGGATCGACGGTGTCGAGGCAGGCCGGAAGCTCGACCAGGAGATCATCGCGACGCACTGGTTTACACGCGACGAGCTGACGGCGAAGAGCGCGATGCATCGCTCACCGCTGGTGATGCGCTGCGTGGATGACTTCCTTTCCGGCCGGCGCTTCCCGCTCGAAGTGCTCTCGGCCGAATTCGCCTGAGCCCCGCGATGGGTGAACGCGTGGTGGTGGGCATGTCGGGCGGGGTGGATTCCTCGGTCGCCGCGCTGCTCCTGAAACGCGAGGGCTACGAGGTCGTCGGCCTGTTCATGAAGAACTGGGAGGACGACGATGACGACGAGTACTGTTCCACCCGGCAGGACCTGATCGACGCGGCCGCGGCCGCCGATGTGATTGGAATCGAACTCGAGGCTGTGAATTTCGCGGCCGAGTACAGGGACCGCGTGTTTGCCGATTTTCTGCGCGAGTACGCTGCCGGACGCACGCCCAACCCGGACGTGCTGTGCAATGCCGAGATCAAGTTCAAGGCCTTCCTCGAGCACGCAATGCGCTTGGGCGCCGCGCGCATTGCCACCGGGCATTACGCGCAACTGAGGAATGCCGGCGGAAAGATCGAGTTGTTGCGCGCCGCCGACGGCAGCAAGGACCAGAGCTATTTCCTGCATCGGCTCAGTCAGCAACAGCTTTCGCGCGTGATGTTTCCGGTCGGCCACTTGAGGAAGACCGAGGTGCGCCGCATCGCGCTCGAGGCCGGACTGCCGAACCACGCGAAGAAGGACTCCACCGGCATCTGCTTCATTGGAGAACGGCCGTTCCGGGAGTTTCTCAACCGCTATCTGCCCAGGCAGCCGGGTTCGATGGTCACGCCAGACGGGAAAACGGTGGGCGAGCACATCGGGCTCGCCTTTTACACGATCGGGCAGCGGAAGGGGATCGGGCTCGGGGGGAAGAAAGGCAGCCCGGGCGATGCGTGGTATGTCGCGCACAAGGATGTGGCGAAGAACATCCTCACCGTGGTGCAGGGACACGATCACCCGCTATTGATGAAGACGAGCCTCTCCGCACTCGATGCAAGCTGGGTGTCGGGCGGCGCGCCGAGCGTGAAGACCCGCCACAACGCAAAGACACGCTATCGGCAGGCCGACTCGAGTTGCACGCTGTCTCGCATGGCGAACGGCGAAATCGACGTGGATTTCGACCAGCCGCAATGGGCAGTCACGCCTGGCCAGTCGGTCGTGCTCTACGACGCCGAGGTGTGCCTCGGCGGAGGCATCATCTCGTAGCCTTTATTCCTACGCTGGCAACTTCGGCACGGTTTCCTGGAACGAGGGGCGTTCCATCAGTTTCGCGAAATGCCTGACCAGGTTCGGGTACTTCGAGCGCCACTCAACGCCGCCGGGCTTGCGGAAATCGAGCCAGCCGAGGCAGCAGCCCGTCGCGATGTCGGCGAGCGTGTAGCCGTGGCCGTGGCACCAGGGCTTGTCGCCCAGTTCGGCCGACATCGCCGCGAGCCCGCGCGCGAGCTTGCCCATCTGCCGCGCGACCCACGCGCTGCTCTGTTCGTTTTTCTCGCGCAAAGACTCGTAGCGAATGAGAATTCCCGCGTCGACCACGCCGTCGGCGAGCGCTTCCCAGCGGCGCACCGCGATGCGATCGCGGTTCTCGTCCGGAATCAGGCGGCTGATCGGCGAGACGTTGTCGAGAAACTCGACGATCACGCGGGAGTCGTACAGCGAAGTATTGTCATCGAGCGCAAGCGCCGGCACCTTGCCAAGCGGATTGCGCTGATTGACCGGCGTGTCGGGCGCCATGACGTCCACCCACTCCGTTTCGCATTCGATCTTCTTCTCGGCAAGGACGATCCGCACCTTGCGGGCAAAGGGGCTCAGCGGTGATCCGTATAGCTTCATTTGGGGAGGCAAGACAGTGGACTGCGGGGTCGAAATTCTAACACGCGGGCGCTCGCCGAATTGTCACCGGGCGTGCCTCTATAATACGGCGTCCAAAAAAAATCCCATGCCCGCCCCATCCACGCTCACCGCGCTCTCGCCGCTCGACGGCCGTTACGCAAATTCCGCGCAGGCGCTGCGCCCGTACTTCAGCGAATACGGATTGATCCGCTACCGCGTGCGCATCGAACTGGAGTGGCTCAAGGCGCTCGCCGCCGAGCCTTCGGTGACCGAACTCAAACGCTTCGACCGCGGCACGCTCGCCGCGATGCGGCAGCTCATCGAGCGGTTTTCGGAACGCGATGCCGATCAGATCAAGAACATCGAGGCCGAGACCAATCACGACGTCAAGGCGATCGAGTACTGGTTGAAGGGCAAGCTCGGCGGCGCGGGCAGGGACGCTCGCGCGATGCTTGACGCGCTGGAGTTCGTGCACTTCGCCTGCACCTCGGAGGACATCAACAACCTCGCTTACGCGCTGATGCTCGCGGATTCGCGCGCCAAGGTGATGCTGCCGCAACTCGATGCGCTGACCGCGGCGATGCGCGGCCTGGCGCACGGCCTTGCGGATGCGCCGATGCTCTCGCGCACCCACGGCCAGCCGGCATCGCCGACCACGCTGGGCAAGGAAATGGCGAATTTCGTGCACCGCCTGCGGCGCGCGCGCCGGCGGATTGCCGCAGTTTCCCTGCTCGGCAAGGTAAACGGCGCGGTGGGAAACTACAACGCGCACTGCATCGCGTACCCGGAGATCGACTGGGAGCGTTTTGCGCGGCGTTTCGTAGAGAAGCTGGGCCTGGAATTCAATCCGTACACGATCCAGATCGAGCCGCACGATTCTTTTGCGGAGCTGTTCGACGCCTATGCGCATGCCAACACCGTGCTGCTCGACCTCGACCGCGACCTGTGGGGCTATATCTCGATCGGGTATTTCAGGCAGCAAGCGAAGCAAGGCGAGGTCGGCTCCTCGACCATGCCGCACAAGGTGAACCCGATCGATTTCGAGAATTCGGAGGGCAATGTCGGGGTGGCCAATGCGCTGCTGCGCCACCTTGCGGACAAGCTTCCGGTATCGCGCTGGCAGCGCGATCTGTCGGATTCGACGGCGTTGCGCAATGCCGGCCCCGCGCTCGGCCACTCGCTGCTCGCCTACAACGCCTGTCTGCGCGGCCTCGGAAAAATCGCGGCCGATCGCGAGCGGCTCGCCGCCGACCTGGACGCCAACTGGGAGGTGCTCACCGAGCCGATACAGCAGGTAATGCGCCGCCACGGCGTGGCAGATGCCTACGAGCGTCTGAAACAACTTTCGCGCGGCCGCCGGCTGAGCCGCGCGCGGCTCGCCGCTTTCATCCGCGGCCTGAGCATTCCTGCCGCCGCGAAGAAGCGCCTTCTCGCGCTTACCCCGGCGACGTACACGGGTCTCGCCACGCAGCTCGCGAAGCGCATCTAGTCGACGGCGTTTCGCAAATGCTCCACGCCGCGGTCATCGCGTTGTCGTCGTTTCTGCTGTTTCTCGTGCAGCCGCTCATCGCGCGCCTGATCCTGCCGTGGTTCGGCGGCTCGGCGGCGGTGTGGACTACCTGCATGCTGTTCTTCCAGGTGCTGCTGCTTGCGGGCTATGCCTACGCGCATGCGGCCAATACCCGGCTCACCCCGCGCTGGCAAGCGATCGTGCATACGGTATTGCTGGCCGCGGCGGCCGCCACACTGCCGATCGCACCCGACCCGTCGTGGAAGCCGGACGGAACCGATGAGCCGGTGACGCGGATTCTGCTCCTGCTCGGCGCGAGCGTCGGGCTGCCTTACCTGGTGCTTGCCTCGACCAGCCCGCTGCTGCAGGCGTGGTTCGCGCGCACGCGGCCCGGCGAGAATCCCTACCGCCTGTTCGCGGTCTCGAACGCGGCGTCGCTCGCCGCGCTGATCGGCTATCCGTTCGCGATCGAGCCGTTCCTCGGCGGCGGCGCGCAGGTCGGCATGTGGTCCTGGATGTTCGGCGCATTCGCGCTGGCCTGCGCAGCGCTAGCCTGGGTTCCGGGACGCGTTTCTTTGCCGGGTGCTGCCTCGATTCCTGCCGAGGAGGACCCGGGGGGGAGGATTCCGCGCGCAGACCTGCTGCTGTGGCTTGCCTTGTCGGCAACAGGCTCGGCATTGTTGCTTGCGGTGACCAACCACATCACGCAGAACATCGCGGCCATCCCTTTACTTTGGCTGGCGCCGCTCACCCTCTACCTGCTCACCTTCATCCTCGCCTTCGAGGGCCGAAACCTGTATCGGCCGCGCTGGTTCTGGAGCGTGTGCCTGGTGTGGCTGATCGGCATGGCGTGGCTCCTGATCGACACGGACCGGCAGTTCGAGATGGAGCTCCAGCTGGCGATGTACCTCTCCGGCCTCGCGGTGGCGTGCTTCTTCTGCCACGGCGAACTCTACGAGCGGCGCCCGGCTGCGCGCCACCTCACCGCGTTCTATCTGACGATCTCCGCAGGCGGCGCCCTCGGCGGGTTGTTCGTCGCGGTGCTCGCGCCGCTCGTATTCATCGGCTACCACGAACTTGGCATCTGCCTGGCTGTCTGCGCGCTGCTTTCGGTGATCCGCTGCCGGCAACTCGGCGCCGTGCCCGGGGTTTCGAGCCTGGCGGTGCTGATGGCGGTCACCGGTGCTTCCTCCTACGAGATCGCCAGCTTCCGCAACGACGTAAACACGTCGGCGCGAAATTTCTACGGCGTGTTGCGGGTAAAGGAGTACGGCGCTGCCGGCGAGCCGGGCCACATGCGCCGGCTGCTGCACTGGGTAATCATGCACGGGGAGCAGTATCTGGATCCGGAGCACCGCGGGCAGCTCACGACCTATTACCAGACGACCTCGGGCGTCGGTATGGGAATCCTGTCCAAGCAGGAGCATTCCGTTCGCGTCGGGGTCATCGGGCTGGGAGCCGGCACGCTCGCAGGCTACGGCCGAGCGGGCGACGTATTCCGCTTCTACGACATCAATCCCGAAGTTGTCCGCATTGCCCGCGAGAAGTTCACGTACCTGGGCGACAGCGGCGCGAAAATCGACATTGTCCTGGGCGATGCGCGCCTCTCGATGGAGCGCGAGGCGCCGCAGGGGTACGATGTCCTCGCCGTCGACGCCTTTTCGAGCGACGCAATTCCGGTGCACCTGATCACGCGGGAGGCGCTGGCGCTGTACCTCAGGCACGTCAAGCCCGACGGCATCGTCGCCTTCCACGTGTCCAACCGGTTCCTCAACCTCGGGCCGGTGGTGGCGCGGCTCGCGCAGGAAAACGGCGCGCAG
Organism: Betaproteobacteria bacterium; assembly: GCA_016195915.1. Lineage (GTDB taxonomy): Bacteria > Pseudomonadota > Gammaproteobacteria > Burkholderiales > SG8-39 > JADGRQ01. Next base: position 9,087 of record JACPYS010000065.1, on the reverse strand, counting down.
GTGACCGGGGTGTATGAGAAAGGCGGCACTGAGGAGGATTCGCGCACGACGAGCGACTGGATCCTCGTGTCGCGCGACGCAGCGGCGCTCGATCATGCCGCGATCAAGGATGCCGAGGACGTCGACGAAAAGCCGGAGTGGAGGACCTGGACCGACGACTACTCGAACCTGGTGCATGTGCTGAAGTGAGCTAAAGCCTCCAAAAAATGTCGCCCCGCGAACGCGGGGACCCAGCAGCGCTTTGAAAAATGGGTTCCCGCTTGCGCGAGAACGACGAAGCGCGATTTCTTCAGATATTTCCTACACCACGGCGCCTTCGTTTTCTTCCTTGCGCTTGACCTTCACCACGAACTGCTCGCGCGACACGCCGAACCACATCACCAGCGGGCAGGACACCAGCACCGACGAATAGATCCCGAACAGGATGCCGATGGTGAGCGCCAGCGCGAAGTAATGCAGCGCGTGTCCACCGAACACCAGCATGGTGGTGACCATCATCTGCGTGCACAGGTGGGTGATGATGGTGCGCGAGATCACGCCGGTGATCGACCTGTCGATGATCTCGGACACGGTAGCCTTGCGCATCTTCCTGAAATTCTCCCGCACCCGGTCGAATACCACCACGGATTCGTTGACCGAGTACCCGAGCACCGCGAGCACCGCGGCGAGCACCGGCAGCGAGAACTCCCACTGGAACAGCGCGAAAAATCCGAGGATGATCACCACGTCGTGCAGGTTGGCGATGATCGCGGCGAGTCCGAAGCGCCACTCGAAGCGCAACCACAGGTAAAGCACGATCCCGACCGCGGTCACCAGCAGGGCCAGCGCGCCGTTTTCGGCAAGTTCATCGCCCACCTGCGGCCCGACGAATTCCACGCGGCGCAACTGGGCTCCCGCGTCGTCCTTTTGCAGCAGCGCGATCACTTTTTCCGACAGGTCCGAGCTCGACTGTCCCTTGGTGAGCGGCATGCGGATCAGCACGTCGCGCGTCGAGCCGAAGTTCTGCACCTCGACCTTGTAGCCCGCTTTTTCCAGCGAGGCGCGGATCTTCTCGACGTCCGAGGCCTGCGGGTAGGACACCTCGATCAGCGTTCCGCCGGTGAACTCGATCGAGAAGTTGAGCCCCTTCGCCGCCAGGAATCCCACCGCGGCGATGAAGGTGAGCAGCGAAATGACGTTGAACAGCACCGCGTGCCGCATGAACGGAATGACGCGGCGAATCTTGAAGAATTCCATGGCCTAGCTCACTTCCAGGCGGTGTCGCCGATCGACAGGCGGGCGACGCGCTTGCGGTGGCCGTATACGAGGTTGACGATCGCACGCGACACGGTCACGGCGGAGAACATCGAGGTCATGATGCCCAGGCAATGCACCACCGCGAATCCGCGTATCGGCCCGGTGCCGAAGATGAGCAGCGACACGCCTGCGATCAGCGTGGTGATGTTCGAATCGAGAATGGTGCCGAAGGCGCGCTCGTAACCCGCCGAGATCGCAGCCTGGGGCGTCGCGCCGCCCCGGATCTCCTCGCGGATGCGCTCGTTGATCAGCACGTTGGCGTCGATCGCCATCCCCAGGGCGAGCGCGATCGCGGCGATGCCGGGCAGCGTGAGCGTGGCCTGCAGCAACGAAAGCAGCGCAATCAGGAACAACAGGTTTACCCCCAGCGCAGCCGACGAGATCAGGCCGAACATCATGTAATACACGGTCATGAACGCCACGATGGCGAGGAATCCCCACAGCGTGGCGTTGAAGCCCTTGTCGATGTTCTCGCGGCCGAGGCTGGGCCCGACGGTGCGCTCCTCGACGATTTCCATCGGCGCGGCAAGCGAGCCCGCGCGCAGCAGCAGCGCGGTGTCGTTTGCCTCGGTGGTGGTCATGCGCCCGGAGATCTGCACCCGGCCGCCGCCAATTTCGCCGCGGATAACGGGCGCCGTGATCACCTCGCCCTTGCCTTTCTCGATCAGGAGTATCGCCATGCGCTTTCCCACGCTCTCCCGCGTTACGTCCCTGAAGATGCGTGCGCCGGGCGCATCGAGCGTGAGGTGCACCGCCGGCTCCTGCGTCTGGTTGTCGAACCCGGGCTGCGCATCGGTGAGGCGGTCGCCCGTCAGGATCACCTGCTTTTTCACGATGATCGGCTGGCCGTTGCGCTCGATATAGAACTCCGTTCCGAACGGCACTTCGCCACGCGCCGCCGCCGCGAGCGAATCGGGCGTCATCTTCTCCTCGTCCACCATGCGCACCTCGAGGCTCGCAGTGCGGCCGAGAATGTCCTTGGCCTTGGCGGTGTCCTGCACGCCGGGCAGTTGTACCACCACGCGGTCGGCGCCCTGCTGCTGGATCACCGGTTCGGCGACGCCCAGCTCGTTGATGCGGTTGTGCAAGGTGGTGATGTTCTGCTTGAGCGCGTACTCCTGGGTGCGCTTCACCGCCTCGAGCTTGAGTGTGGCCACCAGCATGAAGGACTCGCCGTCCTGGCGCTCTTCGATGTTCAGGTCGGCCACCGCGTTCTGGATCACGACGCGCCCTTTGGCACGCGTCTCGGCGTCGCGGAAGCGCACGCGGACGGTCTGCGACTCGCGGGTCACGCCACCATGGCGGATGCCCTTGTCGCGCAGCTGGCTGCGAAGGTCACCCGTCAGGCTTTCCAGCTTCTTGGTGATCGCCGCTTGCATGTCCACTTGCAGCAGGAAATGCACCCCGCCGCGCAGGTCGAGGCCCAGGTACATCGGCAGCGCGTGAATGGCCGTGAGCCACGACGGCGAGGACGAAAGTAGGTTCAGCGCCACCACGTAGGTCGGGTTGGACGGATCCGGATTGAGTGCGCGGCTGATTTCGTCCTTCGCCTTCAACTGCGTGTCCGGGTCGGCGAGGCGCACGCGCACGCTGTTCGGGTCGAGCAGCGTGCCGGTGGGCGCGATGTTGGCCTTGTTCAGCGCGTTTTCGATGCGCCCGAGCAGCGCCGTATCGACCCGCACCGTGGCCTTGGCGCTCGAGACCTGCACGGCGGGCGACTCGCCGAAGAAATTCGGCAAGGTGTAGAGCAGTGCGAGCACCACTGTGCCCGCGACCGACAGGTATTTCCAGAGCGGGAAGCGGTTCACTGCGCGGCGCTATTACTGGGCACTCTTGATGGTGCCCTTGGGCAGGAGGGTCTGCACCGCCGAGCGTTGCACCGTGATCTCGGTCTCCGATGCGATCTCGAGCGTAATGTAGGCCTCGCTCAGTTTGGTGATCTTACCCAGCACGCCGCCCGCAGTGATCACTTCGTCGCCCTTCGCGAGGCCGTCCACCATCACCTTCTGCTCTTTCGCGCGCTTCATCTGCGGCCGGATCATCAGAAAGTACAGCAGCACGAACATCAGGATCAGAGGCAGGAACCCCATCAGGCCGGCATCGCCCATGGCACCGCCCGCGGCAGCCTGGGCATGAGCGGAAGAAATCAACACTTGGAACTCCGGAAGGGATTGAAAAAAAGCGCGGAATTATAGCACCGGAGGGGCTCGCTTCCGCTCGTGCAGCATGCGCGTCGCTTCCTCCGCCAGCCGGCCGGCCGCGATGGCACCGCGCAATTCGCGCATCAGCTGCTGGTAGTAGAACAGGTTGTGAATGGTATTGAGCCGCGCGCCGAGAATTTCGTTTGCCTTCTGCAGGTGGTGCAGATAGGCGCGCGTGAAGTTGCGGCAGCAGTAGCAGCCGCAGCTTTCATCGAGCGGCCCGGTGTCGTCGCGGTGCCGCGCGTTCCTGATCTTCACGTCGCCGAAGCGCGTGAACAGCCATCCGTTCCTTGCGTTGCGCGTGGGCAGCACGCAGTCGAACATGTCGATCCCGGCGCTCACCCCCTCGACGATGTCCTCCGGCGTGCCCATTCCCATCAGGTACCGCGGCTTGTCCTCCGGGAGGCGCGGCGCGCAGTGCGCGAGGACGCGGCTGCGCTCAGGCTTAGGCTCGCCGACCGACAGCCCGCCGACGGCATACCCGTCGAAACCGATGCGCGTCAGCCCGTCGAGGGACTCGTCACGCAGCGCCTCGTGCATCCCGCCTTGCACGATGCCAAACAGCGCGTTTGCATTTCCTTCGTGCGCCATCTTCGACCGCCCGGCCCAGCGCAGGCTGAGGCGCATCGATTCTGCGGCCGACCTCTCATCGGCCGGGTAGGCGGTGCATTCATCGAAAATCATCACGACGTCGGCATTCAGCACCCGCTGGATGCGCATCGACTCCTCGGGTGTGAGCATCAGCCGGTCGCCGTTCACGGGCGAGGCGAATCTGACGCCCTCCTCGGAGACCTTCCTCAAGGCGTCGAGGCTGAATACCTGAAAGCCGCCGGAGTCGGTGAGAATGGGCGCGTCCCAGCCCATGAAGCGGTGCAGTCCGCCGTGCTTTTCGATCACCTCCAGCCCGGGGCGCAGCCACAGGTGGAACGTGTTGCCGAGCACGATCTGCGCGCCGATTTCCTTCAGTTCCGCCGGCGACATGGCCTTGACCGAGCCGTAGGTGCCCACAGGCATGAAAACCGGCGTATCGACGCGTCCGTGCGTGAGCTCGAGCACGCCGCGCCGAGCCGCGCCGTCGCGATGCGTCAGTTGAAATTTCAAGCGTTTCTTTCGATCAGCATCGCATCGCCGTAGGAAAAGAACCGGTAGCCTTGCGCGATCGCGTGCGCGTAGGCGTTGCGGACGTTCTCGGCTCCGCCGAATGCCGAAACGAGCATCAGGAGGCTCGACTTGGGCAGATGGAAATTGGTGAGCAGGCGCTCTGTAACGCGAAACGCGTAGGCAGGATGGATAAACAGATCGGTTTCGCCGCTCAAGGGTTCGAGCTTGCCGGACGCTGCTGCCGCTTCGAGCGCGCGCAGCGACGTGGACCCGACCGCGAGGACCCGGCCGCCTGCGGCGCGCGCGGCCTCCACTGCTGCAACAGCTTCCTTCGGCACATTGAAGCGCTCGCGGTGCATGCGGTGGTCCTCGACATTTTCCGCGCGCACGGGCTGGAAGGTGCCCGCGCCGACGTGCAGCGTCACTGTTGCGATCCGAACGCCCTTCGCCGCGAGCGCGGCGAGCATCGTCTGGTCGAAATGCAGCCCCGCCGTCGGGGCGGCTACCGCGCCGGGCTTGTCCGCGTACACGGTCTGGTATCGCTCGGTGTCCTCGGCAACCGGCGTATGTGTGATGTAGGGGGGCAGCGGCACCGTGCCGTGGCGCTCCAGCACCTGCTCTACCGTGATGCCCGACAGGAAGCGCAGGCGGTACAGGTCGTCCTCGCGGCCGATTACGCGCGCCGGTACAGCGGGCCCCACCACCAATTCCGCACCAATCGCGGGCGGATGGCTGGCGCGGATCATTGCCAGCGCTTCGTGGGGCGCAATGATGCGCTCGATGAAGACCTCGATCTTGCCGCCCGTGCGTTTGCGGCCGCCGAGGCGTGCTTTGATGACGCGCGTGTCGTTCAACACCACGACGTCGTTGGGCGCGACCAGGCGCGTCAGGTCGGCGAAACGCAAGTCCTCGAGCGCGCCGCTTGCGCCCTCAAGACGCAGCAGCCGACTCGCGGTGCGCTCTGGCGCGGGGTGCTGCGCGATCAACTCGGGCGGCAGCGGATAGTCGAATTCGGAAACGAGCATGGCGCGTCATTATAGAAGGCGCGATAATGCGCGCGTTTCGAGCGCCGGAATGGTGGAACTGGTAGACGCGCCGGACTCAAAATCCGGTGCCAGTGATGGCGTGAGGGTTCGAGTCCCTCTTCCGGCACCATCAAGCCTTCCAGCAGCGTCCAAGCAAGTCCAGAGCGGCGCTGTTCTCATAGAGGAAAACGCTAGTAAGCTGTCCGGGGCGGTGCGGTACCGTCCTTTGACATCCGGGGGTATCGGGGGTATTTTTCGGGCGTTTATACCCCCAATTCGAAACTGATACCCCCAATGCCGATCACCGACACGAAAGCCCGAATCGCTAAGCGCAAGCCGCAGCCGTACAAGATTGGCGACAGCGACGCAATGTATCTGCTCGTACATCCAAGCGGCGCGAAGTACTGGCGTTTGAAGTACCGCCACGTCGGAAAGGAAAAAGTGCTCGCCCTGGGCGTCTATCCCGAAACTACCTTGCGGGCGGCGCGGAAGAAGCGCGACGAAGCGCGCGAATTGCTGGCAAACGGCGTCGATCCGGGCGAGCACCGGAAGGCCAGCAAGGTACTGCGGGAAGGGCTGGCTGCGAATACTTTCGAGGTGGTCGGGCGGGAGTGGTACGCCAAGACCGCGGCGACGTTGGCGGAGAGCACGAAAGAAAAGCTGATGCGACGCCTAGAGGTTGACGTTTTCCCGTTGATTGGTAACCGGCCTATCTCGGAACTGGTCGCGGCGGACATCATTCGGGTGATCGAGCGCATAGAGCAACGCGGCGCGGTGGACATTGCCCGACGAATGCACAACTCGATGGGGCGCATCTTCCGCTACGCCGTGGGGCGAGGGCTGGCGAGCCGCGATCCGACGCGCGACATCGAGATCAAAGATATTCTGCCCCCTGCCGACGTACAGCACCATGCCTCAGTTACCGATCCCAAGGCCGTAGGAGGGCTGCTGCGCGCCGTGAATGGGTTCACCGGGGGATTCACCACCCGGTGCGCCCTGCGCCTCGCTGCGCTCGTTTTCGTGCGTCCTGGCGAGCTTCGCCATGCCGAGTGGACAGAATTCGACTTCGACAAATCCGAGTGGCGCATTCCGACGGGCAAGATGAAGATGAAAGAGCAGCACATCGTGCCCCTATCGTCTCAGGCAGTCGGCGTCCTGCGCGAGATTCAGCCGCTGACCGGGCGGGGACGCTACGTTTTCCCGAGCGAGCGCGGCGGCGGGCGACCGATGAGCGAAAACACCGTCAACGCGGCGCTGCGCAGGATGGGGTACACCAAGGACGAAATGACCGGGCACGGGTTCCGCAGCATGGCGTCAACGCTGCTGCACGAACTTGGGGAAAAGCACGCGGTAATCGAGCGGCAGCTTGCGCACGGCGAGCGAAACAAGGTGTCCGCTTCATATAACTTCGCTGAGTACCTGCCGGAGCGCAGGAAGATGATGCAGAAGTGGGCGGACTATCTGGACAAGCTGAAGGCCGGGGCGGAAGTGATCACGTTGCACGGGCAGGCCGCTTGAAGATCGAATCTCTCCAGCCCAAGGCGCGCATCGAGGATTGGCGCGCCAAGATCATCACCAGACCATTGGAGAAATATCTATGAACATCATTCTATGGATTGGTTTCTTCATTTGCGTTGCTGCGGCGACTCTCTATATGGTTAGGCGATGGAATGAAGCAAAGGAAAAGCGAGACGTGGATTTTATCCTTCGCCCCGGCGCGGGAATAATAATGAATGAGAAGAAACCATCTGCTTTCCCTTATCTGTTTAAGTGACGGGCGCAACTTTGTACGTTGACCGACTTCGCCGCGCCTAGCCCGAGGCTGATCCCCGAGTGCGAAAACCGAGACACCCTTGCTCGGCCGGCGCGGCTCCTGACTCAAGGGCGAGCGTGAAAGGGGCGCTATGGCTAAGAAGCAGACCGGCGCTGTTCGTCTGAGCGATATCCTCGATCCGACGTTGCTCTTCCCGGGCGCGAGTAGTCAAAAGGTATCGGTAACGTTTAAGAACGTTCGCCGATGGGAAGCGGAGGCCGAGGCTCTTTCGAGCGCTTTGAAAGATGCGACGATCCTCGATGCCATCAGGTACGTAGAAGAACACGCGCCAAGCGCTGGTGTAGTGGCGCTTCTCTTTTTTGTGGCGCGAGACAAAATCAAGTCCGAGCAAGGCAGGAAAAATGCGCTGGCGAGGCTTAAAAAAGATCCGAGGCAACAGGAAAAAAAATTAGTATTTGAATGCTGGCAGGAGTGGCGAAAGAAGCCGGATAACTACGAATCGAAAGCGGCATTTGCTAGGGACATGCGGGAAAAAGTCGAACACCTAAAAAGTCAAAAGAAAATCGAAGATTGGTGTCGAGAATGGGAAGCCAAGTATGGTACCCAGCGGGCATAGTGAGCACTCAGCAAGGCCAGAGAGCACCCTGCCAGCGTAGTTTGTTTCGCAGTCATTCCGTAGAAGCGAGTATGCGGGTATCGACCTGCAACGGTCTTTTACGGAGCATCCTGGGTGAACCAACTTCCTGAAACCGGCTTTCTGAGCCTGTCGCAAATCATCGGCCAAGAGGCCGTGACCGAAAATCAAGCCGAGGAAAACCGCAAGCGCGGCAAAGGACCAAAACGTTCCCGCCCAGCTTCCTCCGCTATCGTTCCCGTAAAAAAATCCTGTTGGTGGGCTGGCGTCAAATCCGGGCGCTTTCCGAAGCCAGTGAAAATTGGCAACGGTCGCGGGACATTCTGGAAAGTGGAGAGTATTCGCGCCCTCATTGCATCGGCATAAGGGGCGGCGACCATGACTACCGAGCTTTGGGGCGTTTGCCTCTTCCTTAAGCGGCTTGGGTAACTATGGCCCGGCGGCGTCGCTGGAAGGACTCAGGACGCGATGGAACGCAGCACATTGCCCTACCCCACGTAGTGCTCGAGTCTCGCGCCTATCGCTCGCTTGGGTACTCGGCGCGTGCTTTGTTGATCGACATAGCCATGCAGTACAAAGGCCACAACAACGGCAAACTTGTGGCGTGCGCGAAGTACCTGAAGCCGCTCGGCTGGACAAGTGCCGACACGATAACGCGAGCGAAGAGGGACTTGCTCAATAGCGAGTTGTTGATTGAAACCCGCAAAGGCAGGTGTCCGAACCGAGCTGCGTGGTATGCGCTGGCGTGGTACGCCCTCAATCAATTGGACGGGCTAGATATTAACCCGGCGCACTTCGAGCGAATGAGAACGGCGTACCATCGCGGCACATCGCTTGTTCCGATTTCCGGAGTAGCAAGGCAGGCAACAGCGCCGAATTACGGAGTAGCAGTGTGATTTCTTGCACCTGTTTCCGGCGCTATGCGGCCACAAATTGGCTTTTGCCTACGCCGGATTTCGGAACGTATCTAGAATTACCATCTGCCCAGTGGTTGAACGTAGACTCGAGGGAGCAGAAGCCGAACGATCGGGCGGTCTATCTCATGTCGAGACGAGC
>JACPYS010000064.1 GCA_016195915.1 Betaproteobacteria bacterium | reverse complement strand
TCGGCGTCGTCATCGATGATGAGAACACGCATCACGTGCCCGGGACCCTGACGGCAAACACCGGAATCGGCTCGCTGCGTCCGCGCAAGGTCACGTCGCCCCGTGATTCGATGCGGGCGTCGGCAATCGCATTGCGGATTTCCTCCTGCACCTCGCCACACACCAGCACTTCGTTTGGCGCGGCAAGCTGCATCAGGCGCGCGGCGGTGTTCACCGTATTGCCGATGATGGTGTAGCTGGTGTAGTGCGGCGAGCCCACGTTGCCGAGTATCGCCTCGCCCATGCAGATGCCGATGCCCACGCCGGTCGCAAGTCCGTGCGCCTTCTCCCACTCGAGCGCCACCGGTGCAAAGCGGGTCACCATCTCCTGCGCCGTCAGCCAGGCGCGCATTGCCGCGTCCTCCTGCGCGAAGGGTACGTTGAAGCCGATCAGCAGGGCGTCGCCGGCCATGTTGAAGATGGTGGCGTCGTGCTGGTAGGCCGCTTCGGTGAGGATGGTGAAATACTGGTTGAGCATCGCCACCACTTGCGACACCTCGGTGCGCTCGGTGAGGCGCGTGAAGCCCCGCAGGTCGGCGAACAGGGCCACCACCGTGGTGCGCTGCGGGCGGCTGGAAAACAACTCCTCCGAAGCGCCGGATCCGCCGATGATGCGTTCCGCGAGGCGCGGCGAGATGTAGCGCGAGAATGCCGCACGGATCGCCTCCTTGCGCGCGACCTCCGCCGCGAGGCGGCGGTTTTCGAGTTCCTTGCGCGTCTCGTGCAGGCGCCGCAAGGTCTTCACGCGCGCGAGCAGTTCTTCGCGATTCACCGGCTTGGACAGGAAATCGTCGGCGCCTGCCTCGATGCCGCGCACGCGACTGTCCTGGTCCTCGAGCGCGGTAATCAGCACCACCGGCAGCAGCGCCGTCTCCGGATCGGACTTGAGCTGCTGGCAGACGTCGAAACCGGTGATGCCGGGCATCATCACGTCGAGCAGCACCAGGTCGGGCGGTGAGGTGAGTACGCGCGTGATCGCGCTTTCTCCGTCGTGCGCGACCTCCGTCGCCATCCCTTCCTTCCTCAGCAGCAGCGCGAGGTAGGCGCTCATGTCCGGATCGTCGTCGACGATCAGGATGCGATACGGCGCCTGCGCGGCCCCGTGCGCATTGCCCGCGTCCTTTGCGCGGACTGCCTCATTCATAGACGACTTTCACCTTCTCGAGGTAATCCGCGTACTCGGCGAGTTGCCCGTCCATGGCTGCGGCGTCCTGCTTCCTGGCGCCGTCCTCGATCACCTTGCCGATTGCGGAGATGGGGTCGAAACCGTACGAGGTGCCCACGCCCTTCATGCGGTGGCCGAGCTGGCGCATCTGCTCCCAGTCGCCCGTCGCGAGGGCGGTGCGCAGCGCTTCGAGTTCCTTGTGCCGGTTCTTGAAGAAGCCCGGGATCAGGTCCTCGAGGTCCCTGGCCACCACGGCCGTGTATTTGTCCTCGCTCACGGGTTTGAATCTCGCTCAGAAAGTGGGGCTAGGGATTCGATCAAGCGAAGAATTATAGAACCTTGGCCGGAGCCAGGGGGTGCGAAGGGGGGTCAAAAATCGTCATGCGCGCGGCCGCAGTTTCTCCGTTGTCCGGCCTGGTGCGAAAACGGGGGCATGAAAACAAGACCTAATACTGTATATTTATACATATATCCATGGCACTCCACTCCTTCCTGCCCCGCTACGCCGAGCTGCATTGCCTGAGCAGTTTCAGCTTTCTGCGTGGGGCTTCGCAGCCCGACGAACTGGTCGGATGCGCGCATGCGCTGGGCTATGCGGCGCTGGCGATCACCGACGAATGCTCGGCGGCCGGTGTGGTACGCGCCCACCTGGCGGCGAAGCAATGCAGCCTGAACCTGATCGTCGGCTCTGAATTCGCGCTTTCCGCCGCCTCACCCGCTCTCGCGCCAGCTTCGTCAAAACTGGTGCTTCTGGCTGCCGATCGCGAAGGTTACGGCAACCTCGCCGAGCTGATCACGGCTTGCCGGAGGCGGGCCTGCAAAGGCAGCTACGCGTTTTCCCTCCAGGACGTGGCGGCCGGGGTTCCCGGCTGCCTGGCGCTGCTCGCTCCAGGCGAACAGATGCCGGTAGCGGAAGCGGCGATTCTCGCGGAGATCTTTCGCGGGCGCCTGTGGATGCTGCTCGAGTTGCATGCGGGCCCGAATGACCGGGCGCGTGCAGCCGAAGTGCGCGATTGCGCTGCGCGCCACGGCCTGCCGCTGGCCGCAGCGGGCGACGTGCGCATGCATTCGCGCGAGCGCCGCGCGCTCGCCGACACGCTCGCCGCAATCCGCCTCGGCACGCGCGTTGCCGAAGCCGGTTTCGCGCTCGCGCCGAACGGCGAGCGCCATCTGCGGCGGCGCGAGCAGCTGGCGCGCACCTATCCGCCCGAAGCACTCGCCCAGACGCTGGCAGTGGCCGAACGCTGCAGCTTTTCTCTCGACGAACTGCGCTACGAATATCCGCAGGAACTGGTTCCGCCGGGCGAGACACCGATTACGCACCTGAGATCGCTCAGCCTGTCGGGCCTTGCGCAACGCTATCCCGGTGGCGCGCCGGCGAAGGTGCTCGAACTGGTCGGGCATGAACTTTCTCTCATCGCCGAACTCGGCTACGAGCCCTATTTCCTCACCGTCCACGACCTGGTGCGCTTCGCCCGCAGCCGATCGATCCTCTGCCAGGGGCGCGGCTCGGCGGCGAACTCCGCGGTGTGCTACGCGCTCGGCATCACCGAAGTCGACCCGACGCGCATGAACATGCTGTTCGAGCGATTCATCTCCAGGGAACGCAACGAGCCGCCGGACATCGATGTCGACTTCGAGCACGAGCGGCGCGAGGAGGTGATGCAGTACGTCTATGCCCGGTACGGCAGGCACCGTGCCGCCCTCACCGCGACGCTGATCACCTACCGGCCGAAGAGCGCGGTGCGCGACGTCGGCAAGGCGCTTGGTTTCTCCGCCGACCAGATCGAGCGGCTTTCCGGATCGCTCGCCTGGTGGGACGGGCGCAAGGTACTCGCCGAGCGCCTCGCCGGCGCCGGTTTCGATCCGGAAAACCCCGGGGTCAGGCGGCTCCTTGCGCTTGCTGGAGAACTGGTGGGCTTTCCGCGCCACCTGTCGCAGCACACCGGCGGCTTCGTCATCGCGCGCGACCGGCTCTCGCGGCTGGTGCCGATCGAGAACGCGGCAATGGAAAACCGCACGGTGATCCAGTGGGACAAGGACGACCTCGATGCGCTCGGCTTGCTCAAGATCGATGTGCTCGCCCTGGGCATGCTCACCGCGATCCGCAAGGCGCTCGAAATTGCCGGCTGCCGGCGCGGGACGCGCCTCGCCATGTCCGAAATTCCGGCGGAGGACCCGCTCGTGTACCGGATGATCAGCAAGGGCGACACGGTGGGCGTGTTCCAGATCGAATCACGCGCGCAGATGAACATGCTGCCGCGCCTCAGACCTGAGAATTTCTACCACCTCGTGATCGAGGTCGCGATCGTTCGTCCCGGCCCCATCCAGGGCGGCATGGTGCACCCCTACCTGCGCCGCAGGCAGGGACTGGAGCCGGTCACCTATCCGAGCGAGCAGGTGAAGGACGTGCTCGAGCGCACGCTCGGTGTGCCCATCTTCCAGGAGCAGGTGATGCAACTCGCAGTAGTCGCTGCGGGCTTCACGCCTGGCGAGGCAGACGCCCTGCGCCGTGCGATGGCCGCGTGGCGCAGGAAAGGCGGATTGGAGAAATTCGAGCACAAGCTGACCGAGGGCATGCGCGCGCGCGGCTACACCGAGGCGTACGCACAGGCCATCTGCCGCCAGATCAAGGGGTTCGGCGAATACGGCTTTCCCGAGTCGCACGCCGCGAGCTTTGCGCTGCTGGTCTATGTTTCGGCGTGGCTCAAATGCCACGAGCCTGCCGCGTTCGCGGCGGCCTTGCTCAATTCGCAGCCCATGGGCTTTTACGCGCCGGCGCAGCTGGTGCAGGACGCGCGGCGGCACGGCGTCGAAGTGCGCGCCGTCGACGCCACGCAAAGCGGTTGGGATTGCACGCTGGAGGATGGCGCGACGGGGCCCGCGCTGCGCCTCGGCCTGCGCATGGTCAAGGGATTGTCACAGGCGGGCGCGGAACGCCTCGTCGCGGCGCGCGCGGGTGCGTCGTTCGAATCAGTCGAGGACCTGGCGCTGCGCGCGCAACTCGATCGGCGCGACCTCGATCACCTGGCGCGCTCAGGCGCGCTCGAACCGCTCGCCGGACACCGGCGACAGGCGGCCTGGAGCGTCGCGGGCATAGAGCGACTGCCCGGGTTGCTCGCCGGTGCGCGCTTCGCAGAAGCCACGCCCGCTCTTGCGGCGCCGAGCGAGGGCGAGACCGTGGTCGCCGATTACGCAGCGCTCGGACTCACGCTCGGCCGCCATCCGCTCGCGCTGCTCAGGCCGCGCCTGGCGCGGATGAGGCTGGCCTCTGCCGAAGAGGTCCGCTCGCTGCGGCACGGCAAGCCGGCGCGTGCGGCGGGCATCGTCATCGGCCGGCAGCGCCCGGACACCGCCAGCGGCGTGATGTTCGTGACGCTGGAGGACGAGACCGGCTGCGTCAACGTGATCGTATGGCGCGACCTGCAGGAGCGGCAGCGCCGCGAACTGCTCGGCGCGCGCATGATGGCGGTGTACGGCACCATCGAGCTCGAGGGCGAAGTGGTGCATCTGCTCGCCCGGCGGCTGGTGGACCATACAGCACTGCTCGGGCGGCTGGCCACGCGCTCACGGGATTTTCACTAACATCGGCGCGCCGTGCCAGAGTGCGCGGCAGACGCCCTCCCCGGCTCGTCCGGGGACGCGGCTCGGAGTACACTTGAACAATGGATCGAGCAGCAGTACGGGCCTTTGTCACGCGAGACCGCGACCGCGTCGCCGCGCTGAAGCGGGACCATCATGCAAATCGATACCGCGCGTCGGGCGGTCAGTCCGGACTCGAAGCCGCGCGAGCATTGCGCGAGCATGCGCGCAAGGTCAGACCCGACTGGCCAACCGTGCGCGACCGCGACGAGGATCTCGCGCATCACGTGGCGCTCAAGCGCCGCATCGACCGCGCCGCGCGTGCGCTCTGCGCTCGCTGAGGCGCTCGCGGCGCTCGCCCGGGCGCTGGAAACGCTCGACGCTCGCTGGTATCTGTTCGGTGCCCAGGCAGCCCTGCGGTACGGCGACGACGGATTTCAACGATTTCGAAGCCCACCGGCTGTGCGGGGGCCGGCGTCTGCGCAACCTGATCGGCCGCGCGTAGCGGCTCGGGCCGTTGAGCAGGCTGAAACAGACGATCAGGCGGGGTCGATGCGGTGCAACGTTCGCGCTGAACGACGCGAGCAGGAGAGTGAAGCGACGCTTATGCGCTTTGCAGCGTCGCATCGACGATGGCTTGCGCCTCGCTCAGTATCCTACGCAGATGCTCCTCGCTGCGAAAGCTCTCCCCATAGATCTTGTAGATGTCTTCGGTACCGGAGGGGCGCGCCGCGAACCAGCCGTTTTCGGCGACGACCTTGATGCCGCCGATCGCCGCGCCATTGCCGGGCGCGTGGCTGAGCACCTCCCTGATGCGCTCGCCGCCAAGATCGGTGCTGCGGATTTGCTGCGGCGAGATCTTCGAAAGCAACGCCTTCTGCGCGGCCGTCGCGCGTGCATCCACGCGATCTGCGTATGGCAGCCCCAGCTCCGCGGTGAGTGCGCGATAGAGATCTCCCGGATCGCTTCCGGTGCGCGCGGTCATCTCCGCGGCGAGCAGTGCCGATGTAATCCCGTCCTTGTCCGTGGTCCAGACCGTGCCGTCGCGACGCGCGAACGCCGCACCGGCGCTTTCTTCACAGGCGAAGCCGAGCGAGCCGTCGAGCAAGCCGTCCGCGAACCATTTGAAGCCCACTGGCGTTTCGTAGAGCGTGCGCCCGAGTTTTTGCGCCACCCGGTCGATGATCTGGCTGCTCACCACGGTCTTGCCGACGGCGGCGTCGCTTCGCCACCCCGGCCGGTGCCGGAACAGGTAATGCACCGCAACCGCGAGATAGTGATTTGCGGGCATCAGCCCCGCGCTCGGTGCGACGATGCCGTGGCGATCGTGATCGGTGTCGCAAGCGCAAGCGATGTCGAAACGATCCTTCAGCTCGATCAGACGCTGCATTGCATAGCGCGACGACGGGTCCATCCGGATGCGTCCGTCCCAGTCGAGCGTCATGAATCGAAAGCTTGGATCGACTTCCTCGCTGACCACAGTCAACGCGAGCCGGTACCGGTCCGCAATCGCCTGCCAGTAATGCACTCCGGCTCCCCCGAGCGGATCGACGCCAATGCGGACGGATGAGGCGCTGATCGCATCCATGTCGAGCACGCTGGCCAGGTCGCTGACATAGCCGCCGAGATAATCGTGCCGGCGCGTGCTGGACGCCCGCAGCGCACGCGCGAACGTCACGCGTCTCACCTGCCCCATGTCGCCGGCGAGCAATTCGTTGGCGCGGATTTCGACGGCGCGGGTGATCGCGGAATCCGCCGGCCCCCCGTTCGCCGGGTTGTACTTGAATCCGCCGTCTTCGGGCGGATTGTGCGATGGCGTGATGACGATGCCGTCGGCCAATCCACGCTCGCGTCCGCGGTTATGCGCAAGGATCGCATGGGAAATGGCGGGAGTCGGCGTGAATTCGTCGCGCGCGGCGATCATCGCTTCGACACCGTTCGCCGCCAGCACCTCCAGCGCGCTGGCGAACGCAGGAATCGACAATGCATGCGTATCGATGCCGATGAACAGCGGCCCGTCGATACCCTGCCGCTTGCGGTAGTCGCAGATCGCCTGGCTGATGGCCAGCACGTGCCATTCGTTGAAGCTGCTGTTGAGCGAACTGCCGCGATGCCCGGAGGTGCCGAACGCCACGCGATGTTCCGCGACCGACGTATCCGGACGCTCCGTGTAATATGCGCTGACCAGCCGCGGCACGTCGGCGCGCGGCGCAAGCTGCGCCGGCTTGCCTGCCAGCGGATCGATTTTCATTTCAGTCCCCCTGTTGCCTGAGCCGGCGATACCGGCGAATCAGGGCATTGGTGGAACTATCGTGACGCAAATCCGGATCGCGGGCACTATCGAATTCGGTCGCGGTCCGCTGCGCCAGCACCTTGCCCAATTCGACGCCCCACTGGTCGAACGAATCGATGTTCCAGATCACGCCCTGGGTGAATACGCTGTGTTCGTACAGTGCGACGAGCGCGCCGAGCGCATGCGGCGTCAGGCGCTCGGCGAGCAGCACGTTGCTCGTACGATTGCCCTCGAAACAGCGATGCGGCACCAGCCATTCCGGCGTGCCTTCGGCACGCACTTCGGCCGCGCTTCGGCCGAACGCGAGCGCCTCCGCCT
Source organism: Betaproteobacteria bacterium (assembly GCA_016195915.1). GTDB lineage: Bacteria > Pseudomonadota > Gammaproteobacteria > Burkholderiales > SG8-39 > JADGRQ01. The sequence continues at coordinate 75,273 of JACPYS010000064.1, read as the reverse complement.
GGGCAAACAGGTTTGCCATCAGGAGATCGTGATGGTTGCCCGCCGGATTGAGGGGCTGGCAGAAGCCGATGAAGTCGCACGGCACCGCCCGGGTTCCCTGATGCATCAACTGGAAGAACGAGTGCTGCCCGTTGGTGCCCGGTTCGCCCCAGTAGACCGGCGAAGTGTCCCAGGCGACGCGCGCACCCTCGAGGGTCACCTGTTTGCCGTTGCTCTCCATCGCCAATTGCTGAAGGTAGGCGGGAAGCCGCTTCAGATATTGTTCGTAGGGCACCACCGCGAGCGTGCGGGCGTCGAAAAAATTGACGTTCCAGACCGCGAGCAATCCCAGCAACACGGGCAAATTGCGCTCGAACGGCGCGCCGAGGAAGTGTTCGTCCATCGCGTGGAATCCGGCCAGCATCGCGCCGAAGTTCTCCGGGCCGATGGAAATCATGGTTGACAGGCCCACCGCGGAGGTCATCGAATAGCGCCCGCCGACCCAGTCCCAGAAACCGAACATGTTGGCGGTGTCGATGCCGAAAGCGGCAACCGCAGCGGCGTTGGTCGAAACCGCGACGAAGTGCCTGGCCACGGCCCGGTCATCGCCGAGTCTGCCGGTAACCCAGGCGCGGGCAGTGCTGGCGTTGGTCAGGGTTTCCAGCGTGGAAAAAGTCTTCGAGCAGACGATGAACAGCGTTTCTCCGGCATCCAGATCGCGCGTGGCCTCGCTGAAATCGGTGCCGTCCACGTTGGATACGAAGCGCATGCACAGGTCGCGCTGGCTGTAATGGCGCAGCGCCTCGCAGGCCATGACCGGACCGAGATCGGACCCGCCGATGCCGATGTTGACGATGTTGCGGATCCGCCTGCCGGTATACCCTTTCCATTCGCCGTTGCGGATTCGATCGGCGAACCCGGCCATGCGATCGAGCACTGCATGCACATGCGGCACGACGTCGATTCCATCGCATGCAACGCGCCGGTCCCGCGGCGCGCGCAGCGCGATGTGCAGGACCGCGCGCCGCTCGGTGAGATTGATTGCCTTGCCCTCGAACATCGCGGTGGCGCGTTCGCGCAGCCCGCACTCCTCGGCCAGGCGCACGAGCAGGCGCAGGGTCTCGCCAGTGATCCGGTTCTTCGAAAAATCCAGATGGATACCGGCCGCTTCCGCGCTGAAGCGCTCGCCGCGTCCGGCGTCGTCGGCAAACAGTTGCCGCAGGTGCAGATTGCCGACTTCCCGATGGTGCGCGATCAGGTTCTTCCAGGCGGGGCATTCGTCCAGCGGAGGCATGCGCGACGACATATTCCTGCTCATCGGACTGTGATGTTCACAAGCTGCGGGTAACGCGAATCCTAGCGCATCGGAAGCAGGCCGGCGCGACGGTATACTCGCGCCGGTGAGCCCCGGCAAGTTCGTCGACATCGGCGCCAATCTGACGCACGCATCGTTTGGCGACGATTTGCCGGCAGTGCTGGATCGGGCGCGCGTCCATGGCGTGACAACGATCGTGGTCACCGGCACCAGCGTGGCGGCAAGCCACGCAGCGCTCAGCCTCGCACGCGCGCATCCCGGCATGCTCCACTGCACGGCTGGCGTGCACCCGCACGATGCGCAGCACTGCACTTTGGAAACCATTCCGGCCTTGCGCGCGCTTGCCGCTCAGCCCGAGGTGGTTGCGCTCGGCGAATGCGGCCTGGACTTCAACCGCAATTATTCGCCACCCCCGGATCAGGAGAAATGGTTCATCGCCCAGCTCGAGCTCGCCTGCGAGCTCGGCAAACCGCTGTTCATACACTCGCGCGATGCGCACCCGCGGCTCGCGGCAACCCTGCGCCGCTTTCACGATCGCCTTCCGCGCGCGGTGGTGCACTGTTTTACCGGTGAGGCCGAGGAGCTTCGCGCGTACCTGGAACTCGGACTTTACGTCGGCATCACGGGCTGGATCTGCGACGAGCGGCGCGGGCGGCACCTGCATGCGCTGGCAAGGGAAATCCCCGCCGACCGGCTGCTGCTGGAAACGGACTCACCGTATCTGACGCCGCGCGACCTTAAACCGGCGCCGCGTGCGCGCCGCAATGAACCTGCTTTTCTCCCGCACATTGCAGCCACTGTGGCGCGCGCGGTGGGAAAACCGCTGGAGCAGCTTGCCCGCGAAACGACGCACAACGCGCGTGTCTTCTTCGGCATGCGATAGACTCGCGCCATGGCCTCCATCAGCCCCGCGCCGAAGCCCGTTGAGCCGGCCCAGCCTGCGGCGCCCCGCCCGATCATCCTGGTGGTGGATGACGCCGAGGACGTGCGAAACCTGCTGGCCTCGCTGTTCAAGCGGAGCTATGCGGTTCGGCTCGCGAATAACGGCGCCGAGGCGCTGCACCTCGCCGAGCAGGTGCCCCATCCGGACCTGATCCTGCTCGACATCGAAATGCCCGGCATGGATGGCCATGCGGTGTGCAAGCGGCTCAAGGCCAATCCGATCACGCGCGCCATACCGGTGATCTTCGTCACCGTGCGCGGCGGCGCGACGAACGAAGCCGCCGGGCTCAGGCTCGGGGCGGTCGACTACATTGAAAAGCCGGTCAGCCTGCCGATCGTTGCTGCAAGGGTGCAGGCCCAACTGGCAGCCTGCGAGATGCGCCGGCAACTCGAGAAGAAGGTCGCCGAACGCACGCGGGAATTGAACGCGAGCAGGCTGGAAATCATCCATCGCCTGGCCCGCGCGATGGAGTACCGCGAAGGCGGACTGACAAACCGCGTCGCGCGCGTGGCCCAGTACATCAAACTCCTCGCCGGCGCCGCTGGTGCGCGTCCCGAGATTTGCGAGCTGCTGATGCAGGCCTCACCCCTGCACGACATCGGAACGCTCGGCGTTCCCGAAGTCGTGCTGCGCAAGACCGAAAGCCTCAACGCCGTGGAATGGGAGGAGATGCGCACGCATCCGGAGGTCGGTGCCGAGATCATCGGCGAGCACCGCGACCCGGTGCTGCAGGCGGCGCGCATCATGGCGCTCACCCACCACGAACGATGGGACGGCAAGGGTTACCCGAAGGGGCTCGCGGGCGAAGCCATTCCGTGGCCGGGGCGAGCGCTGGCGCTGGTGGACGCCTTCGAGGCGATGACTTCGACGCAGCGCCACCGCGAACCGATGCCGGTTTCGGCGGCCGCGAAGATCATCGTCGCGGAAAGCGGCAAGCAGTTCGATCCGAAACTGGTCGAAGCGTTCAAGAAGGCCCTGCGGGGCTTCATCGGGGTGAAAAAAAGCTTGCGCGATGAACTCGAGGGCATCCACGACCTCAACTTCAGCGCCGACGCTCCGCCCGGCGGGTAGACAGCGCCCGGCTCAATCCGGGATCGCGCAGGTTGCCGTGGCGAGCGCGGCCGGGCGATCGTCGCCGTCCGCGCGCAGCACCACCTCTCCAAACGCCAGCGTCCTGCCGAGCCGGATGACGCGCGCGTCGATCAGCACGTCCTGGCCGGAGATCGGGCGCATGAAGGAAATATTTTGCGACACCGTCGCGACGGGTCGGAATTGGCCGAACGATCCGGCAAGCGCGAACACCATCGCCGTGTCGGCCGCCGACATCAACGCCTGTCCGCAGACTGTTCCCCCCAGGCGCGCCAGCCGAACGGAAAACGGCAGGCGGAGCGCGGCGCTGCCCTCGCCTACGGATTCCACGCGCAAACCGAGTTCCTGCACCCAGGGAGCGAAATTCTCCTCGAGGATGCACTGTGCCGCTGCCGCGTCAAATCCCGCCACCGCCGTCTCGCCCGGCTGCCTTACATGTTGAAACCGTCGACCACCGCATCGTGCATGTCGAGCACCTCGCGCAGCACGCCATCGTCGGAGAATTGCACCCAGAGGATGCGGGCCTCGTCGCGTTCCATCCTGCGGTATTCCCAGACATCGCGCTGCTGACGGGTCAATCTGCTGATCACCACGGACGGGCCGATCAGCGCCAGGACATCCTTCTTGGTGAGCCGGCCCGGCACCAGTTTCGCGACGTTTTCGCCCGTGAGGAGTGGTTCGATCGATTTCAGCCGCCCGTCCGGACCGAGCGTGGCCGCGAAGTTTTGGCGCCCTGCCGGGCCGCGCGAAAAATAAAGCACGCTGCTTCCGTCAGGCTTTGCAAGCCGGCCGTCGGGCTTTCCCATGGACGCCTCTACGTCGGCAGCCGTGGCCTTGCCTGCCTGGAGCCCGCTGCCCGAGTAACTCGCGCAGCCGGCCAACACGAGAGCGAGCGCCGCACCCGCGGCCGAGCACAATTCTTTCATCGCTGCCTCCGCTTCAGTCACTTCCCGCGGCAATTCGCCGCAGTTACATTGGTCTGCCCAGGAAACCCCTCGGCTCGTCGTTCAGGTCGTATACCTCGCGCAGTATTCCATCGTCCGAGAAATGCACCCAAAGCACACGCCTGCCCAGCACGTTCTCCCATCGATATTCCCAGACATCGAGGGGCTTGAACGGCGCCCTCGTGATCCCGAGCGGCGGTCCCAGCAGTTCGCGCACCTCCCTGGCGTCGATCTTCCCGCGTTGAAGTTTTGCCATGTTCTCGGGTATCAGGCGTTGTTCGATGGCCTGCATCACGCCATCGGCCCCGACAGTAACGGCGTACGTATGGCGCCCGCGGGGGCCGCGCGGGAAATACCAGACACTGCTGCCGTCGGGCTTGACGAGCCTTTCCGCTGGAGGGCCCATCGAAGCCTCGATCTCGGGCGCGCTCGACTTGCCCGGAACCAGATCGCTGCCGGAGTACCCCGCGCAGCCCGCGAGCAGTAACGCACCTGCCGCTGCAGCGGAAGCCGCAAAATTCACCATGACCCAATTCCTCCACGGCGTACCGGGAAGCGAGATCAGGCGCCCTTACCCGGATTGGGTGAGAAGTACTTCTCCTTCTTGCCTTGCTCGTCCTTGTGCTCCTCCGCATCCGGCGGCGGGGTGCCTTTGCGCGTGATATTCGGCCATTTGAGGGCATATTCCGCGTTTAAGTTCAGCCAGGCATCTGCCTTTGCGTCCGAGTCAGGAACAATTGCGTCGACAGGACATTCCGGTTCGCAAACTCCGCAATCGATGCACTCGTCCGGATGGATCGCGAGCATGTTTTCGCCCTCGTAGAAGCAATCGACGGGGCAGACTTCTATGCAATCCATGTATTTGCAGCGGATGCACTGTTCGGTCACAACGTAGGTCATGGGAGGTTCTGGCAGTGGAAAAAAGCAGCGAAGCATAGCAGCAATCCGGCGAACCGGTCGTTTCTCGAAATGAAACAATGGCTTGAATTCAGCCTGGACGGCCCCCATGTGGGATTCACTGTGACTTGGGGGGTACTCCATGGCGGGCCACGCAGTAGATGTAAACAACATTAACTTTGATACGGAAGTTATTGAGCATTCTAAACAAACTCCAGTTGTTGTGGATTTCTGGGCGCCATGGTGCGCCCCGTGCAAGGTTCTAAAGCCGATCCTGGAGAAACTCGCGCTCGAGTACGGCGGCAAGTTCAAGCTCGCCAAGGTCAACTCGGACGAAAACATGGAACTCGCCGCGCAGTTCGGTGTGCGATCGATCCCCGACGTCAGGGCATTCAAGGATGGCCGGCTGGCCGGTCAGTTCATGGGCGCGCTTCCGGAGTCCAAAGTTCGTGAGTTCATCGACCGGCTCCTGCCGACGCCTGCCGAGCTCGAGCGCGCGCGCGGGCGGGAACTGCGGGCCAAGGGCGATGCGGCCGGGGCGTGCGCCGCGCTTTCCAGGGCGATCGGGCTCGATCCGAAGTTTCATCTGGCGCGCATCGACCTCGTCGAACTGCTCATCGAACTCAGGCAACTCGAGGCAGCAGAGCGGCAGCTTTCCGAGGTGCAAGCGAACATCGACTACGATGCGAGGATCGACGCGCTGCGCGCAGCGATCGCGTTTGCCCGCTCCACGCAGTCCGGGGGCGCGAGCGACGCGGAGCTCAGGGCCCGCATCGCGTCCAATCCCGGCGATCTGGACGCGCGCATGCAACTCGCGAACCGTCACGCCGGCCACAGTGAATGGCGCGCGGCGATGGACGAACTCCTCGAAATCGTGAAACGCGACCGGAACTGGAATGATCAGGCCGCCCGCAAGCAGATGCTCGCGATTTTCAACCTCGCCGCCGGGCAGACAGAGCTGGTATCGGAATACCGCCGCAGCCTGGCGAGCGCACTGTATTGAACGACCGCGTTGCCGCGGGGTCAGGGGCGAAGTTTCAGCAGCCGGACCGCGTTTTCCTTCATGATCAACGGCCTGACTTCAGGCTTGATGTCGATCTTCGCGAAATCCGCCAGCCACCGGTCCGGCGATAGAACCGGGTTGTCGGTACCGAAAAGGACCTTGTGCTTGAGCAGCGTGTTTGCGTATTGCACGAGCTTCGGCTCGAAATACTTCGGCGACCAGCCTGAAAGGTCGATCCAGACATTGGGCTTGTGCGTCGCCACCGACAGCGCTTCGTCCTGCCAGGGCACCGACGGATGGGCCATGACGATCTGCATCCCGGGGAAGTCCGCAGCCACGTCGTCGAGGTAGATCGGGTTGGAGTATTTCAGCCGCAGTCCGCCGCCGCCCGGCATGCCTGCCCCGATTCCCGTTTGCCCGGTGTGAAAAATCGCCGGCAGTCCCGCCTCGGCGATCACCTCGTAGAGCGGATAGGCGTCGTGGTCGTCGGGGAAGAAGGCCTGCACCGTCGGATGGAACTTGAACCCTTTCACGCCGAAGTCCCTGATCAGGCGCCTCGCATCGCGCACGCCCATCTTGCCGCGAGCCGGATCGATGCTGGCGAACGGGATGGCGACATCGGCGTTTTCCGCCGCCGATTCGGCGATCTCTTCGTTGGAAATGTTGCGCAAGCCCATGCCGCGCTCGTGATCGACGGTGAACACCACGAAAGCCATCCTGCGCTCGCGGTAGTACGCCGCCATCTGCGCGATGCTCGGGTGCTGCACGGCATAACGGAAGTAGCGTCCGCGCGCCTCGAGAGACTCCTTCGATGCCTCGTCGGGCGCGATCCGTGCCGAGGTTTCGGCGTGCGTGTGGATGTCGATGGCGACCAGCTCGTCGACGTTCAAAACGATGCTCCTCGCATCAGCATGGCGTGAGCGCTGCGCAAATCGCCTCGGGCAACGGAGGCTCTGCGTACAAAGCTTCGACCAGGTCTGCCCGATGCTCGAGCACCGCGCGTTGATTGATCGAGCCCTTGTCCGTGACTTCGCCCACGTCGATCGAGGGCGGCACATCGAGCAGCAGCGCCCTCGCGATGCGGTTCGCGCCGCCGGTGGCTTGCGCGGCGAGGCGATCGAGCAACAGTTGGAACTGCGCGCGCACTGCCGGGTGCCGAAGCACGCTCGCGGCCGGCGCCTGCGCCGGCAGGTCCGGACAGAGCCGCCGGCAATCGTCGAAACGGGGGAAAACCAGCACGCTGATCCAGTCGCGGTTGATACCGGCGACCACGACGTCCTGAACGTACGGCGCCCCCTCGGCGATGAACCGCGCGCGCAACGGACCGACGCTCGCCCAGGTGCCGCTAGAGAGCTTGAAATCTTCGGCGATGCGCCCGTCGAATAACAGCCCCTTGGCGTGGTCCGCATAATCGACCCAGCGCACCGCGTCGCCGAGGCGGTAGTAGCCGTCTTCGTCGAACGCCGCGCGCGTCAGTTCCGGCTGGCGCCAGTAACCTGGCATGATGCTCGGGCCGCGCGCCCTGATCTCCAGCTTGCCTTCGACCGGAGCAAGCTTGACGTCGACGCCGGGCACCGGCAGCCCGATCATCCCCGAGCGCACGCCGGGCCCCCGCGTGAACGTTACCGATGGCGCGGTTTCGGTCGCGCCCAGGCCGCTTACCCACAGGATGCGCTCGCCGCAGGACTGGACGGCAAGCGCATCGAGTGCGTCCCACACGGGTTGCGCGAGACCGGCGCCGGCAAAGAAGAGCATCTTCACCCGGCTGAAAAAATGATCGCGCAATGCGGGCTCGCGCTGCAGGTATGGCACAAGTTCCTCGAAGCCGCGCGGCACATTGAAATAGACCGTCGGCGCGATCTCGCGCAAATTGCGGATCGTCTCGCCCATGAGTTGCGGCGTGGGCTTGCCGTCGTCGATGTAGAACGTGCCGCCGTTGTAGAGCGTGATGCCGAAATTGTGGTTGCCGCCGAACACGTGGTTCCACGGGAGCCAGTCGACGAGCACCGGCGGCTCGTGTCGCAGGAACGGCAGGCAATCCACCACCATCTGCAGATTGCTCGTGAGCATGCGCTGAGTCTGGATCGCCGCCTTCGGCATGCCGGTCGATCCCGAGGTCAGCAGGAATTTTGCCACCGCGTCGGGCCGGATCGCGGCATGCGCAGCCTCCACCGACGCGCTCGGCCGCGTCGCCGCGAGTTGTGCAAACGGCGTCGCGCCGACGGCGAGCTCCACCTCGGAGGAGACCGCGGCGATTGCTCTCGCGTAACGCGCTCCGTCCGAGGCGTACACCAGGCCCGGGGTGAGCAACTGAAGGATGTAGTGAAGCTTGCCCAGGTCCTGCGACACGAGCGAGTACGCGGGCGACACCGCGACGTACGGCACACCGACGTGCAGTGCCGCGAGCGCCAGCACCGCGTGCTCGAGGTCGTTTTCGGAAAGAATCACGAGCGGGCGTTCGGCCGAAAGTCCGCGCTCGAGCAGCGCCTGCCCGAGGGCACGGGCGTTGGCGAGCGCTTCGCGGTAACTGATCCGGCGCCACGCGCCGGAGGCGTCGCGTCTGGCGATGAAAGTCCGTTCCGGCGCTTCGCTGGCCCACTTCAGCAGGCGCTCGGTGAGGCGATCCGGATAGGCGCCGAGCGGCGCGGCCGAACGCAACAGGGTGTGGCCGCGCGCGTCCTTCTCTACGCAGAGATCCGCGCTGCCGAGTAATACTTCGCGGTAGCGCAGCGTGCTCATCCCGCGAGCTTGTTCAACAGCCGCGCCAGTACCGCGCGCTCACCGGGCATCAGCTTTGCGCCGAACGCCGCGTCGCGGGCGAGCACGCGGCGCCTGAGCCTTGCGAGCAGTCGCGTGCCCTTGTCGGTCAGATACAGCCCCCACGCACGGCCGTCGTCCTTGCGCGATCTGCGCTCGGCCAGGCCGCGCTCTTCCAGCCAATCGGCCAGCAGCATCGCGCCCGAGCGTGCCGTGCCCAGGACGTTTCCCAGCGTCGTCTGGGTAATGCCGGGGTTTGCACGCAGGATCACCAGCGCCGTGTAGCGCGGCGGGGTGATGGCCGCGCCGGTAGAGGCGTGGTAGAACGCATCGAACGCCGCGACCTGGGCGCGCCGCAGAACGTAGCCGAGGTGGTTCTCGAGATCACCGTAGTCGATTCCCGGCACGCGCCTGAACACGCCTGGCCGGGGCCCGCGGGGCAAAGCGATTTTCCGGTTCATTGAGCTGTACGCATTGACCGGCAGATTGTAACGGTCTATAACAAAGCCCTGCAATCGCCGCTCGCTGTATCGAGTCGGATGCGGCACTGCAACAAAACGCAGCTGCTTCAAAAGAACAAGGTTTGCAGAGACAATTCGGGCAACAAGCCATCGGGAGGGACCATGTCCCAGCGAATCGATCGTCGCCAGTTCAGCAAGGCGCTCGCCGCCACCGCCGCCGCGTCGGCCCTGCAACCTTTCGGGATCGTGCGCGCGCAGGGCGCGAAACTCAAGCTAGGGGTGCTGCTCCCGCGCTCCGGTACGCAGGGTTTCATCGGCCAGTCGTGTCAGAAGGGCGCGGACCTGGCCCCGATGGTGATCAAGGACATGCTGGGCGTGGACATCGAGTTGATGAACGCGGATACCGAAACCAACGTCGATACCGCCAGGACGCGCGCCGAAAGACTCATCAACGAGGGTGCGCACGTGTTGACCGGTCCATTCGATTCGGGCGCCTCGCTCGCCATCGCGCAGGTGTGCGAACAGAAGGGCGTGCCGTTCGTGATCAATATCGCCGCCGCGCCTCAGATCACCGAGCAGGGGTTCAAGTTCGTGTTCCGCAACTTCCCGACCAGCGTCGACCTGGTGCGCAACGGACTGGCGCTGATGCGCGACCTGTTCCAGGCCACCAACACCGCGCCTCGCACGGCGGTGTTCATGCACGTCAACGATACGTTCGGGCAGGCGAATGCCAAGGCGATCGGGGCGATCCTTCCGACCCTGAACTTTCTGCCGTTCAAGCTGCTCGACACGATCTCCTATGATCCGGCGGCGAAGGACCTTTCTGTCGAAGTCGCGAAAGCCAAGGCTACGGGTGCCGAACTGCTGGTCCTGGTATGCCGGCTGAACGATGCGATCATCCTACGCCGCGAGATGGTCAAGCAGCGCTGGAATCCAATGGGCATCATCGGCCCCGGCAATCCCGGAATGTATGAGAACCAGTTCTACCAGGCGCTCGGCAAACTCTCGGAGCACTGTATCTCGAACGTACCCTGGTACAACCCGAAGGCGAGCCTCACGCTGGCTGTCGGCAAGGCGTTCGACAAACAGAACCCGAAGGACAAGCTGATGTTCCACGCGCTGAATGTGGGATTCACCTTCGAGGCGATCATGGTGGCGGCGGACGCCTACAAGCGCGCGAAATCGACCAACGGCAAGGAACTCACCGAGGCAATCCGCGCCACCGACATCAGGGACCGCATGATGCTGGGAGGCCCGATCAAGTTCAACGCCAAGGGCCAGGTCGAGGGAATACAGTCCGCCTGCATCCAGAATCTGAACCTCAGGCCGGCGGTGGTGCTGCCCGCCGCCGCGGCCGAGGCAAAGCCGGTGTTCCCGTGGCCGGAGTACAGGAAGGCCTGATACAGGCGATCAGCAGGAAACCTGAAACAAGGAGTGGACATGACCGTTCACAAAGACATGAATCGCCGGCAGTTCAACACCGCAGTGGCCGCCACGGCGGCGGTATCCGCGCTGCAGCCGTTCGGCATCGTGCGCGCGCAGGCTGCGAGGCTCAAAGTCGGCGTGCTGCTGCCGCGCTCCGGCGTGCAGGCGCTCATCGGGCAGTCGTGCCAGAAGGGCGCCGACCTCGCACCCGCGGTGCTCAAGCAGGTGCTCGGCGTGGACATCGAGATCCTGAACGCGGATACCGAATCGAACGCCGATACCGCGCGCACGCGCGCCGAGCGCCTCATCCAGGAAGGCGCGAACGTGCTGGTGGGCGCGTTCGACTCGGGCCACTCGGCTGCGATCGCGCAAGTCGCCGAGCAGCGCGGCATTCCGCACGTCATCAACATCGCGGCTGCGCCCCAGATTACCGAGCAGGGTTACAAGTTCGTGTTCCGCAACTTCCCGACCGCGATCGACCTGACGCGCAACGGACTGGCCCTGATGGGCGACATTTTCCGCGTGACCAACACAGTACCGCGCAGCGCGGTATTCATGCACGTCAACGACACGTTCGGCCAGGCGATGGCCAAGGGGGTCGGCGCAATCCTGCCGCGCCTCGATTTTCTGCCGTTCAAAGTGTTGGACACCATCGCCTACGACCCGGCGGCCAGGGACCTCAGCGTGGAAGTGTCGAAGGCCAAGGCGGCGAATGCCGATTTCCTGATGCTGGTGTGCCGGCTGAACGACGCCATCATCCTGCGGCGAGAGATGGCCAAGCAGCGCTGGAACCCGATGGGCATCATCAGCCCGGGATCGCCCGGTCTGTACGAGGAACAGTACACCAAGGCGCTCGGGCCGCTCGCCGAGTACGCGATCTGCAACACGGTCTGGTTCAACCCGAAATCCGAGATGACCCGGATTGTCAGCGCCGCTTTCCGCAAGAACAATCCGAAGGAAGTGCTCGACTTCCACGGCACCAACGTCGGCTATACGTTCGACGCGATCATGATCGCGGCCGATGCCTTCAAGCGCGCGCGCAGCACCGATCCCAAGGCGCTCGCCGAGGCAATCCGGCAGACCAACATCCCGGTTGCGAACCGGATGTCGCTCGGCGGCCCGATCCGTTTCAATCCGAAAGGTCAGGTGGAGGGCAATCTTTCCGCCGCGATCCAGAACCTCAAGGGCAAGCCGACCGTGACGCTGCCGTCCGAATACGCAGAGGCGAAGGTGGTGTTCCCTTCCCCGGACTACAAGCGGACCTAGGCTCAGGAAACCATCGACCTGGGGGCCGGCCAACCCGGCCCCTTTTCACGTCATGCCGATCGAACTCATCACCAACGTCGTCATCGCCGGTGTCCTCACGGGACTGGTCTACGGCCTGATGGCGCTCGGTCTGTCCGTGATCTTCGGGGTGGTGCGTGTGGTGAATTTCGCGCATGGCGAGATGATGACTATCGCCATGTATGCCGCGGTAGTGCTGTTCTCGCAGTGGCAACTGGATCCCTTCATCGCCATCGTTCCCGTCGCGCTCGCGTTTTTCGCGCTCGGTTATGCGATGCAGGCCGGCCTGATCAACCCGTTCATCACGCGGCCCGAGCACTCGCAATTCATGCTTCTGGTGGCGGTGGCGATCATCATGGTGAACGGCCTGCTGATGGTGTTCGGCCCGAACGCGCGCACCGTGCAGGTCGACTACCAGCTCGAGTCCTTCGCCCTCGGGCCGATCCTGTTCGACAAGGCGCGCGTTTACTCCGGCGCAGCCGCCGTGGCAGTGAGCGCGCTGCTGTTTGCGTTTTTCAAGTTTTCGCGTTCCGGCAAAGCGATTCGCGCTTGTGCCGACAATTACCTCGGCGCGAAGGTCGTCGGCCTGGATGTGAAGCACCTCTACGCGCTTACCTTCGGCCTGGGCTCGGCCTGTGTGGCGGCCGCGGGGTGCATGATGGTGCTGCTGGTGGACGTGACGCCGGTGCTCGGCCCGGGCTATACATTGCTCGCTTTCGTGATCGTGATCGTCGGCGGGCTGGGCTCGATGACCGGGGCACTTCTCGGGGGCGTGCTGATCGGCCTGTCCGAAGCGCTTGCGGGGCTGTTCATCACGCCGTCGGCCAAGAGCATGGTCAGTTTCGCGCTGCTGATTCTGGTGCTGCTGTTCCGGCCGCAGGGCCTGCTCGGCCGCAGATGAACGCCCGCGCGCTCGCCCTGCTGATCGTGCTGGCCACGATGCTTGTCGCGCTGCCGGCGTTTGCAAACAACTACGTCCTGTCGGTGGCCGTCCTGATCCTGTTTTTCGCCTATACCGGCCAGGCGTGGAACGTGATGATGGGCTTCTGCGGGCAGCTTTCGCTCGGGCACTCCCTGTATGTCGGACTGGGCGCCTACGCTGCCGCCGCACTCTACGTGCACTTCGGCATCGGTCCCTGGGCCGGGCTGTGGCTGGCCATCGTGGTTTGCGTCCTGGCGGGGGCCGCGATCGGTTTCCTCGCATTCCGCTTCGGCATCGGCGGGGTCTACTTCGCCCTTCTCACGATCGCGTTCTCCGAGTTCACCCGCATCGGGTTCGATCATTTCGACTGGGTCGGCAGCTCGGGCGGGTTTTTCCTTCCGGTCACGCGCCGCGATCTGAACGACGTCTTCAATCTGCGCGGTTCCCCGGTGATGTTCTACTACGTGATGCTCGCGCTCGCCGCGGGAGCGTTTGCGCTGTGCAGCTTCCTGCTCAAGAGCCGCCTCGGTTACTACTGGCAGGCGATCCGCGAAAACGAGGAAGCCGCGCAGGCGCTCGGCATCAACACCTTCCGCTACAAAATGCTTGCGGTGCTCATCTCCGCCGCGATGACCGCGGTATCGGGCGTGTTCTTCGCCTTCTACTACAACAACCTGTTCCCCGAGCAGATATTCAACATGAGCCGCTCGATCGAAATCATCCTCGGCCCGATCATCGGCGGGATCGGCACGCTGTTCGGCCCGATCCTGGGCGCCGCCGTGCTGACGCTGCTCGCCGACGGCATCACCGAGCTGATGTCGGCATTCGGCGTCGAGATTCCCGGTGTGAAGCAGGTGTTCTACGGCATCGTGTTGCTGGTGGTCGTGATGTTTCTACCCAACGGAATCTGGCCGACGCTCTCGCGCAAGCTCGGCCTCTCGAGGCACGGCTGATGGCCCTGCTCGAAATCTCGGGCCTGTCCAAGTCCTTCCGCGGCCTGCGTGCAGTGACCAATGCCTCGCTCGTGGTCGAGCAGGGCGCCATCCTCGCGCTGATCGGGCCGAACGGCGCCGGCAAGACCACCATCTTCAACATGGCAGCCGGGGTGTGCGCGCCCGACGCCGGGGAAATCCGGTTCGCCGGCAAGCGCATCGACCGACTGCGGCCCGACCAGATCTGCGCAGCCGGCATCGGGCGCACGTTCCAGATCGTCAAGCCTTTTGCCGGCCTTTCGGTGCTCGACAACGTGATCGTCGGCGCGCTGCAGCGTTGCGGGGGCGTGAGCGAAGCGCGCGTCCTCGCGTTGCGCGTGCTCGAGCCGCTGGGCCTGGGCGCGAAACGCGATTCTCCGGCCTCCTCGCTCACCCTGCCCGACCGCAAACGGCTCGAAGTTGCGCGCGCCCTCGCCACGCGGCCGCGGCTGTTATTGCTCGACGAGGTGATGGCCGGGCTGCGCCCGACCGAGTGCGACCAGATGGTCGAAGTGTTCCGCGAGTTGAACGCGCGCGATGGCCTCACCATCCTGTTGATCGAACACGTGATGCGGGCGGTCATGGCGCTCGCGCAGCACATCGTGGTGCTGCACCACGGCGAAATCGTTGCCCGCGGCGCGCCCGCCGAAGTGGTCCGGGATCCCGCCGTGCTCGAGTGCTATCTTGGCGAGGAAGTGGAGGTCTGATGCTGCGCGTCGAGGACCTCGAGCTCTACTACGGCGATGCGCAGGCGCTCGACCGGGTGACGCTCGATGTGCCCGCAGGCGAGATCGTGGCCATCGTCGGCGCAAACGGCGCGGGCAAGAGCTCGCTCATCCGCGCCATCGCGGGAATCGAACGCGCGCGCGCCGGGCACATTCGTTTCAAGGGGCGGGACATCACGCAGATGGAATCGCACCAGACCTGCGACCTCGGCATCGGCCAGGTCGCCGAGGGGCGGCAGATCTTTCCGTCGCTGAGCGTCGCCGAGAACCTGGAAATGGGCGCAATGCTTGCGCGCGCGCGCGCAAAGGCACGCGAAACGATGGACGAAGTCTTCACGCTGTTTCCGCGCCTGGCCGAAAGGAAGGGGCAGCTTGCGGGCACCATGTCGGGCGGCGAGCAGCAGATGCTCTCCATCGCGCGCTGCCTGATGGGGCAACCCGAGCTGATCATGTTCGACGAACCCTCGCTGGGGCTCGCCCCTACGGTGGTGCAGGAAGTGCTGCACACCATCCGCCTGCTCAACCGGCGCGGCATCACGATCCTGCTGGTCGAGCAGAACGTCGCGGTGTCGCTCAAGCTCTCGCAGCACGCCTACGTGCTGGAGAACGGCCGCGTGGTGATGTCGGGCTCGGGCGAGCAGTTGTTGCAGGATGACCGCGTGCGGCAGGCCTACATGGGGCTGTGATGCACATGCCCCGGGGTTACTTCATCTTCGAGTAGGCCGTCGGTGTGAGAAAACTGTTGCTGATCGACGCCACGATCGGGCCGTTCTTCTCCGTCTCTGCGCGTTTTTTCTGCCATTCCGGATCGGCCATGAAGCCGCCGAAGACCCGCTCGCGCTCGGCCATGTCCTTCCATTCGAGCAGATAGATCAGGTCCTGGCTGCTTTCCCCGACCAGCACGGTCCAGAAGCCCACCGGACGGAAGCCATGGCGCTCCCAGAGCTTCAAGGTGATCGTCTCGAAGCTCTTGTTGAGGTCCGGCAAGCGTCCCGGCACACAGTGGTAGACACGCATTTCGTAGATCATGGAAGTCCTTTACGGGTGGGTTGTCCTCCTATAATGCCACGCGATGGATCGCCCTGTGCCCGCGCCCGATGCGTTCGCGCCCGTGATTGCGGCCCTCGGGCACGTGGACTTCGCGCGCGAGATGGTCGCGGCGCTCAACCGGACGGTGCCGGTCGATCACGTTTGCCTGATGCGCGTCGCGGATCGCTCGCGGCCGCCGGTGCTCGAATCGGCCAGTTGGCGCGGCGGGAAGAACGTCGCAGAGGTGCAGCGCGCTTACCTCGACGGCCTGTATCGCTTTGATCCCAACCTGAACCTCCCTGCCCGGCCCGGTGTTACGGTTGCCCACCTGCGGCGCGAGGCGATTTCGGACGGCGACTACCGCAAGGCGTGTTACGCGCGCGCGGGGTTGATCGAGCGGGTTACCGTGGCGTCGGCTGACGGGGGACCGCTGGTCCTGCTCAATCTGTACCGGCTCGAGGCAGGCGGTCCCTTCGCCCCGGAGGAAATAGCGGCGATCGAGGGGCTGTCGCGCTTTCTCGCCGCACTCGCCGTCAAGCACGTAGGCACGCTAGGCATGCTGCTGCGTTCACGCGACCGTGGCGATCGCGTCGCCGCCCTCGCCGCCCGCCTGCATGCGCTCGACGGCCGCCTGACGATGCGCGAGCGCGACGTACTCGCCCGAGTCCTGCTCGGAGTCACTTCGGAGGGCATCGCGCTCGACCTCGGCATCGGCCTCAATACGGTGCTCACCTACCGCAAGCGTGCCTACGCCCGTCTCGGCGTGAGCAGCCAGGCGGAACTGTTCTCGCTCTGCCTGTGAATTGCCGTCTGTCCCATGCCCTTGGGACAGACGCCGGAAGCGCAAACGCCCATTCTTCCCCCCAGCCAAAAGCCAGGGAGGGAATGAGCATGGACGAAGAAACGATCGTTTACGCGCTGCCCAACCGGACCACGCCGGGCAACCCCGTGCTTTTCGACGAGGCGATCTGCGACGGCTGCAACCGCTGTCTCACGGTGTGCCTCGAAGATGTATTCATTCCCAATCCGCAAAAGGGCAAACCGCCGCTCATCCTGCATCCGGACGAATGCTGGTATTGCGGCCCCTGCGTCGATGACTGCCCCCTGCCTGGCGCGATCCGGCTCAACCACCCGCTGCAACAGCGCGTGCGCTGGAAACGCAAGGATTCCGGCGGCCATTTCCGCGTATAGGGAGGCGAGCATGAACGTGCCACACGAATCGGGAACAGTCCTGCGCTGGCCCTACGCGGTTCGCTACGGCACCGAACGCGACTACGAGGCCGACGTACTCGTTATCGGCGGCGGCATTGCCGGGGTGTGGGCGGCGATTGCCGCGGCGAGCACCGGCGCCAAGGTCATCGTCCTGGAGAAAGCAGCGACGGAACGCAGCGGCGCAGGCGGGCCGGGCGTCGATCACTGGCAATGGGCGGCGGACAACCCCGGCTCGCGGATTTCACCGGAGGAACTCGCCCAGGCACTGGTGGATAACCAGGGTGGCTACCGCAGCGGCATTTCCACCTACATTCAGTGCGCCTCGGCGTGGGAAACGCTCGAAGAGATGGAACGCATGGGCGGAAAGATCCGCGACACTGGCGACGAGTTTCGCGGCGCCGAGTTCCGCGACGAGAAAACGAAACTCCTGTACGCCTACGACTACACCAACCGGTTCGTGCTGCGCGTCTGGGGCCACAACTTCAAACCGCTGATGCGGGAACAATGCAGGCGTCTCGGTATTCGCGTGTTCGACCGGGTTGCCGTCACCTCGATCCTGACCGAAGGCGGACGCCCGGGTGCGCGCGTGGTCGGCGCGGCCGGAGTGCATTGCCACAGTGGCGCGTACGTCGCGGTGCGCGCGAAGGCGGTAGTGCTCGCCACCAACCGCCCGAAGCGCATCTGGACCTTCTCCTCCGAACTTCGGGGCATCACCACCTTCCGCCCGCCGTCCTGTTCGGGCACCGGCTACGCCATCGCCTACCGCGCGGGCGCCGAGTTCGCGATGATGGAAAAGTCGATGCGCTCGTCGTTTGCCAGCCCCTATGCGTATCCCCCTTACGGCAGCGGCAATGCAATCAATACCTGGTATCCGTGCACGATCGTTGATGCGAACGGCAAGGAAGTTCCCTGGGTCGACGCCTGGGGACGGCCGGTTTCAGGCGTGGCCGCGCGCTGCCGCCCGGTCGAAGGCCAGAAGTTCTTCATCATGGGCGGTGGTTCGAGTTCGCAACCCCACCCGGGGCTTCCACAGCATCTCGGGCCCAAGCCGATTCCGGACCTCGAAGCGCGCATGCTCGCCGGGGAGTTCGTCCCGCCGTTCTACGCGGATCTTGCGGGCATGCCCGAGATGGAGCGCAAGGCGATCTGGGGGATCATGGTCGGCAACGAAGGCAAGACGCGCATACCGGTGATGAAGACCTACATGGCCTCGGGTTTCGATCCAGAGCGCGACATGCTGCAGAGCTACGACTTTCTGCGCGGCCATGGTATGCGTGAGCCGGTGCTGCCCCAGGAGAGGACCTTTGGCGAGCAAGGCGTTTGCGGCGGGATGCTCGTGGACTGGGACCTGATGTCGAATCTCCCGGGATTGTTCGGGGCCGGCGACCTGCTGTTCGGGGGCCAGGACCATTCGCACGCCGCGGCATCGGGGCGCTTCGCCGGAGCACGCGCCGCGCTCCATGCACGCCGCTCGAGCGCGGGAGAAGTCTCGCTGGAGCAGATCGAGCGGGAGAAAAAGCGCGTGTACGCTCCCCTCGCCTGCAGCGCCGCGGGGCCGGACTGGAAGGAACTGAACGCGGCGGTGGCACGCGTGATGCAAAACTACTGCAGCGAACTGAAAAACGCGGAGCTGCTTTCGCTCGCGAAAACCTGGCTCGACGACCTCCAGGCGAACGAAGTGCCGCGTGTCAGCGCGGGCGATCCGCACCAGCTGATGCGCGTGCTCGAGGTGCATGACATCGTCACCTGCGCGCAGATGATCGTGTCGGCTTGCGAGGCGCGCAAGGCTTCGAGCGCCTACCTGCATTTCAATCGCCGCGATTACCCGCAGATGGACCCCGCCGAGTGGCACAAGTGGCTCGTGATCCGCAAGCAAGGCGAAGACGTCGCCGTGTCGGACCGGCCGATCGCGTTCTGGGGCGATTTCGAAAGCAATTACCGGCCGCGCCATGCCGAAAACGCCGCCGCGATGGCGAGCGCTTCGCAAGCCGCGAGCCGGGCCGCTGCCTGATCCGGTGGCCATGAACCGGGGTCAGGTCTTGCGCTGGCCGTACGCGGTGCGTTATGGCACCGGGCGCAGCTACGACGCCGACGTGCTGGTCATCGGCGGCGGCATCGGCGGAGCGTGGGCTGCAATCGCGGCGGCGCGCGCCGGCGCCAGGGTCATCATCCTCGAGAAAGCGGCGACCGAGCGCAGCGGGGCCGGCGGAGCGGGCGTCGATCACTGGCAATTCGCGGCGGACAATCCCGGCTCGCGCGTTACGCCGGAGGAACTCGCGCAGGCGCTGGTGGACAACCAGGGCGGCTACCGCAATGGCATCTCCACCTACATCCAGTGCGCCTCCGGCTGGTCCGCGCTGGAAGAAATGGAGCGCATGGGCGGCAAAGTCCGCGACACTGACGACGAATTCCGCGGCGCCGAGTTCCGCGACGAGAAAACGAAACTCCTGTATGCCTACGACTACACCAACCGGTTCGTGCTCCGCGTCTTGGGCCACAACTACAAACCGCTGTTGCGTGAAGAGTGCAGGCGCCTCGGGATCCGTGTGTTCGACCGGGTTGCCGTCACCTCCCTTCTGACGGAAGGCGGCCGCCCCGGAGCGCGCGTGGTTGGCGCGGCCGGGATACATTGCCATAGCGGCGCGTACCTGACGGTGCGCGCGAAGGCGGTGGTGCTTGCGACGAATCGCCCGCAGCGTATCTGGACGTTTTCATCCGAGCTTCGCGGCATTTCCACGTTCCAGCCGCCGTCGTGCTCCGGCACGGGCTATGCCATCGCGTGGCGCGCAGGCGCGGAGTTCACGATGATGGAGCGCTCGATGCGCTCGCCGTTTTCGAGCCCCTACTCGTTCCCGCCCTACGGCAGCGGCAATGCGATCAATACCTGGTATCCGTGCACGGTCGTGGACGCGATAGGCAAGGAGGTTCCCTGGGTCGACGCCTGGGGACGGCCGGTTTCCGGCGTCGCCGCGCGCTGCCACCCGGTCGAGGGCCAGAAGTTTTTCATCATGGGTGGCGGTTCGAGTTCGCAACCGCACCCGGGGCTCCCCCGGTACCTAGGGCCCAGGCCGATTCCGGACCTGGAAGCGCGCATGCTCGCCGGCGAGTTCACTCCGCCGTTCTACGCGGATCTTGCGGGCATGCCCGAGATGGAGCGCAAGGCGATCTGGGGGATCATGGTCGGCAACGAAGGCAAGACGCGCATTCCCGTGATGCAAACCTACACTGCCGCGGGTTTCGATCCCGAGCGCGACATGCTGCAGACCTACGATTTTCTGCGCGGCCAGGGCATGCGCGATCCGGTGCTGCCCCAGGAGCGAACGTTCGGCGAGCAGGGGATCTGCGGCGGGATGCTCGTGGACTGGGACCTGATGTCGAACCTGCCCGGGCTGTTCGGAGCGGGCAACCTCGTGTTCGGCGGAGGCGATCATTCGCACGCTGCGGCGACCGGGCGTTACGCCGGCGCCCGCGCCGCGCTCTACGCGCGACGCTCGGGCGCGGTTGAAATCTCACGGGAGCAGATCGAGCAAGAGAAGAAGCGCGTGTACGCGCCCCTCGCCTCCAGCACCACCGGGCCGGACTGGAAGGAACTGAACGCCGCGGTGGCCCGCGTGATGCAGAACTATGGCAGCGAACCGAAGAACGCGGAATTGCTCGCCCTCGCGCGCACCTGGCTCGAGGACCTCGAGACGAACGAAGCACCGCGGGTCAGCGCAGGCGATCCGCACCAGCTGATGCGGGTGCTCGAGGTGCACGACATCGTCACCTGCGCGCAGATGATCGTGGCGGCGTGCGAGGCGCGCAAGGCTTCGAGCGCGTGCCTGCATTTCAAACGGCTCGATTACCCCGAAATGGATCCGCCCGGCTGGCACAAGTGGATCGTGATCCGCAAGCAGGGCGAAGGTGTAGCCTTGTCGGACCGGCCGATTGCGTTCTGGGGCGACTTCGAAGGCAACTACGCACTGCGGCTCGCGCAGAACGATGCAGCGACCGGAGCTGCAGCGCGATCGGCGGCAGTCGCGGCGAGCTGAACCACCGGACGGTAGAATGATTCATCGGGGAAGGACAATACAGATGAAAATGCTGCAAAAGCTCGCCTGCGTCCTGACTTCGGCGCTGCTGTGCTCGGGCGCGTTTGCGCAGGGCGGCGCATTGGGCTCCGCCTATCCGAGCAAACCGATCCGGCTGATCACCCCGTTCAACCCCGGCGGCGCGATCGACATCTACTGCCGCCTGATCGCCGAGCCGCTTTCGAGGCGCCTCGGGCAGAACATCGTCGTGGAGGCGATCGCGGGAGCGAACACCATCGTGGGCACGCAGGCCCTGATCCGGTCTGCGCCCGACGGCCATACGTTCATGATCACCACCATGTCCACGGCGGTGAACAATCCGATCCTGTATTCGAAGTCGCTTGCCTACAACCCGGATAAGGACCTTGCGCCCATCACGCAACTGTCCTATGGCACGGTACTGCTTGTAGGCCCCGCGAGCGCGCCTTACAAGGACCTCAATGAGTTCATCGACTGGGCGAAGGGCAAGGATCGCGTGACCTACGGCTCCTGGGGAATCGCATCCTGGGGTCATCTTGCCGGTCAGATCCTGAAGCGCGACCTCGGTCTGAATCTCGAGCACGTCCCCTACAAGGGTGACGTGCCGGCGGTCACCGACGTGCAGAACGGCGCGCTCGACACCACGTTTACCAGCCCGACCAGCGTGAAGCCGCGCATCGCATCGGGCGCGATCCGGCCGATTGCGATGACCGGACCGCAGCGCTCGGCTTCGATGCCCGATCTCGCGACCTTCACCGAGCAGGGTGTTCCGAACGTGGACCTCGCGATCTGGGTGGGTGCATATGCGCCTGCCGGAACGCCGCGACCGATCGTCGACCGGCTGCAGCGCGAGCTCAGAGGCGTCATCCACCAGCCGGAAGTCGTGGAGAAAATGGTCGTGCAAGGTCAGACGCCGGTAGGCAATACGCCGGAAGAATTCATGGCCAACGTGCGCGCGGATTTCCCGAGGTGGGATGCGCTCATCAAGAGCTCCGGCGCGAAGATCGAGTGACGCCCGCTTGGATACCGGCACCGCTTACGGAAGGAAGAAGCCCTCGTACCGCGCCGATCTGACCGAGGTCGGCGCGGGCACCCCGATGGGCGAACTGTTGCGGCGCTATTGGCATCCGGTCGGCCTCTCCGCCGATGCCGGCGACAGGCCGCGCCGGCTGCGCGTAATGGGCGAAGACCTGATCTTGTTCCGCGACGGCCGGGGCCGCGCCTGGCTCGTGTATCCACGCTGCGCGCATCGCGGTACGACGCTCTATTACGGCAAGGTCGAGGAGCGCGGCATCCGCTGTTGCTACCACGGCTGGCTGTACGACGTCGAAGGCCGTTGCCTCGAGCAGCCCTGCGAGGAAGGCGGCGGCCCGCGCCGCGACAAGGTACGCCAGCCCTGGTATCCGCTCGAAGAGCGCTACGGGCTGGTGTTCGCCTATCTCGGCCCTGCGGAGAAAAAGCCCTTCCTGCCGCGCTACGCATGCCTGGACGAACTCGCCCCAGGGGAATTCGTCGCGGCGGACGACAGTTCCGTCGGCTCAGGCGGTGCGGCCGTCGTGCCGTGCAACTGGCTCCAGCATTGGGAAAACGTGGTCGATCCGTTCCACGTCCCCGTTCTTCACGGCTCGTTCAGCGGCGCGCAGTTCGTCGCGCAGATGGCGCAGGTGCCGAAGGTGGAATTCTCGGCCACCGAACGCGGCGTCAAGGTGGTGTCGCTGCGCACGCTGGAAAACGGGCGTGGCTTCCGCCGCGTCACCGAGGCGGTGGTCCCGACGCTGAGAGTGGTTCCCAACCCGCGCGTGGACGGATACGGAAGAGTCGAATCGATCGGCTGGGTACTGCCGATTGACGACACGCACTACCGCATCTACGTCGCAGGCCGCGTCAGGGAGAACGGCCAGCTCGGCCGCATGCGATCCAGAATGAATGGCAAGTACTGGCGGGAACTCAGCGAGGAGGAACACCAGCGCTTCCCCGGCGATTACGAAGCGCAGACCGGCCAGGGTCCGATCACGTTCCACTCCGAGGAACATTTCGCCACCAGCGACAAGGGGATCGCGCTGCTGCGCCGATTCCTCGAGCAGCAGCTCGCTAAGGTCGCCGAGGGTGGAAATCCCGCTGGCGTCGCCTTCGATGAGAAAGATGCCTGCTTGCGGTTCGAAGCGGGAAACTATTTGTCGGATTCAAGCGGGACAGTCTGATCCCCGATCATCCCGGCGGGCATCAACGCAAGACCTGTCCCCGGTTGTGCTCACGCAGATGCTGCGCCGGGAGCTCGGGCTGCCGGCCGCGTCCTGATTCCGTCAGGAAGACTTCGATTTCTCACCGACCGCCCGAACCAGCCGCTGCACGACCTCGCAGAACTCTTCCACCGCGTCGGCCTTGAAAATCAATTCCCGCACCCCGGTCCCGCCCGCCTGCGCGCGCAGTGCCTCGTCGATGAAACCCGAGGCCACCGCCACGGGCAGATCCGCGCGGATCGCGCGCACTTCGCGCGCCACGTCCAAGCCCGACATGCCCGGCATGTTGTAGTCGGTCACCACCAGGTCGAATCCGGCCGGATGGGCGCGCAGCGCATCGAGCGCTGCACGCTGGTCAGTGTGGCTGCTGACGCGGTGGCCGCGCCGCTCCAACAGGCGCTTGACCAGGAATACCAGCGATTCATCGTCGTCGAGATGGAGAATGTGCCGGCCGCCGCCCATCTGCGGCGTTGCGGCTTTGAGCGCAGCGCCCGCGCTCTCACCAGGCTGCGGCGCGCCCGCCTCTGTTTCGGCAGCGGGCAGGTAGAGCGTGAAGCTCGCACCCATGCCAGGCGCGCTGTCCACCACGATCGCGCCTTCGTGCCCCTGCACGATACCATGCGCTACCGACAGACCCAGCCCGGTGCCTTCGTCCACCGGCTTGGTGGTGAAAAACGGCTCGAAGATCCGCTCGAGCATGGCCGCGTCCATGCCCGGCCCATCGTCGCTCACCGCGAGCCGCACGGTGCGGCCCGGGCGCCTGGCGTGCATGGCCCCAAGCGATGGATGGGCCTCCGCCAATGCCGCATTGAGCGTCACCGTGTCGAGGCGTATTTCAATGCGCCCGGGGCCGCCACGCATCGCCTGCATGGCGTTGGTGACAAGATTGATCACGACCTGTTTGATCTGAGTGGCATCGGCCAGCACGGCTGGCACATCGGCATCACAGTGAACCTCGAGAACCAGGCGTGCGGGCAGCGTGGCGCGCAGCAGGCGCACCGACTCTTCGATGACCGGGGCCAGCGATGTCCGCTTACGCTCGGTGGGCTGCCGGCGGCTGAACGACAGGATCTGCTGCACCAGGTCCCGCGCGCGCGACCCGGCCTTGCGGATCTCCTCCACGCTCTCCAGCGCGAGGGGATTCGCGCTCATGTCCTGGCGCGCCAGTTCGGCGTTGCCCAGGATGGTGGCAAGGATGTTGTTGAAATCGTGCGCGATGCCACCGGCGAGGGTGCCGATGGCCTCCATCTTCTGAGATTCGCGCAGTTGCGCTTCGAGTTGACGATTGGCGGCTTCGGCTCGCTTGCGCGCGGTGATGTCGCGTGCGGCAACGTGAACGGCCCGTGCTCCATCGTAGATTACCGATGTGGCCTGGACTTCCGCGTCGATCACCGCTCCATCCAGCCTCAGATATCTCAGCTCGATCATCGGCACGCTGACGCCATGCTCGGCAATGCCCTTTATCCGTGCCTGCACGATTTGACGAAAGTCCGGATGAACCCGATCGAGTAGGGGTTTGCCCACCAGGTCGTGCGCCGCGGTCGCGCCAAACATGTTGATGGCGGCCGGATTGACATAGATCATTTCCCCGTCGCGATGAACGAAGGACGGTTCGGGCGTCCACTCAACCAGGATGCGGTAACGTTCCTCGCTCTCTTTCAGCGCGGCTTGCGCCCGCTTGCGCTCACTGATGTCGGTCATCGAAATGATCTTGGCGACATGCTTGCCGTGCTCGTCGAACATCGGCGCGGTGGAAACGAAGAGATCGACGATATTTCCAGCCTTGGTGTGCCGCCTGGATTCATAGGTTTCCGGCGCTTTGCTAGCGAAACGCCGCCGCACCGATTCCCATTCCGCCTCGCTGACTCCCGCAAGATGCAACTCACGCACCGATTTGCCGACGGCTTCCTCAGCGGAAAATCCAAATAGCTTGGCCGCCGCCTCATTCCAGAACATCACGATCCCGTCCAGGTCGTGCGTCCAGATTGCATCTCCGGACTGTTTGACGGCGTCGGCGAACAGGCGGTTTCTGGCCTCGCTCTCGCGCAGGGCAACTTCCGTCTGCACGCGCTCGGAAATGTCCGTGCCCACCCCGCGATATCCCGTGAACAGGCCCTGCGCATCAAAAATCGGCATGCCGCTGATCGAGACCCAATGCACTCGCCCTGCCCGATTCGGCCGCTGCATCTGAAGATCACGAAACGGCAAGTGCGCCTGCAGCACCGCCTTGTGCGCGTCCCAATCGTTATCGGACAGGTTCAGCGCCGGCATGTCCCAGCGGGTCAGCCCAATATGGTCGGCGGTCGGAATACCCGTCTTGAGTTCCAGATCGCCGTGCATGCGTACGAAGCGGAACTGTACATCCTGCTCCCAGTACCAGTCCGAGGACAGTTCCGTCAGGCTGCGAAAGCGCTCTTCGCTCTCGCGCAGGGCCGCCACCGCCAGATCGCGCTCGATCGCCAGGCTGGCGAGCTGCGCACCGCGTTCGATGTTCGTCAATTCCGAAGGTAGCGCGGCGCGGGGGGCGTTGAAGTAGAACGCGAAGGTGCCAAGCACCCGTCCCGACGTCCCAAGAATTGGCACCGACCAGCACGCCTGCAGCCCGTGCGCGAGCGCGAGGTCCTTGAAAGCACGCCACAGCGGATCGCTGGCGATATCCGCGACCATCGTCGTTTTTCCGGTGTGGGCCGCCGTGCCGCACGAACCCACGCTCGGTCCGATCTCCACCCCGTCAATCGCCTGGCAATAGGCTGGCGGCAGGTTGGGTGCCGCTCCGTGCAAGAGGTGCTGCCCCGCCGGATCCAGCAGCAACACGGAGCCCCGCATGCCCGGGAACAGTGCTTCGTAATTGAGGACGAGACGTGTGAGCAAGTCGGGCAACGGCCCGCCCCTGGCGACCAACTCCAGCAGCTTCCGTTCGTCGTCTCTCTGCGCCTCCATTGCCTTGCGCTCGGTGATGTCGCGCATGGCAACCAGAACGGCCCGTTCTCCATCGAAGATAATCGATGCGCTCTGGACTTCCACGTCGATTGCCGTTCCATCCAGCTTGAGATATCTCTGATCGAGCTGCGGCGTGGTGCCGCCATGGTCGGAAATGTTCTTAACCCGCGCCAGCACGAGTTGCCGAAAGTCCGGGTGAACGAAATCGAGGATGGGCTTGCCTATCAGGTCTTGTGCGGACGTTGCGCCAAACATCTTGATGTCGGCTGGATTGACATAGATAATTTTCCCGTCCCGGTGAACGGCGATCGGCTCCGGCGACCAATCAACCAGGGTGCGGTAACGCACCTCGCTCTCGCGCAGCGCCGCCTCGCCGCGGTTGCGCGCATCGAGCATCCGGTTGAACTGCTGTGCGACCGACTCGATCTCCGCGGGTCCGGCGACCTTCGCCCGGGCAGCGTTGTCGCCGGCTGCGACGCTTGCGGCGGCGGCGGCAAGATCAGCAATCGGCCTGACGATGGCAGCGCCGATGCGCCAGGCCAGCGCCAGCGCCAGCAGCAGCGCGCCAAGGCCGATGCCGAGGCTGCGCCGGAGGGTGGCGTGATAGCCGGCGAATACCTCGTCCTGCGGGAGGCCGGCCATGACCCGCCACTCAACACCCGGGATGGTCACGAAGGTGTGCAGGCGCTGCACGCCGTCGAGACCGGTGATTGAAAGAAAGCCTTCGCGCATGCCGCGCATGGCGTCCTCGGCCTTCTCGGGCGCCGGTCTGCCGATGAAGGACCCGGCTTCGGCCGATCGCAGCAAAATCGTTCCTTTGCGGTCGAGGACCACCACGACGGAGTTCTTCGGCACCGATGCCAGCAGGTCCTCGCCAAATTTCAGCAGATCAACCGGCAGGGCGAGCAGGCCGGTCAGCGTTCCCTCGTCATTGCGGATGGGGTGGGTCAGCACTGAAACCCAGCGCCCCACCTGACGCCCGCGGAAAGCATCGCCCGCAGTGAATTTCCCGTTGCGCATTCCCTCCTCGAACCACGGGAAGTCCCGCGTGTTCAGTTGCCGGATCGGATTCGACAGATAGGAACAGACGCTATTGCCCTGCACGTCGCGCACCCCGAGCGTGGTGAATTCCGGATTCAGGCGAACGAACTCCGCGACGATCGGGTCGCAGTGGCGCGGATCGAGCGCCTTGACCAGCGGCCGCGCGGCAAGGCGCCCGAGGGTTGCCTCGGAGCGGCGCAGGTGCCGTTCGAGGTCCGCCGCCGCGTAGGTGGCGAGATTCCTGACCTTCGCATGGGCCTCATCACGCGCGTGCTGCAGAGCGGCGGCAAGAAACCACGCAAGCATCGCCGCAACCGGAAGCACGATCGCAAGCGCCAGCAGGAAGATCTGCGTGCGGATCGAAAGCTGCCGATACGGGAAGGTCATTCGAAATGCCTCTTCGAACCCGATGACCCCATTATCCGCGCGAATCACCGGGCCCGTGCATTCGATTGGTCGCCGGCGCGAGGGCAGCAGGGACACGAACGGTGGGTATCGTGGTCATCGACGAACACTTATCGGCCGGCCCGGCGGAAACCTGAACCCTCAAGAAATTTCGCGCCCTGCCGAAGCCACTGACAGCCAGGGCGAATTGGCACCGGTTTAGCGCTTTGTTTGCCAAAATGAAAATCGGCTGATCGCGCAACATCTGATCCGAGGCGGGCCCATGAAGACCATATTTCTCGTAGACGACTCGGCGACCATCCTGTTGAGCATTT
Source organism: Betaproteobacteria bacterium (assembly GCA_016195915.1). Taxonomy (GTDB): domain Bacteria; phylum Pseudomonadota; class Gammaproteobacteria; order Burkholderiales; family SG8-39; genus JADGRQ01. Next base: position 47,328 of record JACPYS010000064.1, on the reverse strand, counting down.
CCAATGTGCTTGCCAGGGCCGGCTTCGCGGTCGAAAAGGCCTCCAACGCCGCGGAAGCGCTGAACAAATTCAAGGCCGGCGTCAAGGTCGACCTGCTCATCACGGACCTCAACATGCCGGGCATGAACGGCATCGAGTTCATCAGGGAAGTGCGCAAGCTTCCGGCCCGCAAGTTCATGCCGATCCTGTTCCTCACCACCGAATCCCAGCAGTCGATGCGCATGGAGGCCAAAGCGGCCGGTGCCTCGGGATGGCTTGTGAAGCCGGCGACGGCCGACGAATTGATCAACACCATCAAACTGGTCATCCGATAATGAAACACGACATCCAGGTGCTTGTGTCGCGCACGCGCTGGGTTTTCCTGGCGGTGGCGGCTGTGGCGGGCATCGCGGTGTTCGCGCTGCACGGACCGTACAACGACTTAATGGCCGGATTGGGTGTCAGGCACACTGTGGGGGATGGCCTTGGCGCGCTGCTGATCATGGCAGCCGTGTTCGCGGGTCAGATCGCAGTGTCGAAAACGATGTTCAAGGATCCGCTCGTCGGCTTTCCGGCTGCCCTGAACGAAAGCGAATTCAGGCACGAGACGCTCGGCAAGGCGAGCCGCGAAGTCGCCCGGGAACTCCGGCAGGTGCCCGGCTACAACGATGTCGTGCGCGGGCAGCTGAGCCTGGTCATCGAAGACACCGAAAAAGCCGCATTCCAGATCACCGACCGGCTCAACACCATCGACAGCACCATGACGCGCCTGAGCCAGCTTGTGCTCATGTCGTCAAATACCGTTGCCGAACTCGCCGCCGCGTCGACGCAACGGATCTCCGTGAACCAGAAGCTGATCGAAACCATGGGCAGCTATATCCAGCAGCGCGTCGATACGACTCGCCTCGACCAGGAGCGGGTGGCGCTGGTCGTCAAGGAGGCGCATTCGCTCGATTCGCTGGTGCAGTTGATCAAGCACATTTCCGGTCAGACCAACCTGCTGGCCCTGAATGCGGCGATCGAAGCCGCCCGCGCCGGAGATGCGGGCCGGGGGTTCGCGGTGGTGGCCGACCAGGTGCGCAAGCTCTCCACCGAGACCGCCACCGCGGTGAACGAAATCAGCCAGGGCATCGCCAAGGTGGCCGATTCCATCGAGTCACAGTTCACCGAAAAGATCGCACGTACCAACATCGCGCAGGAGCGCGCGACGCTCGAGCAATTCGCCGCGCAGCTCGAGGCCATGGGCCAGAGCTACGGCGAACTCGTCGCGAACCAGCGCCGGATGATGCAGACCATCGCCGACGACAGCCAGGAACTCGCGCGCATGTTCATCGAGGCCTTGGCGAGCGTGCAGTTCCAGGACGTGACGCGTCAGCAGCTCGATCATGTGGTGCAGGCCCTGACGCGCCTGGACGAGCATTCACGGCTGCTCGCGGAGCGGCTGAGCCAGTACGAGGACGCCGCCTCCGGTTTCGAACCGATGACGAGCCATCTCGACCAGCTCTACGGCGGCTACGTGATGGAATCGCAACGCCAGGTGCACAAGAGCGCGGCAACGCCGGCCCGGCGCGGAATCGCTGCCGCGGCAAACGCCACCGGTCCCAAAGTGGAGCTGTTCTGACATGACCCGGGACACGAACAAGGACGCAGCGCGCATCGCTCTGGAGCAGGACCTGACGATCTACAACGCGGGGGCCGTGAAAAAACTGTTACTCGACGCGCTCGCCGCGAACCACATGCTCGAGATCGATCTCTCCCGGGTCGCTGAAATCGATACCGCCGGGATCCAGTTGCTGATCCTGGCGAAGCGCGAATCGCTGCGCCAAAAGCGCAGCCTGCGCATCGTCGCCCACAGCCCGGCAGTGCACGACGCGATCGATTTCTTCGACCTGGCATCCTATTTTGGCGACCCGCTGCTGATTCCTGCGCAGGAAGCGGCGTGACGGGGTCAGCCATGAGCGAGATCCAAGCGATCTTCATCCAGGAAGCCCGCGACCAGATCGCCGAACTGGAAACCGGATTGATGAAGATGGAAAAGGGCGATCGCGACCCCGAGACCGTCAACGCCATCTTTCGCGCTGCCCACACCATCAAGGGCGGTTCGGGCGTGGTCGAGTTGAGCGCGATCGAGGCCTTTACCCATACGCTCGAAAACACGCTCGACCGCGTGCGTAACGGCGAACTCGGCCTGGATGCGCCGCTGATCGCCCTGCTCCTCACCTGCTGCGACCACCTGGCGAACCTGCTCGACGCCACCGAGCAAGGCGGCAGCGGCGAACAAGCGGAGATCAGGAGCGCGGGCGACGACCTGGGCAGACAACTCATGGCGCGGCTCGACGCGAACGACGCCGGTGCGGACAAGGCGGAGCGTATCACCAGCGTGGTTGAAGCGGCGGGCGCATCGGAACGCGAAGCTTGCGACGCCGGTGCGATAGCCGACGACACCTGGCACATCTCGGTGCGCTTCGGTCGCGACGTCCTGCGCAATGGCATGGACCCCATCGCCTTCCTGCGCTACCTGCTTACGCTCGGCGAGATTGCACACATCACCACCGTGTTCGACGCCATGCCCGACGCGCAGGAGATGGAGCCTGAATCCTGCTACCTCGGTTTCGAAATCCGGTTTCGCAGCCATGCCGACAAGGCGGCCATCGAGCGCGTGTTCGAGTTCGTGCGCAGCGATTGCGAACTGCACATCCTGCCGCCCCACAGCAAGCTTGCCGAATTCCTGTGCCTGATCGCCGAACTGCCTGAAGACGACATGCGCGTAGGCGAGATCCTCGTGAAAAGCGGCGCCCTTACACAGGACGAACTCGAATCCGCGCTTCACCGGCAAGAAGGATCGAAACCTGCAGCACCGGCCGGGGTTGAGTCCGCTGCCGTGGCGCCGAAGCTCGGCGCCATTCTGGTCGAGCAGCGTGCGGTGCAGTCGGAGATTGTCGAGGCGGCAGTCGTCAAGCAGGCACAGTCGAGCGAAAAACGCGCCGCCGAAGCGCGCCTGATCCGCGTCCAGGCCGACAAACTCGACCAGCTCATCGACCTCGTGGGTGAACTGGTGATCGCCGGCGCGAGCGCGGGCCTGCTGGCGCAAAAGAGCGGCGAAACGGCGCTGGTGGAAACCACCTCCGTCCTTTCGCGCCTGGTAGAGAACATCCGCGATGCGGCGCTGCAGCTGCGCATGGTGCAGATCGGCGAGACCTTCAACCGCTTCAACCGCGTGATCCGCGACGTGGCCAAGGAACTGAACAAGGAAATCGAGCTCGTCATTACCGGCGGCGAGACCGATCTGGACAAGTCGGTGGTCGAAAAGATCGGCGATCCGCTCATGCACCTGGTGAGAAACGCCATCGGCCACGGCATTGAACCCGCTGACGTGCGCGTGGCCGCCGGCAAGCCGGCCAAGGGCTGCGTCACGCTCAACGCCTTTCACGACTCGCGCAGCATCGTGATCGAAGTCTCCGACGACGGAGGCGGGCTCAAACGCGAGCGTATCCTCGCCAAAGCCGTGGAAAAGGGGCTGCTGCCGGCGGGCGCCACCCTGTCGGAGCAGGAAATCATCAACCTGATCTTCGAGGCCGGATTCTCGACCGTGAACCAGGTGTCGAACCTCTCCGGCCGCGGCGTGGGGATGGACGTGGTGCGAAGAAACGTCCAGGCATTGCGCGGCAACGTCGAAGTGCATACGGATCCGGGCCGGGGTTCGCGTTTCACCATCCGCCTGCCGCTCACGCTCGCGATCATCGACGGGTTCCTGGTCGGCGTCGAGCGGGCGAGTTTCGTGATTCCGCTCGACATGGTTGTCGAATGCCTGGAACTCCCGGCGGATGCGGCGGACCGTCACTACCTCAACCTGCGCGGAGAGGTCCTCCCTTTCGTGCGCCTGCGCGAGTTGTTCGAGGTGGCGGGCGAGTATCCGAGGCGCGAGAACGTGGTGGTGATCCGTTCCGGCGCGCACCAGGCCGGGGTGGTCGTGGACCAGCTGCTGGGCGAGTTCCAGACCGTGATCAAGCCGTTGTCGGGGCTGTTCCGCAACCTGCGAGGCATTGGCGGTTCGACCATCCTCGGCACCGGCGAGGTGGCGTTGATCCTGGACGTACAGGCATTGACCCAGCTTGCGGCGCGCCGCGAGACAGAGTCACGCTCGGTGAGTGCCTCGGCGCCGGCCGCATTCCGTTGACGGGAGGTTCGAGTCATGAAAGCGCTTACGATCAGCACACGGATCATGACGGCAGCTGTGCTTGTCCTCATCCTCGCCGTCACTCTCTCCGGGACAGGCGTGTTCGCGATCAGAAAACTCGGCGAACGGATCGATATCGTGGACCCGAACGGTCTCTCGGGTGCGGGAAGTCTTGCCGCGGCTCAGGACGCGATGTGGAAACTTCGCTTCGGTGTTTCGCAGTATGCCGGGAGCACGGATTCTGCCGCACGCCGGAAGATTGTCGACGAAGGTCCCGGGCATTTCAAGGCGCTCGACGACGCGTTGGCGGTGTTCTCGCAAACCGAACTGAACGATACGACAAGGGCCTCTCTGGCAGAGTTTCGCAGCGCATATGAGCCATACAAGCGCGACCGGCCGCAGTGGCTCGCGCTGATGGAGGCCGGGAAGACCGCGGAGGCCGGGGAATTCCGGGCAAGAACGATTCTGGCCTCCGGCGCAGCGACTGTGAATACGCTCGGTCGCCTCATGGAACTCCAGGCTAAGCGAAGTGACGAACAGAGGCTCGCGGCAGCGGCAGAGAAACGCAGCGCGTTCATCCTTCTCGCATCGGTGGGGATTCCACTGACCCTGATCGTCCTCGTCTTCCTCGGCTGGATATGGCACTCGATAGGCAAGCCGCTGGCTCAGGCGACGATCCTTTCGCAAAGCATCGAAAAAGGCGATCTGACGGCGCGTGTAGAGGTGACTTCAAAAGATGAAGTCGGGCAGTTGCTGCTGTCGATGCAAGGCATGACCGGCAAGCTCGCCCACATCGTCGGCGAAGTGCGCTGCTTGGCCGATGCGCTCGCGTCGGCTTCGCAGCAGGTCTCCGCCACTGCGCAGTCACTGTCGCGGTCTTCGAGCGAACAGGCCGCGAGCGTCGAAGAGACCACCGCCTCGGTGGAGCAGATGACCGCGTCGATCGGCCAGAACACCGAGAACGCGAAGGTCACCGACGGCATGGCTGGCAAGGCGGCGAAGCAAGCCGGCGAAGGCGGAGCTGCGGTGAAGGAGACGGTGGAAGCGATGAAGAGCATCGCGGGCAAGATCGGCATCATCGACGACATCGCCTACCAGACGAATCTGCTCGCCTTGAACGCGGCGATCGAAGCGGCGCGCGCCGGAGAACACGGCAAGGGTTTTGCGGTGGTCGCGGCCGAAGTGCGAAAGCTCGCCGAGCGCAGCCAGGTGGCGGCCCAGGAGATCGGGCAGTTGGCCGGGAACAGCGTCAAGCTGGCGGAGAAAGCCGGCAGCCTGCTCGACGAAATGGTCCCATCGATCCGCAAGACTTCCGACCTCGTGCAGGAGATCTCCTCGGCATCGAACGAACAGAGCACCGGCGTGGCGCAGATCAATGCCGCGATAGGCCAGCTCAACCAGGCGACGCAGCAGAACGCGTCGGCTTCAGAGGAACTCGCGGCCACCGCCGAGGAAATGGGCTCTCGGGCGGAGCAACTGCAGCTGATGATGCGGTTCTTCCGCGTGGAGGAAGCCAACCACGGAAGCAAGCGGCGCACAGGAACAGTCGGTGCAAGCGCGTCCTCGGCGGCGAAGGCCAAGCCTGTCGCGCCCAAGCTGGTCGCGACGGCGGGCGCAAGCGAACGGAACTTCGAGAAATTCTGAGAGAGGAACCGGCATCATGGGACAACTGGTTCATGCATCCGCAGGCAAGTCTGCCGCGCTCGCCGCGGTGCTCGCGGCGGGAACGGGGGATGTCCCGCAGTACCTGACCTTTTCCCTCGGCGGGGAGATGTACGCTCTGGGCATCCTAAACATCAAGGAGATCATCGAGTTCGGCAACCTGACCGAGATCCCGATGATGCCTGCATTCATCCGCGGCGTGATCAACATGCGCGGCAGCGTCGTGCCGGTGGTCGATCTGCTCGCGCGCTTCGGCGGCAAGAAGACCGAAGCAGGCCGGCGCACATGCATCGTGATCATCGAGCTTTCGCTCGACGGCGAGCGCCACGATATCGGCGTGATGGTCGATGCGGTGAGCGCGGTGCTGGAAATACCTCGCACGGAGATCGAGCCGCCGCCGAGCTTCGGCGCGAAGATCCGTACTGATTTCATCGACGGCATGGGCAAGGTGGCTGGGAAGTTCGTGATCATCCTCAACAGCGAGCGTGTGCTTTCGGTTGATGAGATGGCCGTGCTCGCCAATGCGGGCGCGCAGGGCGAGCCGCAACGGATAGCGGGAGCTGCCGCATGATCTTCGTGCCGGCGGCAGTCAGCCGAATAATGGAATGCCAGGATTCAAGAACCTGTGCATCGGTGCTTAAGGGCGCCGGATCACAGCCGATACATACTTGGATGCAACGCTCATGGAGAAAACCAGCATGAAACCGATCATTGTGCTGGCCGGCGCCTTGATGCTCGCTGGCCAATCCGCCAACGCGGCGGAATTCGCCACCGCCAAGGAGGCCGAGGCGATGGTGGGGAAGGCGGTGGCGGCGATCAAGGCCAACAAGCAGGCCACCTACGAGGAAATCACCGCCAAGAACGCCAAATGGGTCGATCGCGATCTGTATCCGGTGGTGTACGGGCTCGATGGCAAGGTTCTGGCACACGGACAGAATTCCAGACAAGTGGACAAGGAACTGATCGACATGAAGGACCCGGATGGCAAGCTGTTCGTCAAGGAACGTGTCGAACTGGCCCGCAGCAAGGGCAGGTTCTGGCAGGACTACAAGTTTACGGACCCGCTGACGAAGAAGGCGCTGCCAAAGCAGATGTATTGCGAAAAGCTCGACGAGACGGCTGTCTGCGCCGGGATCTACAAGCGCTGATCGTCAGGCGCGGTACCGGGAGCCCGGCAGTTGCCAGCCGGGCGCATCTCGGCAGCGGGTGTGTCTGGAGGGAAACCTGATGAATCTGTTTCAGAAAATGCTGATCGCCCCGGCGATTACTGTCGGATGCATGCTGATCCTCGGCGCCGGCAGCTACCGGTCACTCGAAGCGCAATTCCGTGCGGTCGACGACCTTCACAACACGCGCTCCGAACACCTTCGGCGAGCCGCGGAGACCAATTCCAGCGTTCTCGATGTCCACGCGCGCACCTACCGACTGATGACCTGGGCCGGAACCTTCGAGGGCGACAAGCTCGAGAAGGACAGCAGGGTGCTGCTCGCCGACGCCGACAAGGTACTCGGCAGATTCGCGCGATGGGCCGCCGAACCGGGCCTGGTGGAGATCGAGAAAAAGCTCACCGCGCAGATCGCCGACATGCTCGCCAAGTACCGCAAGAGCGTATTCCAGGCGCTCGACATGGCGTCGATGGACATGAATACCGGGCTGTCCATGATGCAGACGGCGGACGACGACTTCAAGCAGCTCACTGTACTTACCGGGCAACTCGTCAAGGCCGAGGAAGCGCTGGGCAAGGACGCCTTCGACAAAGCCTACGCCGCCTACATCCGGGCCGTAACGATGATCTTCCTCACGCTTCTGGCGGCGATCGCGCTTGCGCTCGGCGTCAGTTTTGTGATGGCGCGCGGCATCTCCGGGCGTGTCGCGCAAGCGGCGCGCGCCACCGAACGCATGGCCGAGGGTGACTTCTCGGTCACGCTGGAGGCGACCGGCAAGGATGAAATCGGCCAAATGATGGACGCCATGCAGGTGATGGCCGGCAAGCTTGCGCGGACCATCGGCGACGTGCGCGGCGCCGCAGACAGGCTCACGGGCGCCTCGGAGCAAGTGTCGGCCACTGCCCAATCGCTGTCCCAATCGTCTACGCAACAGGCGGCCAGCGTAGAGGAAACCACCGCTTCGGTGGAACAGATGACCGCCTCGATCGCCCACAACACCGACAACGCCAAGGCCACCGACGGCATGGCCGGCAAGGCCGCCAGGGAAGCCGGCGAAGGCGGCGCCGCGGTCAAGGAGACCGTGGACGCAATCAAGAGCATCGCCGGCAAGATCGGCATCATCGACGACATCGCCTACCAGACCAACCTGCTCGCCTTGAACGCCGCAATCGAAGCGGCGCGCGCAGGCAAGCACGGCAAGGGCTTCGCGGTGGTCGCAGCCGAAGTGCGCAAACTCGCCGAACGCAGCCAAGTGGCTGCGCAGGAGATCGGGCAGCTTGCCGGCGGCAGCGTCAAGACGGCGGAGCGCGCCGGGCGATTGCTCGACCAGATGGTCCCATCGATCCGCAAGACTTCCGATCTGGTGCAGGAAATCGCCTCGGCGTCCGGGGAGCAAAGCGCGGGCGCGGCGCAGATCAACACCGCCATGGGCCAGCTCAACCGGGCGACGCAGCAGAACGCCTCGGTGGCCGAGGAACTGGCGGCGACCGCCGGGGCACTGGGCTCCGAGGCAGGGCGGCTGCAGGAGCTCATGCAGTTCTTCGAGCTTGGAGAAGGCTCCGAAGCTTCAGCTCCCGAAACGCCATGATCGTGTCAGAACTCGCCAACCCTTCCATCACCGACGCGGAATTCGCCCGCTTCCAGGCGTTGATCCACAAGCTCGCGGGTATCAGTCTGTCGGATGCCAAGAAAGTGCTGCTGGCCGGCCGTCTGGCCAAGCGCCTCAAAGCCAACGGCATCGGCAGCTTCAGCGAGTACTACAAGCTGGTCACGGGCAGCGGCGGTACGGCCGAATCGCAGGCGATGGTGGATCTTCTGACCACCAACGAGACCTATTTCTTCCGCGAGGAAAAGCACTTCGAGTACCTCTCGCAGCAGGTGCTCGCCCGCCACCCGCCCGGACGGGGTTTCGACATCTGGAGTGCGGCCTGCTCCACCGGCGAAGAGGTGTATACGCTGGCAATGGTGCTGGCGGAAAAACTCGGCCTGCATGCGAGCTGGACCATCACGGGATCGGATATCAGCACGCAGGTCCTTGAAAAAGCGGAACGTGCGCAGTATCCGATGGAGCGCGCACGCGCGACGCCGGTGGACTATCTGCGCAAGTACTGCCTCAAAGGCGTGCGCGAAGACGCCGGCAGCTTCCTGATCGGCCAGGCGCTGCGCAGGCACGTGCGTTTCATGCAGGTCAACCTGAACGCGACCTTGCCCGGGGTGGGAAGCTTCGACGTGATCTTCCTGCGCAACGTGATGATCTATTTCGACCCGGAAACCAAGCGCGGTGTGGTCGGGCGGCTGATCGGAAGACTCAGACCGGGCGGCCATTTCATCGTCGGCCATTCCGAGTCGCTGCACGGCGTTACCGACGCGCTCGAACTGGTCAAGCCCGCCGTGTATCGCAAGCCATGAGCAAGATCAAGGTCCTGATCGTCGACGATTCCGCGGTGGTGCGCCAGGTTGCGCGCGAGGTGCTTGCGTCCGATCCGGGCATCGAGGTGATCGGGGCCGTTTCCGATCCGGTATTCGCGCTGGAGCGCATGGCAACCGGCTGGCCCGACGTGATCGTGCTCGACATCGAAATGCCGCGCATGGACGGCCTGAGCTTCCTGCGCAAGATCATGAGCGAGCACCCTACACCGGTGGTGATCTGCTCGACGCTCGCTGAAGAAGGCGCGGAGACGACGCTCGAAGCCATGTCCGCTGGCGCGGTCTGCATCATCACCAAGCCGAAGCTGGGCCTGAAACAGTTCCTGCAGGATGCCTCCAACGACATGCTCGCCGCCGTGCACGCGGCAGCGCACGCCAACATGCGACGACTCGGCCGTGCCGGCACGCGCGCCCTGCCGCTGGTGCCCAAGCTGAGCTACGACGCGGTGCTCGCCAGTGCCCAGGCCACCGGCGCGATGTTGCGCACCACGGACCGGGTGGTCGCGATCGGAACTTCCACCGGCGGAACGCAGGCGCTCGAGGCCGTGCTCAGCGCTTTACCCACGGTGTGCTCGGGCATCGTGATCGTCCAGCACATGCCGGAGAAATTCACCGCCATGTTCGCCGAGCGTCTTGACAGGCTCTGCCAGATGAACGTGCGGGAAGCAAAGAGCGGCGATCGCGTCATCCCGGGACGCGCGCTGATCGCCCCCGGCGGCCGCCACATGATGCTGCGGCGAAGCGGAGCGCAGTATCACGTGGACGTCGCCGAGGGCCCGCTCGTGAATCGGCACAAGCCCTCCGTGGATGTACTGTTCCGATCCGTGGCTCAGACAGCGGGTCGAAACGCGCTCGGCATCATCATGACCGGCATGGGTGACGACGGCGCGCGCGGCATGCACGAGATGCACCAGGCGGGCGCAGCCACGGTGGCCGAAGACGAATCCACCTGCGTCGTGTTCGGCATGCCCAGGGAAGCGATCAAGCTCGGCGGCGTCGACAAAGTGCTGCCGCTGGACCAGATCTCCCGCGAGATCATGGCAAGCGGAACCTGAGTGCGGAACACAGAGACATGAACGCACAGCCCTCGGCCATCGACATGGAGCGCAGCGCGCTCAACATCAACCCCGGCGGCTGGGCGGTGGATAGCGGGCGGCCGATCGCCACCCTGCTCGGCTCCTGCGTCGCCGTGTGCCTGTACGATCCGAAGCTAAAGCTGGGAGGAATGAACCATTTCCTTCTTCCCAGCCGCACCAAGGGCGAGCGCGCGGACACCGACGTGGTGCTCGCCGGGGACTTCGCAATGGAAGTGCTGGTGAACGCCATGCTCGGCAAGGGCGCGCACAAGAGCCGCATGGTGGCGAAAGCCTTCGGCGGCGGGACCATCGTTACTTCGATCAAGATGCCGATCGGCGTGCGCAACGCCGCCTTCGCCAAGGATTGGCTTGAGCGCGAAGGAATCAATCTGATCGGCTCCGACCTCGGCGGCCCGTGGGCGCGCAAGCTCGTATGGGCGAGCGCCACGGGCGACGCATTCTGCCGGCGCATTCCGGTCAGCCACACCGGCATCGAAGAAGTGGTGAAGGCGGAGCTCGACTACGAGCAGACGCTCATCACAGCCAGGCCGAAGAAAATCGAACTCTTCTGAACGCCATGGACAACCGCGACGCACTGGCGAAGATCGCCGCCGAGGCAGGCAGAGGCGAACTCGCATTCCCGACGCACGCCGAGGTGAGCATGCGCGTGCGGCGTGCACTCGAAGACCCCGAGTTGCACGTCGACGCAGCCGCACGCCTGATCCAGGCCGAGCCGGTGCTCGCGGCGCGCGTGGTGGCGGTGGCCAACTCTGCCACCTTCAACGACGCGGGAAGGCCGTTCGCCGACATGCGCACGGCCGCGGCAAGAGTGGGGTTTCGCACTGCCCACTCCCTCGCGACTGCGCTGCTGATGCAGCAACTCGGAGGCAAGGCGGTCGCTCCGGCGCATCGGAGCCTGTCCGTGCGGCTTTGGGAGCACACCGCCCATGTCGCCGCCCTCGCGCAGGTCCTCGCACGGCGGGTCACGCGGCTCGATCCGGAGACCGCCATGTTTGCCGGGATCGTGCACGAAGTCGGCGGGTTCTACCTGCTGTCGCGCGGGACGGAGTATCCGGAGCTGATCGAAGCGAATGCGCAAGGCTGGCAGGGGGAAGGCGAAGTCATCGTGGGACGCGCAGTGCTGCGTGCGCTGTCGGTTCCGGAACAGGTGAGCGAGGCCATGGAGCACTACTGGCAGGGTTTTCTCGCCATGCCCCCGCGGACGCTGGGCGATACGCTGCTGCTGGCCGACGATCTGGCCCCCGTGCAGTCTCCCTTCCAACTGCTGAAAGACCGCAACGGCGAGGATGTGCCCTGTGAGATCGAGATGGTCCTCGGCACGGAAACCCTCACCGAAATTCTCCAGGAATCGGCGGGCGAGGTGAAGTCGCTGACTGAGGCGTTGCGCCTCTAGATCAAAAGGGTCGCTGAGCTGAGGTTTGCGCGAATCGGACCGAAAGACCAGGTTGAAGCCAACTCCGGGAGCCGCGAGATGGACATGACCGTGGTCATCGTGGACGACAGCACGGATTCGGTTGCACTGCTCGAGCGCCTGGTACCCCGCGCGGAGGGCGTCAGGGTGTCCAGCGCATCGAGGCGCCCGTATAGCGAGCGGCCTGAGCTTCAGCCGCGCAGCGCATTCGCGAGCCGCGCGACGGCATCGCAAAGTTCATTCACCGTATCGGGTTTGTAGATCAGTTCGCTCACGCCTGCCGCCGGCGCCTTGGCGCGCAGTTCCTCCGTAATGTAGCCTGAAGCCACGGCCACCGGCAGGTCGGCGCGGATCTCGCGCAGCACGCCCGCCAACTCCAGCCCTGACATGCCCGGCATGTTGTAGTCGGTGACTACGAGATCGAACCGGCCGGGCGCAGCATCAACCGCCGCGACCGCATCGCGCGGGTCGGTGAACGCACTCACGCGATAGCCCTGGCGCTCGAGCATTCGTTTCGTCAGGAATACAATGGCCTCGTCGTCATCGACGTACAGCACGTGCTTGCCCTGCGCTTGCGGCGTGGCAGCGACCGGCGCATGCGCGATTTCCGCGGACGCGGGCGCTGCCGCTGCGGGGAAATAGACGTGGAACGCGGCTCCCTCGCCGGGGACGCTCTCCACCTCGATGCTCCCCTCGTGCTCTCTTACGATGCCGTGCACGACCGACAGGCCGAGACCCGTACCCTCGCCCGCCGGTTTGGTGGTGAAAAACGGTTCGAAGATTCGTGCACGTGTCGCCGCATCCATTCCCGCGCCGTTGTCGCGCACCGTTAGACTGGCATAGGAACCCGGGCACGGTTCGTTGGGGACATCGCGAGGCGGTCGATCGCATGCTTTCAGTCCGACCTCGATCGTCCCGGGCCGCGACTGGCCCTGGGTCGCCTGCCACGCGTTGCTGCACAGGTTCAGCACGACCTGACCGATCTGCGCCGCGTCGGCCAACACCAACGGCGTATCCACCGCGCACTGCACGCGCAGGCGCACGCCTGCGGGCAGCGTCGCACGCAGCAAGCGCACCGACTCCTCCACCACGGGTGCGAGCGCAATCACCTTGCGCTCGAGCACCTGGCGCCGGCCAAAGGCGAGAATCTGCTGCACCAGCTCCTTGGCACGCCTGCTCGCCTTGCGGATTTCTTCCAGACTCTCCAGCGCCGGGTGCGCCTGCCCCACGTCCTGGCGCGCCAGCTCCACGTTGCCCATGATCGCCGCAACGATGTTGTTGAAGTCGTGCGCGACGCCCCCGGCGAGCGTCCCCAATGCCTCCATCTTCTGCGACTCGCGCAACTGCGCTGCAAGTGACTCGCGCGCCTCCTGGGTCCGCCTGAACTCCGTGATGTCCTCCTTGACGGCGACAAAATGGGTGATGCGCCCGTGCGCATCATGGATGGGCGCGATCGAGGCGCGTTCAAGGAACAGGCTGCCATCCTTGCGTTTGTTGCGGAATTCGCCGCGCCAGGTGCGCCCGGAAGTGATCGTCGCCCAGAGGTCCCGATAGGTTTCCGCAGGTGTGTCTCCGGAACTCAGAATCCGGGGAGTGCTGCCCACGATTTCGCCGCGACTATACCCGGTCACCTGTTCGAGGTACGGATTGACGTACTCGATGCGCCCGCTCGCGTCGGTGATCAGGATGGATATCGGGCTTTGCTCGACCGCGGCGGAGAGCTGGTGCAGCGCCTGGCGTGCCTGCTTGCGCTTGGTGATGTCGCGCCAGATCGTCAGCGTCGCTTTCTCGCCGCCGTCCCATACGGGCACTCCCATCGTCTCGATCTCGACCCGGTTGCCGTCGGATTGTGTGGCCTGGAATTCCAGGGCCGGGGCGCTCCTGTCCTCACCCTGAACCTGCTGGTTGCGCGCCCGTAAGGTATCGCGGATGTGTTCCGGGACGAGCTCGTACAGGTTCTTGCCAATCGCCTGCTCCGCTCGCGCGAATCCCAGCAGGCGTGCCGCCTCGTGGTTCGCAAGCGTGATCCTGCCGCCGTGATTCAACAGCACACCGACCGGCAGCGCATCGATCAGCGTCCGATAGCGCGCCTCGCTCTCGCGCAGCGCGGCTTGCGTCTGCTGGCGGGTGATGGCGATCGCGGCGGTGTGTGTCGCCACGTCGATGAGCCAGCAATGTCGCGCGGTGGGCCGGCATGCCTCGCGGTGATACATGGCGAACGTGCCCAGGACCTTGCCCTGGGCGTCGAAAATCGGCGTGGACCAGCAGGCGCGCAACCCGAGAGACAACGCCAGCTGCCGGTAGTCGGACCAGAGCGGATCGGTCGCGAGGTCCTCGACAATGACCGCTTCGCTCCGGTAAGCCGCAACGCCGCAGGGGCTGGCGCGGGGCCCGATGGCTGAGCCGTCGATCGCGCGCGCGTAGTCCTCTGGCAGGCTGGGCGCCGCGCCGTGGCGCAGATGCGCGCCGTCGCGATCGAGCAGCAGCACGGAGCAGAGCATCCCGGGGGCCTGCGTTTCCCGTACCTGCATCAGGACCGTGAGGATTTCCTCGAGCGGCGCGCTCCCGGCGATCATCTCGAGCGCCTGCTTTTGCCCATCGATCAGCGCTTCCTCCTGCTTGCGCTCGGTGATGTCGCTCCCGATTCCGCGGTAGCCGCGGAACGCGCCCCGCTCGTCGAACATCGGCTCGCCGCTGATCGATACCCAATGCGCGCGACCCCCTGCGTCGGGGCGGCGCATCTCGAAGTCGTAGAACGGCAGATGCGCATCGAGCACAATTCTGTGCCCCGCCCATTCTGCCTCGGTAAGATTGAGCGTGGGCAATTCCCAGCGCGTCTTGCCGATGTGTTCTGCCTCGTTGATGCCGGTACCCTCGCGTATCGAGCCTTCCAGACCGGTGAAACGGAAGTTTTCGTCCTGCTCCCAGTACCAGTCGGAAGACAGTTGCGTCAGGCTGCGGAAGCGCGCCTCGGATTCCTGTAAGGCCTTGACCGCCCGTTTGCGCTCGGTGATGTCGGTGCCCACGCCGCGGTATCCCTGGAACGCGCCGGCCTCATCGAACACCGGATCGCCGCTCACCGCGATATGGCGCTCGGTGCCATCTGCCCCGAGACGCGAGAGTTCGAAATCGCGGAATGGCCGGTGCGCGTCGAGCACTTCGCGGTGCGCCTGCCAGCCCGCCTCGTCGGGGGAAAGATACGGGATCTCCCAGCGACGCTCGCCGAACTGCGCGCCGCGCTGGAACACCGACACCGTGCTCACCTTCGTATGTGCCGTGCCGCGTTTCGTCAGCCGGTGCTCGGCATCGCTTTCCCAGTAGAAATCGGAGGACATCTCCGTCAGGGTGCGGAAACGCGCCTCGCTCTCGTGCAACGCCTTCGCCGCCCGTTTGCGCTCGGTGATGTCGGTGCCCACGCCGTGGTACCCCTGGAACGCGCCGGAGGCGTCGAACACCGGGTCACCGCTCACCGAGATATGGCGTTCGGCGCCATCGCTGCCGAGGCGCGAGAATTCGAAATCGCGGAACGGCTGGTGCGCATCGAGCACCGCCCGGTGCGCCCGCCATCCATCGTCGTCAGGCAAAAGAGACGGCACTTCCCAGCGGCGCTCGCCGATCTGCGTGGGCCGCCCGAATACCGTCTGCGAAATCTCGTTCCCGGCCGAAGTGCGGCGCATCATGAGCCGGTGCTCGGCGTCGCTTTCCCAGTAGAAATCGGAGGACATCTCCGCCAGGGTGCGGAAACGCGCCTCGCTCTCGCGCAAGGCCTGCTCCGCCTGCTTGCGCTCGGTGATGTCCTGCGTGGTGCCCACGCTGCGCAGCGGCCTGCCCTCGGCGTCGAACTCCAGCTCGGCGACCTGCCGCACCCAGCGCACTTCTTTGCCGGCCAGGATGCGGTGCTCGTGGTCGAACGCTTCACCGCCCCTGAGCGCGGTCTGCCATGCGAGGTCCACCGTTGTCCGGTCCTCCGGATGGGTGCGCGCCAGATAGGAATCGCGGCTGCCTGTGGTCCCTTCCGGCACACCGAAAATGCGACAGGTCTCCTTGGACAGGCGCATTTCGTCGCTGGCGAGGTGGTACACCCAACTGCCGACGTGTGCGACCGCCTGCGCCCGGTACAGGTCGGTTTCGCGGGCTCGCAGTTCACCGTCGGTCAGGGCAAGATCGGCGCCAAGTTTGCGCACTTTCTCCAGGCGACTGCGATAGGACATCACGACATAGCTGACCAGCAATGCCGAGAAAGCGAAAACGGAGCTCTGCACAACCCACAGCAGAGCCGGAGGCGTCGGGGGAAGTGGTGGCAGCAACCCGCCCAATTCTGCCTGAAGGAAGCCAAAGCACACGCCCGCGGTCAGAATCGCGAGTGCGATGGCGGCGCGCGCGCCGAACAGCCAGCCGGTGAAGACGATGATCGGCGCGTAAGCGATGATGAACAGCGAGTGCAAGCCGCCGAGAAGGAGCGAAATGCCGGTCGCATACGCCCACAGCCCGCCAGCCATCAGGCGAGCCGAGGCCGCGATGTTGCCACGCCGCAGGAGAAACATCGCCGCCGCGGCCAACAGCAACAGGACCACGGGGCCGCCGCCGCGCACGCTGCGCAACTGTTCCGGCGCGACGAAGAACAGGACGATCAGGAAGCTGACGGAACCGGCCAGCAGGAGCGCGATAGACCAGTTGAGAAACGCTAGCGGGTGTTCCCAGAACAACGCCCTGTCGTTGGCATCGTTTCCCCGTGCAGGTTCGTGTATCGGCGTCAGCGCAGGCATTATCGATTTCCCATGCATAGCACCGGCGATCCGGCGGCGTGCGCGGCGTGAAGGCGCAATGCCGCGAGTGTCAGCACGAATACGTTCTCCACTCCAGCGCCCGGGTGAATCGCGCTTCGGAGAATTCGTCTACGACCAGGATGATGCTGTCGTGCATGCCGAGCGACTGCGCCCTGGCATCGACCTCGCGCCCGTCGCGGCGGGCGAGCCGCAGCGGATGCCAGGAATCCCGAGAAAGGCGAAAGTTTCTCCCCATCCCCCCGCAATCGAGGCAAGCGGGATCGAAGTTTTCCCGAAAACATACGTTGGAAAACCGGATCGATCCATCCGTGCCGGCCAGAGCGACGCCAAACGGAAGCCGGTCGATCAGCTCCTGCACGCTTGCTTCGGGCAGCCGGGGAATCTCGCTGGATGGCATCTCGCGTCTTTGGGCGTTGTCTGCGGTCCGTCTGAAGTCTGGCGCGGTGCGGCGGTTCCCTGTTTGACATTGATCAAGCAGTATCCCCTCCGCGGGCGGCGGAGTTCGTCCGGTCTGCGGAGCAATCCCCCCTTATCTTTCGGCATGGCGCTGCGAATCGTGAGGAATTCCGCAGGCGGGTTTGCATTTCCTTGCATCCGCGGGCACGCGCTCAAGATTTCCCGGCATCCGCCGTTAGTTCAAACCGTGAAGTAGAACGTTGCGCCCTCGCCCACCCTTGCTTCGCCCCACACCTCGCCGCCGTGGCGATGGACGATGCGCGCCACCGTCGCGAGCCCGATTCCCGTGCCCGGGAATTCCGAAGGCGAATGCAGCCGCTGGAACGCGCCGAACAGCTTCGAGGCGTAGGCCATGTCGAATCCCGCGCCGTTGTCGCGAACGAAATAGGCCGCATGGCCGTTGCGCTCGTCCAGGCCGAACTCGATGCGCGTGCGTTCGAGCTTCGACGTGTACTTCCACGCATTGCTGATCAGATTGCGCAATGCGACCTTGAGCAGGTCCCGGTCACCCTCCGCCTGCACCTCGGGTGCGACCACCCATTCGACCGCGCGCACGGGGCTGTTCGCCGCGAGGTCGTCTGCGATCTCGCGCACCAGCGCCGACAAGTCGACGCGGGTGATCTGCATTTCCTGCCGCGAGATGCGCGACAGCTTGAGCAGGCTGTCGATCAGCTCCGCCATTTTCACCGCGCCGTCGGACACCCGGCCGAGGAAGCGCCTGCCCTGCGCATCGAGTTGCCCGGTGTGCTCCTCCAGCAGAATTTTGCAGAACCCGTCGATGGCGCGCAGCGGCGCGCGCAGGTCGTGAGAGACGGAATAGGAGAAGGACTCCAGTTCGCGATTGGCGATCTCCAGGTCGTGGGTGCGCGCCGCCACGCGCTGCTCGAGTTCATCATTCAGCCGGCGCAGTTCCTCCTCCTGACGCTTGCGCTCGGTGAGCTCGGTCACGAAAGCGAGCACCGCCATGAGCGATCCGTCTTCGTTGAACAGATTGGTCGCGTGCAACTCGGTCGGGATGTTGTGCCCGTCGCGGTGGCGCAATGCGACTTCGTAGTTGCGCTTGCGCCGGTTGGGTATCAGGCGCGCGGCAGCCTCGAAGATCTTCCGGTTTTCGTCATCGGCAAAATCCGTGGGCTCCTTCCCAAGTATCTCCTCAGGCAGATAGCCGAGCAGGTCGCAGAACCGGTGGTTGACCTCCACGGTGCGCCGGTCCGGACCGATCAACCATACGCCCATCGGCGCGCTGTTGAACATGGTCCGGTACCGGTGCTCGCCGTCCCGCATGGCCTTTTCGGCCCGTTTGCGTTCGGTGATGTCGGTGCCTACGCCCCGGTAACCCGTGAAGGCCCCCGATGCGTCGAACAGGGGCTCGCCGCTGATGGTCACAAAGTGCTCGCGGCCGTCGCTGCCGGGACGCGAAAGCTGGAAATCGCGGAATGGCTGGTGCGCATCGAGTGTGGCGCGGTGAGCTTCCCAGCCCGCCGCGTCGGGTGACAGGTACGGTACCTCCCACCGGCGCTCGCCCAGCTGGGCACTGCGCCGGAACAAAGATACCCGGTTGTGCGTGCCCTCGAGGCCGCGGCGCGTAATGCGATGCCCGGCATCGCTCTCCCAGTAAAAATCGGAGGACATCTCATTCAGGCTGCGAAAGCGCGCCTCCGATTTCCGCAGCGACCATTCGGCGCTGCGCCGTTCGGCAATTTCCTCGGCGGCGCGCCCGAGCGCGTCCTCGGCAATGTCCCTGCCGTAAGAGATGATCAGGCCAGTCGTCAGGGCGAGTGCCGAGATCGCGACCCAGTAAGGCAGCAGGGGGATCGGCTCAGAAAGACTCAGCAGGCCGACGGACTCGGCGAGAGCCAGGCCGCCGATAGCGAGTATGCCGCTGGCCAGCGTCAGGTACATGCTGTTGCGGCTCAGCACCAGACCGGACAGGGCCGTCGCGACGATGACAAACGCTGTTGCGGGAACCCGCACCGTTCCGCGCGAAAGCACCACGGCGATCATGATCAGATAGAGCACTACGACCGTGCCGATCGCGGCCCAACGGGCGTATCCGCGTTTGACCAGCGCCAGCAGTACGAAGAACGCCGGGAGCGCGGCCACGACCGCCCAGAGCGGCTGCGTAAGCCGTCCTTCGACGAACACGCTGGCCGCGAGGAAGACAATTGCCGTCGCAATGGCGAGACCCAGAACGACCTGGGTGATCCCGGTCAGGCGGGCCGCTACGAAGGATTCACCTTCGCCGCCTTGCCACGGCGATCCTTCGCGAAGCTCCCTATTATCGCTGTCGGATTTCAATGCTCTCGCCTTTAGCGGGCGATTCTAGACGCCAACGCGTGCAGGTACTTGATCCACGTCACGAAATTCCCGCACCCTCAAGTTATACGCCGCAATGCCGTAACAGCGGGTAACGAATGCTGGGGAGAGTTTCATGCGAACGGACGCCGCCGCACAGGTCAGAGCGGCGCAGGCGGGGCTGGCCGCGGGTTTCGCGGGCGCCTTGCTCACGGCTGTTCTTTATCTCTCGGCGCAGGCCTGGGAACACGAGCGCATGAGGATCCGCTTTCGCGAGATTGCCGATGCCCAAGTGGTGCGCATAGCCGCCGTGATCCGCAACCGCCGCGATGCGCTCGGCGAGCTGGCAAACGCGATCGACGCCGAGGGAGCACGCAAGCCTCTGGACTTCGGCGGACTTGCGGCGCGGCAACTGACGAGAACGCCGGGTTTCGAAACCTTCGCCCTGACTTCGTACGATCCTGCAACCTACCCGGTGCGGCGCGCGGCGATGCAAAGGGCGGGGGAGCGCGGACGATCGGTCGCCTTGCCGCCGGTTGATCTCGCTGGCGGGGCCGGAAGCGGCGAACGGGCATTTCCGATGCTTCATCCCCTGTACCAAGGCGGAGGGGTGCCGGCCACGGCGGCGCGGCGCGCGGAGCGCATCAGGGAATTTGTCGCGGGCACCATCAGCGTCGACAAGCTTCTCGACAGCGCGTTCGACGAATCGCGCAGCCTGTTCAGCGTTGAGATCGTCGATCACGATGCCCCGGCGGAAAGCGGCCGCGTTGCGCTCTGGAATGCGCAGCCGCCGGTAGAAAACTACGGAGACCTCCTGCACCATGCGCTTCTCGACGTTGCGGGGCGTTCCTGGGACCTGAATTTCGCCGCCACGCACGAGTTCATCGCGGCCAATCGCTCCCGCCAGCCTGCGTTCGCCGCGGCGCTCGGAGGCACGATATCCCTGCTGCTGGTGCTCCTGACGGTGCTGAGCGTGCGGCGATCTGCGCGCATCAGGGACCTGGTCGCCGTGCGCACCGCGCAGCTCGCCGCCTCCGAGGCGCGATTCAAGAGCCTGACGCAACTGTCCTCCGACTGGTACTGGGAGCAGGACGAAAACTTTCGCTTCACCGTATTCGAAGGCGCTGAGCTCAAGCGCAGGGGCAAGGACACCGGCATATTCCTCGGCAAGACGACGCGGGAACTGGGCTTCGACAACCTGTCGGACGACGACTGGAAGCGGCACCGGGCTGTGCTCGAGCGCCATGAGCCCTTCCATGACTTCGTCGGCATCCACAGCAAAGCCGACGGTTCGGTCGCGAACGCGTCGCGGGCGAGCGGCGAGCCGATCTTCGGCGCCGACGGGCGTTTCCGCGGTTATCGCGGCGTCGGCCAAAACATCACCACGCGCGTGCGCGCCGAGCGTGCCGCCCAGGAGGCACAGCGCCAGATCGAGGCCACCGCCCACATGCTCGAGCGCACCGTCGAGCACATGCCGCAGGGTGTTTCGGTGGTCGACGCCGGCCTGAACATCATCGCCTACAACGACGCGTTTCTGAGGCTGCTCGACTTTCCCGCGGAGCGCTTCGGCAAAGGCGATTCGATGGAGAAGTTCTTCCGCTTCAACGCGCAGCGCGGCGAATACGGGCCTGGGGATATCGAAGCGCAGGTGGCGGACCGGGTCGCGCTCGCGGCCCGCTTCGAGGCGCATTGCTTCGAGCGCACGCGCGGCGACGGAAACGTGATCGAAGTGCGCGGCAATCCCGTGCCGGGCGGCGGGTTCGTCACCGTCTACACCGACATCACCGCGCGCAAGCAGTTCGAGCGCAGCCTGGTGGAGGCGCGCGAACATGCGGAATCGGCAGCGCGCGCAAAGAGCGATTTTCTCGCCGCCATGAGCCACGAGGTCCGCACGCCGATGAACGGCGTTCTGGGCCTGTCGGAACTGCTGCTCGATACGGAGCTCAGCGCGGAGCAGCGCGACTACGTCGAGACGCTGCACCGCTCGGGCAAGGCACTGCTGGAAATCCTGAACGAAATCCTGGATTTCTCCAAGATCGAGGCAGGCAAGCTCGAGCTCGAGCCGATTGCCTTCGACCTGTCGCACTCGGTCGAGGACGTGGCCGCGCTGTGGGCATCCCGTGCGGCCGATCGGGGCATCGAGTTGCTGCTGCGCTATCACGCGGACTGCCCGCGGCATCTGGTGGGGGATGCAGGACGACTGCGTCAGGTGATCGCGAATTTCGTCGGCAACGCGATCAAGTTCACCGAGCGCGGCCATGTGCTCGTCGAAGTTTCCTGCGACGGCGAGGACGCGCGCGGCGCGTGCATTCGTGTCGCGGTACAGGACACCGGCATCGGCATCCCCGATGCAGCGCGCGGCAGGCTCTTCAACGCGTTCTCGCAGGCCGACGCTTCGACCACGCGGCGATTTGGTGGCACGGGCCTGGGCCTGGCGATCTGTAAGCGCATCGTCGCCGCAATGGGCGGCGAAATCGGCGTTGACAGCGAGGCGGACAAGGGCTCGACGTTCTGGTTCACCGCACGCCTGCCGCGCGGCGAAGCACCCCGGCCGCTGATCCGCGCCGAGCTTGAAGGAGTGCGAGCGCTGGTGGTAGACGACCATCCGGTCAACCGACTCGTGCTCTCCGAGCAGATGAAGGGCTTCGGCATGCGGGTCGAAGCGGCGGCAGATGCGCAGGAAGCGATGGAACGCATAGGCGCAGCGCACGCCTCCGGCGAGCCGTTCCGCGCGATCGTGCTCGATCATCAGATGCCCGGCACCAATGGTATCGAACTGGGCCGGCGTATCCTCGCAGCGCCACCCCCGCCTCCCCCGGCAATCCTGCTGCTCACCTCTTCGGGGCAGAAGGGCGATGGCACCCGCGCGCGCAATGCCGGTTTTGCCGGGTACCTGGTCAAGCCCGCGCGCTCCGGGCTACTGCGCAAGCTGCTCTCGGCGGCGCTGGGCGGAGGGCGCGACGGAGCGCTGCTGACGCGGCATGCGCTCCAGGCCGGAGCGCCCCGTGCCGCGGGACGGGTATTGCTGGTCGAGGACAACGAGGTGAACCGGATGGTGGCCCGTTCCACGCTGGTGAAACTCGGGTTCGAAGTAGTGGAAGCGGTCGATGGCACGAAGGCCGTCGACGCCGCAACGCAGAACACGTTCGACATCGTACTGATGGACATGCACATGCCGGTGATGGACGGACTCGAAGCGACGCAGGCGATCCGCGCGCGGGAGCCCGCGGATCGCCGCGTGCCGATCATCGCGATGACGGCAAACGTGATGCAGGAAGCCAGACAGGCGTGTAAGGACGCCGGCATGGACGACTTTCTGCCCAAGCCCTTCGTGCGAGCGGAGTTGCTGCGGATACTGGAGCTCTGGCTGACCGGCAAGTCCATCGAGCCGCCGGCCGCGCCGGCCCCGGTGGACGCAATGCTCGCCCAAGCGGAGGCCGAGCTCGACCAGGCCAGGCTCGATATGATGAGAGAGGTCATGGGCGAGGAGGACTTCGCCGTGCTGGTGGCTACGTTTCTGGCCGGTACCGAACAACTCCTGGCGCAACTCGAGCAAGCACTGCGCGCCAACGACCAGGAACTGGTGTACCGGCACGCCCATACGCTCAAATCGAGCAGCGCCAACCTCGGCGCGATGGCGCTGTCGTCGCAGGCACGCTCGCTGGAGGCGCAGGCGCGGGCGCACCGTCTCGACGATGCGCCGCAGCAGTTGGCCACGATGCGTGCCGAATTCGATCGCGTGGCCCGGGCACTCGCCGTTCCGGCGCAAATAGGTGGCTAAAGTTTTTCCGCGGCATGCCGAAACAGCTACGAGAGCGGCAAATTGCGAACTACGCTGGCAGTTGGCGCCTGACGCGGCGGACACTTAGAGAATAATGCAATGGATACCTGTGAACCGACGCGAATCCTGATTGTCGACGATTCCGAAGACGACGGCATGCTGATCTCGCATCAGCTCAAGCGCGAGATTCCCAACGTGAGCTTCCGGCGCGTGGACTGCGAACAGGACATGCGGCTCGCCTTGCAGGAGCAGGGCTGGGACCTCGTCATCTCCGACCATTCGATGCCGAACTTCGATTCGGTGCGCGCGCTCGAGGTGCTGCGTGAAGTGCGGCGCAACGTCCCGTTCATCGTCTACTCGGGGCACTACGACCAGGAAAAGGGCCTTGCCGCCATGACGGGCGGAGCGGACGACTTCGTCTACAAGTCGAACTCCCAGCGCCTGCTTCCCGTGGTGCGGCGCGAACTGCGCAATTCGCGCCTGCACCGCGAGAAGGAACAGGCCGAGCGCACCGCGCGCACGCTGTCGCTGTTCGATGAACTGACCGGGTTGCCGAACCGCAACCTGCTCGCGCAGCAGGTCCAGTCGCGCGTCTCCGAGAGCGGTCCCGCGGCGCTGGTGTGCATGGACCTCGATCGCTTCATGCGCATCAACGACTCGTTCGGGTATGGCACGGGCGATGCACTGCTCAAGCAGGTCGCCAAGCGCCTCGAGGCCGTGCTGGGCCCATCGGACCTCCTCGCGCGTTTGGGCAGCGACCGATTCGCCAGCCTGCTGTGGAACGTGGCCGGCGGAGCGGACGCCTGCGCGCAGGCCGAACGCATGCTCGGCGTGTTCTCCGTGCCGTTCCAGCAGAACGGACAGGAGCTGTTCCTCACTGCCAGCGTCGGCTGCTCGCTGCTGCCGGAACACGGCAGCGATGCGGGCACGCTGCTGCGGGCCGCGGAAAGCGCGATGGCGCTGGCGAAGAAGAACGGGCGCAACCGCATCGAGGTGTTCGATCCGAAGCTCTCGCACGGCGCAAGCACGCGCCTCCAGCTGGAAAGCGCGTTGCACCACGCGGTGGAACGCGAAGAGCTGTTCCTGCACTACCAACCCATGTACGAGGTGGTCTCGCAGCGCGTCGGCGCGGCCGAAGCGCTTGTCCGGTGGCGCCATGAGCGCTTCGGGGTGGTGCCGCCGAACCAGTTCATCCCGCTCGCGGACGATACCGGATACATCATCGAGATCGGCGAATGGGTGTTGCGCACTGCCTGCCGGCAAGCGCGCCACTGGCAGCAGGCTGGCCGGGCGCCGCTTGCGGTTGCGGTGAACTTCTCGGCCGCGCAGTTTCGCGACGAGCACATCAACGAGCGGGTGCGCAACGCGATCGAGGAATCCGGCCTGCCCCCCGAGCTGCTGGAGGTGGAAATCACCGAGACGGTGGCGATGCAGGATGCCGAGCACACCATCGCCAAGCTGCGCGGCCTGAAACGCATGGGGGTGCGCATCGCCATCGACGATTTCGGCACGGGTTATTCCTCGCTCAGCTATCTGCGCCGCTTCCCGATCGACGTGCTCAAGATCGACCGCTCTTTCGTGATGGAGCTGCCCGACGACGGCGACAGCCTGAGCATCGTGCGCACCATCGTCGCGCTCGCAAGCGCGCTCAAGATCGGCACCGTGGCCGAGGGCGTCGAAACCGCCGAGCAGTTCAAGCTCCTGGCCGACGAGGGCGTGGAGCGCGTGCAGGGTTTCTACTTCAGCAAGCCGCTTTCGGTGGAAGACTTCTCCGAGAAGTTCATCACCCGCCGCAGCGAGGAAAAAGACGGCGAGGAGAAGATCGTGCGCGCGCTGCGGCTGGATGCACTCATGCCGCTGGATGGATTGAGGCTCTCCGCCTCGGCCTGAAGACTCCCGTTGAAACGACCAACTGACGCGACGGATTGAACGCGCGGGCCTGCGCTTCGCACGCGCCGTTTCATTCCGGCAATTCATCCCCGGCGCGCACGATCGCGCTGCGATTGCGGCCTTCGGATTTGGCACGATACACCGCGCGGTCGGCCAGCTTGACCAGCTCGGCCGCGCCGCCGCCTGCGGGGACGATGCTCGCGACGCCCAGGCTGATGGTCGGACGCACTGTGGCGGGCAGCCCTTCGTGGCGCAGCTCCGCGACGAGCACGCGCAGACGCTCCGCGTGAGCATAGGCATCGGCCTCGCTCGTGTCCGGGCAGATGACCAGGAATTCCTCGCCGCCGATGCGGCACACGGCGTCCTGCAGGCGGGTCCCGGAGCGCAGGCGCTGCGCGACGTTGCGCAGCACCGTATCCCCGGCATCGTGCCCGTGGTTGTCGTTGATGCGCTTGAAATGGTCGACATCGACCACGATGCATGCGAGCGGACCGCCGCGGCGGCGCGCCGCGGCCCATTCCTGCTCCACACGCTCCATGGCATAACGCCGGTTCGGCACCCCGGTCAGCGGATCGGTCATGACCGCGGTCTGCAGCTTGCGGTTGTTCACCGCCAGTTCGCTTGCGAAACGCCGGATCTCGTCCACGTCGCGCCCGAGTTCGTCCTGCTGCCCGACGATGCGCTGGGCGGCGCGCAGGCGCGCCTCGAATACGCGCGGCACCAGCGGTTTGGCCACGTAGTCGTCGGCGCCGGCGTTGAACGCCTCCACCAGCCGTTCCGAATCCTCCATGCCCGTGAGGATGATGGTGTAAATGCCGCGACCGAAGCGCGTTTCCCGCAGCGCGCGCAGAAGCGCAACGCCATCCATCTCGGGCATCACCCAGTCGGTGATCACCATGCGCGGACGCAGGCGCATCGCCAGGTCGAGCGCCTCGCGTCCGTTCGAGGCGGTCTTCACGCGGAAACCGCCGCGGCGCACCAGTGCGGACAGAAAAGGCAGCATTGACGCGTCGTCGTCGACCAGCAGCGCGAGCGGAGCACTGGCTTCGGCGCCGGGAGCCTTGCCTTCGGCTGCGGAATTCTCGCCCTCCTGCTGGCCGAAATCGAGGTCAGCGACCCCGTGCTGCGCCGGCAACTTAAGCAAGCGGCCCCAGTCGCGCCAGTCCCTGAGCGTACCCTTCGAAATCGCGGTGAGTCCTTCGCCGTCCAGCCCCAGGCGCGCGGCGTCGAGCAGCAGCGGCGCAAGCTGCGAGCGCCGTTCGTCTTCGTTCGCGAGACAGGCATCGCCGATGCGCTCGGCAAGCCGCAATGCATCGGCGATCTGACGCACGCGGCCGGATTCCCCCTGGTTGAGTTCGCCCGGATCGCGGCGCGCGGCGATTCCGCTCAGCAGCGTCTTGGGGAACCCCCATTTACCGAGCAGCGCCTGGGTCAATTGGTCGCGATCCGTCGCGAAGCGCGCGCGCTCGAGCGCCGCGATCTCGGCCTCGGAGCCATGCATTGCCGCGCGCAGCAGCTGAGAATAGTCTCTGGGAAACAGCGAGGCGAGCGCGAGCCGGCCGATGTCGGCGAGCAATCCGCAGGAGAACAGTTCCTCCGGGTCCATCACGCGAACGCGCACCCCGACCTCCTGCGCTGCGAGCGCGACCAGCAGC
This sequence comes from Betaproteobacteria bacterium, assembly GCA_016195915.1. GTDB lineage: Bacteria > Pseudomonadota > Gammaproteobacteria > Burkholderiales > SG8-39 > JADGRQ01. The sequence continues at coordinate 20,545 of JACPYS010000064.1, read as the reverse complement.
GAACGCGACCAGAACTGCCCGTAGTCGAAGCCGTCACATGCGCCGCGCGCCTGCTCGGCCACCAGGGAAAAGCCAAGCGCGAGCTGCCGCACCACGGGCATCCCGAGGACCATCAGCGCGTCGCGGATCGCGAGCGTCGGCCGGCTGCGTGCCAGGGCCGGTGCATTGGACGCCTTGATGAGCCGCGCCGCGAGCGCCGGATCGCTCTTGGCGATCCGGGCGATCTGCTCGAGCGAGGCATCGTCGCTCTGGCATAGACGCATGATTTCGAGCGCAACGCCGCTGGGCGATGGCAGGCAGCCGGTGGCTTCGATCCCCTCCAGCCCGCCCTGCTCCAACAACACCGGCGGGTTCGTCTCGATCACTGTGCTCATCAGCGTCCTCCCCTAGAGGTACACGGGAACCCAGGTTCCCCCGTACCCTTTCTATTCGTCATTCCGGCGATTCTTCCTAAACCAGCTTTCCGGCCCAGGCTTGAGCTTCCAGTTCCATGCGCATGATTTCGCTCGACGAGGGCCAACGGCCATCCAGTGCCCATTTTTCGAGCGCATCCCGTCCGCCGCCCTCGAAACATTCCACCATCGCGAGCAGGTCGCCCAGCGGGCCGACAAACTCCACCAGGGCGTCACGCACTTCCTCCTCGAGATCGAGTTCGGCGGCGAGCGCCTCGGGCGTCATATCGAGTGCCACCGGCATCAGCGAAAGCACGCCGACCAGGAACGCCTGTTCCGCCTTTTCCCCGGCGCCGGAATTGCTTCGCATGATCTGTTCCATCAGCCGCGCACGCACTGCCGCCGTGCGGAACAACGCCGATTCGCCCAACGCACCGCCACCGCCGTAGGTGAGCAACTGCAGCCAGGCGGCCAGGGGCCGCCGTCCGATGCGTATCAGCGCTTCGCGCACGGACGCGGTGCGCACGCGCACGCCTGCGGCGGCGCTGTTGACCATGCGCAGCAGGTTCACGGTAATCGCCGGCACGCGCTTGAGCTCGTCTTCGAGCTTGTTCAACGGCGCATCCGACATGGAGAGCTTGAGCAGCTTCAGCACCTGGGCGCGTTTCGCATCGGGCCGCTTACCGACGAGAACCTGCGGTCGCGCGAAATGAAACCCCTGGAACAGCTGGAAACCCGCGTGCAGGCAGCGCTCGAAGGTTTCGGGATCCTCGACCTTTTCGGCGAGCAGCGTGGCGCTGCGGCGCTGCAGGCTGCGTACCATCGCAGGCAGGCGATCGGCCGGCACCTGTTCGATATCGACCTTGATGACATCGACCAGATCGAGGAAAGCACGGTTCTGCGGTGTTTCTCCCGTGAAGTCGTCGAGCGCGAAGGAAAACCCGCAGGCCTTCAGCGAACCGATGCGTGTCAACAGGTCCGGAGTCGCGTGCACCGTTTCGAGGATCTCGAGCACGATGCGTCCGGGCGCAAGCACCTCGACCATGTCGGAAAACAGGAATTCCGCATTGACGTTGATGGTGGCGCGGAATTCGCCGATCGCCTCGGCGTATCCGACCCCGTTCAGCAGGTTGAGGATCACGCGTGCCGTGGTCGCAACATCGTTGGTGCGCGCTTCGACGTCGCGGTAAAGCAGCTCGTAGCCCACCAGCGCGCCCTTGCGATCGACGATGGGCTGACGCCCCAGGTAGGCGTCGGCCGTGTCGAGCCCGACCAGCGCCACCGCCGCGGCATCCTCGCGCTCCAATACGATCGTCTGTTCATATGCGTTCACAGCACACCTCCACCGTCTTGCCCCCGTCGCAATACGAGAGTTCCTTCAGCCCGCGCGCGCGCTCGTCCAGGTAGGCGTCGTAGCCGTCCGCGCCCTGCGTCAGCCTGGAGTCGATCCCGGGCAGGCCGTCTTCGATGGCGTTCATCGTCGTTCCCCGTTGCCTGGAGCGGCTGGACACAAACGGCGCACAGGCCGCCGGCGTGGCCTAATCGAGCCTGCCCAGTGCGTGGCTGATGCGGCCGGCGTCGTCGAGGCGCCCCCTGGTGTGTTCGATCAGTTGCGAGGCCAGGACCTGGAATTGCAGCGCCGCCACCGCGTCGGCGACCTTGGCCCCGATCTCGCGCGCGATCACCCCCAGGTCTTCCATGTTGCGCGCGACTCCCTGGTTGAGTGCCAGCACCCTGGTGAGCGTTTCCCCGGTGCGCTGTTTGGCCTGCAACGCGCTCACCATGTCGCGCGAAGCCAGCGTGTTGATATCCTGTTCGGCGGCCATCACCGACTCGTCGATGCGGCCGACGCTCGAGCGGATCTGGCGGCTGAACTGGTTGGTCCGGTCCGAAAGCACGCGCACTTCCTCGGCGACAACGGCAAATCCGCGGCCCGAATCGCCTGCGCGCGCCGCTTCGATCGCGGCGTTGAGGGCAAGCAGATTGGTCTGTCCCGCGATGCCTTCGATCTGCTCGAGCATTTCGAGCGCGCCGCGCACCAGTGCCTTGATGCCATCCATCTTCTCCACCATGCTCATCGCGATCTTGCTCGAGTGGACGGATCCTTCGACAAACTCGAACAGCGCGTTGGACGTGTCGGTAATGAATTGCTCGATGTTGATCTGCTCACGCGGCGTGCCGGCCGCGCTGCCGCTGTTCAGCCCCGTGGCGATCTTCTGCTGGCGCTCCGAAAGCGCGTGCATGGTGTGCAAGCTCGCCGCCAGCTTTTCAATCGCGCCGGCGAGAAGCGTTGAGAGACGGTCCAGATCGTTGCGCGCGGTACCGAAATCGTGATTCAGCGCTGCGGCAGCCTGCTTGATCCCATGGTCGACGGCGGCCACGGCATCAGCCGGGGCGGTATCGACGCCGGTGGCGCGCGCGCGCTCGACGATCAGCCAGGTGCCGGCGATCACGCCGCAAAGGACGGTGAGGCGCCATAGCAGAGCTATCCAGCCGGGAAACCCGATCCAGCCGGGCGGTCCGAGCGCAATCAGTGCGATCGCGCATATGCCCGCCAACAGTCCGAGTTTCGCCCGGTCCGTGGACGGCGTGCTAACATTCCCGGCGTCATTCACCACGTTTTGCCTTGAGCCAAGCCATCTGTCCCCTGATTATCGGCACGCACGCGGGCTTCTAAACGGTCGAATACAGCGGCCTTTGGGGGCCATCTAAAGGCAAGGGGCGGCGAGCGCTACCACGTGAATACCGGTTTTTCCTCGAACCTCGCCGGAACCAAATTGCCGCACGCGGCGCGCGGGCCGCTGCGCGCGTTGATCGTGGAGGATTCGGAGGCCGACTTCGACCTGATCGTCGCGATGCTCGCAGGCGCCGGCTGGAGCGTCGAAGCGGAGCGGGTCGAGGAGCGTGCTGCCATGCGTAACGCGCTGGCCACGGGCAAATGGGACGTGGTGATCGCCGACCACAGCCTGCCGCGTTTCTCGGGGAACGAAGCGCTGCAGCTCACCAGCGACTGCGGTACCGATGCACCCTTCATCCTGGTGTCGGGCTCGATCGGCGAGGATGCGGCGGTGGCCGCGTTGCACGCGGGCGCGACGGATTGCATCAACAAGGCAAGCCTCGCGCGGCTCGCACCGGCGGTCGAACGAAGCCTCGCCGGCGTTGAAGCGCGGCTTGAGCGCCGCAAGGCCGAGCGCGCGCTGCGCGACAGCCTCGATCGCCTGACGGCCCTGGTCAACGCCTCGCCGCTCGCGATCATCGGACTCGACCTCGAGCGTCGCGTGACGTTGTGGAATCCCGCCGCCGAGCGCATTTTCGGCTGGACGCAAACCGAGGTGCTCGGCCGAAATCCGCCGAGCGTCGCTCCTGCGCAGCGGGACGATTTTCAGCGTTACCAGGACCTGGCGATCAGCTCGGGCAGCGTCGAGGCGGAAACGCGGCGCGTGCGTGCCGACGGCAGCGAGGTCGAAATCAGCCTTTCCGTCGCTGCGCTTCACGATGACGAGGGGCGAGCCATCGGGACCATCGCCTTGATCGCCGACATCGGCGACCGCAAGCGCGCGGAGCGCGAAATCACCGAATCACGCGAGCAGCTGCGGGCACTTTCGGCGCACACCGGAAAAGCCATTGAAGCCGAGCGTGCACGCATCGCCAGAGAGTTGCACGACCAGGTCGGCGGCACCCTGACCGCGCTGCGCAGCGAACTCGACGGCCTGCGCAAGCGCATCGACACCGACCCCGCGCTTGCGAAACGCGTGCAAAGCATGGACAAGCTCATCGATACCGCGATGACCGCCAGCATATCGATGTCGAGGTCGCTGCGCCCGAGCATGCTCGATCACGGCGTGTACCCGGCGCTCGAGTGGCAGGCACGGGAATTCGAGGAGCGCACCGGCACCCATTGCCGCGTCACCTGCAACGACGAAGAAGCTTCTCTCGACATGGAGCAGTCCACCGCCCTGTACCGGGTGTTCCAGGAAGCGCTCACCAATGTGGCGAAGCACGCCAAGGCGGGCCGTGTCACGGTCGAGCTGTTCATCAGTGCTTCGACGGTCACGCTGGAGGTTCGCGACGACGGCTGCGGCCTGGCGGGCGGGGCGCTCGGCAAGCGGGAGTCATTCGGCGTTCGCGGCATGCTGGAGCGGGTGCGCGGTCTGGGCGGCTGGCTCGACGTCTCGGGTCAGCCCGGCGACGGCACGACCCTGATGGTCTCCATTCCCCGCCGCAAGCCGAAATCGCCGAAGGCCGGGACATGATCCGGGTGCTGATCGCCGACGACCATCCCATGGTGCGCAAGGGGCTCGCGCAGATGGTGGCCGAGACCGACGATCTCGAATCGGCCGGCGAAGCGGAAAATTACGCTTCGGTTTCGCGCATCCTGCGCCAGCAGAAGGTCGATGTGCTGCTGCTCGACGTGGACATGCCCGGCAAGAACGGCCTCGACATCCTCAAGGCAGTGCACCTGAGCCATCCGAAACTGCAGGTGCTGATGTTCAGCATGTACCCGGAAGAGCAGTATGCGGTGCGCGCTCTCAAGGCTGGCGCGGCGGGCTACCTGACCAAGAACACCGCGCCGCAGAAGGTGCTCGAGGCGATCCGCAATGCCGCGCGCGGGCGCAAGTATGTCTCGCCGGAACTCGCGCAGACGCTCGCGCTGCGTGTTTCGGAGGACCTCACGGGCGGGCGGCTTGCGCACGAGACGCTCTCCGATCGCGAATTCCAGACCCTGCGCTTCATCGCCGGCGGAAAAAAGCTCGCCGAGATCGCCGCCGCCATGTCTCTCTCGCCAAAGACGGTCAGCGTTTACCGCGCGCGGCTGCTGGAGAAGATGAAGCTGCGCAACAATGCCGAACTGACGCGCTACGCGATTCTGAATCAGCTGGTGGAGTAGACGGGCTCAGAGCAAATTTGCTTCGGCGCATGTTGGTGCCGCCTATTGCGGCAAGTTCAGAACGTGTTCCCGCAGTTCCTCGTAGACGTTGCGCCGCCGCCCGACGAACACCACGTCAAGCGTCCCGTCGTCGTCGTTGACCGCGTAGATGACGCGATGCGTGCGCACGCGAAGCGAGCGGTACCCCGACAGTTCGTCGTGCAGGGGATGGCCCAGGAAAGGCTCACCCAGGAGCCGGCGCAAGCCTTCCCGCACCTCCTTCCTGATCTGCGGGTGGAGCTTGCGGATCCGGGCCGCAGCCTCCACCGTGTAGCGCGCCCGATACCGGCTCACGCCCTTGCGCGGCCGAACAGCGCCGCGTCGGATACCCACCTGCCCTGTTTCGCCTGCTTCAGCGAGCGCCTTACCGACTGCAGGGTTTTCGGATCGCCCAGAATTTCGATCGTGTCGAGCAGGCCTTCGAACTGCTCCATACTGAGGAGCACGGCGGCAGGCACACCATCGCGCGTAATCGCGACGACTTCCTGGCGCTGCTTCAGGGTACGGATGATGTCCAGAAACCGGTTCTTGGCATCGGTGACAGAAATAAACTGATCCACGTCGGGCATCGCGGCTCCGTATCTTGAATGGCTCGTATTCCGGTCATTATGATGGCCATAAGCGCCGAGCGCAACCGGGCGCAGATTGAATCGCCCTCAGCGGCAGCTTTCGGCGATTCGCAATGCCGCGCGCGGACGCAAGTCTGTCTCGCCGGAACTCGCGCAGACCCTCGCGCTGCGCGTTTCGCAGAACCTCGCAGGCGGGCGGCTCGCACACGAGACGCTCTCCGATCGCGAGTTCCAGACCCTGCGCTTCATCGCCGGCGGGAAGAAACTCGCCGAGATCGCCACCGCCATGTCGCTGTCGCCAAAGACGGTCAGCGTTTACCGCGCACGGCTGATGGAGAAGATTAAGCTGCGCAACAATGCCGAGCTGACGCGCTACGCGATCCTGAACCAGCTGGTGGAATAGTCTCAGTCCGAGCGTGCAACGCGCGTTGCATCGCATTGCGACTCTTGCTCTCCGAGGGTAAACCGGAACGTCGCACCCTGATCCGGGGCTGATTCCGCCCAGACCCGCCCGCCGTGGCGCTCGACGATGCGGCGCACCGCCGCCAGCCCGATGCCCGTGCCCTCGAACTCGCGCGCGCTGTGCAGCCGGCCGAAAGGCTGGAACAGCTTGTCTGCGTACGCCGGATCGTACCCCGCGCCGTTGTCCTTGACGTACCAGGCGGTCCGCCCGTCGCGGACTTCCGCGCCGAATTCGACGACCGCCGGATGGCGCTCGCATGAGTACTTGAGCGCATTGCCGATGAGGTTCTGCAATACCACCTCCATCAACGTGAGATCGGCCTCCGCGGGAGGACTGGGGTGCGCGTGGAATTCGATGACCTGGGTATTCGCCTCGCTGGTCTCATCGAACACGCTGCGCGCAAGCGCCGACAAGTCGAGCGTTTGCCGGCTCAGCGGAGCGCGCGAGTTCCGCGCCAGAGCGAGCAGGCCCTCGACCATGGCCGTCATGTGCCTTGTCGTCGAAAGTGCGCGATCGAGGTAGCGGCGTGCGCCCGGCCCGACCTCGCCCGGGAAGTCCTCCATCGCCATTGCCACGAAACCGTTCACGCCGCGCAGCGGCGCGCGCAGATCGTGCGATACGGCGGAAGTGAAGATCTCGAGATCCTGGAGCGCCTGTGTCAACTCGCCGGTGCGCTCGTTCACCTTCGCCTCGAGTTGGGCGGCACGCTCCGCGGACGAGTCCCGCTCGCGCTCGCGGGCGGTGACATCGCGGAAGCTCCACAGCCGGCCGGCGACCGAGGTGTCCACATGGATCGGTTGGGTGTAGCACTCGAGGTGGCGCCCTTCGATCGTGCGCAGTTGGAACGTGCCCGCGTACTCGGGGTCGCTTTCTATCGCTTCGAAGCGCTCGCGCAGTCCTGCGGGGTCCAAAAACCGATCGAGTCTGTCCCCGAACAGCGTTCGCCGATCGCACCCGCGCAGTTCCGCTTCGGGTACACCGCTGATCTGCAAGGCGCGCCGGTTCCAGCGCACGACGCGGCGATTCGTGTCCTCTACCAGGATGGCGTTGTCGGTCGAGTCGAGCGTCGACTCGAGGAGCGCCAGCGTCTGGCCCAGATTCTCCTCAGCCTCTCGCAGCTCGGTAATGTCGACCGCAATCCCGAGCACCGCGTCGGGGATCTCGTCGGAATAGCGGAACGGGATGCGGTAGACGGCGAAGCTGTACCGCCGCCCGGACGGACGCGTGAGGATTTGCATCGGCGTGAACTGTTCCTCGCCGGTAGCGCGCACCTTGTCGTCCCCGCTCGCGATGACCTCCGTTTCGGCGGTCCCGATCCCGAGTTCCAGCGGCGTACGGCCGAGCATCGACTCCGGCGTAATCCCGAGAAACTCGGAATAGGCGCGATTTACGAGCAAGTAGCGGCCGTCGCGATCCTTCGCGAAGATGTGGTGGGGCACGGCATTGATCACCTTGCCCAGCCGGTTCTCGCTTGCGCGCAGTGCCATCTCCGCCTGCCGCAGCTCGCTGACGTCGCTCGCGCACCATGCCAGGCAGGGCTCGCCTTCGATTTCTATTTTCGCAACCGATACGAGCGCGTCAAACATGCTGCCGTCGGGGCGCCTGAAGCGCATGGCGTAGTTGGCAAGCGCGCCTTCGGTGTTAAGGCGCGCGAGCGCAGCCGCGCGGGCAGCCGAGTTTTCCCAGAGGCCGAGCTCGAGTGAAGAGCAGCCGATTGCCTTCGCACGCGGAATTCCCATCAGGCGTTGCCACGCGTCGTTGACTTCGAGATGAACGGCATCGCGCTCGCGAGAGATCGCGATCGCGTCGGGTACGGTGGAGAACATCGCGGCGTACTTGCGGTGCAGCTGGCGCTCGCGCGCCTCGCTTTCGACCAGCGCCCGGGTACGCTGCGCGACGCGCAACTCGAGGGTGCGATTCAGTTCGTGCAGCGCCTCTGCGACAGATTTTTGCTCGGTAACATTGCGACCGACGCCTCGGTAGCCCAGGAACCGCCCGTCGCCGCCGAACGCCGGATCGCCGCTCACCGACACCCAGATCGTCTCACCGTGCTCGCTGACGCCCTGGTACTCGAAATCCCGGAACGGCTGGCGCGCATCGAGCTGCGCGCGATGCGCAGCCCATTGTGCCTCGGTCACGCCGACCGTGACCGAATCCCAGCGCGTCTTGCCGATCCGCCAATCGAAGGCAGCGTCGCGCTCCGGGCGCGACCCGCCAAACATCACAAAGCGATACTGATCGTCCTGCTCCCAATACCAGTCCGAGGAGAGTTCCGTCAGCGCCCGAAAGCGCGCTTCGTTTTCGGCGAGCGCCTGCTCGGCGCGCTTGCGTTCCGTGATGTCCGCAGTCGTCCCCCGGTAACCCAGGAACCTGCCGCTCGCGTCGAAGCGTGGCACGCCGCTGTTGCTGATCCACAGTTCGCCATTGGGCAATCGCAAGCGGTAGCGGAAATCGCGATACGGCTCGTGCAACTCGCGCGCCTGCTGGCGCACCCGCCACGCTTCGGGAGAACTATTCTCCGGCTCGGCAGCCATGTCCTGCGGACGCTTGCCGAGGAACCACTGCGCCGGAATACCGGTGATACGCTCGACCGAGTCGGATATCCAGGTCAGGCGCCCGTCGGCATCGCCTTCCCAGAGCCAGTCGCCCGACGCCTCCGCGAAGTCGCGGAAGCGCGCTTCGCTTTCCTGCCGCGCGTTCTCTGCTCGCACCTCGTTCGTGACGTCGCTCGCCGTCCCGCGGTAGCCGGCGAAACCGCCGCCGGCATCGAATACGGGAACGCCACTCGCCGAGATCCAGTTGCGCGACGGTCCGGTGAACTGGAACCGGATGCCGCGAAACGGCGCGCGCTCCTTCCAGGCGGCGAGGTATCTTGACGAGGCCGTCCCGCCGGGGTCGAGGCCGACGTCGGCAATCTCCTGAACGCGCTTGCCGAGAAACGTGTCGCCGGGAACGCCAAGCAGGCGTTGCGCGGACTCGGAGGCCCACGTGATGCGGCCCTTGGCGTCCGCCTCCCAGAACATGTCGGCCGATGCGCTGCTGAAATCGCGCAACCTGGCCACGCTCGCGGCCAGTTCCTCTTCCGCCCGCGTCAGTTCGGCGGTGCGCTCGCGCACTTCCGCCTCGAGCCGCGCGCCATTCTCCAGCAGCGCGGCCTCGGCGCGCTTGTGCTCGGCGATGTCGCGCACGAACGCGAGGACGAACTTTTCGCTTTCAACATCGCAATAAGCGGCCGAAATTTCGAGCGGTATTTCCTTGCCGGCTTTCGTCGTGCCCATCGCTTCAAACACGATTGCCCCCTCGTCGCGGCGCCTTGTCCAGCCGTCGCGGTAGCGCTCGAGCACAAGGTTCGGAACGATTTCCGGGACGTGCAGACGGAGCAATTCCTCGCGCGTGTGGCCGAACAGGCGTGCCGCCGCTTCGTTGGCGTCAACGATCCTTGCATCGATATCCACTCGCAGAATCGCCTCTGAGGCACCCTCCACGGCGAGCCGGGTAATGCGGTTCAGCTGCTCGGCCTCACGGCGCGCGGTGACGTCCTGGACCGTACCGGCAACCTTGGCGGCGCGTCCCTCCGTGCGGCTGACGACCTTCGCGTGCAAGTGCAGCCAGCGGCACGCGCCATCCTTTGCGAGCCCCGGATAGGTGGCATCCCATTCCTTCAGCTCGCCCTTGAGCAGCCGCACGAAGTCCTGCCTGATCCGCTCCCGGTGGCTCTCGGCGCCGAGCAGTTCGCGCCATTCGGTACCGGTGCGCGGCAGTTCGTGCGCGTCGAGACCGAAAACCCGGCCAAATTGCGGATTGACGCGCACCACGTCGGTCTGCGCGTCGTAGTCCCAGACGCCGATCCCGGCGGCGGCCGTGGCGAGCGCGAACCGCGCCTCGCTCTCGGCAAGCGCAGCCCTCGCATCGGCATCGACTTCGGGCATCCAAACTCCAATCTACTCCGGTAACACAATTGGCACCCGTAGAATCGACTCAGATCAAAATTTCTTCTCGGGCCCCGGATAGATGTTCTGCCTCCATGGAGCGACGCAGCCCGAGCCTGAGGGAGTCGGATCCGCCGCAACCACCCGGTTCTTTCCCGCGGCTACGCAGCAGCGAGCAGGTTGCGAAACCGGTGGCCGGCAGCAGTGCGGTAGGCCGAAAAATCGCGCTCGTCCAGCGTAATTACGTCGAGCAGGTCGATCTGCCCGCCCAGCCACACCAAAGAGGCGTCGGCAAGATCCATCGGCAGGTCGCCATACTTGCCCATCAACGCCTGCAGCCGCACGATCGTTTCGCCTGGCATCTCGATCACAAGCAGGCCGCCGTCCGCGGCCCACGCCATGAATCGCGTGACCGCATGCGGCGGAAGCAGGTGGCAGACTTCGGTCATCACCGGCCAGGTGGTAATCAAATTGCCATTGAACGCGGCGATAAAATCCCGCGATCGAAGGTGATTCCTGTCGCTCTTTCGAAACAACGATACCAGCGGACCGGTGTCAGCCAGGGTGTTTTGCACGCAGCTTCTCCTTAATCAGCCGGCTGTGGTCACGGCCAATATTGCGCGCACCGCCCGAGACGCATCCGATGATGCCATGTTTGAGCGCCAGCTCGTACGGCGTGCGCTTCGGTGCCTGCAGTGCGAGATATTGCGCCAGTACGCGCGTCACGACCTCGGACTTGGTGACGTGGTGCTGTCTGCAATGGGCGTCGAGCTTGCGCTCGATCGGCTCCGGCAATTTCACGGTCAGAGTCATCGCGGCTCCCATTCGGGTTGCAATAATACCAATATTACCACCCCCGACGACCCTCTCTGAAACAACGGCCCGGGTGGACCTCGCACGCAATCCGCAACCGGCACTCAACGAAAGCCAGGGGGGAGCAACCTCAGGCCGCCGCAACCACGCGGTTCTTGCCCGCGCGTTTCGCTTCGTACAGCGCCGCGTCCGCGCGCTTGATCAGTTCGTCGCGGGCTTCGTTGCCCCTGCGCTCCGCCACGCCCGCGCTGAAGGTGATCAGCACGCGCTCGTTGTTGTGCATGAAGAAATGGCGCGTCAGCTCGCGCTGCAGCCGCGACATGACGTTCACCGCTTCGTCGGCAGGGGTGTGGGGCAGAAGGACGACGAATTCCTCGCCGCCATAGCGCGCAATGATGTCCGACGGGCGCAGGGCCTGGCGCACCACGCCGGTGAGATGCACCAGCGCGCGGTCACCGGCCTGGTGCCCGAGCCGGTCGTTCAACAGTTTGAAGTTGTCGATGTCGAGGACTGCGAGGCAGAGCGGCGTTTCCTGGCGCTCGGCGCGCGCCGACTCGGCGGTCCAGGCTTCTTCGAGGCCGCGGCGGTTGAGCGTCTTGGTGAGCTGGTCTTCGCGCACCTGCCCGCTCACCGACTCAAGTTCCTGTTCGAGTTGCTGGATGCGGGCTTCGTACTCGCTCACCTTGCGGCGCGCCACCACCAGTTCCTCGTGCGCGCGCATCATGTCGGCTTGCATGCCGCGCGTATGCCCGACCAGTTCTTCGACCAGCCCGCCGAGCTGCCCGATGTCCTCGGTGGCTGCGATGCGCTGCGCATAACCTTCCATGCGCCCGTGAAATTCTCCGGTCGATGAGCTGACCGCCGCGAGGCGGTCGACGAACATCGACACCATGTCCTTGAGGGCGGCCTTGGCCTGGTCGAGTCCGACCTTGCGCGTGCCCTGCTTCATGACGAGGTCGCGGAAACCCCGCTCGGCCTGGCGCAGCATTTCGGTGCCGAGCGGCTCGGCAAGCAGCGCCTGCACGGTGGCGACCTGGCCCTTCATCCAGCGGTCGTCGCCGACAAGATCGGCGAGATTGTCCGTGAGAAGACGCAGCAGTCCGAGCAGGCCGCGAAATAACTCGCCGATGTCCTCGCCCGCGAGTTCGAGGCGAAGAAAGAAGCGCTTCAAGCGCGCGCCGAAGTCCTCGATCTCGGCCGCGCTCGCGGCGCGCCGCGCCATCGCGGCCAGTTCGCGCGCCTCTTCCTGGAGAACGGGCGTGTAACCGAGGCGGGCCACCACCGCATACTCCAGCGTCTGCGCAACCTGCTGGCGCAGGCCGGGTCCGGTATCCGCGACGGCCGTTGCGGCGGGTGGCGCGGACGCGGCAGGGAATCCGGAAGCTGCGTTCGGACGGAGGTTCGGTCCCAGTTGCGGCGGCCCATTCTCGGCGTCGAATGCGGGCTCGTCCGAGCGCTCGCGCCAGCTGCGAACCAGTCCGGAGAGTTTGTCGTGCAGGCGCTCGCCGTCGGCGCCGAACGCGCCCAGGATGTGCTCGAGATTCTCGCGCTTCTTAGCCACGGTAAGACCGGCCTGCCGCCGGTCCCATTGGCGCAGCGTCTCGCGGATCAGTTCCGGCCACGCGGCGGAGCGCGCGCGCGCCGCCGGCACGGCGCGATGCAGCGCGCCGAGCGACTGCGAAACCGCGTTCCAGTTGCGCGCCGCGAGGGAGCGCACCAGTTCGCGCCCCTTTTCCCCTGCCTCGCCTTCGCGCCCCTCGCATTCGGTGGCGAACTGCTCGAGCGCGCGCACCGCCGGATGATGCGCGACGACGCCCTCGCCCCCCAGCTCTTCGTAGAGCCGCGTGTAATTGTCGGGCGTCGGTGCGAGTTTGCGCGCAGCGAGCTGGCGGATCGTCTCGCGCGCAATCTCCGACGGCTGCGTATTGCTGTTCATCGCATCGGGGGATCGATGAAAGCTCGATCAACCCAGGTAATTAAAAAGCGACATCGAACTTACCTTCGCATACGTGCGCTGTGCTGCTTCGAGCACCAGTTGCTGGCGCGACAGCTCGCTCGCCGCCTTGGCGTAGTCGAGGTCTTCGAGTCCCGCGCGTTGCCGGGCGAGGAACTCGCTCCTGCCTGCGGTCGCCGAGCGCAGCGTTTCGAGTTCACTCAGGTACGAACCGAACTCGCTGCGCACGGTGAGGACCCGCTCAGTCCCCGAATCGATCTCCGCCAGCGCACTTCCCAGCTGGGTCGCAAATCGTGCCGAGCCGGCGGCGCCGGTATACGGCGTCGATATCGTGGTGATTGCGTCGGAGAGCGTCTTGAAGATGCTCTGGTTCGTGCTCGGGACGACATTGACCGAATCCCCGGCCGCCGGTGCGCCCTCGAGCGAAATTTCGATGCCGTCGAAACGGATCGCTGTTCCGCTGGCATAGGCATTTCCAGCCGAAAGTGTTGTTCCCGCGGTAACGTCGATCACGCTGTAGCTGCGTGCTGCTCCGGCCGCAAAGTCGACGCGGTAGCTGTGGCCCGTGAGCAGGCTCGCGTCGTACACCAGTCCCACGCTCGCGATGCCGCTGCCGGTATTGGCAGCCGCGGTCGAGGTCTCGAACACGCCATTGCCGCTGCGCCCGAGTTCGAAGATCGAGTGTCCGTTGTCCGAGGCCGGCATTTCGCGCGCTCCCGATACTGCCATCGCGGGACGGCCCTGGTCGCCGTTGTACACGACGCCTGCCGCCGTGTCGCTGAACGGTGCCGTGCCGTCCTGGAAGCCTGCGAACAGAAAGCGCCCCTGCCCGTCCCGGGAATTGGCGAGTCCGAGAAGCTCCTTGTACATGCCGCGCAGTTCGATCGCGATCGACTGGCGATCGCTGTTGGTCAACGAACCATTTCCCGCATTCACCACCAGCGTGCGGGCACTGTTCAGCAGCTCGCCGATCGTGCCGAGCGAACTCTCGGCGAGCGACAGGCTGGCCTGAGCCGCGCTCTGGTTGGTCGCGTACTGAGCGGTGATCGCTTCTGCGCTGCGCAACGTAAGGGCCTGGCTGGCGCCAATCGGATCGTCGCTCGGGGCCAGCATGCGTTGCCCGCTGGAGAGCTGCTGCTGCGTACGCAGCAGTTCGGACTGCTGCTTCTGCATCGCCTGAACGGAGCCTTCGTGGATCATCGCCGTGCTGATGCGCATAATCAGGTCCTCAGATTGAGCAGCGTGTCGAACATCGAGTTGGCGATCGTCACCAGCTTGCCGGCGGCCTGATACGCCTGCTGGTAGCGCAACAAATTGGCCGCCTCTTCGTCGAGGTTGACACCGGAAATCGAAGTCTGCCGGCTCTCGGCCTCATCGCGGATGCGTGCCTGGGCCTTCGCCGAAAGCTCGGCATCGCTGGTTGAATTGCCGACTCGCGAGACCAATTGCCCGTAGGTATCGCCTAGCGTCGCCGATCCGCCCACCAGCGCACTCGTCTGCAGACCGGCAAGAAGCAGGATGTTGCGATTGTCGCCGGTGCCGCCCGCGTTGGGCGAAATCGTGAACACATCGCCTGCCGCGGGCGTGCCGCTGATCTGGGCCGACCAGCCGTTGTAGGAGATCGTTGCGCCGGCGGTGTAGACGACACCCCCTGGATTGCCCGTCCCGATGCCGCTCACGTTGAAAGCCCCCGGGCCGCTGAACGTGAGCGTCACCGGCTGCATCAGATTCGCGTTTGCCGTCGGACCGTTGACGGTGCCCGCGGAAATGCTCGCGCTGCCGGCATTGCCGTTTGCAACCGCCGTGCGGATCGGCGCGGCTGCCGCGATGCGATCAGCCTGTGTCACCAGGACGGCGAAGCCCGCCGCACCGTCGCGCGTTGGCTTGATCAGGTACGTGTCGCCGGCGGCGGCCGAACCCGAAGCAACCGAAATCGCCACGCCGTCGATCGTCGCAGGCATCGAGCCGAAGGTCTGCACCGTGCTGTCCGACAACCTGGTGACATTCCAGTTCGTGCCGTCGTACAGAACGCGGTAGTCGCTTTCGGTCAGTGCGGAGAAATTGGTGACGCTCGCGGAAAGCTGTGCCGTGCCGGCATTGGTTCCGGTGGAAACTGCGCGTGGCAGGCCGGCAGCGAAGAAATCGCCCCCCGGCTGGCCGCTGCGATCCATGCCGAGGCGATGCTGCTGATTGAAGGCGGACGCAAACACGATCGCGACACGGCCGAGCGCGTTGCGGGCGGCGTCGAGCGTTCCATCGCGAAACGCGAGCAATCCGCCGAGTTTGCCGCCTTCGAGGCTGCTGGCGCGAAATCCCACCGTCGCGCCCCCCTGCATCTGCAGGCCGACAGAAATGCGCTCGGGATCGAGACTGTCCGGCGCGGCGCCGAGCTTGAATGCGTTCGTCCCGACCACCAGCGCCTGTCCGTTGCCGAGGAATACGTTCACCGCGCCGTCGCCCTGCTGCACCGCGCTCGCGCGCACGATGCCGTTCAGGTCGTGCAACATGGCATCGCGCTGGTCGAGCAGGTCGTTGGGCGAATGATCGCCATCCACCTTGCTCAACGCAATCTTGTCGTTGATCGCTGCGATGCTTGCTGCCAGGGTATTGATCGAACTGACCGCGCCCAGGATCTGCCGGTCGGTTCCCTGCTGGATCTTCACCATCTGCTCATCCAGGTCGCGGAAACGCGACGCCAGCCCCTGCGCCTGCGACAGCATGCTTTGCCGGGACGCAGGATCTGAAGGATTCGTGGCGACGCCGTGCAGCGAACTGAAAAATCGGTCGAGCGCCGGAGGAATGCCCACATCCGGGTCAGCAACCAGTTGGTCGACACTCTGCAGTTGGGCCAGGGCCGCGCCCCAGTGGTTGGCGCTCGCGCTCGCCGCCCAGGTCTGCGCGGCGGTAAACTGTTCATACGCGCGCGTGACCGTCTCGATGTTCACGCCGCGGCCGAAGTAGCCTGCGCCGCCGGCTTCCGCGAAGTTGGTCGCCTGCACCGCCTGCTGGCGCGAGTACCCTTGCGTATTGACGTTGGCGATGTTGTGTCCGGTCGTCGTCAGACCACCCTGGGCCGCGTTGAGTCCCGTGACCGCAATGCCGATCAGCGCGCTGCCCATGTTCGCGTCCCGTTGTCGTGCTTTACGCCGCTACGCTTTGCAGCGAAGCGGACTTGATTACGCGTGCGAGCTTGTCCGCGTAGCGCGGATCGGTGGCATAACCGGCCCGCTGCATGCCGCTCGCAAACGACTCTGCGTCGCGTGCGCTCGAGAGCACCTGCGCATAGCGGGGATTAGCTTTGAGCAGCTGGGCGTAGTCGGCAAATGCTTCTTGGTAGGAACCATAGGCACGAAAACGCTCGAGCGCGCGGCGCGGAATGCCGTTCACGTACTCGGTGGTGTTCGCTTCGACCACGGCGCCCTTCCAGTTCTTGCCCGCCTTGACGCCGAACAGGTTGAAGCTTTGGCTGCCGCCGGCGCCGCGGATCTCGCGCGCGCCCCAGCCCGATTCGAGCGCAGCCTGGCCGAGGATGAAGCGCGCGGGAACGCCTGTCGCCTGCGCCGCTGCGGCGGCGTGCTGCGCGGTTTTCTCGATGAATTTTTCCGCCACGCTCGCGGCGCCGCCTGCTGCAGGCGCAGCGGCCGCTCCGGCGCGCGCCGCGCTTTCCAGTCTTCCCGCCGCCTTTTCGATGCCGAGGACGGCGCGCGGTTTGCCGCTCGCGCCGGGCGCGCCGGCAGCGCGCGGCGCGAGCTGTTTTACCATGATGTCGGCGATTCCCAGTCCGCGCTCCGCAAGTTTCTGCGCGATCTGATCGTCGTACATGCTGGTGTACATCTTGCCCGCGTCGCTGGTGAGGGTGTCCTCCTGCGGAATCGCGTCCCGCATGCTCTTGAGGAGCGCGCGCATGAACACGGCCTCGAACTGCGTCGCTGCCTGTTTGAGTGCTGCATCGGGGTCTTTTTTCGCCTGCGCGCGCAGATCGCCGAGCGAACGCGCGTCGAACGCGAAGCGCGAGGAAACGGATACATCGGGAGCGGCGGCCATATTCCGGGCTCCTGCTAGATGATCTCCAGCTCGGCGCGCAATGCGCCGGCCGACTTCAGGGCCTGCAGAATGGAAAGCAGGTCCTGCGGCGTGGCGCCGATGGCGTTGAGCGCCTTCACCACGTCGGCAAGCCGGGCGCCCGCCTCGAGCAAATTGAGTTGCCCGCCGTCCTGTTTGATCTGGATGTCGGTCTTTTCCGTCACCACCGTGGCGCCGCCGGTCGAAAGCGCGTTCGGCTGACTGATCACGGGGCTCGAGCTGATGGACACCGAGAGACTGCCGTGGGCGACCGCCGACGGTTCGAGGCGCACCGACTGGTTCATCACCACCGATCCGGTGCGCGCGTTGATGATGACCTTGGCCGGAGCGGCGGACATTTCGATGCTCAGATCTTCGAGTTGTGCGAGAAAGCCGACGCGGTCATTGGATCCGCGCGGCGCAGCGACGCGCACCACGCGGCCATCGAGCGCCTGCGCCATGCCGGGTCCGATGCTCTGGTTGATCTTCTCGGCCAGCCGCCGGACGGTGGAGAAGTCGGTCGCGTGAAGTTCCAGATGCACGTAGTCTCCCTCCAGAAACGGCGTCGGCACATTGCGCTCGATCGTCGCGCCCCCGGGGATGCGGCCGGCGGACAGATGGTTGACTTGCACCGACGAGCCGCCCTGCGAGGCGCCAGCGCCGCTCACGACCAGGTTGCCCTGCGACATCGCGTACACGCGGCCGTCCGCGCCTTTGAGCGGTGTGAGCAGCAGGGTTCCGCCGCGCAGCGATTTCGCGTTGCCCATCGAAGATACGGTGACATCCAGCACCTGGCCGGGCTGGGCGAATGGCGGCAGCATCGCCGTCACCATCACTGCGGCCACATTCTTCAGCTGGAGCGTGGTCCCCGGCGGCAGGTTGACCCCCAGCTGCTGAAGCATGGTCGTCAGGCTCTGCACCGTGAACGGCGTTTGCGTCGTCTGATCGCCGCTGCCGTCGAGCCCGACCACCAGCCCGTAGCCGATCAGCTGGTTCGGCCGAACCCCCTGGATGCTGGCGATGTCCTTCACGCGCTCGGCGTGCACTTGCGTTCCGAGCACCAGCCCCGCCAGCACGAGCAACGCGGCGAACAACAATCGGTCGAGAGTGGGGTTCATCAGAATGGAAGGATCGTGAGGAAGAAGCGCGCCAGGAAGCCCATCGCCTGTGCTTCGTCGATATAGCCCGAACCGCGGTAGTCGATGCGGGCGTCGGCCACCTGGGTCGAGGTGACCGTATTGCCCGCGAGGATGGTGTACGGTGCGACCACGCCGGAGAAACGCAGCGTCTCGCTGTTCTCCGCGATGCCGATCTGCTTTTCACCCGACACGATCAGGTTGCCGTTGGGCAGCACCTCGATCACGGTCACCGTGATGGTGCCGGTAAACAGGTTGTCGGCGGCCGCAGCGCCCTTGCCCTCGAAGGTGTTGGAGCTGTTGGCCGCGACGCCGGTGCCCTGATAGCCCTTGCCCGGCAGGCCGTTGGTGAGGGTTGGCACGCCGAAAGCAGTGTCGCCCTTGCGGCTCGCGTTGGAGGAGGCATTGCGGCTGGCCTGCAGCTTCTCGTTCAACTGGATGACGAGCGTGTCGCCGATGTAGCGCGCGCGCCGGTCCTCGAACAGCGGGCGGTAGGATGCGTTTTCGTTGAAGATCGCTCCGCTCGCCCTGGCTGCGATAGCGGGTCGTTCCGGTTCCGGGCGCGCGGTGGTCGGCTCGTGCACCTTCACCGGATTGAGGTTGCAGCCGTTCATCATCGACAGGGCGAGGATGACGAGCAGCAGCGGCGCGCCCGCCTCGCGGAACCACTGCCACGCACGCGTCATGCGGCCGATCACAATTGCGCCACCCGCGCGAGCATCTGGTCGGAGGTCTGGATCGCCTTGGAGTTGATTTCGTAGGCGCGCTGCGTCTGGATCATCGACACCAGTTCCTCGACTACGTTGACGTTGGAGGTCTCGACGTAGCCCTGGCTGATCGTTCCGAGTCCGTTGGTGCCGGGGGCATTCGCCTGCGGTGTGCCCGAGGAGGCGCTCTCGCGGTAGAGGTTCTGGCCGAGCGGCTTGAGGCCGGCCGGATTGACGAAGTTGGAGAGCTGAAGCTGGCCGATCTGCTGCGGCGTGGTCGAACCGGCGCGTATCACGCTCACGATGCCGTCCTGCCCGACAGTGATCGAGGTGACGCCCGACGGGATGGTGATCTGCGGCTGAACGTGAAAGCCGTTCGAGGTGACCAGCGCACCCTGCGAGTCGACCTGAAAGGAGCCGTCGCGCGTGTAGGCGGACGTGCCGTCGGGCATCAGCACCTGAAAGAACCCCTGTCCGTTGACCGCCAGGTCGAGCAGATTGCCGGTCTGCTGCAGGTTGCCCTGCGTGAAATTGCGTACCGTCGACACAGGACGCACGCCGGTGCCTACCTGAAGCCCCGAGGGCACCTGCGTCAGCTGCGAAGACTGTGCTCCGGGTTCGCGCATGCTCTGATAGAGCAGGTCCTCGAACACGGCACGCGAGCGCTTGTAGCCGTTGGTACTGACGTTGGCGAGATTATTGGCGATGACGTCGAGCTGGGTCTGCTGCGCGTCGAGTCCGGTCTTGGAAATCCACAGCGAACGGATCATTGGCTGTTCCTCACTATTGTGTGGAGAGCAGGCGCGCGGCATCGCGCTCGCCAGCCTCCGTGTTTTGCATCATTTTCATGTGCAGCTCGAACTGGCGCGCCAGCGCGATCATGCCGACCAGTTCCTCGACCACGTTCACATTGCTTCCTTCGATCGCCCCCGTCGCGACGCGCAGCGTGTCGTCGAGCGGTGCGCTGCCGCCGTTCTTCAAGCGGAACAGTCCGTCCGACGAGCGCGCCAGGTCCTGCTCCGGCGGGTTCACCAGCTTGATGCGGCCGACATTGATCACCGAGTTGGATTGCCCTTCGGGGAGCGCCGATACGGTGCCGTCACTCGCGATGCGCACCACGGCATTGGCCGGGATGGATACGGGGCCGCCATCGGAGAGCACGTTCATGCCGTTGATGGTCTGCAATGCCCCGCTCGCGCTGACCTGGAGCCCGCCGTTGCGCGTATAGGCCTCCTTGCCGTCGCGCCCCTCGACCGCGATCCAGCCCTTGCCGTTGATTGCGATGTCCAGGTTGCCCCCGGTCTGGGTGATTGGACCCTGCGCAAAGTCTGCACCCGCGAACGATTCCTTTGCGGGAGCGCCTGGCGCCCGGTTGGCCTGCGCCTCGGCCTGCAGCGCAGACGTATCGGCGCGGAACCCGGGCGTAGAGGCGTTTGCCAGGTTGTGCGCGTGCATCTCCTGGCGAGCCATCGCCGCGTTCGCGCCGGCCATCGCGGTAGACATCAGTCGGTTCATGCGGCCTCCGGGTTCTTCGTCCTGATATGTATTGACCTGTCAAGTAAGTTGATGCGCCATGCAGTGTGTGGGTAGCAG
>JACPYS010000062.1 GCA_016195915.1 Betaproteobacteria bacterium | reverse complement strand
GTCCTCGTAGCTCTCACCTGGGGCGCCGTCCACCTGGGGCGCCGCAACCACCGTTGCGACGTCCATGCGGGTGCCCGCGATGCAGGGCCTTCCGAAGCGTACCCCCGCGTCCACCGAAACACCTGGGAAAACTTCCATCGCGCGCCTCCCTTAAGCCTCCTGCGTGCTGAATCATACGCACTCGGAGACGGGCGCGGTAGCGCGGCTATGCGCCCCTGCGATGCATGGCTGCCCTCGTCGCAAACCTACGAGCGCCCGAGATCCCCAGCTATCAGCCTGAACTGCTCCAGCGCAGCCTCCAGATCATTCACGATTTCCTGCGCAATCACCTCCGGCGGAGGCAAATTGTCGCTGTCAGCCAGGCTGTCGTCCTTGAGCCAGAAAATGTCCAGGCTCGCCTTGTCGCGGGCGATCAGCGCATCGTAGTCGTACTGCCGCCAGCGCCCCTCTGGGTTCGCCTCCGACCAAGTCGGTTTCCGCTCGTGCCGGTTGGCCGGGTTGTAGATCGTCACGAACTCATTCAGGTCCTCGCGCTTGAGCGGGCTGGTCTTCAACGTGCAGTGCTTGTTGGTCCGCAGGTCGTAGATCCAGAGCTTCCTCGTCCACGGAGTCTCGGAGGCGGGCTTCTTGTCGAAAAACAGCACGTTCGCCTTCACGCCCTGCGCGTAAAACAGTCCCGTCGGCAGGCGCAGCAGCGTGTGCACTTCGCACTCGTGCAGCAGCTTCCTGCGGATGGTTTCGCCCGCGCCGCCTTCGAACAGCACGTTGTCCGGCACCACCACCGCGGCGCGGCCGTAGGGCTTGAGCAGCGTCTTGATGTGCTGCACGAAATTGAGCTGCTTGTTCGACGTCGTGGCCCAGAAGTCGTCGCGCTCGATGATCTCCTTCTCAGTCGTGGCCTTGCCGTTCTCGCCCACGATCATCGTGCTCGACTTCTTGCCGAACGGCGGATTCGCCAGCACCACCTCGAAGCGCTCGCCGGTGCCGCAGGCCGGGTCGCAGACCGACTCGCCGGGCTTGGGAGCGATGGCGTCCACCATCGCCTGGATCAGCGGGCGCGGCGTGAAGTACTGGCCGGCGCCGGACTTCGTGTCCTGCGCGTTCTTCTCCAGCAGGCCCTCGTAGGCGTCGCCCTTCACATCGGCGCCCATCGAGGACCAGCCTTCCTCGTTGATGAGGTCGACGATCACGCGCCGCAGCTTGGCCGGGTCCTGGAACTTGTTCTGCGCCTTGTTGAAGATGAGCGCGAGCGTGCCTTTCTCGGTGCCGAGTGCTTCCAGCGCGTGGCGGTAGTGGTCGAACAGCTCGTCGCCATCGCGCGCGAGGAGCGAGGACCAGGCGAACTTTGCGGGGATGAGGCTTGGCTGGTTGTACGGCGGGTGCGAGCGCTCGTCGGCCATCTTGAGGAACAGCAGGTGGGTGAGCTGTTCGACGTAGTCGCCATAGCTCATGCCGTCGTCGCGCAGGACGTTGCAGTAGTTCCAGAGCTTCTGGACGAGAGTTGCGGCGTTCATTCGCTGGATCGTGTTCTGTAGGCCTGATCGGGGCGGTTCGGAACTTCGGGAAACCGAAGCTCCAATTCGCCGGCGCGCACAAGCGCGGTGAGAAATCGGATCTGGATATTTTTGGCATCACGCGCGAGAAAGTTGCCGATATCCTTCGCGGTAAGCCAACGGCCCTCGCACAACGCCCGGATTACGCGGCGCATCTCCTCGGCCGGGAGCTTCGTCTTTCGGCGCGCCGGCTCGGCAATAGCCAGCAACTCGGGCGTCCCCAGGGCGGAATGAGGGGAGTTCTGGCCGAATTGAGGGGAGCTTTGGGGGGAGTCCCCGGCAACCCGATAGCTCGTCCAGCGTCGCTGGTTGTGCTGGATGAGCAGCCCGTCCCGGACCAGCGCCTGCAGGACCTCCGTTATGTCCTTGGGATGTCCGCGAGCAGATTGGCCGAGTTAGTCCTCATACAACAGACGGCGGCTCTTGTTCATGCTGCTGAGAAACTAGGGATTCTGCGGCGCACCGGCCATTACCAGATCCGCCGCACGGCCGAACAGCGTCTCGAGCGATTCCTTGAATCCGAAGTACTGCTCGAACGGCGTCATTCCCTGTGCCGGATCGAACTCAACGAGGAAATCGAGATCGCTGCGCGCGGGATCGAATGCGCCCGCCGATGCAGAGCCGAAAAGCTCCAGCCGCCGCACGTCGAATTGCACGCACAACCGCGCGATTTCCATCACCCGCTCAACCCGCTTGGCCGCGACACCGTCAGCGGCAACCCTTAATTGGGCATGATCCCGGCCTTCCGGGCCACATCACCCCAGCGCTGCCATTCCGCCTTGACCATGTTCTGCGTCTCCTCGGAGGTGCAAGTGACGGGCTGCACGCCCGCCTTGAGAAGCTTGTCGCGGATCTCGGCCCGCGCGGTCGCGGCGTTAAGCGCTCGGTTGAGCCGCGCTACGATTTCTGGCGGCGTACCGGTGGGTGCGGCGAGTATGTGCCAGCCGCTGATCACGACCGGAACGCCCTGCTCGGTGGCGGTCGGCACCTCGGGCGCGGAGTCTTCGCGCCTGGCGCTCGTGACCGCAACCAGCTTCACCCGCCCGTTGCTCGCCTGGGGGCGGGCGACGGAAAGCGGCACTACGAAGGCTTCCACGCTCCCCGCCGCCACGGCCGTGATCGCTGGCGCGGCGCCCTGGAACGGCACGTGCACAAGGTCGATCCCGGTCGCCTGCTTGATCTGCTCGAACGCGATCTGCGAGGTGCTGCCGTTGCCCCACGACGCGAAGTTGAGCTTGCCCGGGTATTGCCTCGCATAGGCGACAAATCCGGCGAGATCACCTGCCGGCAGCTTCGGGCTCACCACCAGCGAGAGCGCAAAGTTGTCGACCACCCCTACGCTCGCGAAATCCTTAAGCGGATCGTACGCAAGCGCCTTGCGCAGGTGCGGGTTGAGCGCGTGCGTCTCCGCCGTGGCAAACAGCAGCAGGTAGCCGTCGGGCGCCGCGCGTGCCACGTACTCGGCGCCGATGGCCGCATTGGCACCGGGCTTGTTCTCGACCACGACGCTCTGCTTCAACTCCTCGCTGAGGCCTTGGGCAAGGATCCGCGCAACGATATCGGCGTTGCCGCCCGGCGTGAACGGAACGACGAGGTGCACGGGCCGCTCGGGATAAGCGCCCGCCTGCGCGAAGGCGCGCGAGCAAGCGATGAGCGCGAGAAGGATCAGGGTTCTTGCGCGCATTGTGAGACTCCTCGTTTAGAAAACAGACAACCGTCGCCGGTGATCGGGGCGCCGGGTGGCGCAATTCGCGTCATCACCGGCGCCACGCTGGGGTTGCCCGGGGGCACCAGAAAGCCGAGGCGGATTGAGCGTGGCATGGGATGGCGACGAAGCGTGCGGCAGTACTTTGCGACTGTCAACGGCCGGCGCTTCGCCCCTGCTCTTGCCGAGCGCCACCGGAAACGGCAAGCTTGCCGCCGTTGCAATACGTCGCTTCGAAATATGCGCAATTCCCCATGACTCTGCCGAAATGCATCTTCTGCACCCCCGAAAGGGAGATCCTGGCCGAGAGCGCACTGGCGCTCGCGGTGTTCGACTCCTACCCCGTTTCGCGCGGGCATGCGCTGGTGCTGCCCAAGCGCCACGTGAGCACGATCTTCGACATGGCAGGCGAGGAGTACGACGAATGCTTCCGCCTCGTGCGCACGCTCAAGGAAGTGTTGCTCGAGCGATTCTCGCCCGACGGATTCAATGTCGGCGCGAACTGCGGCGAAGCCGGCGGGCAGTCGGTCTGGCACGCGCACATCCACGTGATTCCACGCTACCAGGGCGACGTTCCCAATCCGCGCGGCGGCGTGCGCGCCGTGATCCCGATCAAGGCGAGCTACTGGGTGCAGCGCGACGGCATTGCCCTCAGCGCGCTGCCGGCTGGAACACCAGGAAATACTGATTAGGGAGGAAGCCGTGTTCCGCGGCGAGCGCATAGCCGGCAGCCGTCATTTCGTCCTTGATTGCGCCCGGCGCGATGCGCCCGGACGCCGGAGGGCCGACCGGCGAGGTGGCGTTGAAGTCGATGATCGCCACGCGGCCACCCGGCTTGAGCGATGCGCGCAGTTTCGCGAAGTACTTTTCGCGCGCGTCGATGTGGTGGTAGACATCGACCAGCAGCACGAGGTCGACCTTCGCGGGCAAGCGCGGATCGTCGGCGCGGCCTGCCACTGCGCGCAGGTTGGCGATTCCGTCCTGTTTCGCGCGCGCGGCGAGGTGCTTGACCATGTCGGGTTCGGTATCGACCGCGTAAACCTGTCCCTTGGGCACCATGTGCGCGAGGCGCACCGCGAAGTAGCCGGTCCCGGCGCCGATGTCCGCGACCGATGCGCCCGGTGCGAGCGCAAGCGCCTGGATCACCTGGTGCGGCTTCTGCCATTCATCGCGCGCGGGGTCGTCGAACACGTCCTTCCATTTCTCGGCGTCGGCGAAACTGTGCTGGTGCGTGTGCGGCGCCTGCGCGAAGTCATTCGTTGGGAGGCACACCACGAACAGGATC
>JACPYS010000060.1 GCA_016195915.1 Betaproteobacteria bacterium | reverse complement strand
GAGATGAACGCGCTGCTGCGCGACATGGAGATCACCGAGCGCAGTGGCAGCTGCAACCATGGCCGTCCGACCTGGTACCAGCTGACGCTCGGGGATCTGGACAAGCTGTTCCTGCGCGGCCGGTAGATGCCGGTCATCCGGCCGCCGCGCCGCGCGTTGAATCCGATACCCGGACAAAACGTCCGTCAATCGAGGAAAAACCATGAAACCGTCCATTGCATTGCTCATCTCCACCTTCGCGCTGCCGCTCGCCGTGCACGCACAAACGCCCGCTCCGGCCAAGCCGGCCCCGAGCCCGCAGATTCAGGCAGACCGCGATCAGTTGAAGAAGGACCGCGACGCCGTGAAGGCCGACCGCGCCGCGGTCAAAGCCGACACCGAAAAGCTCAAAGGCGACAAGAAAGCCGGCGCGTCGGCCGACCAGATCAAGGCCGACAGAGGCGCGCTCAAGGCGGACGAGGCGAAGCTGCGCGCGGACAAGGAAAAGCGCAAGGCCGACCGCGAAAAACTGCACGCCGATCACAAGGCGGCGAAGGGCGCCGCGAAGAAATAGAGTTCTCCAGCTTCGCGCCGCTCCGCGATCCGAGGTCGCGGAGCGGCTAGACTTCGCCTGGTATGAACAGGCTCGCCGTCGCCTTGCTCGGTCCCACCGCGAGCGGAAAATCCGCGCTCGCACTCGAGCTCGCGGCGCGGCTGCCGGTCGAAATCGTGTCGGTGGACTCGGCGCAGGTCTATCGCGGCATGGATATCGGCACGGCCAAGCCTTCCGCAGCCGAGCGCGCCGCGGTGCCGCACCATCTCATCGACCTCGTCGATCCGACGGAAGCCTACTCGGCGGGGCGTTTTCGCAATGATGCGATTCGCGCCGTGACAGGCATCCTCGCGCGCGGCCGGCTTCCCTTGCTGGTGGGCGGCACGATGCTCTATTACCGCGCGCTGGTTGCGGGACTCGACGATCTTCCGAAGGCCGACCCGAAGATCCGCGCCGAAATCGAAACGCAGGCTGCAGTGCGCGGCTGGCCGGCGATGCACGCTGAACTCGCCGCGGTCGATCCGGCAAGCGCCGCGCGGCTGAGGCCGACCGACCCGCAGCGCATTCAACGCGCGCTTGAAGTGTGGCGTATCACGGGCCGCCCTCTGTCGGCATTGCAAAGCGCATCGCCGCCCGCGCTGCCGTTCACGCTGCTGACCTTTGCGATCGTGCCGCCTGACCGGGCGCAGTTGCACCAGCGTATCGCTGCGCGCTTCGACCGCCTCCTCGCGGCGGGGCTAGTCGAAGAAGTGAAGGCCTTGCGAACGCGATACGAATTGAACGCGGCGTTGCCGAGCATGCGCGCGGTCGGTTACCGGCAGGTGTGGGAGTACCTCGAGAGCGCCTTCAGTCGCGAAGCGCTGCGCGAAAAGGGCATTGCCGCGACCCGCCAGCTCGCGAAACGGCAGATGACCTGGCTCAGGTCGTTCCGGGCAGGATACGAGATCGTGGATCCGGCGGGCGGCGCCGCGCGAATTGCAGCGATATTGAGCGAAGGATAGCGTCGCATTGCAGGGCACGGACCGCCCGACTCAAACGTGCCTGGACAGCCAGTGCCGGATCGGCTCGAAACGATCGATTTCGGGTTCGGCGCGCGAGCGCGGCAGGTCCGACAGGCTGGAGCCGCTCGCGGCGCAATGCACGTAGATCTGCGCGGCGTGCAGGTGGGCGATCACGGGCAGGTCCCATGCCGCGAGAAAGCTCTCGAGTTCCTGCGCTGCCAGCGTGCGCGCATCGACGCGGTTGGCGACGAGCACGATTGCGCTTTCGCCTTTTCTGACCGTCTTCTGCTCGGCGAGCATTTCGAGGAAGTCCACGGTCGCATCCATGTCGAACACCGAGGGCACGATCGGAACCACCACCAGGTCGACGCGTTTCACGGCGGCCTCGAGTTTGTCGCCGCGCAGGCCGGCCGGCGAATCGTAGATCGCCCACTGGGGATTGAACGACTTGAGGACGTCCGCGGGATCCTCGGGGGTCCAGCCGGCGATGCGCGGAAAACCCGCGGGACGACGCTCCAGCCAGCGTACGGAGGAGCGTTGCCGGTCGAGGTCCGCCAACACGGTGCGCACGCCGCGCGCGGCAAGCAACCCGGCGAGATTGGTGGCCAGCGTGGTCTTGCCGCTGCCACCTTTCGCATTCGCAACCAGCAGTCTTTTCATGGACGCGATCCCGTCACGCCGCAGGGAACGCGTGCCGCCGCGCAACCCGGTCGAATGTTTGCATCATCTACCACGGAGATTTCGCGCCGGCGGGAAGCGGAATCTGCGCCACATTGAGCATCATCGACACCAGCGTGTAGTAGCCGCTCACGCCCACCAGATCGACCACTCCGCGCTCGCCGAGCAGCGCAACAGCTCGCTCGAACAGCGCATCGCTTACAAAATGTTTCCGATGCAGCGTATCGCAGAAGTCGTAGACGAGTTCCTCGTCCGGCTGCATGCCGCCGGGCCGGCGGTTGAGTTCGAGATCCGCGACGATGGATTCCGGCAGTCCGGCCTTGATGGCCAGCGGTCTGTGCGCAAACCACTCGTAGTTCGATTCCCAGAAGCGCGCATTGACGAGGATCGCGAATTCGTTCAGGCGCGGCGGCAGGGAACTGTTGAATCGCAACTGTTCGCCGAGTTTCTGCACCCGGTCGGCCAGTTCCGGGTTGCGCAACAGCGCTCCGAAAGGCCCGCGCACTCCGCCGCGCGGCCCGCCGGCAATCGCGTCGAAGACGCGCCTCTGCGCCTCGCTCATCTGCCCGGGCGGAATATGCGGAAAACGCGGCGCGGCAATCGGCGAGTCACCCATGGCACCATTTCCTTTCGAAGGACCGCTTCAACCCGCTCGAGCGCAAGGCTCTGCATGCGGTATGCGTTTCCGCATCGCTAAAATACACGAAAATGTGGGAAGCTATGAATTCGATCCATTTCATGCAGCAGCTCGCACGCATGCCGTTCCAAAAGCTGATCCGCCATTTGCTGTTTCTGTTTCTCGCATTCACCGCCACCGATGCCGCGGCGCAAGACCGTCGCAGCGAAAAGATCGAATGGATCGATGTGCACGTCCACCCGATGGCAAGACGCGGCGGTGATTATGCGGCGGCGTTCGCGGCCGCGATCGCGGTGATGGACGAGGCTGGAATACGCAAGATGGTCCTGCTTCCTCCGCCCCAGGTCCGGGGCAATCAGATGTTCGATTTCGAGACGCTGGTCGCTGCCGTGCAGGCTGAATCCGCGCGGTTCGGCTTCCTCGGCGGCGGCGGCAGTCTCAACGTCATGATCCACGAATCGGTAAAGGATGGCGGTGTGAGCGAAGCGCTGCGCAAGCGCTTCGAGGACAGGGCAAACCAGATACTCGCCGCTGGTGCGGCCGGCTTCGGCGAGATCGCAGTGCATCATCTCGCGCTGCGGCCGGGCCATCCTTACGAATCGGTGCCGGCCGACCACCCGCTTCTGCTCGCGCTCGCGGACATCGCAGCGCGCCATGACGCAATGCTCGACCTGCACTTCGATCCGGTCGCCCATGATTCCCGAATCCCGACCTGGGGATCCTCCTTCGACAATCCGGCGGAATTGCGAGCCAATTTGCCGGCGTTCGAGCGCCTGCTCGAGCACAACCGCAAGGCACGCGTCGTCTGGGCGCACGCCGGCTCCGACATGCTCGGATTCTGGACGCCGGAGCTCAGCCGCCGGCTGCTCGCGAGGCACGTCAACCTGTACATGAGTCTGCGCGTCGACTTCGGGCGCGCGCCGCAGAACCATCCGGTGGACCGTGCGGGCAGGCTCAAGCCGGACTGGCTCAAGCTGTTCGCGGAGTTTCCGGATCGATTCGTGATCGGCGGCGACCAGTTCATCTTCGCACCCGGACCCGGCGGGTTGCCCGGGTTTGCGCAACGCGCGCCCGTCGTGCGAGAGAAAACGCGCGCGCTGCTCGAACAGTTGCCGCCCGAACTGGCGCAGAAAATCGGCATCGAGAATGCGATTCGGCTCTATCGCCTGAAGATGTGAAACACGGGAGACGTCCATGCTCGAACTGCGCGAATCCGGAGACAGAGGCTACGCCGATCACGGCTGGCTGAAATCGTTCCACAGCTTTTCATTTGCCGACTATCACGACCCCGCGCACCTGGGCTTCGGGTCGCTGCGGGTGATCAACGAAGACCGGATCCTGCCGGGCACCGGCTTCGGCACGCACGGGCATCGCGACATGGAGATCATCAGCTATGTGCTGGAAGGCGCGCTCGCTCACAAGGACAGCATGGGAAACGGCTCCTCGATCGTGCCGGGCGACGTGCAGCGCATGAGCGCCGGGAAAGGCGTGCTGCACAGCGAGCACAACCATGCAAAGGATGGCACCACCCACTTTCTGCAGATCTGGATCGAGCCAAACGTCAAGAGTATCGCCCCGAGTTACGAGCAGAAGCACTTTGATGCG
Source organism: Betaproteobacteria bacterium (assembly GCA_016195915.1). Lineage (GTDB taxonomy): Bacteria > Pseudomonadota > Gammaproteobacteria > Burkholderiales > SG8-39 > JADGRQ01. Next base: position 46,501 of record JACPYS010000060.1, on the reverse strand, counting down.
GCCTCCAGGCGCGCAAACCTGCGGCTGGTCGCATCGCCCGACGGCCGTGACGGCTCGGTGCGCATCCACCAGGACGCCTGTCTCTACGCAGCACTGCTCGATGCGGCCGACCGCGTGGCGCACGGTATTGGCTCAGGTCGTCGCGCCTACGTGCACGTGGCGCGTGGCAGCGTCACGGTAAACGGTCAACCGCTCGAAGCGGGCGACGCGCTCAAGGCGACCGACGTCCCGGAGATCGTGATCGAAAAAGCCAGAGGCGCCGAGGTGCTGCTGTTCGATCTCGCCTGAGCCGCGGGGCGCGCTGGCTATTTCGGAACGCCGGCGGCGCGAAAGAATTCGGCGCTGCGTTTGCGGAACTCCGCATCCTTGAACGGGGACACGCTCTGGTTGCGCGACACGGTGAACTCCGGCGCCAGCTCCAGCATGCGCCGCGCCGCGAGCTTCGCCTCCTCGACCCGGCCGAGGTAGCCCAGCGCGATCACCATCAGCCGATGACCGCTGGCGAAGTTCGGGCTCTCCTGTACGGTGCGCTGCGCCGCCGCCAGGCCCTGCTCGAATCTGCCGGATACCACGTGCGCCAAGCCAGTGCCGACGACGAGCGCGCTCATCCCCGGATCGAGCGGGCTGAGGCGCATGGCGCGCGCGAAATGCTCGATTGCCGCATCGCCCTCGCCGACGAAACAACCGACCATCCCGGCGGCAAAGCGCACGATGAACAGGTTCGGGCTCAGGCTCAAGGCGCGCTCGATGGCGCGTTGCGCCTCGTCGTAACGAAATCCCAACACACGAAACCCCAGCGCGCGGTATCCGAGCGTACCGAGCGCGAGGCCCGCGCAACTCAGGATCCCGGGATTGTCGTTGTTGTCGGAAAGCGCCTCCTCCGCATAACGCAATCCCGCCTTCACCTCCTCCGCACCGCCGTGGCCGTCGGCGAGACGTTGCAGGCACGCAAACGCGCCCAACGCCTTGGCCATGGAAAAGTGCGGGTCCATCTCGAGTGCACGGCGTATGAACGACACAGCCTCGTCCTTGCCCGCGATGGTCGAGCCCGGCATGAGTCCCGGAAGGGCACGCAGCAGCAGATCGTAGGCCTGCAGGTTTGAGGTCGGCTTGACGCGAACGCGCTCCAGTTCGGCCCGCCGCAAGCTCGGTTCGATCGCCCACACGATGCTCTCGGTGATCCGGTCCTGCAGCTCGAACACGTCGTCGAGCGTGCCCTCGAACCGGTCTGCCCAGACATGGTGCCCGCTCTCCGCTTCGATCAACTGGCCGGTGATGCGCACGCGGTTGCCGGATTTCCGCACGCTTCCTTCGAGCACATAGCGCACCCCGAGCTCGCGGCCCACCTGCTTGATGTCCACCGCCTTGCCCTTGTAGACAAAGCTCGAATTGCGCGCGATGACGAAGAACGCCCCCATGCGCGCCAGCGCCGTGATGATCTCCTCGACCATGCCGTCGGCGAAATACTCCTGCTCCGGATCGCCGCCCAGGTTGCTGAAGGGCAGCACCGCGAGCGAAGGCCGGTCCGGAAGCGGCGGGGTTGCGCGGGTGGTGGAGGCCGCGGCCGGTGCGGCAGCGCTGCCGTCCGTGCGCACCGCGAACGCGCGCACCGGGTAGGGGATGTTCTTCACCTGCTGCTCGCCCTGATCGACGAAGGCCGCGCTCACCTTGCCCCGGACCGCGCCCTGCACCGCATCGGAGATCGTGATGCCGCCGGGCTCGGCAAGTCCTTGCAGCCGCGCAGCGATGTTCACGCCGTCGCCGTAGACCGTCCCGTCGGCCTTCTCGATCACGTCGCCCATGTGAACGCCGATGCGAAAACGCATGCGGCGCTCTTCGGGCGCGCCGGAAACCAGAATTTCGAGCCGCTCTTGAACGGCAAGCGCCGCGCACACCGCGCCGGCCGCGGTTTCGAACACCGCCAGCACCGAGTCGCCGGCCATGTCGATCACGCGGCCTTGATTGGCTTCGATCTGGCTGCGGAACACCGCGCGCGACGCATCGAGCGCGGCAACGGTCGCGCGATCGTCGGCGGCCATCAGGCGCGAATAACCCGCCGCGTCCGCGGCGAGGATCGCCGCCAGCCGCTGCTTGAGATCAAATGGCATGGGATTCAACGGAAGAACCCTACTCCGGCTGCACCCCGGCCGCGCGCAGGATGCGCCGGTAACTTTCCATCTGCTCCTTGACGTGCGCGCCCAGCTGCTCCGGCGTGCTCGGGCTGAGCGCGAAGGCCTGCTTGTCCATCTGCGCCATCACTTCGGGACGCTTCATCGCCGCGTGGAATTCCCGGTTGAGACGGTCCACGATGTCCTTTGGCAGTTTCGCCGGGCCGAACAACCCCGCCCACGAGACGATCGTGAACTGCGGCATACCGGACTCGTAGATGGTCGGAACGTCGGGCAACAGGCTGGAGCGCGTCTTGAGCGAAGTCACCAGCGCACGCAGCCTGCCGTCCTTCACGTGCGCGAGGCCCGTGGTCGGCGTCGCCCAGATCAGCTGCACCCGTCCGCCAACCACGTCGGTGATGCCCTGCTGCTCCCCCTTGTAAGGCACGTGCAGCATCTCGATGCCGGCGAGCGAGTTCATCTGCGCGAAGCTCACAATGCCAGTGGTATTGCCGGTGGCATACGCAAGCTTTCCCGGATTCGCTTTCGCGTAGGCAATCAGTTCCTGAAACGTCGCCGCCGGCAGGTTCGCGCTCGCGTAGAGGAAGAACGTATACCGGCCGACGTCGGTGATCGGCGTGAAGTCGGTCACCGGATCGTAGGGCGGATTTTTTTTGAGCGCCGGTACCGCCGACATCGGGCTGTTGGTCGCCATCAGCAGCGTGTAGCCGTCGGCCGGCGCCTTGGCCACCTCGGCCGCCGAGATCGCGCCGTCGGCACCGGGCTTGGCATCGACCACCACCGCCTGTCCAACCGCGACCGATACCGACTGCCCGAGAATGCGCGCCACCGTGTCGGTGGCCGAGCCCGCGGGGAAGGGCACCACGATGCGAATCGGCTTGGATGGATACTGCGACGCCGCGCAGGCAGCGAACAGCATTGAAGCAACAAAACACGCAATACGTTTCATTTTGGGCCTCCTGCCTCTGGCAACGATTATAGAATGAGGCGGACAAACGGAGTGCCAGAACATGGACATCGGAATCATCGGACTGGGCAGGATGGGCGCCGACATGGCGCGGCGGCTTGCGCGCGGCGGCGCGCACGTTATCGCATGGGACCGCGATCATGCGGCGTACGCGGGACTGAGGGACGAAGCGCGTATCGAATGCGTCGACACCCTTGCGACGCTCGCCACGCGCCTTGCGGACGAGCGCGTTATCCTGTTGATGCTGCCTGCCGGCGAGACAACGCAAAGCGTCATCGACGCGCTGTTGTCGCTGATTTCCGCCGGAGACACGCTGGTCGACGGCGGCAATGCTTACTACAAGGATTCAATGCGCCGCGCGCTCGAACTGTCGCAGCTGGGTGTGCGCTTCGTCGATGCCGGCGTCTCCGGCGGAGTGCACGGCCTCGCGCAAGGATTCTGCCTGATGCTGGGGGGCACGCCGCATGCAATCGAGATCTTCGAGCCGTTCGCGAAAATCCTCGCCCCGGGGAGCGATACGGGATGGCTGCACTGCGGCGGAAGCGGCGCGGGCCACTTCGCCAAGATGATTCATAACGGCATCGAATACGGCATGATGCAGGCGCTCGCGGAAGGGTTTGCGTTGCTCGATGCGCGCAAGGAGTTCGACCTTGACCTCGCGCGATTGGCCGAAACCTGGCGCCATGGCAGCGTCGTACGGTCCTGGCTGCTCGATCTCAGCGCAGAGATCCTCGCACAGGGAGTTGCGCCTGAGCGCATTGCGCCCGTGGTGGCGGATTCTGGAGAGGGGCGCTGGACCGCACTCGAGTCCATCGAGCAGGGCGTGCCCGCGCCGGTGATCACCATGGCACTGATGGCGCGCTTTTCCAGCCAGGGGCGCTCGGACTATACGCGCAGGCTGCTCGCACAGCTGCACGCCAAGTTTGGCGGTCACCCAGTGTAACAACCGAGATGGTGGTGATCGTGATGGGCGTCTCCGGCGCCGGCAAGACTACGATCGGCGTGCGCCTTGCTGCGTCTCTCGGCTGGCGTTTCATCGACGCCGACGATCACCATCCGCCGGAGAACATCGTCAAGATGGCGGGCGGCGCGCCGCTGACGGACGACGACCGCTGGCCGTGGCTCGATCGGCTGAACGCGTTGCTGCGCGAGGCCGAAGCGACGCGAAATTCCGCGGTGCTCGCCTGCTCGGCATTGAAGGAAGCGTACCGGCAGCGCCTTGTCGAAGGCCTGCGCTCGGCGCGATTGGTGTACCTGCATGGAGATCAGGCGTTGATCGCCGAGCGCCTCGGGCGCCGCCAGCACCGCTACATGCCGGCCGCGCTGCTTGCAAGCCAGTTCGCCACCCTCGAACCGCCTCTGAATGCCGCCATCGTCGAGGTGGCGGACACGCCGGCGCAGACGCTCGCGGCAGTCCGGGCGGCGTTGTTTCCTTGACGTAGCGCAAAATCGCCCACCTGCTCCGGTCCTACCATTGCCGGCAGGAGGAGCAGTTGGAAATGTTTCAGATACGCATCCACGGCCGCGGCGGGCAGGGCGTGGTCACCGCCGCCGAAATGCTTTCCGTCGCGGCGTTCAGGGAAGGCCGTCACGCGCAGGCGTTCCCGAGCTTCGGCTCGGAGCGCACCGGCGCGCCGGTGGTCGCGTTCTGCCGCATCGACGACAAACCGATCCGCCTGCGCGAGCCGATCATGCAGCCCGATGCGCTGATCATCCAGGACCCGACCCTGCTGCACCAGGTCGAGGTGTTCAGCGGGCTGGCGGGCGAAGGCTACATCCTCATCAACACCTCGCGCAGCTTTTCCGAACTGGGCATCGGCGAGTTCGTGCAGGAATTCCACGCAAAGCACCTGTGCACCGTGCCGGCCACCGAGTTCGCGATGAAGCACGTCGGTCGTCCATTGCCCAACGCCGCGCTGCTCGGCGGGTTTGCCGCGGTATCCGGTCGCATCGCGATCGACTCGGTGCTGGCTGCAATCCGCGAGAAATTCCCCGGCAAGGTCGCCGAGGGCAACGTCGCCGCCGCCGGCGCGGCCTACGAATTCGTTCTCCGGGAAATGCGGGGAATCAACCATGCTCAAGCAGACTGAAGGCTCCCACGCCGTCGCCGAGGCCGTCGCATTGTGCAGGCCGGAAGTGATCTGCGCCTACCCGATATCGCCGCAGACGCATATCGTCGAAGCGCTCGGGGAAATGGTGAAATCCGGCGAGCTCGCGAACTGCGAGTTCATCAACGTGGAGTCGGAATTTGCGGCGATGAGCGTGGCCATCGGCGCGTCCGCCGCGGGCGCGCGCGCCTATACCGCCACCGCATCGCAGGGGCTTTTGTTCATGGCCGAAGCGGTGTTCAACGCGTCGGGACTCGGCCTGCCGATCGTGATGACGGTGGCGAACCGCGCGATCGGCGCGCCGATCAACATCTGGAACGACCATAGCGACACGATGAGCCAGCGCGACTGCGGCTGGATCCAGCTGTTTGCCGAAGACAACCAGGAGGCGCTCGACCTGCATATCCAGGCGTTCCGCCTCGGCGAGGAACTCTCGCTTCCCGTGATGGTCTGCATGGACGGTTTCATTCTGACCCATGCCTACGAGCGCGTGGACCTGCCGACGGCATCGCAGGTCGACGCCTATCTGCCTCCGTACCTGCCGCGCCAGATCCTCGATCCGGCGGAGCCGGTATCGATCGGCGCGATGGTCGGACCGGAAGCGTTCATGGAAGTGCGATACCTCGCGCACGCCAAGCAGATGCAGGCGCTCGGACTGATCCCCGGCTACGCAGAGGAGTTCCGCTCGGTGTTCGGCCGCGATTCGGGCGGGCTGGTGCGGGCTTACCGCGCCGAGGATGCCGAGACCATCGTGGTGGCCCTCGGTTCCGTGCTCGGCACCATCAAGGACACCATCGACGAAATGCGCGACCAGGGCGCGAAGATCGGGGCGCTCGGCATCACCTGTTTCCGGCCCTGGCCGCTCGCCGCGGTGCGAGCGGCGCTTGCCGGCGCGAAGCGAGTGGTCGTGCTTGAAAAAAGCCTCGCGGTCGGGCTGGGCGGCATCGTGTCCAACAACGTGCGCACCGCGCTCGCTACACAAGACACCCCCGTGCACACCGTGATCGCGGGTCTGGGTGGACGCACCATCACGCGTGATTCGCTGCGCAAGGCGTTTGCGCAAGCGTTCGCCGGACGGCTTGAGCCGCTGAGCTTCCTCGATCTCGATCACGCGGCGGTCGATCGCGTGCTCGCGAGGGAGCGCGAAGTGCGGCGCTCCGGCCCGATCGCGGAAGCCCTGCTGCGCGAGCGAGGCGTGCCGGGCGCGCGCGTCGGTTGAGGAAGCCACGATGTCGTTCCAGCCGGTAAAGTTCTATCAGACGGGAACCTTCACCGTCGGCAATCGCCTGCTGCCCGACGCCGAGCGCTCGGTACAGGCGAACATGCGCCGTACCAATTCCCTCAATTCCGGCCATCGTGCCTGCCAGGGCTGCGGTGAGGCGCTTGGCGCGCGTTACGCCATCGACGCGGCGATGAACGCTACAGGCAATCGCCTGGTGGCGGCGAATGCGACCGGCTGCCTCGAGGTTTTTTCCACGCCTTATCCGGAAACTTCCTGGCAGATCCCGTGGATCCATTCGTTGTTCGGCAACACTGCCGCGGTCGCCACCGGAATCGCCGCGGCTCTCAAGGTCAAAGCCAAGAGCGATGTCCGGGTCATCGCGCAGGGCGGCGACGGAGGTACCACCGACATCGGGTTCGGCTGCCTGTCGGGCATGTTCGAGCGCAACGACGACGTGCTCTACATCTGCTACGACAACGAGGCGTACATGAACACCGGCGTGCAGCGCTCCTCCGCGACGCCGCCCGCGGCGCGCACGGCCACCACGATGGCGGTAGGCAGCGAACCGGGAAACCCGTTCGGGCAGGGCAAGAACCTGCCGGCGATCGCATTGGCGCATGACATCGCCTACGTGGCCACGGCGACGGTGGCCGAGCTGCGCGACCTCGAAGCCAAGGTGACCCGCGCGATGGAATTTCGCGGCGCGCGCTACATCCACATTTTCGTGCCATGCCCGCTAGGCTGGGGCCACGCCTCGCACGATACCATCCGCATCGCACGGCTGGCGAAGGAAACCGGCCTGTTTCCAGTATTCGAGGCGGAGAACGGCGAGATCGTGAGCGTATCGAAAATCCGGCACCGCCTGCCGGTCGAGGAGTACCTGCGCCCGCAAAAGCGCTTCGCGCACCTTTTTTCGCCGCAACCGCGAGCACAGGTCATTGCGCATCTCCAGGCGATCGCGGACAGGAACATCCGCAAGTACGGACTGTGCGAGGAGAACGCGCAATGATGCGCAAGCCCTTTGCCATCACCCTCGACCCGGGTTCGAGCCTTGCCAACCACACCGGCGGCTGGCGAACCGAACGCCCGGTGTACGTCGACCGGCTGCCGCCGTGCAATCACGCCTGTCCCGCTGGCGAGAACATCCAGGGGTGGCTGTTCCATGCCGAGGCCGGCAACTACGAGGCCGCGTGGCGGCAACTTACCGAAGACAATCCGCTCCCCGCGGTGATGGGGCGAGTGTGCTACCACCCGTGCGAAGACGCGTGCAACCGTGCCCATCTCGATTCCGCCGTGGGCATCAATTCGATCGAGCGGTTTCTCGGCGACGAAGCGATCCGGCGCGGATGGAAGTTCCCCCCGCCCGCAGCGAGTTCCGGCAGGCGTGTGCTGATCGTTGGTGCCGGCCCTTCGGGCCTGTCTGCGGCATATCACCTTGCGCGCGGCGGCCATCGGGTCTCGATCCACGAAGCCGGCCCGGTGGCGGGCGGGATGATGCGCTTCGGCATTCCGAAATACCGTCTGCCGCGCGACGTGCTCGATGCGGAGGTCGAGCGCATCCTCAGTCTGGGTGTCGAACTGAAGCTCGATCGCAAGGTTGACAATATCCTCGATACGATGCGGCAGGGTTCTTTCGACGCGGCATTCCTCGCGGTCGGCGCGCACATTGCGAAGCGCGCGTACATCCCCGCGGGCGCCTCGTCGAAGATTCTCGACGCGGTCTCTGTGCTGCGCTCGATGGAGGGCGAGGACCGGCCGATGCTCGGCCGCCGCGTCGTGGTCTACGGCGGCGGCAATACTGCAATCGATGTGGCGCGCACGGCCAAACGGCTGGGCGCGACGGAAGCCATCATTGTCTACCGGCGCACGCGCGACCGCATGCCGGCGCACGATTTCGAAGTCGAGGAAGCGCTGCAGGAAGGCGTGATGATCAAGTGGCTCTCGACCATCAAGCAGGCCGGGGACGCCGGGCTGACGGTAGAGAAAATGCGCCTGGACGGGAAAGGGTTTCCGCAGCCGACGGGAGAGTTCGAGACGCTCGCGGCCGATTCGCTGGTACTCGCGCTTGGCCAAGACGTCGACCTGTCGCTGCTCGAGCGCGTGCCCGGTCTCGAAGTCGCGGACGGCGTGGTGCAGGTCGGCGCGGACATGATGACAGGTTATGCGGGCATCTTTGCCGGTGGCGACATGGTGCCGGCCGAGCGAACGGTAACCGTGGCGGTCGGCCACGGCAAGAAGGCGGCGCGCCACATCGACGCGTGGTTGCGGAGCGCTCGATACCAAAAAAGCGAGAAACATCCGGTCGCCGAATTCGACAAGCTCAATCCCTGGTACTACTCGGATGCGCCAAAGAGCCTGCGGCCGATGCTCGACATCGTGCGCCGCCAGTCCACCTTCGACGAAGTCCAGGGCGGGCTCGACGAAACGAGCGCGCTGTACGAGGCCCGGCGCTGCCTTTCCTGCGGCAATTGCTTCGAGTGCGACAACTGCTACGGGGTGTGCCCGGATAATGCGGTGATCAAGCTCGGTCCCGGCAATCGCTTCCGCTTCAACTACGACTATTGCAAGGGCTGCGGCCTGTGCGCCACCGAGTGCCCGTGCGGCGCCATTGCGATGGAGCCCGAGCAGATCTGAGTTGCGTCAATCGCCGCGCGCGGCGCCTTCCCTGCGCGGATCGGTGCCGGTACGCCAGCCCGCTTTCGCGCGCTCGATGGCGTGGACTCCGCTGTTGAGATCGAGCAGTCGCACCACGTGCCCTTGCCCGGCCAGCGTCGCGGCAAGCAGTTCGTAAAGCGTGCCCTTTTCGATTTCAGTGGGCCCGTTGCGGCTGCCGAAATTGGGCAGCGCGATCGCGTCCTGCACCTCCAGTCCCCAGTCGAGCGTCGCCACCAGTGTCTTCGCCACGTAGTTGATGATGCCGGGACCGCCGGGCGAACCCAGCACCATCTGCAGGCGCCCGGCGCGATCGAGTACGATGCTCGGCGCCATCGAGCTGCGCGGCCGCTTGCCCGGCTCCACGCGATTCGCCGCAGGGCGGCCCGCTTGCTCCGGAATGAATGAAAAATCGGTGAGCTGGTTGTTGAGCAGGAACCCGCGCACGAATATGCGGCTGCCGAAAGCGTATTCGATGCTGGTGGTCATGGCCACCGCGTTGCCATTCGCATCCACCACCGAAATGTGACTCGTGCCAGAAGACATCTCCATTGCCGCGTCGCTCAGTGCAAGCGCTCCGCGGGGTGTGCCGGGTTGCGCAACGCCCATCGAACGCGCGCCGATCAGCGCCGCGCGCTCTGCCAGGTACACCGGCGCGAGCAGTCCCGCAACAAGCTGCGGCACGAATGCCGGATCGGCGATGTAGCGTGCGCGATCGGCGTAGGCAAGCCTCCCCGCTTCACCGAACAGGTGCACCGCATCGGCGGAATTCGGTTCGGCTTTCCCGAAGCGGGTCCTTTCAAGAATGCCCAGCATCTGCAGCACGGCGACGCCGCCTGAACTAGGCGGCGGCATGCCGCACACGCGCCATTTCCGGTAAGCGCCGCACACCGGCACGCGCTCGATCGCGCGATAAGCGGCAAGGTCGGCTCGACTGAGGTCGCCCGGGCGCCGGTGCGAGGCAACCGCGTCGACGATGTCTCGAGCGATCTCGCCTTCGTAGAACGCGCGGGCGCCGCCGAGCGCAATGCGCCTCAGCGTATCGGCGAGCGCCGGGTTCTTCAGAAGCGTGCCGACGGATTTCGGCCGGCCGGAGGAATCGAAATAGATCTCGCGCGCCTGCGGCACCTCGCGTAGAGCAGCGTCCCACTCGAGCAGCGCATGCAAGCGCGCCGGCACTGGAACGCCCTCGGTAGCATGCCGGATCGCCGGCTGGAATAACTCGCGCCAAGGACGCTTTCCGTGCCGCCGATGGGCAAGTTCGAGCGCTGCCAGCACACCGGGCACGCCGACTGAACGGCCATTCGCCACCGCCTCGGCGTGCCCAAGCGGCTTGCCGCCGGCATCGAGAAACCGCTCGGCACGGGCCGCCGCGGGCGCGGTCTCGCGACCGTCGTAAGCCCGCAGGCGTCTTTCCTTCGCCGACCAGACCAGAATGAACGCGCCACCGCCGATGCCCGAAGACTGCGGCTCGACGAGATTGAGCACCATCTGCGCAGCGATCGCTGCATCGAGCGCCGAGCCGCCGCGCCTGAGCATCGCGTGACCGGCTTCGGCCGCGAGCGGATGCGCGGCGACCACGACCTGGCGCTTGGCGACGAACGCCTGCTTCGCCTGAATGCGGCTCGCAGGCTCAGGTTGCGGCTGCGCGTACGCGCTCGCCGCTGCCGCGAGTGCCCCGGCGAGCACGGTCTTGCGCAGCAACGCCGCCGCGCTCACCGTACTCTCAGCACCTGAATCATCCGCCAAGCATAAACAAAAATGCTGATCGAATCCGCCGCGCGGCGTGTCGCGAGGACTGAAAGCCGCTTCCGTAAGGTGCAACACCGAATTGTCGGTCGCCTGCGAACGCCAACTATTTCCGAATTTCCGGTTCAACGAGTTTTCCGAGTAACACGAGAGATTCCTGCCAGCCGAGATAACACATCTCGAGGGGGATCACGTCGGGAATTCCTTCCTGAACTATGCTCAACTCGGTTCCGCAGGAAACCGCTTTCAGAGCAACCGTAACCTGGATGATGCCCGGAAGATTCGGGTCTTCAAATTTGTCGGTGTAGCGAATCAATTGGTTGGGAACCAATTCAAGATACTCGCCGCCAAAGGAATGACTCCTTTCGGTGGTGAAATTTGTAAACGACATTCTGAACGTCCCACCAACTCTGGGCTCCATGTGATGGACAGTTGCAGTAAAGCCGTTCGGGGGAATCCACTTGGCCATGGCATCGGCGTCAAGGAATGCGCGATACACCCGCGCCGGAGGGCACGCAGTACCCGGTGCAGACGGACAGTATTTGTCGCCATGATGCTTCTCTACCCTTCTTGTTGGATTCGAGAGCTGATTCTTGCACGCAATTCGGAATTGCTGCAGGCCTTCCTTAGGCGCCCGACGTGGAGCCCACGGTGCGCGCCGGCTTCATGGCGCGCGTCCGTGTGCGGCGCCAAGTCATGCCGCAGATTCAAGATGGTCCTCCCAGCCAGGAAAGACCAGCACCGCCGGGTGGCACTTGAGCGCGCGCGCGAGCACTTTCGCTCGTTCGACGCCCAGACGTACGCGATCATTCTCGATCGCCGACAAAGTGGCTTGTGGAATGCCCGTGCGCTGCGCGAGCTGATTCTGGCTGAGACCTTGCAACTCGCGAACGATGCGCACGGACTCGCCGACCGATACTTTGATGCGTTTCTTCGCCCGGCGAAATTGACTCATCTATGGCCTCCGATAATCATATGCGGTAATCGAACGCACCTCAAATAGTTGTCGATCGAGCACCGTGCGGTAGATGACGCGGTATTGCAGCCCAAGACGGGAAGACCGATAGCTCTCCCATTTTCCAGAAAGACCTTCGTCGTTGAAACCCGTTTCCTGCGGCATAGCGTCCCGCATCACCGGCGCGCGCTGCTTTTTGCGCGCGTCCGCGTGGATGCGGTAGTTAGACCTCGCAAGTATTCGGGCATTTCCTGACGCAACACTTGTCGCAACAGCTTTTCCGTCACCGGTTGGTCGGTTTCGGAAAGGTACTTTCGAAGCGCGTCGTTCATCATGGTTTGATACCCAGTCCCCGCTTGTTCGGCGCGCGCCCGAAATTGATCGAGGACTACGTCGTCAATAAAAATGGAGATGCGCGTCTTGCCCTTCTGTGGAATCACGGCACCACGCTTGCCTTTGGAAAAATCGTATTCAGCCCTCATAGCGTTTTCGTTCCTTTCGCGTCGGACGACGCGCCGAGATCGGGCGGTATTCGCCGTCGCGCTCTGTCCAGACCAATACAAGTAATTCACCGGCGCTTCCCAGCCCGACGGTTATGAAGCGTTGTTCGCCTTCGGCGTCCGGGTCCTCGACAGTGACCGCTAGTGGGTCCTCAAGCACACCTTCAGCATCGGAAAACGAAACGCCATGCTTCTTGAAATTTTCTGCGGCTTTGGTCGGATCATGCTTGAAGCCCATGGCGCCATGATATATACGTTATATGCATAATGCAACCCGCGCTCCTGCGAGGTCAACGATCAATCACAAGCAAAAGTGCTGATGAACATGGCCGTCTCCGGTATTGGTTTCGTCAACCTGCCCTGGAATCAATGCCTAAGGAGTGTGATGGTTATCCGGTATCCATGATGAACGGCTATCTACCGGACAACCCGCTGACTCTTCGCAAGCTTTCTAAAATCTGCCTCCTGCGCCGCGCCTGGTCGATCAAGCGTTCCGATGACGGGGTGTCGGAACAAGCTTTGGCCTCGCTCGATCTGCGAATTCCGGGCCCCCGCTTTCGCTAGGGCGACTCGGGGGAATGCCGCACCCGAAAACAAAAACGGCGGCCGGAGCCGCCGTTTTCAAACCGAGCGAAGCGATTCACACAAGCAGCGGCACCACCAGCAGGGCGACGATGTTGATGATCTTGATCAGCGGGTTGACTGCCGGGCCGGCAGTGTCCTTGTACGGGTCGCCCACCGTGTCGCCGGTCACTGCCGCCTTGTGCGCGTCGGAACCCTTGCCGCCGTAATGCCCGTCCTCGATGTACTTTTTGGCGTTGTCCCAGGCTCCGCCGCCCGTACACATTGAAATGGCGACGAACAGGCCGGTCACGATGGTCCCCATCAGTACGCCGCCAAGCGCCTGCGCGCCCGCGGCCGAGCCGCCGATCCAGCCAAAGCCCATGCCCACCACGACGGGCACCAGCACGGGCAGAAGCGAGGGCACCATCATTTCCTTGATCGCCGCGCGGGTGAGCATGTCCACCGCAGTGCTGTAATCCGGCTTCGACGTACCTTCCATGATGCCCGGGATCTCCTTGAACTGGCGGCGCACCTCGAGCACCACCGATCCGGCGGCGCGGCCCACTGCTTCCATCGCCATGGCCGCAAACAGGAACGGGACCATGCCGCCGATGAACAGCCCGACGATCACGTAGGGATTCGAAAGGTCGAAGGAAACGCTTTTACCCGCTGAGTCGAGCGCGTGCGTGAAGTCGGCGAACAGCACCAGTGCGGCAAGGCCTGCCGAGCCGATGGCGTAGCCCTTGGTGACCGCCTTGGTGGTATTGCCGACCGCATCGAGCGGATCGGTGATATCGCGCACGGAATCGGGCAGGTCCGCCATCTCCGCGATGCCGCCCGCGTTGTCGGTGATCGGGCCGTAGGCGTCGAGCGCCACGATGATGCCTGCCATCGAGAGCATCGAGGTCGCGGCGATTGCGATGCCGTAGAGGCCCGCCAGAGCGTAGGACACGAGGATCGCCACGCAAACCGCGAGCACGGGCCACGCGGTCGACTTCATCGACACGCCCATTCCCGCGATGATGTTGGTCGCGTGTCCGGTGGTCGAGGCCTCGGCCACATGTTGCACGGGCTTGTACTGGGTGCCGGTGTAGTACTCGGTGATCCACACCAGGAACCCGGTCAGCGCAAGGCCGACCATCGCCGCGCCCCAAAGATGCCACGAGGTGATGATCTTCTTCACGCCGCCAATCTCGAACGGGACGCTCTTCAGCACTTCGCCCATCATCCATTCTGTGATCGGATAGAAAGCGATCAGCGCCAGGCCGCCGGCGACCCACAGCCCGCGGTACAACGCCGGCATCACGTTCTTGTCGCCGGCCTTGGTCTTCACGAACCAGGTGCCGGCAATGGACGCCAGGATCGAGAAACCGCCGAGCACGAGCGGATAGATCACCGCGCTCGGCGACGTGGTTTTCACGATCAGCGAGGCGAGGATCATCGTAGCGATGATGGTGACCGCGTAGGTCTCGAACAGGTCGGCGGCCATGCCGGCGCAGTCGCCGACATTGTCACCCACGTTGTCGGCGATCACCGCAGGGTTGCGCGGATCGTCCTCAGGGATGCCGGCCTCGACCTTGCCCACGAGGTCGGCGCCCACATCCGCGCCCTTGGTGAAGATGCCGCCGCCGAGTCGCGCGAAAATCGAGATCAGCGATCCGCCGAATCCGAGGCCCACCAGCGGGTGCAGGATCTGCTCGAGCGCCGTCTTGTCGTGCGCATTGGCGTAGAGAACCGCGAAGTACCCGGCAACGCCGAACAGGCCCAGGCCGACGACCAGCAGACCGGTGATCGCGCCGCCGCGGAACGCGACGTCGAGCGCCTGCTGCAGGCCGCTTCTCGCGGCCTCGGCGGTGCGCACGTTCGCGCGCACCGAGATGTTCATACCGATGAGGCCGCAAAGCCCCGAGAGCAACGCGCCGATGGCGAACCCGAAGGCGCTCGACAGGCCCAGCTGCGGGATCATTCCGATGATCGCAAACAGGACCAGGCCAACGCCGGTGATGGTCATGTATTGGCGCTTGAGGTAGGCCGAGGCACCCTGCTGGATGGCGAGCGCGATTTCCTGCATGCGCGCGTTCCCCGCCGGTTGCGCCATGATCCACGTGATCGAGTACGCACCGTATGCGAGCGCAATGAGGGCGCAAACGAGCGCAAAAATGAGTCCGCCTGACATGTGTTGTTCTCCCTGGTCCCGGAATCACCGCGGGGCCGACGCTGGTTCGATAGGGCGCCCGGGTGAAAAGCCGCGGATTTTAGCAAAAAACCCGCATCCGGGCCCGATTTATCCGAGCGCCTTCAGCGCCCGCGATTTGATTTCCTCTACCGTCCCGCTCCCTGAGATGCGCAGGTGCTTCGGCGCGCGCACGTCGCCCGTCGCCGACCAATCCAGGTAGTACTTGATCAACGGTTCGGTCTGCGAGTGATAGACCTCGAGACGATTGCGTACCGTGGCTTCCTTGTCGTCTTCGCGCTGGACCAGGGGTTCCCCGGTCACGTCGTCGCGGTCGGCGGCCTTCGGCGGATTGAATTTCACGTGATAGGTCCGGCCCGACGCGAGGTGTACTCGCCGTCCCCCCATGCGTTGAACGATGTCCTGATCGGGAACGTCGATCTCGAGCACGTACTCGATCGGCACCTGCGCAGTGCGCAACGCCTCGGCCTGCGCGAGCGTGCGCGGAAAACCGTCGAGCAGATAACCTTGGGCACAATCCGGCCGTGAAAGCCGTTCTTTCGCCAGCGCGATCACGATGTCGTCAGCCACAAGCTGGCCGGCGTCCATCAGCTTCTTCGCCGCAAGGCCAAGAGGGGTGCCCGCCTTGATCGCCGCGCGCAACATGTCGCCCGTGGAGATCTGCGGAATGCCGTATTTTCCGATGATAAATCCGGCCTGCGTGCCTTTGCCCGCCCCAGGCGGACCCAGCAGAATCAAGCGCATGTCATTGTCCCGTAAGTCAAAACACGAATTGGAGGATAACTTTGGCAGCTTACGCAATACTGACGCAGATCAAACCCTGCTGCCGCAGCGGGAAAAAGGGCATCCAACTTAGTCCGAATCCGCCGGGCGGTCAAACAACGCACGAACCTTGTCGAGATCCGCCGGCGTGTCCACCCCGGGAGGCGCCGCCGATCCCCTCACCGCGACCGCAATCCCGTATCCGTGCCAGAGCACGCGCAGTTGCTCGAGCGCTTCGAAGCGCTCGAGCGGCGATTCGGCCAGCCCGGCATAGATGCGCAGGAAACCCGCGCGATAGGCGTATACCCCGATGTGCCGGTAGAACGGCATTCCTGGCGGCGGCGCGGGACGCTCGCCGTCGAACAGGCGTCCGTACGCCTCGCGTGCAAACGGAATCGGAGCGCGGCTGAAATAGAGCGCCCGGCCTTTCCGGTCGAGCACCACCTTGACCACGTTCGGATTTGCGACCGACTCCGCGTCGTCGATTGCATGGCAAGCGGTCGAAACGCTCGCTCCGGCATCGCGTGCGAGGGCCCCAGCCACTTCTGCAATCAGCCCCGGATCGACGAGAGGTTCGTCGCCCTGGACATTGACCACGATCGTGTCGTCGCTCCAGCCTCGAGCCGCGACGACTTCCGCGACGCGCTCGGTACCGGACGCGTGGCCATCGCGCGTCAGCACCGCATCGACCCCCCCGGCACGGGCAGCAGATGCAATGCGTTCGTCATCCGTCGCAACCAGAACGGCGCGCGCGCCGCTCGCCCGTGCTCGCTCGGCGACACGCACCACCATGGGCCGCCCGGCCAGATCCGCGAGCGGCTTTCCGGGAAAACGGGTGGACGCGAAACGCGCCGGTATGACTACAACAAAACTCACGCCACCTCTTCCTCGGGCGGGAGCTTGCGTGCTTCCTCTTCGAGCATCACGGGTATTGCGTCGCGGATCGGGAAACCGAGCCGGTCGGCCTTGCACACCAGTTCCTTCCCTTCCTTGCGGTGCACGAGCGGTCCCTTGCACAGCGGGCAGACGAGAATTTCAAGCAGTCGCGGGTCAACCATGGGTGGAGGCAAGCCTTTCAAGTAGCCAGCGGCCGAAAGCGGGATCGAGCTCGGCGCTCACCGGGAACATCCAGAACCCGGTGCGGGCAAAGCGATGGCATTTTACCCCGTCCTTTTCAGTCATCACCACCGGGACTGCATCGCCGAACTGCAGATCCTCGGCGCGAAACGCGTGATGATCGGGAAACGGATGGCGTACGATCGTCAGGCCCAGCCGCTCGAGCTGGCGGAAAAAACGTTCGGGATCGCCGATCGCCGCCACCGCGTGCAGGCGTTTCCCGCGCAAGGACTCGGCGCCCACGACACTTCGCGGGTCGCACATCTGCACGAAACGATCGCCTTCGAGTCGCATCGCATAGCCGGGTACGGCGCGATTCTCGTGCGCAATCACGGCATCCACGGATTGAAGACGCGACACAGGCTCGCGCAACGGCCCGGCCGGCAGCAGGTAACCGTTGCCGAAGCCGCGCGCATCGACGATGGCGATTTCGATATCGCGCTCCAGTGCGTAGTGCTGCAGCCCATCGTCGCTCAGCAGCACGCTGCAATCCGGGTGGGCCGCACGCAGCGCGCGTGCTGCGGCCACCCGATTTCGTCCGATCCAGACCGGGCAGCCGCTGCGTTGCGCGAGCAGCATCGGTTCATCGCCGACTTCCGTCGCTACGCAGGCGGCGGATACCTCGCGCGGCGCGCCGTGTCGCAACGCGACACTCCCGCCGTGACCACGGCTCACGATGCCTGGACGAAAACCGTTGCGCTTGAGAAACTCGGCGATCCACAGCACCAGCGGTGTCTTCCCGCTTCCGCCGACGGTGATGTTGCCGACCACGATGACCGGGACTCCGATTGGACCCCCGCGCGCGGGTGCGAGGCGATACGCGAGCCGGCGCAGTGCGACGAGGACGCCGAACAGCCAGCTGGCCGGCAGCAGGCCATAGGCGAGGACGCCCCGGCGGTACCAGTTGCGAACGAGGGCCTGCGCGACGATGGCGGCGGGGGCGCCGCCTACTTGCCGGCGACGGTGGTAAATGTGATCTGCGGATATCCGGCGAGGCGCGCGGCCTCCATGACGCGGATCACGGACTGGTGGGTGGCGGACGCATCGGCGCTGATCACGATCACCGGGTCCTTCTGCATTCCGCCCGCACGGCGCAGGTCATCGGCGAGCGCCTGCACGCTGCTGAAGGCGACCGCCGACTTGTTGACCACGTACTGGCCCGCCGAATTGACCAGCACGTTGATCTCACCCGGCCGCTCGGGCTGTTTTTCCGCATCCGCAGTCGGGAGGTTGATCTGGAGTTCCGTGTATTTCGAATACGTGGTGGTGATCATCAGGAAAATCAGTATCACCAGCATCACGTCGATCATCGGGATCAGGTTGAGCTCGGGTTCCTCGCGCGGGCGGTCGCGGTGGAAATTCATGGCGATGCCTTGCGTTGCGCCAGACCGGCAGAGTCCCCGCGTTCGCCGTGAATGGTGTCGACCAGTTTGCACGCCGCCTGTTCCATCTGCACGACATAGCCGTCGACCTTGTTCCTGAAGTGGCGGTAGAAGATCAGTGCGGGCACCGCGATCGCGATGCCTGCGCCCGTGTTGTACAGCGCCACCGAGATGCCGTAGGCGAGCTGCTGGGGATTTGCGCCCGAAGGCGACTGCGAGCCGAAGATTTCTATCATGCCGACCACCGTGCCGAACAACCCGAGCAGCGGCGACGCGGTCGCGATGGTGCCGAGCGTGGTGAGAAAACGCGCCATTTCATGCGCAGCCGCGCGACCCGTCTCTTCGATTGCATCCTTCATCGCCTCGCGCGAGCCTTTGTGGTTGCGCAGGCCCGCGGCGAGCACTTGTCCGAGCGGCGAATCCTTGGCAAGCTTCTCGATCACCTCCTGGTTCACGCCCTGACGCTGGTAGACGGTGAGTACCTGGTCCAGAAGATTGGGGGGCACGATATTCTTGTCACGCAACGTGACGGCGCGCTCGATGATCAACGCGACTCCGATGATGGATACGAGCAGTAACGGCCAGATGGGCCAACCGGCGGCCTGGATGATGGCGAACAAGCGAACTCCTCAGGAAGCTTACGGTGAAGCGAAGCGCAACACGAGCAACGCGCGCACTTTAGCCAAACCCTTGTTCGCGAGCAAGTTAGCGCGCAAAGTTATTGCGTGGCCTGAAACAGCTTCGCGCGCACGCAAATCGATCGCAAAAATACCATGTGCTGCGGAAGAAAAATCTGCTTGGCCTGTTATCCACAAAAGCTGTGGATAAGTTTGTGGATTTTCTCTGGGCAATTGCAGGTTACCGGATCAGAAAGGCGTCTTGGTCGGGCCTGAGTAATTTTTCAGCAGATTTAATCGCATGAATAACAGTGAGTTGCGTGAATGTATCGGGCGTCGCGCGGAGTCGCAGCGTACTCAGGGCCAAAACTCCGAAAAGTGTGGATTAGTGTAGACTCACGGCCGCGATTCCTGGCCCGTTTTTCCCTCTTGTGAGCCACCCAACAATGCCCTCCACACAGGACGATTCGGTCGGGCTGCGAGACGGATGGTCCTCGACGCCCGTGATCGCGATCAGCGAGCTGGTGCGCAGTGTTCGGGACGCCCTCGAACATCGCTTTCCGCTCATGTGGGTCAGCGGTGAAATCTCCAACTTCACCCGCGCTGCCTCCGGCCACTGCTACTTCACGCTGAAAGACTCGCAGGCGCAGGCGCGGTGCGTGCTTTTCCGTAATCGTGCCCAGTTGCTCGGGTGGCAACCTGACAACGGTGTCAAGGTAGAGGTACGTGCGCTGGTGACGATGTACGAAGCGCGCGGCGAGTTTCAGTTGAATGCAGAGACCATACGGCGCGCGGGGCTCGGGCCGCTGTTCGAGAAATTCTTGCGTCTGAAGGAAAAGCTCGAGCGCGAAGGCCTGTTCGATCCCGCGGCAAAGCGCCCGCTTCCTGAATATCCGCGCACGGTGGGAGTGATCACTTCGCTCTCGGCAGCTGCGCTGCTGGACATCCTCACGACGCTCAAGCGACGCAATCCCGCAATCGGCGCGATTGTCTATCCCGTAGCTGTGCAGGGCGACGATGCGGCGGCGCAGATCGCGGCCATGCTCGCTCGCGCAGGCACACGCGCTGAGTGCGACGTGCTTTTGCTCGCGCGCGGCGGCGGATCGATCGAGGATCTGTGGGCATTCAACGAAGAGGCGGTGGCACGCGCCATCCGCGCATGCGCGATCCCGGTGGTGACCGGTGTGGGCCACGAGACCGATTTCACGATTGCCGATTTTGCGGCTGACCTGCGTGCGCCCACGCCGACCGCCGCCGCCGAAAGCGTCAGCCCCGAGCGCGCTCGGCTCGCCGCCGGTGTGGAACAACTTGCGTTGCGCGCGCAGCGGGCCATCCTTCGCGCCGTCGAGGACCAAATGCAGCGCGTCGACTTTCTCGCGCGACGGCTGGTGCACCCGCGTGAACGGCTCGCTGCGCATGCGCGTCTGCTGACGCAGCTCGAGGCCCGGTTGGCAGCTGCTTCGGGCCGCGTCGTCGAATCGGCGCGCTGGAGGCTGGCCGAGTTGTTGCGATCGCTCGGCTATGGCTCGGAGCGGCGACTGGCGCGAACGCAGGAGCGGGTTACTCGCCTCGCGGCAACCCTCGGCAACCTCGACCCGGCCGCCGTGCTTGCGCGCGGCTACAGCATCACGCGCGCTGCCGATGGTTCCGTATTGCGCGAGGCCTCGCGGATCGAGGTCGGCGCAAGCATCAGCACGACGCTGGCCAGAGGATTCATCGAAAGCCAGGTCAGGAGGCGCGGCTAGTCACTTCTTGAGCTCGGAATTGCCGGATTCCGCGGCCTTGTCGCCGGAACTCGGAGCCGCCTCCTCCGGCTTGAAATCGCCGATGATCGCTTTCCCCGGACAGAAGCTGACGACGGGGCATTTCTTGCAGGAAATTGCGAGGGCTACCGGGCATAGGGTCATTTTGCGCATGCCTCCAAAAGAGTGCTCGATGCTTGTTGGTTACCGCACACGGAGCAAACGCGATACCCTGACGAGGTCCTTCTTTCGGACCCAGAACATCGCCCCGTAGCGGCCCTTGCCCGAGCATACCGCCTGCATCGACACCACGCTGATGCGCGCCTCCGCGATCTTCCCGAGCACTTCGGCGAGGACACCGACGCGGTCGTCGCCCTGCATCAGGAACACCGTCTTGCGTGCGCCGACGTTCAGGCTGGCCATCTTGGCTGCGGCAAGAAACTTTTTCGTGTCCTCCGGAACGAAATCGACCTGCGCGCCGCCGCGTTCGGGAAACCCGCTGAACGCAAGCAGGTTGACTCCCGCGGCTCTCAGCGCCGCGAGCAGATTCGCGCCGCTGCCGGCGCGGTTTGGAACAAGCATGGAGAAATAGTCGGCCTTGCGGATGATGACAGCCATTTCAAGCTCCTTCATTGAGGGAAAACCCGGCGCGGGGCGCCGGTATAATCGAAACACTACTCCTCAGGCGAGACTATGGGAAACCGCCTCACCAAGATCACCACGCGTACCGGCGACGCAGGAGAAACCGGCCTCGGCGACGGAACCCGTGTGAGCAAGGACGCGGCGCGCATCCGGGCGCTCGGTGACATCGACGAGTGCAACTCCGCGATCGGCCTGTTGCTGGCCGAGGACGTTCCGGGTCAGGTACGCCATGCGCTGGAGGCCGTGCAGCACGATCTGTTCGATCTGGGGGGGGAGGTGTGCATCCCCGGGCACAGCGTGGTCACACCGGAGCACGTCGCCCGGATCGACGGCCTGCTCGAACAGTTCAACCGCGACCTGCCGGGGCTGAAGGAATTCATCCTTCCGGGCGGATCGCGCGCCGCGGCGACGGCACACGTGGTGCGCACCGTCTGCCGGCGCGCAGAGCGCAGCGTTGTCGCGCTCGGACGCAAGGAAGCGGTGAGCGAAGCCGCGCGCCAATACCTCAACCGGCTCTCGGACCTGATGTTCGTGCTCGGGCGCGTACTCAACCGCCACGCCGGCCGCGGCGACGTGCTGTGGCGCCACGAGCGCGGAAAGAGCTGACGGGGATGCAGCCCATGGCGGAGCAGGTTTCCGGGCTGCTCGCCGCATGTGCCAGGCGCGACCGGGAAGCATTTACCCTTCTCTACCAAGCCACCTCGGCGAAACTGTTTGGCGTCGCCCTGCGTATATTGAGACGAGAGGACTGGGCCGAGGAAGTGCTGCAGGAGAGCTACGTCAGCATCTGGAATCACGCGCACGACTACAGCGCGGGGCTGGCCGCACCCATGACCTGGATGACCAGCATCGTGCGCAATCGCTGCCTCGACTGGCTGCGCAGGCCGAGCAGGGAAGTGAGCGATCCGGAGGGCGAGCTGGCCGCGGCCGCTGAAGCGGGCGGACCCGGGCCGCTGGATGCGCTTGCGCAATCCATCGACGCCAGGGCGCTGGCCGATTGTCTCGGACGGCTGGAGGGCAAACAACGTCAGGCGATCATGCTTGCTTTTTTCCAGGGGCTGTCGCACTCGGAACTCGCAGCCCACCTTCGCCAGCCGCTCGGCACGGTGAAGACCTGGGTGCGGCGGGGCCTGGGCCGCCTGAAGGCCTGCCTCGAGCCCGCGCAGTGAATTATCGCGACAAGCCGGCGCTGCGCGAGCACCTCGCAGGGGAATATGTGCTCGGTACGCTGAGCGGCGCGGCGCGCGCACGCTTCAAGGGCTGGATGATCGCCGATGCCGCATTGCGTCGCACGGTCGATGAGTGGCAGAGGCGGCTTGCGCCGATGGCGGCTGCGATCGCACCCGTCACGCCCCCACGACGAGTGTGGCTGGCCATCGCGGCGCGCATCGCCGCGCCAAGTAGTTCAGGGCCGGCGCACAAGGGGTTGTGGGAAAACCTCGTGTTTTGGCGCACCACTGGCCTCGCGGCGAGCGGCGTGGCCGCTGCATTGCTCGCCGCGGTGGTGTGGGTCGCACCCGAGCGGCCGCAACCCGCACCGGCACCCCAGATCGTGCGCGTGCCCGCCGATGTAGTGCCGCCATCCTACGTCGCCGTACTTGCCGATCCAATGACGCGAAAACCCGTGCTCATGGTCGCGGCAGCGCGAAAATCAGACCAATTGCTCGTCAAGCGACTGGACGACTCGATCATGGTGGCCGACAAGAGCCTCGAGTTGTGGGCGCTGCCCGCCGGACAGGCGCCGGTATCGCTCGGTGTGGTGGCGCCGGAGAACAAGTACCTGCTCAAGCTCACCGCGGTCGCAGACCAGTCTCTCGGGGAGATCCCCCAACTTGCGCTGAGCCTGGAGCCCAAGGGCGGTTCTCCGAGCGGCGTGCCTACCGGCCCGGTTCTCTACACCGGGCCCTGCATCAAGTACTGGTAGGTGCGGGGAAGCGGGCGCCGCTTCGGCTGCGCCATTACAATAAGCGCAGGACATCCCGATGCGCCGCGCCTCCCCCGCCATAAAAGCGCTTGTTTTCGACGTCTTCGGAACCGTCGTGGACTGGCGCGGTTCGATCATCCGCGAGGGAAAACGCCTTGGGCGGGAGAAGAAACTCGCCGTGAACTGGGAGGAATTCGCCGATGCGTGGCGGGCGGGCTACCGGCCGGCGATGGCGCGCGTGCGCTCCGGTGAGCTTCCCTGGACCAGGATCGACGACCTGCACCGGATGATCCTGGACGACCTCCTTCGAAAGTTCGACATCCACGGCCTTTCGAAGGACGAAATCGGCGATCTGAACCGTGTCTGGCACCGCCTGCGGCCGTGGCCCGATGCGCGCCGCGGCCTGCAGCGACTGAAGAAACGCTACGTCATCGGCACGCTCTCCAACGGCAACGTCGAGTTGCTCGTCAACCTGGCGAAAAATGGCGGATTGCCGTGGGATGTCGTGTTCTCCGCGGAGTCCTTCCACCACTATAAACCCGACCCGGAAACCTACCTTGGCGCCGCCAATCTTCTTGGCTGTGCGCCGGACGAGGTGATGCTGGTCGCAGCCCACAAGGACGATCTGTTTGCGGCCAGAGCCTGCGGGCTGCGTACCGCGTTCGTGCGACGAGCGCTCGAGTACGGGCCGGCAAAGCGCGCCGACTTCAAGTCCGAATCCGCCTTCGACTTCAACGTCGGTGATTTCATCCAGCTTGCCGAACGAATGTGTGGACGCGGCGGCGCGCGATGAATTCTCCGGACGCCCCGACCCACCATCGCCTGCTGATCGTCGATGACGAGGAGGCGACGCGGCTGCTGCTCGCGCGCATCATGAGCAACGACGTCAATGCGGAAGTGAGCCTCGCGGGCACCTGCGAGCAGGCGCTGCGCCTGGCAGGCAATTACGCCTACGATGCGATCCTGCTCGATCTCCTGATGCCGGGCATCGGCGGATATGAAGTGCTGCGCGAGATTCGTTCCAGTTCGCCCAACATGGCTACGCCCGTAATCATCGTGTCGGTGCTGAGCGACGACGAAACGGTCGCGCGCTGCAAGCGCGCGGGCGCCAATGCCTATGTCGTCAAACCCGTCGATCGAAAGTCGCTGGTGAGTACGGTGAAGGCGGCGATTGCCGGCCGCAAGCACCCGCGCAAACACCCCAAGGAGTAAATGCGATGGCCGAAATCAGGATTCAGAATGTGGAAGCGCTCGGCCAACCGCTGGGGCAGTATTCCCACATGACGCGCGTGAAGGCGTCGGAATTTCTGTTCATCGCGGGCATGCTCGCTGCGGGGGAGAATTTCGATACGCAGTGCGCCGGTGCGTTTGCGCAGATCGAAACGGCGCTCGGGTCGGCGGGCGCCGGCTGGGGCAGCGTGGTGCAGTTCACCACCTATCTTGTGCATTCGCAGGACATCGCGAAATTCATGGCCTGGCGGCAGCGTGAATTCCCGAAGATGTTTCCCGACGGCAAATATCCGCCCAACACGCTGCTCGTGGTCGACCGGCTGGTGCAGGAACAGTTTCTGATCGAAGTGCAGGCGACCGCCGCGATCTGAAGCGGCGGTCGTCAGTCCGGTTTCGCCCCGGATTGCCTGACCAGCCTCGCGTAGAGCGCCCGCTCCGCACCCACGAACGCGGTAAATTGCTCCGGGGTACGGACCGCGCCCGGCTCGGAGCCCATCGCGCGCAGGCGCTCCTTGACCTCGGGTGCCTCGATCGCCCTGAAGATTTCCGCGTTCAGGCGCTCGACCACTGCCTGGGGCGTTTTTCCCGGGGCCATCACGCCCCACCAGGTGGTCATGTCGAAGCCCTTGAGTCCGGATTCATCGAGCGTCGGCAAATCGGGGAGAAACGACGAACGCAGCGTGGTGGTGACCGCCAGCGCCCGCAGCTTTGCTGCCTTGATATTGGGCAGCGCGCTCGCGAGATTGTCGAACATCAGGTGCACCCGGCCCGCAAGCAGGTCCGTGACCGCCGGCGCCGAGCCCTTGTAGGGAATGTGAACCATGTAGGTACCGGTCATGGTCTTGAACAACTCGCCCGCCAGGTGTCCGGTGGACCCCGTCGAACCGGAGGCAAAATCGAGCCTGCCCGGCCGTTCCCTGGCGTAGGCAATCAATTCCTTCACGGTCCTCGCAGGCACGTCGGCGTTGATCACGAGCACATTCGGCACCTGTACCACCAGTGCCACGTGGCGGAAATCCTTGATGGGATCGTAGGGGACGTTGGCCATCAGCGACGGATTGATCGCGTGCGTCGCGATCGCACCCATCACCAGCGTGTAACCGTCGGGGGCGCTCTTGGCGACGAAATACGCGCCGAGGTTGCCGCCGGCACCGGGCTTGTTTTCCACCACAACCGGTTGTCCGAGCGATTCCTGCAATCTTGCGGCAAGAATGCGCGCGGAAACGTCTACCGGGCCGCCAGCTGCGTAGGGTGCAACGAGCTTGACTGGCTTGGACGGCCACGTTTGTGCAAACGGCGCTTGCGCGGCAGCAAGCAGCGCTGCCGCGGCGAGCAGACGTCTCATGCCTACGCTTCGACGAACGCCTCCTCGCGCTTCTTGCGGATCGCCGGCAGCGCGATGATCACCAGCAGGATCATCGCCGCGATCAGGAACCCCGCCGAGATCGGCTTCTGGAAGAATACCAGGGGGTCGCCGCGCGAGAGCAGCATCGCCCGGCGCAGGTTCTCTTCCATCAATGGCCCGAGAATGAACCCGAGGATCAGCGGTGCCGGTTCGCACTCGAGTTTGACGCAGATGTAGCCGAACACGCCGAACAGCGCCATCAGGAAGCAGTCGAACGGGTTGTTCGACAGGCTGTACACGCCGATCACCATGAATACCAGAATCGAAGGGTAGAGGACGCGATAGGGCACCGTGAGCAGCTTGACCCACATGCCGATCAAGGGCAGGTTCAATATGATCAGCATCAGGTTGCCGACCCACATTGAGGCGATCATGCCCCAGAACAGCTGTGGTTTTTCGGTCATTACCTGCGGACCCGGCGCGATGCCCTGGATCATCATCGCACCAATCATCAGCGCCATCACCGCGTTGGACGGAATGCCGAGCGTGAGAAGCGGGATGAAACTGGTCTGCGCGCCGGCATTGTTTGCCGACTCGGGCGCGGCAACGCCCTCGACCGCGCCCTTGCCGAATTCGTGCTTGTACTTGGATACCTTCTTCTCGAGCGTATAGGCGCCGAACGAAGCGAGCAGCGCTCCACCGCCCGGCAGGATACCGAGCGCCGAACCGAGGAAAGTACCACGCAGCGTCGGGGCGATCGACCGCCTGAAGTCCTCCTTCGATGGCCAGAGGTGCAGTTTCTTGTCGGTGAACACCTCGCGCACCTCGCCGGTGTGCTCGAGGTTCATGACGATCTCCGCGAGGCCGAACATGCCCATCGCCACGGTCACGAAGCCGATGCCGTCGGAAAGTTCGGAAATGCCGAAAGCGTAACGCAGTACTCCCGAGTTGACGTCGGTGCCCACCAGGCCGAGCAGCAATCCGAGGATCACCATCGCAATCGCCTTGAGTATGGAGCCGTGCGCAAGCACCACCGCGGACACCAGTCCAAGCACCATCAATGAGAAGTACTCTGAGGGACCGAATTTCAATGCAACTTCGGCGAGCGGAGGCGCAAACGCGGCGACGATCAACGTGGACACACAGCCGGCGAAAAACGATGCCAGCGCCGCTACCGCCAGCGCAGGCCCGGCACGCCCTTGCCGCGCCATCTGGTAACCATCCAGGCAGGTGACAACCGAGGAAGACTCGCCGGGAATATTCACGAGGATCGCGGTCGTCGAGCCACCGTACTGCGCCCCATAATAGATACCGGCTAGCATGATCAGCGCCGCGATCGGCGAGAGGTTGAAGGTCACCGGCAGCAGCATCGCGATGGTCGCGACCGGGCCGACGCCGGGGAGTACGCCGATCAGCGTGCCGAGAAAAACGCCGACCAGGCACATCAGCATGTTGAACGGCGAAAGCGCTACGGTGAAGCCCAGCATCAGGTTGTTGATCAGGTCCATCGCGCCCCCTTATTCCATGAACGCCGGCCAGATCGGGAAAGGCAGCGTCAGCCCTTTCACGAATACCAGCACCGACATGATCATCATGGCGATCGCGAGGAGCGCCACTTCCTTCCATTTGAACTCGTGGCCGCCGTACGCGCTGATGAAGACCAGTACGGCGATCGACAGCATCACGCCGAGAGGTTTCAGCAGGTAGGCAAACGCGAGGTTGGCAGCGACGATGAACAGCAACGGCCGGAAGTAGAAGCGCGCCACCTTTTCTCCCTCGATCGCCAGCGACTCGATCAGTACAAACAACCCGAGCGCGGCCAGCATGCCGCCCAGCACGGTCGGAAAATATGCCGGCCCCATGCGCACCGCGGTGCCCATTTGGTACCCGTACTCGAACTTGTAGTCGAACTGCTTGGCCAGCTCTACGAGGAACGCTGGCGGGCCGACGGCGATGAACAGGAAGCCCAGACCGAACCCGATGAACATCAGCCCCGCCCAGAAGTCTCTTGGACTCTTGATTCTCATTTTCTCTCCCCCACCCCGGCTGATCGAAGCGCCGCTCCGCGCGGCCCTGTATCCGTCAAAAGTGTATCACGGCTTCTCGTTTCGTTTTCTGCCAATAGATGGGCGCGGGACGAACCAGGTATCGCCGAAAAAGGCGACGGCATCCTCTCCGGTATTGTCGGTGTCGCTGGAGAACACCACGCCGTTCACCGCTCCAGGATCGACGCCGAACGCCTTCCGGTAGTCGTCGAGCAGGTTGCGCTCATGCTCGACCCAGCGTCCGAGGCGGACAGGGCCGCTATCCACCACCACCATGCGCACGCGGTCGGTATAGGCATTGGGCACGATCGTTTCCACCGGGGCCCTCGCGTCCCAGACATAGCACAGCGCGGCGAGCGGCAGCCTGGATCCGTAGATATAACGCCCGATTCGCAGCTTCAGGCGTTGGCCGGCGGGCAGCGCGTCTGGATCGAGGTCGAAGGTGACGTAGAGCCGTGCCGGGAAGTCATCTCCCGCCTTCGTCGCCAGGTCCGATTTGGCGATCAGGTTCATCACCTTCCAGCGCCAGGCGAGGATCGGGTATGCCTTCGGGTCCACGTGCATCTCGCGGATCAGGCCCGAGGTCGAAGCACGCGCCTCGGCACGCAGCACGACGCGCCCCTCGTCCTCCACCAGCGAAAATTGCGTGTGCCTGGGCTGGTTCTCGAACACGTAAGGCGCGAGCCACCCCGGCAGCGGATCTCCGGCGCGCAGATCCGAGAAGCGTGCGACATCGACGCTGGACTGCGCCCAGGCCAAGCCCGGTATCCACAGCCCTGCGCCGAAATACTTGAGAAACGCACGGCGATTCATGCGCCGCGCCGCATCAACAGGCCGGAAGCGGTCAAGCGCCGATAGTCCTCCGGGCGATCGATGTCCCAGCCCGGCGGGAGTTCGCTCCAGCGCCAGCCAAGTTCCGCGAGACGCGTACGCGTTGCGCTCATGACGACGGGACCGCTCCACTCGATCGAATCGAACACCTGACGGGATGCGCGCCGCATCGCGACCAGAGTGTAGCCGCCGTCCTCGGCGGGAGCGAACACAGCATCGTACCCGCCTGCAAGCCGGGATGCGGCGCGCCGCAGATCGCCCGGACGCAGCACGGGACAGTCGCTTCCGATCAGCACGACACGCCGGGAGCGGCGCAGCCCCCGCTCGATCGCGAGCGCCATGCGCCGTCCGAGATCGCCGCTCGCCTGCGCAATCAGCCGGACCGAATGGCGCCGCGCGAGCGCACGCAGCCGGGAGCTTCCCCTGACGCCCGCACCGTGCAACTCGACGCAAGCCGGGTGCGCGTTGCGTGCAGTATTCAGCGCTCGATCAATCAGCCGCGCCTGCAGGCGCGCAGCGCCCGCCGCACCCAGCGCCGGAATGAGTCGCGTTTTTACCCGCCCGGGAAGCGGCGGCCGTGCGAATACGATGACGAGGGTCGCATTCACGCCGGCTCGTCGTAACGACGAGCGAGTTCCACAGGATCCGCGCCCAACCAGTACGCGAAGCGCAGCCGCCACATGAGGACGATGGTGCGCACCGCGCCGCGGCGCTCCCAGCGCCGGCCGGAGGTGACAACGCGCTCGCGCAGGCAGGCAGGCCGTCCGACGCGCTTGAGTCGCGAGCTGAAAGCGATGTCTTCCATCAGCGGGAGCTGCGGAAAACCGCCGGCTTCCTCGAATGCCGAGCGGCGCACGAATATCGCCTGGTCGCCGGTCGCGATGCCGGTGAGGCGCGAACGCAGATTCATCATGCGCGCCACCACCGCAAGCAGTCGATGGCGCGATGCGATGCGCACGTCGAAGCGGCCCCAGCGTGCGTGTTCGAGCCCCTGCAACACCAGCCGGTCCGCCGATTCCGGAAGAAACGTGTCGGCATGAAGAAACAGCAACGCGTCGCCGCGCGCAGCGCGCGCGCCAGCGTTCAGCTGCGCGGCACGGCCTTGCGGGGCCTCGAACAACCGGTCTGCAAACGGCGCAGCGAGCCGCGCCGTGTCATCCGCGCTGCCGCCGTCGACGACGATCACTTCGGCGCCGCGCGCGCGCAGCGGCGCCAGCGCACGCAGGTGGTCCTCGATGCCTTCGGCCTCGTCGAGCACCGGGATGACGATCGTCAGCCGCATCCTGCGTCACTTCCGCACGTCGTTCAGGCTCCAGTCGTAATCGAGGTGCGCTATCGGTGCCTTGCCCTCGGCGACGATCTTCTGGTGCTCGGGATTGTCCGTCAGCAGCCTGGCATGACGAGCGAAAAACTGCTCTCTGGAGGTGACCGGTGCGCCGCTTCCATCATAGCCCCGGTAACCGCTCGACCAGTCTTCCTTGAACCACCGGAAGATCTCGGAAACCTCGAGCCGCGCGTTCCCGGCACTGTAGCGATTGCGCGACCGGTCGGACAGGAAGCGCGCCGTCTGCTGGTCGAGCTGCAGCTCCAGCCGGTCCGCGACATACGCCTCCTCGCGCAGCATCGGGCAGCCGACCGAGGCACAGTTCACGGCGAAGTGCACACGTGGCTCGTCGTAGACGCCGGGTTTGCGCAGCGTCTCGTGCTCGATCTGGTCGAGAAAGGCGTCCTGGCCGAACAGCTTGAAGAATTTGTCCTTCCACGGGTTGCCGAACACGCTGCCGAAATCGCGAATCGATTTCAGGTTCGGATAGCGGGTAAGGACCTTCTCAACGGTGAAAGCGTTGTACGCGTTGATGAGGAACGCAATCTGCTGCGGCTTGTTCCATGCCTTGAACTCCGCCTGGTTCACCGCGGAAAGCGAATCGAGGTAGGCCTTGAGCGCGGTACGGTCTTTCGCGAACTCGGCATAGCGCAGCTGCGAGGCCTTGCCTCCTTGCACAAGCACCACGTGCTTCTTGACAAGCGCGTCCCAGGTGGCATGGCTGTGGTCGAAGCCCTGCGCCGACGATTGCGAAACGGCAGGCGCGGCGAGCAACGCAATCAGGAGCGCGATCAGTCGGTTCATGTTCAACCTCTCATCCAGGCGTGGAACTGCCCCACGCGTCGTAGCAGCGCCTGCGGCGCGTGCGCCTTCTTCCACACTCCGGCGGCGTACTTGTTCGCCTCGGCGAACGTGGGATAGATATGGATGGTGCCAAGGATTTTGTTCAATCCCAAACCATGTCGCATCGCAGCGACAAACTCAGCAATCAGATCGCCGGCGTGCGATCCGGCAATCGTCACACCGAGGATGCGGTCCTTCCCGGGCACCGTGAGCACCTTGACCGTGCCATGCGCCTCTTCATCCGCAATCGCACGATCCAGCTCGTCGATGCCATACACCGAGACCTCGTATGCGATGCCCTTTTCCTTCGCCTCTGTCTCGTTCAGGCCCACGCGCGCCACTTCCGGGTCGGTGAACGTCGCCCAGGGGATGACCGAGTAGTCGGCGCGAAACTTCCGCAAAGATCCGAACAGCGCGTTGACCGACGCGTACCACGCCTGATGCGCAGCCGTGTGCGTAAACTGGTACGGTCCGGCCACATCGCCGCAGGCGTAGATGTTCGGATAGGGCGTCTGCAGGAACTCGTTGGTTTCGACCGTCCGCGCCCGGGTGGTCGGGATGCCCAGTTCCTCGAGCCCGTAACCAGTAGTGTTCGCAATGCGCCCGACGGCGCACAGGAGATCGTCGAATTCGATCCGCACGTCGCGACCGTCGCAATCGCAGATCAGCACCTTCTGGCCGCCTTCGACGCGGAACTCCTTCGCCTTGTGGTTGACGCGCACATCGACGCCTTCGGCGAGGAATTGCCGCATCACCATTGCGGAGAATTCCGGGTCTTCGCGAATCAGGATTCTCGGCAGCATCTCGACCTGCGTGACCTTCGCTCCCAGGCGCGAGAAAGCCTGCGTGAGTTCCGAGCCGATCGGCCCGCCGCCCAGTACCACCAGCCTTGCCGGAAGCTTGCGGATGTTCCAGACGGTGTCCGAGGTCAGGCAGCCCATCTTCTCGATGCCGGGAATCGGCGGAACGAATGGCCGCGCGCCAGCGGCGATGACGATGGACCGCGTGGTGAGGCGCCGGGTCGCGCCATCCGCCGTCTTCACCTCGATTTCCCACGGCGACACGATCTTCGCCTCGCCTGCGATGCACTCCACGCCGAGCTGCGTGAAGCGCTCGACCGAATCGTGCGGCTCGATGGTCTTCACCACGCGCTGCACGCGCTCCATCACCTCGGCGAAATCGAATTCGACCGCGGCGGACTTCATGCCGAGTTCCCGTGCGCGTTTCGCCTGCGCGAGGAATCTTGCCGAACGGATCAGCGCCTTGGAAGGAACGCAGCCCGTATTGAGGCAATCTCCCCCCATCCGGTGCTTTTCAACCAGGGTCACCCGGGCCTTGACGGCCGCCGCGATGTACGCCGCGACCAGGCCGCCCGAGCCTGCGCCGATCACCACCAGGTTGCGCTCATAGCGTCTTGGTCGGGTCCATCGCGCGTACACGCGGCGCGCCCTGACGAGATCGACGATCTTCTTCGCAATCAGCGGGAAAATCCCGAGCAGCAGGAACGCCCCGAGCAGACCGGGCGAGAGGATTCCGCGCAGCGATTCGATGCGCGCCAGCTCGGTGCCGGCATTCACGTACACCACGGTACCCGCGAACATGCCAAGCTGGCTGACCCAGTAGAAGGTCCAGGTCTTCAGCGGCGTCAGCCCCATGAGCAGGTTGATCACGAAGAACGGAAATGCGGGCACCAGGCGCAGAGTGAACAGATAGAGCCAGCCTTCCTTCTCGATTCCGGCATTGATCGCGCGCAGATTCGCGCCGAACCGCTCCTGCACCCAGTCACGCAACAGAAAGCGGCTGGCGAGGAAAGCGAGCGTCGCTCCGAGCGACGATGCGAACGAAACGATCACCGTGCCCCACAACAGGCCGAAAATCGCCCCGCCGGCCAGCGTCATGATCGTGGCGCCCGGAAGCGAAAGCGCGGTGACCCCGACGTACACGAAAAAATACAGGGCCACGCTGCGCAGTGGGTTGGCGCTGTAATAGGCGTAGATCGCGGCCTGCTGCTGCCTGAAGTATTCAAGCCGCAGGTACTGTGCGAGGTCCAGCGCGAAGAATCCGGCAACCAGCGCGACAATGACTGCGGCAACAGCGAGTTTGGACTTGCTCATGGCATTCTTCCGGCGCGACCGGTCAGCGCAGGAGGTGTGGCGTCACTCCGCCACCGCAGCATGCAAGGCCTGGTTCAGGCGCAGCGCCTGGCGCGGTGCGTATTTCGGCCCCTCAGCGATCCGGTTGAAGTAGGAGACATACGCATCCGAACCGGCGCTCCACTGCTCCAGGAAGCGTACTTCCCACGCATCGGCATCGTACTGCAGCGGCAGCGCATCTATGTGAAGGCCTGCGACACGCGCACCGTAAACGCCGGGCGCCCGCGACGGCCTCACCGAGATGCGCGTCGCCAGGCCGTAACGCGTGGCGCGGAAGTTCGGCATGCCCGCAGCGCCGTTGTTGACGATGGCGCAATCCCCCGGCAAGGCGTCGAGGGACTGCAGAACCGGGAGACAGGTATGGCTCGAAGCGAAAATGCGCACGCCGGCGGCAGGAAATGCTGCTGCGGCGGCTGCGCGGCCGGCCGGTGTCGCGAGTCGCTCCTGCGAGAAGTCCCAGCCGGCGAGTGAGTTCGCGTCGCCATGCACCGCGGCGATACGCACGCCGCGAATCTGCGCAAGCGCAATCATCGGCAAGGAAGCGAGTTGCGCAAGTTCCTCCGGCACGGCACGCGCGGTTTCGCGCAGGCGCTCCATGATGCGATTGGAACGCTCGACCTCCGCGTCCCCGACCCACTCCGGGTAGCCGCAGCCGCAGCCGCAGCCGCCCGCAGCCGAGGGACTGGCCAGCTCGGTCTCGACGTTGCCGCGCGTTGCAACATGACTCCGCACCGCCCGATTCACGCGGAGGAAATCCGCCGCGCCGACGTCGAACCAATGGAAATCGCCGTTGAATACAAGCGCCTTCTCTCCGCGCTCGGCAGCGAACGCTTCGAGCACCGATTCGAGCGCAAACGGATTGCCGTAGAGCCCGCCGACCACGTACAGCGTCTCCGTTTCGAACGCGGCAGCGGCCTTGAGCGAACTCGCGCCGTAGCGGTAGCCGAGAGGGCACCAGCGCCCGGGGCGCTCGTAAATTCCTCGCCCGGGGTGCTCGTGGAAATCGCGCCCCGGCCGGTCCTGCTCAGCCATCGAGCGCTCCGCCGCAGCTCGATCCCTGGCCCGCCGTGCAGCCGTAACAATGGTCTCGCACCGCCACGGGATTGCCCGAGAGATCGCGCCCGATGAGGTCCGACAGGTGCGTGCGCGCGCGGCCTTCGACCACCAGCGGCAGGCCGAGCATCTGGTTGAAATCGCAATCGTAGACGTAACCCATCCAATCCACCGACACCAGCGTGCGGCACATCACGCCCTCGAGATTTTCGTCGCGGTGCGCCTCGCGCAGCAACGCCATATAGGCGTTGAACCGTCCCTGCGAAACGAGCGTGCTGCCGAAGCGCTGGATCGGCATGTTGGCAAGCGTATAGAGCCGGTTGAAGCTCACCCCGAATCGCTCCTCCAGATGCTGTTTGTAGGTCGCCTCGAGCCCTGCCTGATCCGGAGGCAGCGACGGGCCCTGCGGGTTGTAGACAAGATTCAGCTCGAGTGCCGAGTCCCGCCTGCCGTAACCTAGCGCGTTGAGCCGCTGGAGCGCGCGGACGCTCTTCCCGAACACGCCTTTACCGCGCTGCCGGTCCACATTGTCCTCCAGGTAACACGGCAGCGATGCAGTGATTTCGACGCCTTGGTGCGCGAGGAATTCCGCCAGGCCCTCCTGGCCCGGTTCCTCCAGCACCGTCAGGTTGCATCGATCGATGACGCCGGCGCCCAGCTCGCGTGCGCGCGCAACCAGCTCGCGGAAATGGGGGTTGAGCTCCGGCGCGCCGCCGGTCAGGTCGAGCCGCTTGATACCGGCGACGCCGATGAACGCGAGCACGTCGGCGACGGTCGCGCGATCCATCATCTCGGTGCGGTTCGGGCCTGCGTTGACGTGGCAGTGCAGGCAGCTCTGGTTGCACCGGTAGCCGAGGTTGACCTGAAGCGTCTCGAGCCGCGCGCGGCGGACCGAGGGAAAGCCGTAATGCTGAATCAACGGCAGCGTCGCGTGCATGCCAGATCCTTCGTTTCATCCAGGACGATGATTTGTCGCACGACCCGGGTCCCCCCTTACAACGCTATGACGGAGTCGTCGCAGCCCGCTCCGCCTGCTCGTCGAGCACCTGCACCAGGCGCGCGCTGGTCAGGCGCAACCGCTGCGAGAGCATCAGCACCAGTTCCATCAGGATCTTCGCGCCGAGCAGCGGCTGTTCGACGATGATGCGCGCCAGATTCTCGCGGTCGAGCACCGCGACCATGGTCGGCTCGATCGCCACGCAGGTCGCGAAGCGCTGCTCGCCGTCGATCATCGACATCTCGCCGAGGGTGTTGCCGGCTTCGACGAGCGCAATCACCTGCGGCCGGTTCCAGCGGTCCTGCTTGCGCACCTCCACCCTGCCTTCGAGCAGCAGCAGCATGAAGTCGCCACCGGCGCCTTCGTGGATGATTTCCGCGCCGGTGTCCGCCTTGTAAACGTTCATGAAATGCGACAGCAGGCGCACCTCCGCGGGCGAGAAATTCTCGATCAGCCTGCAGCGCGGAATCAGTGCATGGATCTGCCCCGAAAACTGAATTGCGTCCCCGAGATAATCGAGTTGCGCGAGTTCCTTCGGGCGTTCGGCCATGGTGGTTCGCATTGTGCCAGCCGCTAGGCGAGCAGCCAACCCACGGCTGCAACCCATCCGACCGCGGCAAGCAGCGTCCAGGGATCGCGCACAAGCTCGAGCGTCGGGTCGCCCCCCCCGCCACGGAAGTGCAGCCGGTACAGGGTGCGGAAGGTGCCGAGCGCCACGAACGGCAGCGTCGGCAGAAGGCTGGAGCCGTGCAGCCTGGCCGTGCCCGGATCGATCGTGTACATCGCGTAGGCGGCCAGCAGCCCGCCGGCGCAGAACAGCACCGCGGCATCGAGGAACTGCAGGGAGTATTCACCGAGCACGGTACGGTGCCTGTCGGCCCCGTCAGCAAGCCGCACCAGTTCGGCGCGCCGCTTGGCAAAGCCGAGAAACAGCGTCAGCAGCAAGGCGCAGGCGAGCAGCCAGCGGGAGGGCTCGATGCCGATGCCCGCTGTTCCCGCAAGGATGCGCAACAGGAACCCGGCGGCGATCACGGCCACATCCACCACCGGTACCCGCTTCAGCCCGACGGAGTACGCCACGTTGATCGCAGCGTAGGTCGCCAGGATCGCCGCCACCCGCGGGTGCGCCCAGGCGCCCACCCCGAAACCGGCCAGCGCGAGCAGCGCGGAAAACGCGAGCGCGGCGGCGGGGCCGATCGCGCCTCGTGCCACGGGGCGAATCGCCTTGTCCGGGTGCGTCCGGTCGCTTTCGCGATCGAGCACGTCGTTCAGCGCATACACCGCGCTCGACATCAGGCAGAACGCCGCAGCCGCCGCGAGGGCAGCCGCGACCCGCGCCGGGTCGCCGGCGACATGCCCGAACAGCAACCCGGTCAGAACGAACGCGTTCTTCACCCAGTGATGGGGCCGCGCAAGCTCGAGGAAAGCGCCGGCCGCGCTCATCTGCCGCATGGCGTGCCGGGAAAATAGCGCTCGCACAAATAGCACCGCCCGATCGGCAGCCACCCGGGGATGCGATACCAGCGATCGCGCACCGTCGCGAGCACTTGCGAGCGGTAAGCGGCGTAGTCAAAGCCGTTGCCCAGCACGACGTGAAAGGTGGCGCCGCGCAACTCGACGGTGCGCAACTCGATCGAGCGGAAATACGGCGTGTAATCGACACGCGCGGGCGCTTCCTTGCGCAAGATCATCACATCGCGGCCGGCGAATTTCCGCCAATCGGTCAGGATGTCGTCGTGACGCGCGTGCGAAGACCCCGGCCCGAACACCGGCACCTCGCTGCGCGTATGGTAGGAAAGAACCGCCGCCGACGAATACCCGTCCGCAGCGAGCGCATAGCGCTCCGCCAGCGGCCCCAGGCTGCGGAGCAGCTGCTGCGTCTCGACAAGGTACACCATGCCGTCGTAAATCCGCACCGGCCTCCAGCGCTCGAGCGGGATCGCCGCGACCGCGGCGGCGGCGGCGGCATGCAATGCCGCGACCACGGCGAACCAGCGCACGCAGCGCTCGAGTTCGCCGCGCTCGAGGAACAGCGCCGCGCCGAGCACCAGCGCCGGAACGAACGACTGCAGCCAGTGCAGCCCGATGGTCCTGACCGGCGACAGCAGCGCAAACACCGCGAGCGGCACCAGCCACGCAAAATGCAGCGCGCGGCGCTCAGGCTCGAACAACTCGGTGATGCATGCGCCGGGTCGCTTCCACGCATACCACGCGAACGGCGCAAACAGGTACGCGATGCTTGCCATGAACAGTGCGGGCGTGCGCCACGAAAGATCTGCGCCTTCATGCCGATTGACGGCGTTGAACATGACGTTGGACCAGCAGGCTTCGTAATTCCACCATGCGTTCAGCAGTCCAAAGGGCAAGGCCGCGAGCAGCACCAGCCCGAGACCCCGCCACCGTCCGCGAACGTCGGGCGAAAACGCCGCCCACGCGAAGTAGGACACGGCGAGCAGCACCGCAAAGTATTTCGACAAGAACGCCAGGCCAAGGCAGGCGCCCGATGCGAGGTACAACGCGCCGCGGCCGGACTGCGCAGCGCGGGCGAACAACGCGAGCGATGCGAATGCAAACAGCGTGAGCGGCGTGTCCGTGGTGATCAGCACGTTCCACACGCTGAGCGGCGCAAGCACGAGCAGCACTCCCGCCAGCTCGGCCTGCACCCGGGTGGCGCCAAACCAGGCGAGCAGCGCGCCCCGCGCGAGGAGCGCAAGTGCGGCCGGAAGCAGCAACGCGGGCAACCGCACGACCCAGGGCGCATCGGAAATCGCGAGCAGCGGCGCCAACCACCACCCCACCATCGGGGGATGGTCGTAAAACCCAAGATCGGGATGCTTCCCCCAGGCGATGAAATACGCCTCGTCGCCGCTCATTGGAATCGCCCAGGCGAGCCAGGCGCGAAAGGCGAGCGTCGCGGCCAGGGCAGCAATAAACCAGCGCCGCGCGCGCGCGTCGTCGTCCGTAGGAAGGGGATGGGAAGCCACGAGGTGGGGACGATTATACGGAGGCCCGCGAGGCGATCAGCGACGCGAGCGCTACCGTTTCGCGCGAAAGTTCCATACGGCCGGCGCAAGCGTCCTGATCGGCTTGCGTCAGCCCGGCTTCTTCTTGCGTGAAGCACGACGCTTGCGCACCGCGTCCGCCAGGCCATCGAGCAGGCGAACGCTGTCGCCCCAGCCCAGGCACGGATCCGTGATGCTCTGTCCGTAAGCGAGCGGCTTGCGCAGTTCCTGACAGCCTTCGACCAGGTTGCTTTCGACCATGACGCCGACGATGCGATGTTCGCCCGCGCCAAGCTGCGCCCCGACATCGTGCGCCACGTCGATCTGGCGCTTGAACTGCTTTGCGGCGTTCGCATGCGAACAGTCGATCATCAGCCGCGCCGGCAGCTTCGCCTGCGCCAGTTCGGCGGAAGCCGCGGCGACGCCTGCGGCATCGTAGTTGGGCTTCTTGCCGCCGCGCAGGATCACGTGGCAATCGTCATTGCCACCCGTCGAGACGATCGACACCTGCCCGTTCTTGTGCACCGAGAGGAAATGGTGGCGCTGTTGCGCGGCGAGGATGGCCTCCACCGCGATGCGGACATTGCCGTCGGTGCCATTCTTGAAACCGATGGGGGCCGACAGGCCCGAGGCCAGCTCGCGGTGCACTTGCGATTCGGTAGTTCGCGCACCGATGGCGCCCCAGCTGATCAGGTCCCCAATGTATTGCGGCGAAATGACATCGAGGAATTCGGAACCCGCGGGCACGCCCTGCTCGTTGATCCGGATCAGCACATCGCGCGCGATGCGCAGGCCTTCGTCGATGCGGTAGCTGCCGTCGAGGTACGGGTCGTTGATCAGCCCTTTCCATCCCACGGTGGTGCGCGGCTTTTCGAAATACACGCGCATCACGATCTCCAGGTCGGCGGCGAGCCGCTTTCGTTCCGCCGCCAGCCGGTGCGCGTAGTCCACTGCCGCAGCCGGGTCGTGGATCGAGCACGGCCCGATCACCACCAGCAGCCGGTCGGATCGGCCGTGCAGAATGCGCTTCAATTCGCGCCGCGTCTTCGCGATCAGGGACTCGACCGGCGAGCCCTGGATGGGGAAGAAGCGGATCAGGTTCTCCGGCGGCGGCAGCGGCACGATGTCACGGATTCTTTCGTCGTCGGTGAGCGAGGTGCGGTCCAATGGCGCCTGCGCGGGAAAATTGTCAGCGGTCTTGGTCATGGGTGTCTCCTGATCCGGGTAAAAAAAAACCGCCAGGCTTTGCGGCGCTGGCGGTTTTTTCGGGTGTCCTTCTGGTGCGTGCCTAGACGTTCCCCTCCGCCAGCGGGTGCGGGAAATAAAAGAAAAACGAGCGGTTGAACGAAAGGGGCATCAGGCTCTCCAGACGCGATTGGATCACGCTTCGGGTATCGCGCGCAAGTTCGTTTTCGAACCCGCTCGAAATAGGCTGGCGCAGCGACAAGTACACGAGCCGCACGGCTGAAAGATAGGCCTGCACCGCCGCGTGCCAGTTATTAGCCGGTCTCGTCTCGATCGTCCCCTGCGCGTTCAACTCGATTTTGTACGGCAGGTCGTGGAGGGCCGGGTCATTGATGACCTCCGCCCAGCGCGCGACGAGTAGTTCCCGGTTGCCGATGCTACCCATGAGCCACTCTACCCCTTGCACTCGGCAAGCGTAAAGGCCCGCGGCGCCACGTCCTGAATCTGGAATCAGCGCGTCAGCCGGCCCGTTCTACGCGGCCTGCTTGATCAAGGACTCGGCCGGAATACCCAGCCCTCGATGCAACTTCCACGCCATTACCATGGTTAACGGACGTTTGTGATTGAGAACCTCGTAAATCCGGTTGGGCTGACCAATAAAGGGCACGAGGTCTTTGACAGTCAGGTGGCGCTGTTCCATGACGAATTTGATGGCTTCCACCGGATCGGGCAGATCGAGCGGGAAGTGCTTGGCTTCGTAGG
Organism: Betaproteobacteria bacterium; assembly: GCA_016195915.1. Taxonomy (GTDB): domain Bacteria; phylum Pseudomonadota; class Gammaproteobacteria; order Burkholderiales; family SG8-39; genus JADGRQ01. Next base: position 6,506 of record JACPYS010000060.1, on the reverse strand, counting down.
CTTCCACCAGCGTGACCAGAACGTCGAGCTGGTCACCTTCAGGGGTATTGCGTTTCGCCGTCATCAGCGATTCGATCGAGCGAAGTGCTGCTTCGTAGTCCCGCGTGGTCCGGATTGGCTTGATACGCATTTTCGATGCCTCACTCAAACTGTCTGTGCGTCAATCCGATTGTACTGTCTGTGTGTTCCGATGAATCGGATGTACATGACGCGATAAGGGTAGTTGATCCAAACTACGATTCGATACTTGTTGCCCGCGATGTTGAATACGGCGCGACCGTCCTTCAGGATGCTCGCGCTGCCGATTTCGCGCTTTACAGCAGCGGGAGACGACCAATCGGCTCCGAGCGCCTGCCGATACCATGTCAAAGCGGGCTCGCGGGCATCACCGTACTCTGGCTTGCTACCAAGAAAGTTCTTGATGGTCCGCAAAGCAATGACACGCACAGGCCAGTATAGTCCCATTTTGGGACTAACACAAACTTCCCTGCATGCGGATCGGAGAAAACCGGCTCCGGCGCCGCCGTCCGGGTGGTCCGGGACGCAAGCGGCGCCGGCCGGCGGCCGCGCTCCAGCCCTGCTGCGCAGCCAACTTCATCATGACCGGCCCTGGACGCCGTTGGCGCACCCGCGGCCTTGCGTGAAGGACGCGGCTCGGGCTGAAGGCGTACTGGCGAGCCGAAAACCGATGTTGTTGTTCCAGGACCCGCCGCGGTTCACGCGGTTGGAGCAGGAGGCCGGCCAGGCTGCCGGGCGGATGGCGCGAATGTCTGCGGGACGAAGTCGCCGTCCCACAGCGGATCGAACCAGCCGCCTCGGAAGATCGCGTGGCGCAAGCCGAGCGTGTCGGCGTGCCTGGCGTGCGCCACCCATGCATTGATTCGCTGCACCACCTCTTCGCGCTCGATGTGGCCTGTGCGCCAGCGATCGCGAAGGCCGCGCAGGCGGTTGCGGAAACGCCGGATGTTGTCCTCAGGCAGGCACCTTCCGCCGCCCGCGTGCAGCTCGAAGCCGAGAAAGCGCGCCGGTGCGCGCGTCGCAGCGACGTGCGTCTTCTTCGGATGAAGCCGCAGGCGGCGGTGCGCGAGAAATTCTTCGATGCGCTTGCGCCAGTCTTCGAGCACCGATGGATCGTCTTCGAACAGCGCGAAATCATCCAGGTACCGCACGTAGCCCCTCGCCCGCAGAATTTCCTTCACGAAGTGATCGAGCGGATCGAGATACACGTTGGCGAAGAACTGGCTCGTGAGGTTGCCGATCGGCAGCCCGCGCCTGCGCTCGAACGGCGTGAACAAGTCGTCGCCGGGAAAATACAGATTCACCGGCTCCTGAGCGTTCGATCCGTCCACAATCCGCTCGAGCAGCCGGAGTGTCGGCTCGCAAGCGATGCGCCGGCGCAGGTCCGCCTTCAAGACCTCGTGGTCGATGGAAGGAAAGTATCTGAAGATGTCACAGCGCAGTACATGCTCGTAGCGGTCCCTGAAGCGCTCGTAGCGCGCCACTGCGCGGTGTGAGCCCTTGCCTTCGCGGTTGGCGAAACTGTCGTCGATGAAACCGCGCTCGAAGAGTGGTACGACCATTGCGCACAACGCATGATGCACGACGCGGTCGCGGAACGGCGCCGCCGAGATAAAGCGCTCCTTCGGTTCCTTCACCATGAACGTCGTATAGCCGCCGGGGCGGTAGCTTCCGTCCCTCAACTCGGCTTCGAGCCGCAACAGTTCCTTCTCCAGGTTCGCCATGAAGGCCGCCGCGCCCGGCTTCTTCCGCTTGCCGTTCACCGCTTGGAGCGCCGCCGCGTGCAGCGCGCGGAACGAGGCGATCGAATCGAACAGCGCGTCAGCCCTGCGCGGCATCGTGCGCCCTCTTCCAGCCGCCCACCATGCGCCCGACTTCGTTGAGCGCGCGCGCCGCGTGCTCGTAGCCTCCCAGATCGAGATGCCTGAGGTCCATCGCGAGGCGGAACAGAAACCTAAGCTTCTCCAGGCCCAGATTCGCTTGCGCGAGCAGCGCCACTCGCTCGCGCGTGTAGGTCGCCTCGACCAAACGCTCCAGCACTTCGAGTGCGGTCGACTGTATGCGGTCGCCGAGGAGGAATTTCTGGCTGCGGGGAAATTTGTCCACCGCCGGCACCAGCCACAGGATGAAGCGGTACATCGCTTCGAGCGCCGGGCCGGTTTTGCGGGCCACATCGCGTTTCGGTTCGGGCATGCAGGTCTCCTTGCAAAAATTTGCCACGCGCCGGGACGGCGCGCGGCAAGAGGTAAAGAGGCGAAGTTTCAGGAGGTGACTATTCGAGCGTCCTGGCGAGCCGAAAACCGATGCCGTCGCTCCAGGACCCGCCGCGGCTCACGCGGTCGGAGCAGTCCCCACTCAGCCATGCCGATCCGTTCGTTGGTGCGCCAGCATAGCTCGCGTTCCAGCAGTCTTCCGTCCACTCATACACGTTGCCATGAACGTCATGCACCCCGAACGCGTTCGGTCCATAGCTGCCCACGGCGACCGTCTTCCCGAGATTGCCGCTGTAATTCGCCTGCGAGGTCGCGATTGTCGCTCCGGTGCTGTAAGCAGTCGTCGTGCCCGCGCGGGCGACGTACTCCCACTCCGCTTCTGTCAGGAGACGGTAGCGTTTCCCTGATTTGCGCGAAAGCCACTCGGTGAACTTCTTGGCGTCCTGCCACGAAACGTTGATGACCGGCCGCTTTCCCCTGCCCCAGCCTTGATCGGACGGATTGTGGCTGCAACCGCTCTCCCGAACGCAGGCGTCCCATTCATCGAACGTGACCTCGTACTTGCCCGCCGCGAACGGGCGCGAGATGGAGACACGGTGCTGCGGCCCCTCGTCACTGCTCCGCCCTGCCTCCGAATCCGGTGAGCCCATGAGAAAATTTCCCGCCGGAATCATCACCATCTCCGGACAGCCGTCGCAGTCGCGAAACGCCGTGCCCGGCTTCGTCACCGCCTGCGGCGCCTCTTCCACCTTCTTCGCGGCGTCCGCCTTCGCTCTTTCCGCCGCGTCCTTCTTCGCCTGCTCCTCGGCCTTGCGGCGCGCTTCGGACTCCGCCTGCAGTCTCGCCGCCAATTCGTCCTTCTTCAGCGCGAGCACCTTCGTTTTCTCCTCTACTACCTTCTTCGCCTCCTCTTCGGCGCGAACCTTCGCCGCAAGCTCAGCATCGCGCTTCGCGTCCGCCTCCCTCCTCGCCGCATCCGCCTCGAGCTTTGAGCGCTTGTCGCCCTCCTCCCGCGCCAGCGCCTCGGCCTTCGTGCGCTTTTCCGTTTCCTCACGCGCCCTCGATTCCGCGGCCACCCGCGCGGCTTCGGCATCGGCCATTCGCTTGCCCACGTCTTCGCGCGGAAAGAGGACTGCCGCGAGCACACCCAGGGCCGCGACAACAGCAAGCGCCGCAATCACCGGCTTTCGCGAACGGGCCGGCGGCATTGCTACGGTTTCCTCCGCCTTGCGGCGCGCCGTTTCCGCCCGGGCCTTTTCCTCCACCTCGCGCCGCTCCTCCTCAATCCGCCGCGCCGCTTCCGCCCGCGACCTCTCCTCCGCCGCCCGATGTGCGTGCTCCGCAGCCTCCGCCGCCTTCCTCTGCGCCTCGGCCTCGTGCGCGTGATCAGCCTGAAACGCAACCTTGATCGCCTCGGAGAACTGCCGCGCCGATTCGTAACGGGCCTCGGGCTTCTTCGCCATCGCCCGTGCCACCACCTTGTCCCAGGCGGTGGAAATCATCGGATTCAACTCCGAGGGCGGCAAAGGCTCCTGCCGCATCACCTTCTGAATGATGGTCGTGAGCGACCCGGTAAACGGCTTGTCGCCAGTGAGCAGCTGGTAAAAAATCACCCCGGCAGAAAACAAGTCGCTGCGGTGATCCACCTTCGTCCCGAGGCACTGCTCGGGCGACATGTAGGCCGGCGTACCGAGCATCATCCCGGTATCGGTGAGGTCGGACGCCTCCACGTGCGCGATGCCGAAGTCCACCACCTTGAGCGAGCCATCCTGCAGCAGAAACATGTTGGCCGGCTTCAAGTCGCGGTGCACGACGCCGTTCTCGTGCGCAACGGCGAGCGCAGCGAGCAACTGCGTCATGAGACGCACGATCTCATCGAGCGGAAAGCGCGAACCGCGCGCGAGGAACACGCCCAACTCCGTGCCGGTCATGAACTCCATCACGATGTACGGAATACCGTTTTCCGCGCCGTAGTCGTAAATCGTGATGATGTGCGGATGCGCGAGCCGCCCCGCGGACTGCGCCTCGCGCTTGAAGCGCTCGAGCACGTCGGGAAGCTGCGAAGGATCGAACACCTCGGTGCGCAGCGTCTTCACCGCCACGCGCCGCCCGATGACCGGGTCGAAGCCCTCGTACACGGTGCCCATGGCGCCGCGGCCGATTTCCTTCCGAATCTCGTATTTGCCTATTTTCTCGAGCACGCTCGGCGCCTGTCCTGCCCGCAATACCGGGTCAGAAAGACCCTCCCCCCGGGGAGACTATCACGGGGCGCGGCGCGCGTAATACTCCTCCCGCCGCGAGGCCATCACTCGGGTACGGTGATATCTACCCGCTCGACCTTGTACGTGACAGCGTCAGGCCTCGTCTCCTTCCTGCGCAAGGCTGTCGATGCTCACAGCTGCCGCCGCGGCCGTAACGATTGCGATGCCCGCGAAGCTCGCGAGCGAGAGCAAATCGGCGTCGCCCGAGATCACGAGGTCAGCGTGCGCCGCGACTGCAGCAGCGATGACCTGGTCGTCATCGGCATCGCCGGGCACGACGCGCGGCACCTCGACCGGCTCAACCATCGTGACGGCTTCGACGTAATCGGCCAATACCTCGCGCGCCGTCTTGCCAACCAGCGCGAGCCGCTTGGTCGCCGAGCGCCGCGTGAGCACATCTGCCAGTTCCTCCAGCAGCGCCGCGCTGCTGTACAGGTGCACATCGCTGCGCCGGCGGATGGACTCGAAAAGCTGATAGGGCTTACCGCGCCACAGCAGCGCCGACAACACCACGTTGGTGTCAAGAACGATCCGCACTCGCCGCTTGCCGGGCGCGGCGCTTCGCGCGCGCGGCCTTGACCTCAGCGGCGATCTCCTCCTCGCTCATCGGCTCGGCTCCCGCGGCCTCCAGCGCCGGCGCAATAGCCAGCAGCCGATCCATGGCCGCGCGCTTGCTCGACTTCGCCGCCAGGAACTCCACGAAGTCTTCGACCTCGGCTACCTGCTGCGGCGACAGCGTCCTGATCCTAGAGATCAAGCTTTTTTCAACGCTCGCATTCATAACTTCACTCCTTCCGGCATCAGCGTGCACGCACCTGGCGTCTCACAGAGATTGCGAGATTGTCAGACAGCGTCGCCGTCAGTCAAATTCGCGAAGGAAAGTATACGCCCGCTCGCGCTGCGGTCGCAGGCCTCGACATGCGCGATGCCGAAGTCCACCACCTTGAGCGAGCCGTCCTGCAGCAGAGAACATGTTGGCCGGCTTCAAGTCGCGGTGCACGACGCCGTGCGCGAGCGCAGCGAGCAACTGCGTCATGAGACGCACGATCTCGTCGAGCGGAAAGCGCGAGCCCCGCGCAAGGAACACCCCCAACGCGGTGCCGGACATTGAACCCCATCACGAAAATCAGGCTTCTCTTGATGCTCCGAGATCGGGCGCGGCACGGGGACTGATTGGTCGCGATGGGAACTGGACAAAGTGCAATGGTTGCACTAGAGTGCATTCATGCCACGGATACGTCGTTTCAACTCGATCCGCGCCGCCTTGGAATGGGCCGCCGTACCGGATACCAGGGAGTCGCTATTGCGTCGTTTTATGGAGTTGCGCCAATGAGCAAGAATCGGGAATTGTTTCGCTTGACCTCGGTCAAGGCGCTGGAAGGCTTGCGCCTGCGGTTGTCGTATGCGGATCGGGCGCGATTTGTGGTCGACCTGAAAGACTGGATCGGTTCGACGAAGGCGCTTCGAGCGCTGCGCGATCCCGCTCGTTTCTCCACTGCAAAGCTGGGGGCTTGGGGTCGGACGATCGAATTCGGCGATGGGGGCATAGACCTTGCCGGGGATAACCTGCGCAACCTGGCCATCGAGCAGGCCGGGGGCGTGGGACATGAGCGGATCTGGAACTGGATGCACAGCAACGACCTGACCATAGACCGGGCGGCCGAAGTACTGGGCATTAGCCGCAGAATGCTGATCTACTACCGCAACGGCGAGAAGGCGATCCCTCGCCACATCTGGCTCGCCTGCGTAGGCTGGGAAAGCTTGCACAAGCATGGCGCCGCCGCGTAATTCCCGTCGAATCAGCGACGAGGCACTGGATGCCCGAGCGCTGCAGGCCGCGCGCAGCCGTGCTCCGCGCTGGTCACGAGCGCGCCGCTAGCCCGTCTTTCTCAACTTGCCGTTGATTTTGAGCGAAATCGGGTCGGTGCATGAGGTAAGTGCTTGATGCAAAGCGGCCCAGTTTGCGGCGAGGCTTGTAGTGGAGACCTTGGTCCTTGGCGAGGAGGTTTTTGTT
>JACPYS010000059.1 GCA_016195915.1 Betaproteobacteria bacterium | reverse complement strand
TACCGCGCGGCGCGAGGTCAACGCGTGGCAACGCCGACGCAACGCCGAGGGGCGCACCATCGACTGGACGTTTACGCGCCAAGACGCGGATCGAAAGCTCGGTCAACATTATGTTTCGTAATTAACGTGTTTCGGTACTAGGCAGCCTGTCACTGGTGTTTCCCGAGGCGCGTTGCCCGCGGCGCCAGGAGGCACAGCTGGCATCGCAGCTCAGGCGCGCCGCGCGAACCATCGGCACCGAACTCGCCCGCCTGGCGCAACATCCGCAGCTCCGATCTAAGAGGCGGTGAACGTTTTTGCCCGCTACTTCTGCACGAGTTTCTGCACGCGCCAGTTGAGGGTATCGGCGACATAGATTTCCTTCTCGTCGCGGGACAGCGCGAGGAAGTGCGCCTCGCCGTAGCGGTGCGGCCGCTTGCCCTGGCCGCCGGAAGCAGCGAGCACTTTGCCGTGCAGGTCGAGCTTCATGATGACGCCGGCGTGGCCGTGCGCCATCATCAGGTGTTTCTGGTCGCGGCACATGCACAGCCCGCAGGGCGTGCCGGGGTGATTGGATTCGCGAATATAGTTGCCGTCGCCATCGAACACCTGGATGCGCTGGTTGGAGCGGTCTGCTATGTAGAGGCGCCCGTTCGCGTCGGCGACGATGGAATGGGGAACGTTGAACTGGCCCGGCCCGGTCCCCTCCCCGCCCCAGGTCGTGATGAAATCGCCGTCGGCGTCGAACTTGTGCACGCGCGGCTCGCCCTTGCCGTGCCCCTGCGTGACGTAGATTTCCCCCGCCGGGCCGAAGGCCAGGTCATTGGGCTCGTTGAAACAGCGCAGGTGGCCGGCCGGATGCCATTCGCCCGAGTTGCCCTTCACGCCCAGCACCATGCGGATGCGCCCTTTCGGATCCATCTTCACCACGATGTGAGCGCCGGTGTCGGTCGCCCAGATGTTGTCCTCGGCATCCACGCGCAGGCCATGCGGCAGCGTGAAAATACCCTGCGCGAGCGAGCGCAGGTACTTGCCCATCGAGGTGAATTCCATCAGCGCGTGGGCGCCGCGGTTGAACACGAGGATGTGGCCCTTCGAGTTGATTGCCACGCCCGAGCACGGCCCGAAGTTCATGCCTGGCGGCAGCCTGAAAATGTCCGGCACGGGCCTGTAGCCCAAGTCCGGGACATTGCTGGATGCAGCGTGACTGGAGACGCGTGACTGGTGACTCGTCGTGCCGGCTTTCATGACTGCCTCCTTCCCGGACGGTGTTCAACTAACGCTGCAACTCCGCCCCTGAACAATATCATTCACGCTATCTCCGCCGTCAGCCCGCCGCCCAGAAAGAGTTGCCCGACGTCGGGATCCGCGAGGATCGCGCGCGCCTCGCCCGTCATGCGCGTGCGCCCGAGTTCGATGATGACGCCGAAATCCGAGATCTCGAGCGCGCGCTTGGCGTTCTGCTCGACCATCAGGATCGACATGCCCTTCGAGCGCAGGTCCCGCAGTATCGCGAAGGTCTCCTGGACGAGCCGCGGCGAAAGTCCGATCGAGGGCTCGTCGATCAGCATCAGCTTGGGGTCGAGCAGCAGGCTGCGCGCGATCTCGAGCAGTTTCTGCTGGCCGCCGGAGAGTGTCGACGCCTGCGCGGCGGCGCGCTGCCGCAGCATCGGAAAGCGGTCCATGACCGACTCGATGCGCGCCGCGATGTCGATGCCGGCCCCGGCCGCCGTCGCGCCGAGCTCGAGGTTGTGGCGCACGCTCAGCTCGGGGAATATGTTGCGCCCCTGCGGCACATAGGAAATGCCCAGCTCGAGCAGCTTGCGCGGGCCCAGATTCGTCACCTCGCAGCCCTCGAATAGGATGCGCCCCGCCCGCACCGGCAGGAGCCCGAACACGGTCTTGAAAACGGTGGACTTGCCCGCGCCGTTCGGCCCGATGATCGTCGTGATCGCGCCGCGCGCGGCGCGCAGGCTGGTCCCGTTCAGGACGGTCAGCCCGCCGTAGCCGGCGATGACGTCCTCCAGGACGAGGACCGCGTCGCCGTTCCCGCTAGCCGCCAAGGTAGGCCTCGATGACGTCGGGATTGCTGCGGATCTCCGCCGGCGCGCCCTCGGCGATGATGCGGCCCTCGGCGAGCACCAGGATGCGGGTGCACAGGGACATGACGAATTCCATGTTGTGCTCGATGACGACGAAGGTCGCGCGCTCCGCCGCGTTGATCTCCCGCAGGCGCTCGCGCAGCTCCGCGAGCATGGTCGGGTTGACGCCGCCGGCGGGCTCGTCGAGCAGCACCAGCCGTGGCCCGGCCATGAACGCCATCGCGACATCGAGGAGCTTCTGCTGGCCGTAGCTGAGCGCGCCGGCTTTCTCCTCGGTGAGCGCCGTGAGCCGGAAGAACTCGATCATCCGGTTCGCGCTGGCGCCGAGCCCGGCATCGCGCCGCCCCACCAGCCGCGACCACATCGATCCCTGGTGCTCCTGTCCGGCGAGCACCAGGTTTTCGCGCACCGAGAGCTGCGGGAATACCTGCAGCAGCTGGAAGGTGCGGCCGATGCCGAGCCGGTTCAGGTCGCAGGGCCGCATGCGGGTGATCGCTCGCCCGTCGATGCGCACTTCGCCGGCCGAGGGCGCGAGTTGTCCGAGGATGCAGTTGAAAAGCGTCGATTTGCCCGAGCCGTTCGGCCCGATGAGGCCGAGAATCTCGCCTTCATGCACCTCGAAGGAAACGCCGTCCACGGCGCTGATGCCGCCGAACGCCTTTGCCAGGTCGCGGACCTCCAGGACGGCGCTCATCGGGAAGGCTTGCGCAGGCGCTCCGCCAGTCCGAGCAGCCCGGACGGGCAGAACGCCATCAGGATCATGACGAACATCGCGTACAGGATCAGGTACAGCCCCTCGCTGAAGCGAAGCCACTCGGGCAGCAGCACCGAGACCGCCGCGCCGAGAAACGGGCCGAGGAAATATCCCGAGCCGCCGACCATCACCATCAGCAGCAGATTCAGGGACAGGTTGAGCGCGAACGCCGTGGGCTCGATGAACTGGACCAGCGGCGCGTACATGACCCCCGCAATTCCGCCGAGCGCGGACCCGATGGCGAACGCCATCAGCGTGTAGCGCCGGGTATCGACGCCGAGCGAGTCGGCGCGGATCGGGTTCTCGCGCAGCGCCGTGAACGCGCGCCCCCACGGCGAGCGGATCAGCCACCAGGCGGCCGCGGAGACCAGCGCAAGGACACCGAGGCAGAAAAAATAGAAATCCAGCGGGGCCTTGGTCGACCAGCCGAGCAGCGTCGGCCGCGGGATGCCGGAGATGCCATACACGCCCTTGGTGAGCCATTCCTCGTTGCGCAGCATCAGGAACACGAGCGTCGCGAATGAAAGCGTAACGAAGGCGAGGTAGTGGTGCTGCACGCGCAAGGCCGGGTAGCCGAGCAGCCAGCCCACGACGAGGCACAAGCCGGTCGCGAGCAGGAAGGCCGACCACAGCGGCCAGCCCTGCGTCGTGAGCAGCGCGGCGGTATAGGCGCCGATGCCGACGAACGCAGCCTGCGCGAGCGAGATCTGTCCCGCGTAGCCGAGCGTCAGATTGAGTCCGATCGCGGCGATCGTCATGACCGCCCAGAGGCTGAGGAGATAGATGCCGTAGGGCTTGAGGCCGAACGGCGCGGCGACGAGAAGCGCCACCGCGACCGCGGCGGCGATGGCGCGGGCATTGCGCGGCATCCTCATACGGTGCGCTCTTCGGCGCGCCCGAGCAGGCCCTGCGGTCGGAAAAGTATCACCGCGATCAGCAGGAACAGCGGGATGGCGGCGCGATACTGAGACGACCAGTACGCGGCCACGAAGTTGTCGATTACGCCGACCAGCAGGCCGCCGACGATCGCGCCCCGCACCTGGTTGAAGCCGCCGACGATCGCTGCGACGAACGCGACCAGGCCGAGGGTCTCGCCGTTGGTGAACTTGGCGAGATAGATCGGGCTGATCAGAAACGACGCCAGCGCCACGAGCGCGGCGTTGATCAGGAAGGTGTAGAGAATCATGCGCTCCACCGGGATGCCGAGGATGCGGGCGAGCGCCGGATTCTGCGCGGTGGCCTGCATCTGGCGCCCGGTGCGGGTGCCGCCGAGGAAGTACTGCAGCAGCCCGACCGCGGCGACCGCCACGGCGATGATGACGAGGTTCTGCACCGACACGACCGCCGGTCCGAGCGCGAGGTTGGTCGTCGCCCAGGCGGCGGGAAAAGCCTGGGCGTCGGCCGCGTAGAACTCCTTGACACCCTCCTTGAGGAAGATGGCGAGTGCGACGGTCGAGATCACCAGCGGCAGGACGCCGTGCCGGATGATCGGGTCGACCACCAGGCGCTTGAACAGCAGGCCGAGAACCAGCAGCGCGAGCGCGAGACCCGCGAGGATCGCCAGCGGGAACGACAGGCCGCCGAACTTCATCGCCGCCAGCACGAAGAAGGCGGGCAGCATGACGAACTCGCCTTGCGCGAAATTGATCGTCTGCGAGGTCTGCCAGAGCAGCACGAAGCCGATCGCGACCAGCGCGTAGATGCCGCCGGTCGCGACCCCCGCCAGCGCGAGCTGCAGAAAATCGGACAGGACTACTTGCCCAGCTTGGGCAGGATCGTCACGATCTTTTGCTTGCCGTCGACCACTTCCGCGAGGAAGCTGATGCGGTCGATGTCGCCCTTCGCGTCCCAGGTCGCCTCCATCAGGATGCCCGGTTCCTGCTCCGGCTTGATGGTCAGGCCTTTCATGGTCTTCGCCAGGAGCTTGCGGTCGAAGCTGCCGATCTTCTCGGTGGCGTGCTTGACCGCGTAGACCGCGGTATAGCCCTTGATGCCGTTGTGATCGGGCAGGTAGTTGAACCGCTTCTGAAACTTGTCGCGGAACGCCTGCACCGCCGGGATCGGCGCGTCGACGGTCAGGCCGACGTGCCCTTTCGCGCCGTTGGCCGCCTCGCCGGCCAGTTCGATCACCTTCTGCCCGAGCAGCGTGGTCTCGCCGATCAGCGGCGCCTTGACGCCCTGCTTGCGCGCCTCGCGCAGGAAGCGCGCGCTCTCTTCCTCATTGGTGTAGACAAAGATCGCGTCGGCGTTCGCCCCCTTGATCTTGACCACGTCGGCGGCGAAATCGACCTGGCCCGATTCGGTCGAAACGTCGGCGATCACCTTGATGTTGCGCGCCGCCATCTCCTTGCTGAACGTGTCGCGCCCGCCCTTGCCGAAGTCGTTGTTCACCCACAGGATCGCCACGCTCTTCGCCTTCAGGCGGTCGCGGATGTAGTTGGCGATCTTCGGCATGCTCATCTGCTGCCCGAACGAGGTGCGGAAGATGTAGTCGTTGCCCATCTGGGTGATGTCGGCGGCTTCGGCGCCGGTGAACTGCGGCACCTCCGCCTGCTGCGCGAGGACCATGTTCACCTTCACCGAGCCCGAGAACACCGGGCCGAGGATCACGTAGGGGTTGCCGTCGATCGCCTTCTGCACCTGCGCGCGCGAGACGCCCGGGTTGCTCTGCGTGTCGGACTGCGGCGCGCTGATCCTGCGGCCGAGGATCCCGCCCTTGGCATTGATCTCGTCGATCGCGATGACCGCGCCGTCCCGGAAGTTCGTGCCGGATACCGCGCCGGCGCCCGACAGCTCGATCACGATGGGCATGTTCACCGTCTGCTGCGCCTGCGCCGATGCCGCGCAGAGCGCCAGCATGCCTCCTGCCACTGCTCCGATCCACTCTGCTTTCACGTCCCTCTCCTTTCTCAGAGTAACTTCAAGCGCCCTCGAACTGCAGGATGTTGAGGCCCGCGTTCGGGTCGGTCAGATACATGAGTCCATTGCGATCGACATAGCAGTCGGCCGATTGAATCACCTGCGGCCGGTTCGGCCGCGGATCCATCATGCGCGCCGGATTGGGCGGCACATAGAACGCGACTTCGCGCGGCCGGAACTGGTCCTCGATGTCGAAGACCCTGACGCCCGCGTTGTAGTAGGTGGCAAAGATCAGGCGGGAGCTCTGGAACGCACCGGGCCGGTTCTCGTGCATGTTGTGCGCGCCGAAAAAGCCGCCCTTTGCGCAGTAATCCGCTTCCGCAGGCTGGGGAAACGTCGCGATGCTCACCGGGTTGGACGATTCGCGCACGTCGTACATCCAGATGTAGCGCAGCCCATCCTGGCAATTCGCGGACGCCGGCTCATCCGCCACCACGAGCAGGTTGCGCTCCGGCAGCGGCAGCGGCGAGTGCGTGCCGCCGCCGAAGGGTGGATCGGTGTTGCGATGCGCGAGGATTTTCGGCCTGGTCGGATCAGCGAGGTCGATCACGGTCAGGCCGCCATCGCGCCAGGCGCCGTAGGCGATATTGCCAGCCACCAACGCGTGGTGGAGCGCGTAGCGGCGCCCGGCGCGCCACGTCGGCGTTTCGCCGCCGCCGCGCCACATGCCCGGAATCCAGCAGCGCCCGACGACCTGCGGCTTGCGCAGGTCCGACATATCGATGATGGCGAGGATATGGTCGGTGAAATCGGCAAAGTGGATGGAGGCGTAGGCGTAACGCCCGCCCACGTACCAGATCCGGTGCGGTCCGATCCCCTCGACCGGCATGAAGCCGATCTCGCGCGGTTTCTCGGGCCTGGAAATATCGTAGACCCGGATGCCCGCGGTAAATTGGTTGGCCGTGCCCTTGAGCCGATCGGCCGGGGAGCCGCCGAAATAGTCCTTGTCCGTCTGGAACTGTTGCATCGTCCAGACGCTCGGCGCATTGACCGCCAACAGGTGATCCTCATGGGTCTGCAGGTGAAGCGCGCGCGTGCCTGGCGGGCAGACGATGAAGTCAACGACCTTCGGGTTTTTCGCATCGCGTACATCGAGAGTGGTGATGCCGTTGCTGAACCCATGCCCGACGTACGCGTGGCCGCGATGCACCATGATCTGCACGCCGTCGCCACGGCCATCCATGTCCGAATGGCTGACGAACTTGATGTAGCGCGATGCAACCGGACTCATGCCGTGAACGGCCATTGCCGCACTCTACGCTGCGGCGCGCCGACGTGCCAATACGGATGCGGAGTCTGCCAATACCGGAATTTGCATCGCTCAACCGTATGCCACGCCGCACTAAATGATGCTTGTCGTCGACGCACAAGTGCACCTGCGGGCGGCAGAATCGCCCGAGCGGCCTTCGCAGAAGTCTGAGGGGCCGCTTGGTCCGGCGGCGCACCATCGCCTCGCGGACAACGATCTGGCTGAGCGGCGAGATGCTGCTCGGAAAGCAGGCTGATCGACATTCCAGACTCCTCTCCGGTGGCATGCTTTCATGATAGGAGTATTTGAATCTCTCCGGCACTCCACGTAAAGTGCACTCTCCGATGAAGATCAGCCACGCGCATTCGCAAATCGTGCGGCTTCCCGCCGACGAGCCGCTGGCCGGCGGCCCGGTCGTCGCCGGCGCGACGCGCGATTTCGTGATCCTGCGGGTCGGGACCGATCAGGGCATCGAAGGAATCGGCATCACGTTTTTCGGCCACGCCCTGACCGGCGCGCTCAAGGTCGCGGTCGATGCACTCGCGGCGCTCGCGATGGGAATGGACCCGCTGCGCATCGAGGCCATCACGGACAAGCTGCGGACCGCCGCCGTAGCGGCCGGCCCCGGCGGCATCTTCACTCTGGCGCTGGCGGCGATCGACATCGCCCTTTGGGACATCAAGGGCAAGGCGCTGAACCAGCCGCTGTCGAAACTGTCCGGCGGATTTCGCGAGCGCGTGCCGGTGTACGCCAGCGGCGCGCTGATGCGCCAGTTTCCGCTGGATCACGTGGCCACGGCCGCGACGCGCCTGGTGGAGAAGGGATTCCGGCAGATGAAGATGCAGCTCGCGCTGCCCGGGGATACTTCGCCGGAGATCGAGGCTGAGCGCACGCGCGTGATCCGCGAAAGCGTCGGCGACGGCATCGACCTGATGTGCGACATCAACCAGCGCTGGGACGTGCGTCAGGCGATTTCGATCGGCAGCCGCATCGAGCAGTACCACCTCTACTGGCTGGAAGACGTCGTCGCGCACGACGATTACGCCGGGCTCGCCGCCGTTGCCGCGGCGCTCGCGACGCCGATCGCGGGCGGCGAATACGTCTACGGAACGGTGCCGTTCCGCCACATGCTGGAGGCGCGCTCGGTCGACATCGTGATGATCGACGTGCTGCGTGCGGGCGGTATCACGCCCTGGCTCAAGATTGCCGGCATGGCGCAGGCCTTCAACCTGCCGGTGGTGAGCCATCTCATGCCGGAAATCCACGTCCATCTCGTCGCCGCCATCCCGAACGGGCTCACGGTCGAGTACATGCCCTGGTCGGAAAGCCTGTTCGAAGAAGTGCCCGAACCGGTGAAAGGGGAACTCACCGTGCCCCAAAAGCCAGGGCTCGGCCTGAACTTCGATCGTGACACGATCAGGCGCTACGGCGTGACCTGATCACGACTACGCCAGAATCACGTGCTCCTGCGTGAGAACGAATGGCGACGCGTCCCGCGCAACGAATTTCTCCACGTCGTCCCGCAGTCGCGCGAACTCCGGCGTGGGGGCCGCGGCGCGCAACGCGTCCATGCTGTCGAACCACGTCATCGCCGCACCATCGAAAGCCGGTGTCCTGCCACTGTCGTAGATCGAGCGGCGGGTAGGGTTCTGCACGTAACGCCGCACTGCCGGAATTGCGGCACACAGGGGCCCATGAACCTCGCGCCAGTACGCCCGGAACTCGTCGATCGGCATGCCGGGCTTGTGGGTGACGAAGTCGATGCTCTTGATCCCGTTTGCCGGAGCCGGCGCGTCCTTGATCACGTGTTCATCGGTGATGATCGAATTCATGCTCGAGCGCTCGATGAAGTTGGGCTCGTCGGCGAGCACCTCGGCATACTGCGGGCTCCCGGACAGCAGTTTCATCGCCTGCGTGTCGTCAAACGAGGATTCGGCGACGGCATCGAAGACCGGCTCGCCCTTGCGGTAGCTCGAGGGGAGGACGTGGGACTGGACGTATCTGCGGATGCCGGGCAGCCGCACGATGATGGCGGCGTGCGTCCTGCGCCAATGATCCTGGAATGCCTCGACCGACATGCCGGACTTGCGCTTGAAGAAGATCACCATCTTGACCATGAAAGCACTCCTTTCATTGCGGCGCACGCAAGCGGCCCGGACCCGAAGTCAGCATCGCGCAGTACATGGCGTACCGGATGGGGATTATCGGTCAGTTCCCCCCAATACATGCGGGCCGGGCCAACCAGCAGAGAATTCCGGGCTGCCGGTGCCCGTGATTGCTGCACCAAACGAGCAGACCGCCACCATCAACATGAGCGACGCCTTCATTCGATGACAATGCCCGCGTCCCGGATGATCCTGCCCATCTGCTCGAGGCGCGCTTTGGTCAACGCGGAGAGATGTTCCGGTGTCGACGGCGCAACCTCCAGGCCCTGAGCGGTCAGGCGATCGCGTACGTCCGGCGCATTGAGCGCCCTGGCGGTTTCGGCGTTCAGCCGGGCGACGATTTCCTTAGGCGTGGCCAATGGTGCGAAAAATGCCGCCCAGGTCGTGAACTCGAAGTCGCGCAGACCCGATTCGGCGACGGTCGGGACCTCGGGCAACAGCGGCGAGCGCTTCGCGCCGCCGGCCGCGAGCGCGCGCAATTTCCCCTCCCGGATCTGGCCCACCACGGTGTTGGTTCCAGAGAACATCATCGGGATCTGACCGCTGATGACATCCAGCGTGGCCTGCGTGGTGCCCTTGTAAGGCACGTGAGTGAGCTTGATGCCGGCCATCGAACGGAACAGCTCCATCGCGATGTGCTGCGGGCTGCCGTTTCCACCGGAGGAATAGTTGAGCTCCCCGGGACGCTCCTTGGCGAGCGCGATCAGCTCGGTCACGCTTTTTGCGAGCAGACTGGGGTGGGCAATCAACACCCAAGAATTATTGGCCACCAGGCTCACCGGTGCGAAGCTCCGCACCGGGTCATAGGCGACGGTCTTGCGCAGGTTCGGAATCATGGTCAGCACGCTGTCGTTGAACATCGCCAGCGTATAGCCGTCCGGCGCGGCGCGCATGACGCGCTCCGCGCCGATCATGCCGGCGGCGCCAGGCTGATTTTCGATCACGATCTGCTGGCCCATGTTCTCCGACATCTTCTGCGTGACGATCCGAATCGCCACGTCGAGCGAACTGCCGCCCTGCAGCGGCATGATCATCAGGACCGGCCTGGCCGGATAGCTCTGCGCGAGGGCAAGCCACGGCGCGAGGGCCGCGAAGAGGCAAAGCAGCCATCCGACGCTGGTGTGGATTTTCATTGTTGCCTCCGTTGAGAGTTCGCTTGCTCGAGCACCTGGATGCCGGGGCACGCGCGGTCCTCCGCGGCCTCCCGCAGCGACTGGAGAAAATCCGTGGCCGCGGCCGGCTGTGGCCTCCCGCTCGCCGTAATGACCCCGACGGGTCCGGAAGGCGGCGGCAGCTTCACGGGCAGTATTCGAACCATGCCGAGCGCCGCGTACTGATGCGCGACGGTCCGAGGCATCACGCCGAGCATGTCGGTCTCCTGGAGCAGCACTTTGTTGACCAGCACCGAGAGCGACTCGACGATGCGCCGCGGAGGCTCGACGCCGGCATGTCTGAACGCCGCATCCAGCCGGCGCCGGTAGGGCGCCTCCGGCGTGGGTACGACCCATGGCCACTGCGCCAGTTCGGCCAGCTTGAGAGAGCGTCGCCTGCCGAGCGGATGTCCGTCGCGCGCCACCACGAGCATCGGCTCGCTGTAAAAGGCCTCGAACGTCAGACCTTCGCCAGGCACATCGCTTGAAACACGGCCCACCACCAAGTCGAGTTCGCCGCGGCGCAGCGCCGGCAGGAGCCCCGCGGCGGTTCCGTCGCGGATCAGCACAGTGTGGTTGGGATGCTTCAGCTTGAAGCGCGCCACCGCGCGCGGCACCAGCACCGGGGCCGCCACCAGCAACGCGCCCACCATCACTTTCCCGGTCGTGCCTTCCGAGATCGCGTTGATCTCGTCGCGAGCATGGTCGAGCGTGGCGAGAATCGATCGGGCATGGCGCACCAGGCTCTCGCCGTACGCGTTAGGCGCGACCCCGCGCGCGCTCCGTTCGAACAGAATCAATCCGAGTTGATGTTCCAGGTCCGCGAGCAGCCGGGTTGCGGCGGGCTGCGTCATGGCGACGCTGGCCGCGGCGCGGTGCATATTGCGATGCTCGTCGAGCGCCACCAGCAGCAGGACCTGGCGGATCTTGAGGCGAGAGCGAAGATACCAGTCGGGAAGAACCGGTCCGGCGGGAGGCTTGGCGGAAGTTTTGGAGGTGGGCATGCCGGGCGATGCAAGACTCGATATCGGTGGCTGCGGGAATTGTATTTGAATCTCCAAGCTACGCCGCGTAGAGTCGCCTGATTCTCATGTCTTTCGGGGAGCCGTGATCGTGCGCGCGTCTGGCGCAAGACAGCCGCCGTTTGGAGGGCTGGATGGCTTTATCATCGAGCGGGAAACGCGGTCCCAGTGCAGGGAGACGCCGTGAACGTATCTGAAGTGATGGTGCAGTACCTGAAGGCGGCCGGCATCGGCCACATCTTCGGCTACCCCGGCGACCCGAATGTCGAATTCATGGAAGCGGCGCGCCGCGCCGGCATGCAGTTCGTGCTCGGGCGGCGCGAGGGTACCGCGGGGTTGATGGCGGAGGCCTACGGTTTTCTCACCGGGCGCCCCGGCGTGTGCATGTCCACGCTCGGGCCCGGATCGTCGAACCTGGTCAACGCGGTCGCGAATGCATGGCTCGACCGCGTGCCGATGATCGCGATCTCCGGCCAGATCGAGCGCAAGCGCGAGCAGACCTTCACCCACCAGGTGCTCGATCACAAGCGCATCTTCTCGCCGGTGAGCAAATGGGCGACCCACGTGGCGCCCGATACGGTGGGCATCGTGATGCGCAAGGCGCTGCGCACTGCGATGGCCGAGCGACCCGGTCCCGTGCACATCACGACGCACGCCGACGTGGTCGGCGCCACTGCGCTCGATGACGCGATCGCGCTGCCGCCGCTCGCAGCGCTGCCCTCCCCGCTGCAGATCATCGCGGCGGAACACGCGGCAGCGGATATTCCGAAGCGGGTGCGTGCAGCAAGACGCCCCGCGATACTCGCCGGCATTGCTGCGCAGCGCACCGGGGCGCACGGCGCGCTCGCTCGCATGGCCGAAACGCTGGGCGTGCCGGTAGTCGTTGCGCCGATGGCGAAGGGCGTTCTCGCGGAGGACCATCCGTACTATGCGGGCACGCTCGATATGGCGTGCAACGCACTGGTCTGGGAATTTCTGAAAGGCTGTGATCTTCTGCTCGCAGTCGGTTTCGACGCGGTCGAATTGATCAAACCCTGGCAGCTTGCCGTGCCCACCGTCCACATCGACGCGACGCCCAACATCGACCAGATCTATCCCGCCGACGCCGAGCTTGTGGGCGATATTCCTGCAATCCTCGAGGTCATCACCGCCGCCTGGAAAGGCGAGTTGAAATGGGAACGCGCTGAAGTCAGCGGCCACCGCGAGGCGCTGCGAGCCGGGTACTACGCCGGCCGCGTCGAGGGAAAGCTCAACCCGACCGACGTGGTCGACAGGGTGCGCGAAGCGATGCCGCGCGAGACCATCGCCGCCACCGACGTCGGATCGCACAAGCTGCTCGTGGGCCAGGGGTGGACGACCTATGCGCCGCGTTCGGTGCTGATGACAAACGGCCTGTCCTCGATGGGCTACTCGCTTCCCGCCGCGATCACGGCAAAGCTGCTCCACCCTGGAACGCCGGTGGTGTGCTTCGTCGGCGACGGCGGGCTGGCGATGGTGCAAGGCGAACTGCGCCTCGCCTCGAGCCTCGGTCTCGACCCGCTCGTGGTGGTGTTCTGCGACAACAGCCTGAACCGCATCGAGATCAAGCAGGAACATCGCAGGTATCCGAGCTGGGGCACGCTCATCGAGCCTACCGACATTCCCCAGCTCGCACATTCCATGGCTTGCGAGGGCGTTACGGTGGATAGCGCCGCCTCCCTTGCACGCGTGCTGGCCGGCGCGCGGCCGAAGGATCGGCCGCTGGTGATCGGCGCGCGCATCGATCCCTCCCAATACAGAGCACAATTCTGAGATCCACATGAGCCAGGAAATCGGATTCATCGGCATGGGGAAAATTGGTGTCCCCATGGCCCGCCGCATCGCTGCAAGCGGACGGCGGTTGCGCGTCCACGACATCTCCGAGCAGGCGGTGCGAGCGGCCTGCTCGGCGATCCAGGGGGCAACGAGCGACTCGCTGCAAAATATCGGTGCGCAGTGCGACGTGATTATTCTCATGCTGCCCGACAGTCCGGCGGTCAAGGCGGTGCTGCTCGGCAATGGCGGGAAGGGACTGATCGAGAACCTGCGCAAGGGCTCGATCGTCATCGACATGAGTTCATCGGACCCGTCCGCCACCAGAGAACTTGGAGAAGTCCTGCACCAGCGCGGCATCGCATTCCTCGACGCGCCGGTCTCGGGCGGCGTCAAGCGTGCCGTCAATGGAACGCTGTCCATCATGGTGGGGGGAGACCCGGACACGATCGCGCAGATCAAGGACCTGCTTCTCACCATGGGAACCACCGTCACCGAAACCGGCGCCCTCGGCTCTGCGCATGCGATGAAAGCGCTCAACAACTACGTCTCGGCGACCGGGCTGGTCGCGGCTTGCGAAGCGCTCAAAATCGGTCAGGCATTCGGCATCGATGCGAAGGACATCGTTGCCATCCTCAATACGTCCACCGGCAAGAACAACGCCACGGAAAACAAACTGATGCAGTTCATCGTGTCCGGGAAATTCGACTCCGGATTCAGCTTGGGCCTGATGAAGAAGGACCTGACGATTGCGATGGGACTGGCCAAGTCGGTGAACACCCCGACGGCCATCGGCGACAGCGTCCTGGACGCCTGGCGGCGCGCGGACGAACTGCTCGGGCCGGGCGCAGACCATACGGAGATTTACAGAGTTCTGGAATCAACAGGATTGAAGACATGATCAGGCTGATCACCGCACTGCTCATCGGCGTCATCTGTGCGCCTGCAGGAAACGTCTGCGCGCAATCGGATTGGCCCAAACGCGAAGTGCGGATCTTCGTCGGCTTCTCGGCCGGCGGGACGACGGACATCATCGCGCGCCTGGTCGGCCAGGAACTGGGCAGGGCCTGGGGCCAGCCGATCGTAATCGAGAACCGGGCAGGCGCCACTGGAAACATCGCTGCCGAACTGGTAGCGAAATCGAAGCCCGACGGCTACACGCTGCTCATGGGCTCGGTCGGGCCGCTCGCGGTGAACGCGAGCCTGTTCAAGAACATGCCCTTCGACAACCTGAAGGACCTCGCCCCGATATCGCTCGTCGCGCATGTGCCCAATATGCTGGTGATGAGTCCGCGCGCGATGACTGCGACGACGTTCAAGGAGTTCGTCGCGCTGGTGAAGGCGAATCCGAACAAGTATTTCTTCGCTTCCACCGGCAGCGGCACTTCTTCGCACCTCTCGGGCGAACTGCTCAAGATACAGGCGGGCCTGCAGATGACGCATGTGCCGTACAAGGGCGCCGTCGCGCTGAACGACGTGCTCGCCGGTGAATCCGTGCATGTCATGTTCGCAACCATTCCCTCGGTGATCAACCACGTGCGATCGGGGAAGCTCAGGGCGCTGGCGGTGACGAGCCTCAAGCGCTCCGCCAGCGCGCCGGACGTGCCCACGGTCGCGGAATCCGGATACCCGGTCTTCGACGCGTCGTCCTGGTTCGGGCTGGTCGGTCCGGCCGGGCTTGTGTCCGAGATCGCGTCGAACATCTCGAAGGAAGTTGCGCGTGCCCTCATGCAACCGAGCCTGCATGAAAAGTTCGTTCAGCAGGGCTCCGACCCGGTCGGCTCGACGCCGGAGGAATTCGGGGAATACATGCGCGCCGAGACGGCGAAGTGGGCGTCGCTGGTCAAGGCATCGGGCGCGAGGGTGGATTGATGTACCTTCGCAAGATTTTGTTCTGATATCGATTCCGGAGGCAGTTTGGAAAACGCATATGACGTAGTGGTGGTAGGCGGCGGTAACGCGGCATTTTGCGCCGCGCTCGCCGCGCGCGAGAAAGGCGCACGCGTGCTGGTGCTCGAGCGCGCACCGGAGGACGAGGCCGGCGGCAACTCCCGCTTCACCGCGGGATTGATGCGCGTTGCCTACAATGGTGTCGAGGACTTGAAGCGGGTGATGCCGGACCTGAGCGAAGACGAAATCGCGCGCACCGACTTCGGCAGCTACACCGAAGACCAGTTTCTCGACGACATGGCGCGCATCACCGAGTACCGCTGCGACCCGGACCTGACCGAGATCCTCGTCAAGCGCAGCCTGGAGACCGTAACGTGGATGCGCTCGAAGGGCGTGCGTTTCACCGCCGCATGGGGGCGGCAGGCTTTCAACATCGGCGGCCGTTTCAAGTTCTGGGGCGGTTTGACCGTGGAAGCCGTGGGTGGCGGGCCGGGGCTGGTCGATGCACTCACCAATGCCGCGCGCAAGAACGGGATCGACCTCTGGTATCAGGCGCGTGCAGTCAGCCTGTCGGCGGGCGATTCGGGTGTCACCGGAGTGATCCTGAAACACAAAGGCAAGACGTTATCCCTGACCGCGAAATCGGTCGTCCTCGCAGGCGGGGGCTTCCAGGCCAATCCGGAGTGGCGCGCATGCTACCTGGGACCGGGCTGGGAGCTTGCCAAGGTGCGCGGCACGCGCTTCAACACGGGCGATGTCATCCGCATGGCGCTCGACGCAGGCGCGGCGCCGGTGGGCAACTGGTCCGGTTGCCACGCCGTGGCCTGGGAGCGCAACGCGCCCGAGTTCGGGGACCTCGCGATCGGCGACCAGTTCCAGAAGCACTCGTATCCCTGGGGGATCTACCTGAACGCCCAGGGCAAACGCTTCCTCGACGAGGGTGCCGACTTTCGCAACTACACCTACGCCAAGTACGGGCGGGTGATCCTTTCGCAGCCCGGTCAGTTCGCCTGGCAGATCTTTGACGCCAAGGTGAAGGCGCAGCTGCGCGACGAATACAAGATCCGGCAGGTAACGAAACGCGTTGCCAATTCGCTCGAGGACCTCGTCAAACAACTCGACGACGTCGATGCCGAAGCAGCCCTGGCAGAGATCAAGGCCTATAACGCAGCCGTGCGCACCGACATCGCGTTCAATCCAAATGTGAAGGACGGCCGTTGCACCCAGGGTCTCGCGATACCAAAGTCAAACTGGGCCAATACGCTCGACACCCCGCCGTTCGAGGCCTATGCGGTGACCTGCGGCATCACCTTCACCTTCGGCGGGCTGCGCATCAACACCGATGCCCAGGTGATTTCCACTGACGGCGAACCCATTCCCGGCCTGTACGCTGCCGGTGAGCTGGTGGGCGGCATCTTCTACTTCAACTATCCCGGCGGAACGGGTCTCACCAACGGCTCGGTGTTCGGTCGCATTGCGGGGAGCAACGCCGCCGCAGGGCACGGTTAGCCTGAATTTTCACACCAGTAAAACAGATAACGCCGGCCTGGGCAACGTGGCTCGCTCGCCTTGCGGCCGCCACGCGGGTTGAGCGCTGCGCTCACACGATCTCGACGCGCAGCTTGCGGCC
>JACPYS010000010.1 GCA_016195915.1 Betaproteobacteria bacterium | reverse complement strand
CGTAGTCGCCGATCGCGGAGGAGTTGACGTACTGGTTGCCGCCGAGCGCGGTGAAGCAGTCCGGAAACACGATGATCGCGGGCCCCATCTTCTGCTCGCGGATCAGGCGCGCGGCGCGCTCGGGGACGTTGTCGCCGAAGGGCTTCCAGTTGGTGTGCGCGAGCCCCGAGCCGGTGAAGCCGACGAGGTCGTAGAGCACCGGAAAGCGGTTCCTCCGGTTTGCGTCGTACTGCGGCGGCAGCCACACGCCGAGCTTCCTCACGTGCGGATCGCCGAGCGGGTTGCCCCTGAGGATCGCCGAGCTGTGCTCGAGGATGACGAGGGTACCGGAGTGGTTGTCCGCAGCCTCCCAGAGATCGTCTTCCAGCTTCTCGATATCCTTGAAGGCCTCAGCCGACATTCCCATTACTCCTTGAGCCCGATCGCATTGAGCCAGGCACTGACCTGGCCAAACGCATCTGTTCTGACTTGATCCGTGGTCATGTCACCGAGGGCCTCCGACTCCGCCAGGAATCGGCGCACTGTTTCGGGGCCGAAACCGCCCTCCGCATCGAACTTGCCAGCGATATGCTTGTACCCCTGCAGCGCCACCTCGTCATCCATGAGTGCCTTGCATTCCGCGGCCAGCGCCTCAATTCCATCCTTGAATTCGCGAATGCAGAAGTAGATATCGTAGGCATCTTTCATCTTGTCACGCTGTACCAGCGCATAGCCTTTCATCACGAGCAGGGCCGGAATGGACGCGACGAGCATCTCGACCTGATTGGGACGATTGTCGGGCATCGTGCCGGCAATCATCATCTTCAGGTTGTGGCGGAGCGCGACGTGGCCTCCATCGATCTCCTGTACGCGCAGGCCTTGCACGTATTCGGGGCGATGCTTCTTCATTTTCGCGCCCTTTGGCATCAGGAGGTCGACGATTACCGCAATAGGTGCACCGCCGTCGCCCAAGTCGACAATTCTCTTTAGCTGGAATGGCTTCAGTCCATCCACGTTCCGCAGGTACATTGCTCGCTCAAGCTTTTCGACCAGCTCCGCGTAGCCGTGATCTGCAAGCTTTTCTGTGTCGAGATTCAAGTCGATGTCCAGCGACCCAATATGGCTTGGCTGCGCGTCTGGCAGAAGAAGGGATGGTACCGATCCGCCGATGATCACAATGGCGTCCTTGTGCGCTCCAAGCACTTGGCCAATTTCAATCAAGACGGCGTGCGCGGCCCGCACGCCGCGGTCGTCATAGTCCGCTGCAACGGCAGGCTCGCTCACGCGAGGCCCTTCCAAGTTGGATCGATCTTCTGCTCCCTGAGGTGAACCGCCGCTTCCTTCCCGCGTTCCCCGGTTGCGTGGAGATCGAGATAAGTTTGAATGAGACCGGTGCAGTGCACTCCATGCTTGGGCTCGATGTTTTCCAGGTAGACGCCGTCGTCCGTCGGGCAGTCCACCACCACGTTCTCGCCACGGGATACGGATTCAAGTTTCAGATGGTTGATCAGGACTTGCTCTCCGTCTTCATCCGCGTAGAAATATTCGCCTGATACCCGCGC
Organism: Betaproteobacteria bacterium; assembly: GCA_016195915.1. Taxonomy (GTDB): domain Bacteria; phylum Pseudomonadota; class Gammaproteobacteria; order Burkholderiales; family SG8-39; genus JADGRQ01. The sequence goes on along the minus strand of JACPYS010000010.1, from coordinate 58,688 downwards.
GTACGGCGCAAGCCATCTGGCAGCCGAGAATGACGACAGCAGCAGCTTTGGCAGTTCGTCGCTCAGAGCCTTTGCGAATCCATTTACAGCGAACGCTTCCTCGATCGCGGCTTGCAGCTTTTGGCCGTGCAATGCGGTGTAACAGAGCTTGCGAACGGATCGGAGTGGAACGTAGGCCGATTCCCACTCTTCCAGCAGCCTATATGGACTGATGATCCGGATATCGCCCCGCTTTGCCGCGCCGAATTCCCTGTCGACGAGCATCCTCGTCACGTTGCTGACCAGTCCGAAGCTGACGCGCGACCGCCGGGCAAGTTCTTCCACTTTCCACGGCCGCAGTAGATTGGTCAGCAACACGCGGAGCACGCGCGCGGACTTCGGTGAAAACAATGATCGCTGCTCGCGTCGCCGATGAAACGGGTTTTCGGCAACCTGGCGATCGACATAAATATCGCCAAAGGCAAGGTGGCTGTTGCCGGCGAGGTCTGCGTAACCCACTTCCATTTCCTTGCAGATTGCCTGCGACGCTGGCGAAATGTAGGGCGCGATGACGACCGGGTACAAGCGTTGGTTCTTGAGCCCACGGCTCATGTAGTCCCGCACCTGCAGCGCCGCGTATCGAATGTTCCTCGGCTGACCGTCGCTCTTTACTTCGCATACGAGAGTCCAGCCCTCACTTCCGGACCCTAGATTTACAAGGAAATCGGGCCGTGGGCCGTGGATCGATGGTTGCTGCTCAATTTGCAGGCGCTTCGCAGCGATCGGCAACGGCGCCAGGAGATGGCGCATATGATCGATTGCCCGCTCCTCCAGCTCTTTTCCGCTAATCTTTAGCTTTTTCAGCATTTGTTGAAAATACAATTTATAGTGAAATAAATCAACTTGTTTCAGCTAAATTAATATTTTCAACAAACGCTGTATGTGTCGTTTCAGTGTAACTTATTGATTATTTTAGATGAATACGATTTTCTTCATAACACCCAAGAATAAGCCCCGGAGCTATGCAGATCCGGGCATTGCCGCAAACCACATGGATACCGTCGTACGCAGTCTTATCTACGACAAGCGAACCGCACCAAGCCGCAACTAGCGCAGCGCCCTATACAGGAACGGCAAGCTAACATCCATCCGGTAGTCGATGTCGGAGTGATCGTCGTCGAACTCCTCGTAGCGGTGCCGGATGTCCGCCTCGGCGAGGCGCCGCGAAAGGATGCGCGAGCCGTAGTGAATGTGGTACTGGTCGCGCCAGCCGCAATCGATGTAGATGCCGCGCAGCGACTTGAGGTTGGCGCGGTACTTCGCGACCAGGTTAATCGGATCGTGGCGGCGCCAGTTGCGCCAGCGCTCTTCGATCACTTCGCCCGACTCGGCGTTGAACGGGATGCGAAAGCCTAGCGGCGCGCGGGGATCCGGGTCGTAGGTCGCCGCCATGCAGAGGTTCATGATGCAATGGCCTTCCTGCGTCGAGAGCTTTTCCTTCTTCCACACGTGCGCAAGGAAGCGCTTGATGCGCCCATCGTCCTTGCCTTCGGCGAGGCCCTTGCGGTGCGCCTCGCGGCGCGCGTCGTAGGCGCCGGCTTTGCGCTTGGGCACGCGGTGTTTGGCGAGTTCGTTGAGGGTGTTCGGCCAGTCGTGCCAGTAGACGAAGTCGAAGTAGGCATCCCCCGAGTGGTCGGCGATGGCGCCCCAGTACTTCGCGTACTTCATGCCGTGGATGATCGCGCCGTAGCCGCCCGAGGATTTGCCGAAGCAGCCGCGGTGCTCGCGCGCCGCGAGGGTGCGGAATTCGCGGTCGACGAAGGGGATGATCTCGCGCGTGAGGTAGTCGGCGTAGTCGCCGATCGCGGAGGAGTTGACGTACTGGTTGCCGCCGAGCGCGGTGAAGCAGTCCGGAAACACGATGATCGCGGGCCCCATCTTCTGCTCGCGGATGAGGCGCGCGGCGCGCTCGGGGACATTGTCGCCGAAGGGCTTCCAGTTGGTGTGCGACAACCCCGAGCCGGTGAAACCGACGAGGTCGTAGAGCACCAGAAAGCGCGACCTGCGGTTCGCGTCGTACTGCGGCGGCAGCCACACGCCGAGCTTCCTCACGTGCGGATCGCCGAGCGGGTTGCCCTTGAGGATCTTCGAGTCGTGCTCGAGGACGACGAGGGTACCGGGGTGGCCTTTAGGGCGTTTCAGGGACATGTTTCTATCGCTTCGGACGGTAGTCACGCGGATCGAGGCAAGCGTCATACGCGGCGCGATCGATCGTAATCCAATCCGTGCTGTTGATGCCGCGCTTGTTACGCGCCGCGGGACTCACGGGAAACGCAGATGCCATCTTGATCCAGCGCTCCTGCTCCGTCGAAATCGCCCGCACTTCGGCGGCAACTTCCGACAAGTCCTGATCCTGGCTGAATACCAGGGCCACGTCATAGTCCCGCCGGTGCGCGAGGCGGATGACGTCGAGCGCGATCCGGACATCGACACCCTTTTCTTCGGCCGCCAGAAATGCGTGCAGCGTGCCGTCCGGAAGCTTGACCGTCTGGTTCCGGTAGCGCAGCGGCCGGGAAAATGTCCAGACTCCCTGGCGGCTCATGGCGAGCAGCTTGGCTGCCCAGAAGCCGTTCCACATCGCGTTGTCGCTTGAATCCGGCACGCCGGTGTAGAACCGGACCTGATCGAGTTGCCAACCCCGCGCCGCGCAGATCGACTGCGCAAGCACCTTTACGTTGTAGTTCGGATAGGTGTAGCCAAAAGCGGATTTGGCGGAGTGAAAAAGGTTCTGGCCGTCGAAAAAGGCAATCGTCCGCTTGACTGGGGGTTCGGCAGGCATTGTTGCCCCCTAGAAACAATAACCCCGCCCGGGCCTTGCGGCAGATCGGGCGGGGGGGAAGTATGTTTGCATTATAAAGGCCGGGAACCCGAATTCCAAGCGGCGGGTATCAGGGCGTTTCGTTGTCGATTGCCGCCCTCGAAAACGCGGCCGGTACTCTAACTTGGACACGCCCTACACCGCGTGGACACGCACCCGCGGTTCCACCTTCAGCCAGGTTGTGCGCTTGGCAACGCGCAGGTCGTAGTCCACCTGCAGCCCGAGCCACAGCTCCGGGGACACCCCGAAATACTTCCCAAGCCGCAGCGCGGTGTCGGCAGTGATCGAACGCTTGCCGTCGACGATGTCGCTGACGCGGTTGGGCGGCACGGCGATCTCGCGCGCGAGCGCGTTGATGCTCACCGCCATGGGTTTCATGAACTCCTCGTAGAGGATTTCGCCGGGGTGGATCGGTTCGAGCAGCTTGGCGGCCATTGTGCCTCCTACGAGTGGTAATCGACGATCTCGACGTCCTGCCCAGGTCGCCGCGTTACGGGCGGACGATTTCATCGACCATTCTGCCGGCGATGCCGATCGAATTCCGGATGCGCTTCAGATTCCCCACATAGTCCGGCAGCGCGGACTTCGCCCGGCGGCGCAATGCGGCAGCGCTGATCAGGCCGTGGCGGGCGAGTTCCCGGATGTCCTCCTGGCCCTGCTCGCTGAAGCGCGAGAGCTTCGATACCGCAAGATCGACCGGCGTCAGCAGCCGGATTTCGAGCCGCCGACTGTCGACGCCCTCGACGTCGATGGGCCGCGCGTCGTCGTAAGCGGCCTGGTGCAGCAGCGCGAAACGGTCGTTGTACTGGGTATCGAAATACAGCAGGCGGGCGCGGCCGTCGCTGCCCCGATAAGCGACCTGGAGTTCCTGGGGATCGATCATCACGCGCGCAAGGATCTTCGCGTCGATGTCGCGCGAGTAGCGGGCGCCGGTATAGAAATGCATGGCGGCGCCGCCGGCGACGCAGGCGACGACCCGCTTCTTCGGTTTGTCTGTTCCCAATGCGGCGTCGATCCGCGACATGATGGTCGCGAACGCCTTCAGCCAGACTGGATCAGGCCGCAGCGGCGGGTTTCTTGCCGCCATGGTTCGCGGTGATGCTGTCGCGGGCGGGGGGATTGCGCGCGCGCGCGGCCAGCATCGGCAACAGGCGTGCCGCTTGTACCGGCGCATGCGCGAGCCAGCGGCCGAATGCCGCCGGCTGGGTCATGCCCGGATGCAGCCGTTCCGCCAGGGCCAGCATGCGCGCCCGGTCAAAGCCCGTTTCGGACGCGAGCATGGTGGCGACACCGGCGAGGGTTCGTGCGTCGCCCGCGCGCAGCCAGCGTGAGGGCCGGAAGTCGCCGCTGGCACAAAGTCTGACGACGCGCTCTTCGGCGCGCCGGTTCCAGCGCGGCGCTCGGGCGGGTTGCCGGCCGGGGCCGTGGCTCTTTTCCGCCGGCGGCGGCACCAGCAGCGCCACCACGCGGCCATGCCGCCGGATCGCCACGGGGCCGAAGGCCACGCGCGCGAGCACCTCGCCGAGGTGATTCTTCAGGTCGGTGGCGCGCACGGTCTGCATCCCGTGCAGGTTATGCTGAATTAGCTAAAACAGCAAGATTGCGTAACGCGAGCATCGCCTGGTCGCCGGTGACAAGCGGCTCGGCGGAGGCCGCAAGCGCCAGTACGTTCGTGTCGGGAACCATCCTCACAATACGTCGCGGAACACATCCTCGTCGGTCAAGTAGCCAGCGGCCTCGGCCAACGGCAGCGAGGCGGAGCGCAACGCGCGAAACTGCATGGGCACCAACTTATTCCTTTCCCGCGAACGCCTGCATCGTCAGCGCACGCTCCGGAAACGCCTTGAGCACGGCCTTGTCCGCCGTCACCAGCGGTACCGACAGGCTTTGGGCGAGTGCGACGAATTCCGCGTCGTAGGCGGACAGGCTGGTCCCGGCAACGATCTCGAACACCGTCTCGCTCGACACGCGGTGTTCCCGCCCGGCGCAGGCCTCTTCCGCGGCGGACATGACGCCCCCGACCTGCGCCGCGGAAAGCGTGCCGTCGCGCAGGTAGCCGGCAAGGATGCTGCGCATCTCGGAGCGCCAGAGCACCGGCACGTGCCACTCCGGATCCCGCGCCCGCACTTGCTGCGCGGCCGCCGTGAGCGGCCCGTTGATCGCGTAGTAGGCGACGACGTTGCTGTCGACAACGATCACGCCCGCCCCTGGCGTTTGTAGCGGTTCACTCTCGAGTGATCGGCCCGCGGCAGCCTGGCGACGAATTCGCGCATTTCCCGTTCTTCAGCCGCGAAATCGACGACCGGCGCGCTGAACTCGGCCTCGAGGCGGGTGAGAATCTCGCTGTTCAAGCTGCGCCGGTTCTTCTCGGCGGCTTCCTTGAGCCGCGCATGCAGGTCGTTCGGGATGTTCTTGAGAGTCAGGTTGAGCATCACGGCCACCTTGGAACCATAATGGAACCATTATAGCCCGAGACGGCCATTTCGACGTTCGTCAATCCGCGTGAATGTTCGCCTCCTTGATCAGCTTGGCGTACTTGCCGATCTCGGAATCGAAGAATGCAGCGAACTGCTGCGGGGAGTTCGAAGCCGCTTCCAGGCCCTGCACGGAGAGCTGTTCCTTGACGTCCGCGAGGGCGAGAACGCCGACCAGTTCCGCATTGAGCCGGTCGATCACGGGCTTCGGCGTGCCCTTCGGGGCCATCACGCCGTACCAGGAGAGCACTTCGAAACCCGGATAGCCCGACTCGGCTACGGTCGGCAGGTTCGGCGCGAGCGGCGTGCGTTGCGCGCTGGTGACGGCGAGCGCGCGCAGCTTTTCCGACTTGACGTGCGGCAGGACGCTGGGGATGTTGGAAAAAGTGAGCTGCACCTGCCCGCCGAGGAGGTCGGTGGTGGCCTGCGGTCCGCCCTTGTAGGGAACGTGGACGAGGTTGATGCCGGCCATCAGCTTGAGCAGTTCGGCCGAGAGGTGCGCCGGACTGCCGTTGCCGGTGGTCGCATAGTTGAGCGTTCCGGGCTTTGCTTTCGCGAGCGCGACGAGTTCCTGCACGGATTTCGCCGGCACGCCGGGATTGACGACGAGCATGTAGGAGGTCGTCACGCACAGCGACACCGGATCGAAGTCCTTCACGGGGTGATAGGGCAGGCTCTTGAACAGGCTCATGCTCACCGCGTTGACGGAGGTGGCCATGTACAGCGTGTATCCGTCGGGCGCCGCCTTTGCGGCGAGCTCGGCGGCGATGTTGCCGGTCGAGCCGGGCCGGTTGTCGACGATCACTTGCTGGCCCAGCCGCTCCGAGAGCCTGGGGCCGATGATGCGCGCGGCGATGTCGACCGAACCGCCCGCGGGAAAGCCGAGGATCATGCGGACCGGCTTGACCGGGTAGGCGTCCGCCTTCGCCGCCGGCTGTGCCTGGCACACGGTGGCGGACGCGCAAAGGATCAGGAGCGGAACAAGCAGTGACGATGCGTGATTGCGCATGAGTTCTCCGTGGCGTGGACGGTCGAAGCGAGAGCCGGATTCATTGTCCGGCCTTGTGCTGCACGCCGCAACCGTCTGCACCTTAAAATGCCGGATCGAGCGGTCTTACTTGCTCGAACCAGCGGATTGCGGTTTGCCATGCAAAACAAGATCGATCGGCTCAGGGCCTTGCGCGACGCGACGGCGATCGTCGGCGTGGGCGCCTCGCCGCAGGGAAATTTCCCCGAGGTGGACCAGTACACGCTCGGGCTGCAGGCATTTCGCGCCGCGCTCGACGATTGCGGCCTGTGCAAGCAGGACATCGACGGGCTGATCGTGCAGGGGCCCGGCAACATCAGTTTCGTGCGCATGGGGGAAATGCTGGGGCTCGATCCGACGCTTGGCGCGAATTTCTCCATCGGCGGACCCGCCACGGGCGTGCTCATCCACCACGCCGCGATGCTGCTCGCAAGCGGCATGTGCAACAACGTCGCCCTCATCTACGGCAACAGCTCGCGCGCGGAAGGAAGGAAGTTCGGCGGGATGACCGTCTACAACCCCGGGCAGGAGTACGCCAACGCGTTCTTCTACTACGGCCTGACCTCGCCCGGCGCAGCCAGCGCGTTCCAGACGCGCATGCATTTCGACGAATACGGCACCACCAGCCGGCAGCTCGCCGCGGTGGCCGTCGCGCAGCGCAAGCACGCGATGTTGAATCCCCTCGCGATCATGAGGCAGCCGCTCGGCGTGGAGGAGCACCAGCAGTCGCGCTATGTCTGCGAGCCGCTGCACCTGTACGATTACTGCCTGATCAACGACGGCGGCGTCGCACTGATCATGACGACAGCCGACCGGGCGCGCGACCTGAAGCAAAAGCCCGCGTACATCTCGGGCATCGGGCGCCAGGACACCTATCGCAATTCCTCGATGCCGAACACGACGCTGTGGCGCGACACGATGCCGAAGGCCGCCGAGATGGCCTACGGCATGGCCGGCATCTCGCGCGACGACGTGGACGCGCTGATGATCTACGACAGCTTCTCGATCAACGTCTGGATCTCGCTCGAGAACTTCGGCTTCTGCAAGCCCGGCGAGGCCGGGGACTTCACGCAGAACGGGCGCATCGAGCTCGGCGGGGAACTGCCCGTGAACACGCACGGCGGGCACCTCTCCGAGAGCTACATGCAGGGCTGGCTGCACCAGGTGGAAGCGGTCCGGCAGTTGCGCGGCGCATGCGGAGCGCGGCAGGTTGAGGACGCTCGCATCATCCAGTACATCTGCCGCGCGCACGTGGCGAGCTCGATCATCTACCGGAACTAGCGCGATGGCCAAGGTACAGAAGCCGCTGCCGATCGTCACCCCGCTCGACGAACCGTATTGGAAGTTCACGCAGCGGCACGAGCTTCGCCTGCAGCGTTGTTCCCGCTGCAGGCAGTTCCGGTTTCCGGCCTCCGCGGTATGCCCCGAGTGCGACGCGGACGCGGCGGAATGGATTGCCGTCTCCGGCAACGGGACGCTGTTCTCGTGGGTGGTGTTTCACAAATGCTACTTTCCGGGCTTCGCGCAGGAGATTCCGTACAACGTGGCGATGATCCGGCTCGACGAAGGACCGATGTTCATCAGCAACGTAACGGGCGTCGACAACGCGGCGCTACGCAAGGGCATGCGCCTCGCGGTGTACTTCGAGGACGTCAGCGAGGAATTCACGATCCCGAAATTTCGCCCGGGCCAGGATCCGGGGCGATGACGAAATTCGATCTGCCGCTGGAGCGCAGGGTCCTCGGGCCGATCCTGTCGGAGAGGGCGCGCACCGAAGGAAGCCGCGTCTACCTGCGCCACGAAGACCGGGCATTCTCGTTCGCGGACGCCGACGCGTTCGCGCGCGAAGTGGCGCGCGGACTTTCGGGCGCCGGAATCCGGCGCAGGGATTCGGTGGCGTTGCTGCTGCCGAACTGTCCGGAATTCGTCTTCTCGTGGTTTGCGCTCTCGCTGATCGGCGCTGTGATGGTGCCGATCAACACCAGCTACAAGCAAGCCATGCTGGACTACGTGATCCGGGATTCCGGAGTGAAGGGACTGATCACCGACCGGTCCCTGCTGCCCGCGCTCGCGGGCGCATCGGCAGAAGTCCTCGCGCAGCTCGAATGGGTCGCCGTGCTGGGCGGAATCGAAGGGGCGGGGCTTCCGGAGGGCCCCGCGCGGTTCGTCGATTTCGACGCCCTGAGGCGCCGCGCCGGACCCGATCCGGAACTCGAGTGCGACTGCAACGACATCAATTGCGTGATGTACACCTCGGGCACGACCGGCGCGTCGAAAGGCGCGGTGCTCTCGAACGGCGCCTTCTTCGGCGGCAGTCTGCCCGTGATCGGCATCGTGGGCCTCGAGCGCGACGACGTGCTGTTCACGCCCTTGCCGCTGTTCCACGGCATCGCCGGGCGCCAGGGCGTCTATCCCTGCCTGCTGGTGGGCGCGCAGGTCGTCCTGGGCGAGCGCTTTTCCGCCACGCGTTTCTGGCAGCAGGCCGCGCAGTCGCAGGCGACGGTCGCGCATACCATGTTCAATATCCCGGCGATGCTCAAGGCCCAGCCGCCGGGGCAATACGATCGCGTGCATCGGCTGCGCTACATGTACAACGCGAGCCACGATGCAGAATTCGAACAGCGCTTCGGCGTGCGCCTTGCCGAGTCCTACGGCCTGATCGAAACCGGCACGGTCATCTACACGCCGCACCCCGGGCGCAAGCCCGGATCCTGCGGCCGGCTGCACGACGACTGGGAAGCGCAGCTGGTCGACGAACGCGATCAGCCGGTCGCCGCGGGCGAAGTGGGCGAGTTGATTCTTCGGCCGCGGCTTCCCGGCCTCCTCATGCAGGGCTATCTGAACAAGCCCGAGGAGACGCTGAACGCGATCCGCAACGGCTGGTTTTACACGGGCGATTTCGCGCATCGCGACGGCGAAGGCTGGTATTTCTTTGCCGGGCGCAAGAAGGAGCGCATTCGCCGCCGTGGCGAGAACATCTCGGCCTGGGAGGTGGAGAAGATCGCGCAGGGCCACCCGGATGTCGAGGTGTGCGCCGCGCTTCCCTATCCTTCGGAACTGGGCGACGACGACGTGCGCCTCGCGATCGTGTTGCGCGCCGGCTCGCAGCTATCGGAGGAGCGGCTCATGGACTGGCTGCAGCCGCGCATGCCGTATTTCATGCTGCCGCGCTATCTCGAGTTCCTGCCGGAGCTTCCGCTGACGCCGACGAAGAAGGTGCAGAAGCACGTGCTGATCGAGCACGGGCTGTACCCGAACGCCTGGGACCGGGAACAGCGGGGATACAAAATTGAGCGCACGGAGCGCGCTGTCATGCGGCCGGAACGCGACGCATCGGCGCAGAAACAGGCGCGCTGATGTCCGCGCCGACCTGTCCCGGGCCCGATCCTTCGCCTCGCGCACCGAAGGTGCAGTTGCCGAAGGGTGCCTGCGACAGCCACTTCCACATTTTTGGACCTGCTGCACGCTATCCGATGAAGGCGGCGCGGCTGTTTACTCCGCCCGAGGCGTCCGTGGCCGAATGCGTCAGCATGCACAAGGCGCTCGGCATCGAACGCGGCGTGCTGGTGCACTCGGCGGTTTACGGCACGGACCTTCGATGCTCCTGCGATGCGCTCGTGGAGATGCAGGGGCGCTGGCGCGGCATTGCGTTGATCGACGGCGAGACGTCCGCGAACGAATTGGCGCGTCTGCACGAGGCCGGGTTCCGCGGCGTTCGAATGAACTTCGTCGACGGCGGCGCGACGCCGGCGCTGCTCGAAGCGGCGGCCGAGCGGCTAAAGCCCCTTGGGTGGCACATCCAGCTGCTGGTGAAGCTCGAGCGGATCGCGGAACTCGCGCGGGTGATCGACCGGCTGCCGGTGGACTGCGTGCTCGACCACATGGGGTATACGCGCGCCGGGCAGGGCAGCCCGCATTCCGGTCTCGAGACCCTGCTCGATCTGCTCTCGCGCGGAAGGTGCTGGGTGAAACTCTCCGGCGCGGACAGGATCGGCGATTCCGCGAAACACTATACCGATGCGCGGCCCGTCATGCAGGCGCTGGTGGACGCGAACAGCGACCGGTTGATCTGGGGCACCGATTGGCCTCACGTACACAAGCGGGTGGTGCCCAACGACGGGGACCTGCTGAACCTGTTCGCGGAGTGGATCCCGGATACCGCCGTGCGCCACAAGATCCTCGTGGAGAATCCCGCCCGCCTCTACGGTTTCTGACTATGCCGTGCCCGGCACCAGCCCCGCCTGGCGCAGGCCGCCGGCAAAGCTCTCGAACCACGCCGGATTCGTGTACGGCAGCACGCGGCGCAGACGTTCGACGGAAAACTTCGGGTTGATCTCGAGCAGCTCGGCCCACATCCGGCGCGCCTCCTCCACGCGGCCGGTGGCGCCGTAGAGCGACGCGAGGTAGGCACGGGTCATGTCGGAGCGTGGATTGCGGATCAGGCGCCGCTTGAAACTGTGCTCCGCCTCGGCGTAGCGGCCCATGCCGAGCTGCGCGCGTCCGATCAGGTGCAGGATCAGGTCGAGGCCCGGATCCAGGCGCAGCGCATGCTCGAAGGCCTCGATCGCCGCTTCGTGCCGTCCGGTGAAATCGAGCACCTGTCCGAGCGACACGAATCCCCCGGCGAAGTTAGGTCCCAATTTTGTCGAGCTGCGGGCAGCCGATTCCGCGCCTTCGTAGTCCTTCTGCCACAGATTGTTCATCGCCAGCGCCTGGTGCGCCCAGGCTTCCTCGGGATCGAGTTCGAGCGCCTTGCGCGCGAGCGCCTTGCCCTGCTCCAGATGCGCCGGTCCCGCCTGGTTGTAGCCGTTGACGTACTCCGCGGCATGCACCATCGCAAGCTGCGCGTACGCGATCGGGAAGCCGGCATCGATCTGCAGCGCGCGTTCGAGCAGGCTGCGGGCTTCGTTCATCGACTCCGCCGTAAAGCGGAGAAAACATTGCCTCGCGCGCACCACGTAATCGTAGGCTTCGGGGTTCACCTTGCCGCGTGGCGCGCGGCCCGTGCGCTCGGAGGCCGTCAGCTTGACCTTGAGCTCGCTGACGATGTGCTGCGTCACCTCGTCCTGCACCGCGAATATGTCTTCCAGGTCGCGGTCGAAGCGCTCGGCCCAGCAGTGCCCGCCGGTGGTGGCGTCGATGAGCTGCGCCGTGATGCGCACGCGCTTGCCCGCCTTGCGCACGCTGCCTTCGAGCACGTGCCGCACGCCCAGCCTGCGGGCGACCTCCTTTATGTCGACCGCCTGCTTCTTGTACACGAAGGTCGAATTGCGCGCGATCACGAGCATGCCGGAGATGCGCGACAGCTCGGTGATGATGTCCTCGGTGATGCCGTCGGCGAAGTACTCCTGCTCCGCGTCGCCGCTCATGTTGTTGAACGGAAGCACGGCGATGGAGGGCTTGTCGGGCAGCGGCAAGTCGGCTTCGCCGGCAGCGGACGCGGTCGTAGCGCTGCCTTCCGGCCGCACCCGGTGCGCGCGCACCGGATCGGGAATGTTCTTGACCTTCTGTTCGCCCTGGTCCTCGAAGCTCGCCGCGACCTTGCCCTTCACCGCGATGCGAACCGAGTCCGATACCGTGATCCCGCCGGGCTCGGCCAGCCCTTCGAGCCGGGCGGCAATGTTCACGCCGTCGCCGTACACCGTGCCATCGCCTTTCTCGATCACGTCGCCGAGGTGAACCCCGATGCGGAACCGCATGCGCCGCTCCTCGGGTACCGCGCCGAAGGACTCATGCAGCATGCGCTGAACGCCAAGTGCCGCTTCAACCGCGCCGCCGGCCGTCTCGAACACGGCCAGCACCGAATCCCCCGCCATGTCGATGACGCGGCCCTGATTGGATTCGATCTTGGTTCTGAAGACGCTACGCGCCGCATCCAGCGCGCTGACCGTGGCGCGGTCGTCGCGCGCCATGAGGCGCGAATAGCCGGCCGCGTCCGCCGCCAGGATTGCCGCCAGCCGCTGTTTGAGATCAGACCCGCTCACCGGCGAAGGCTCCACCTCGAGTCATGAAGCCGCTGCCGCTACCCGAACCGCTTCCGCGCAATCGCCGCGCCCGCGGCAAGCGCCTTGAGTTTCGCGAGCGCAATCTCCCGGTCCATCGGCGCCATGCCGCAGTTGGTGCAGGGAAAGAGGCGCCGCTTCGGCACGTACTTGAGCGCCTTGCCGATGGTGGCGGCGACCTGCGCGGGCGTCTCGATTTTGTCCGTGGCCACGTCGATCACGCCGACCAGCACGTCCTTGCCCTTGAGCAGTTTCAACAGCTCCAGCGGCACACGTGAATTCGCGCACTCGAGCGACACCTGCTTGATGCGGCTTTTCGCCAGAGCGGGGAAGATCTCCTCGTACTGCCGCCACTCGCCGCCGAGCGTCTGTTTCCAGTCCAGGTTCGCCTTGATGCCGTAGCCGTAGCAGATGTGGACCACCGTCGTGCACTTGAGCCCCTTGATCGCGCGGTGCAGCGCATCGATTCCCCAGCGCTTCACGTCGTCCATGTACACGTTGAACGCCGGCTCGTCGAACTGGATCGTGTCCACGCCGTCTCGCTCCAGCGCGCGCGCCTCCTGGTTGAGCAGGTCCGCGAACGTCATCGCCATCTTCACCTTGTCGCCGTAGTACGCATCCGCAATGGTGTCCACGATGGTCATCGGACCGGGCAGGGTGATCTTCAGTTTTTTCTTCGTGTGCGCGCGCGCGAGGCGCGCCTCGATCTGGTGCACGCGGCCCTTGAGCCGCAACGGGCCGGTCACCGTAGGCACCATCGCGTCGTAGCGGTTGTTGCGGATGCCCATCTTCACCTTGTGCTCGAAATCGATGCCTTCGACGTACTCGAGAAATCCGTGTACGAAGTGCTGCCGCGATTGCTCGCCGTCGGACACGATGTCGATGCCCGCGTCCTCCTGCTCCTTCAGCCACAGCAGGGTGGCATCGCGTTTCGCGGCGGTAAGTTCCTCACCCTCCGCTCTCCACGTCGGCCAGAGCTTTTTCGTTTCCGCGAGCCAGCCCGGTTTGGGCAGGCTGCCTGCAATGGTGGTTTCGAACACGGTTTCACTCCCTCCTATGCCGCCGCAGGCACGGTGCGGCGCGCTTCCCGGATCGGCAAGTGTACCGCCGCGGCCATCAGGCACAGCGCTGCGTCGGCCCACCACATCCAGTCGTAGTTTCCGCTCGCTTCAAACGCCTTGCCGCCGAGCCAGGCGCCGAGGAAGCCACCGATCTGGTGCGAGAGCATCACCAGGCCGAACAGCGTCGCGAGATAGCGCGTGCCGTGCAGCTTGGCCACCAGGCCCACCGTGGGCGGCACCGTCGACAGGTAGGTGAAGCCGATGCCGGCCGCGAACAGGAAGAAGGTGATTTCGGTCTTGGGCGAATAGAAGAACACCAGGATCAGCACGGCGCGGGCAGCGTAGATGCCGGCAAGCGCGATCTTCATGCGCCATTGCTGGATATGGTTGCCGATCCAGAGGCTGCCCAGGATGTTGAACAGGCCGATGATCGCGAGCGACCAGGCGCTTACCGTCGCGGGCAGCGCGCAACTCGCGACCACCCCGGGCAGGTGGGTGGCGATGAAGGCGACGTGAAAGCCGCAGGTGAAGAAGCCGATGTTGAGCAGCACGTAGCTGCGGTCGTTCGCCGCCTGGCGCAGCGCCTGCCTGAGCGTACCGCCGCTGGCACCGGCCTTCGCTGCCGCGGCCGCCGCGGCCGAGCCCTGCGTGAGGTAGAGCACCAGCGGCACAGCGAGCAGTCCTGTGGCACCGAGGATGATCAGGGCGGGCTGCCATCCTGCGAGACCAATCAGCAGTTGCGCGAACGGAACCAGCGTGAACTGGCCGAAGGAGCCGCCGGCGTTGATGATCCCGCTCGCGATGCCTTGCTTGGCGGCAGGGACCCAGCGGCTCGCCAGCGACATCAGCAGTCCCGGCCCGAGCGCGCCTGCCCCCGAACCGGCCAGCAGGCCGATGAGCACAATCAGCGCGAGCGAGGACTGCGCGAGCGGCGTGGCCGCGGTGGCCACAGCGACCAGCAAGGCGCCGATGATCATGACCGGACGGTGTCCCCAACGGTCGGCCACCGCACCGGCGGCGGGCTGGGACAAGCCCCACATCAACTGGGCGACGGCGAAGGCAAGGCTGATGCTTGCGTAGCCGACGCCGGTGTGCGAGTTGATCGCGCTGATGAACAGAGGCTGCGCCTGCCGGACTCCCAGGCTGAGCGCGAATACCGCGCCCGCGGCGAGCGCTACGGCGAGATAGCCACGTTTCGCTTCCGTCATTGCTGTTCCTTCATCGGCCACAGCCACGCCAGCACGACGAGCTGCGTCAGCGCGAGCGTGCCCAAGGCAACCGAATAACCCTCAGGCGAGTAATGTCCGTCCAGCACCGGGTATTGTTTCAGCACCGCGCCGATCCCCCACTGGCAGGCGAACGAAGCGCCGAACATTAGCAGGTTCGAAGCCGTCACCACGCGGCCGGTCATTTCCGGTGGAAACCGCGGCGCGAGCAGCGCGTAGGCGAGCGCGGCCGAGATCACCGAGAAGCCGTACGCCAGGATGATCGCGAGGCGGCCCGTCTGCACGTCGAGACAGATCCCGGCAAGGGACACGAGCGCCGTGGTGAGCCCGAGTTTGTAGACCGTCATGCGCGACAGTCCCAGGCGCGCCAGTCGATCGCCTGCGATGCCGAAGAATATCGAGCCGAGCGTGTAGGCGAACACGGTGCCGAGAAGCATGTTTGCAGCGGCGGCGCGATCGAGCCCGGCGACGTCGGTGAGCCAGGGACCGAGCCACAGCCCCTGCAACGCCTGATAGGTCGCGTGCGATGCCACCAGCGGCAGCACGATGCGCCAGAAGTCGACGCGCGAGAAGATTTCCCGCAGCCTGCCGAACTGCTCGCGCCAGGGTTCAGGCTTGCCGGGCAGCGGCTTCTCGGGAACGGCGGCGTAGATGAACACCGCGGCGAACAACGACAACAGCGCGAGTCCGTAGAACAATGCGCGCCAGCCGAGCGTGCCGAGCATCGCCTCGACGGGCGCGGTCGCGGCCATGCCCCCGACTCCGCCGACTGCGATATACCAGCCGTTCAACGTCGCGAGGCGCGATGGCGGGAACCACAGGCTGAACCCCTTGATCGCCCCCATCAGGCCGGCCGAGACGCCCAGCCCGATCATCGCGCGCCCGAGCGTGAGCACGAGGAAGTCCTGCGCCAATCCGAAGGTGAGCGCGCCGCCGCCCGCCACACACAGCAGGCTCGCCATCACTCGGCGCGGGCCGTAGCGGTCGAGCAGCACGCCGACCGGAAGCTGCGCCAACGCGAACGCAAACAGGTAGGCGCTGGTGAGCAGGCCGATCTCGGAGGGCGTGAGCGAAAACTCGCGCGCCAGGTCCTTGGCGATGACCGCGTTGACGTTGCGAAAGAAGAACGACAGGAAATAGCCGGTCGCAAACGGCAGGAATACCGCGAGCAGCAGCTTCGGCGCGAGCCGGTCCTCGTGTCGGTTCACCGGCGGATTCTAACCGCGGCGCGTATGCCGCCTCAGGGTTCGTTCTGCAGGTGGCATTCGTTCACTGACCGCATGGCACCGGACTCGTACTTCCCTCGCGCACTTTGTAGGCCTTGCCTGCAGCCAGGTCGATGCGCCATAGCGATCCGAGCGATGAGCTGACGCCCAGGAGCTGCCGCCCGTCCCGGGTGTATGCAAGCGAGGTGAACCCGACGTCCTTGTCATTGTCTGCATCGAGCGCAAGTCTGTGCTGGCGAACGACCAGGCTTTGGGGATCGATCTCCCAGATCGTGGGTAATACGTTGCTCGTCACGAATGCGGCACCGGAGGGCGCAAGCGCAAGACCCGGGGCGCAGCTGTACCCCTGGCCCGCGACCGTCCAGTCCGGCAACTCGATGCGTTTGACCAGTATTCGCTCGGGGATGTCGTAGACATAAACGGCATCGTGATTCAGCACCCATACGCGATTGCGTCGATCATCCACCTGGAAGCGCGGCGCAGGGAGCGTTTCCTGCCATTGCGGCGTGGGGACCCGGGCGCGCGCTGTCGGGGCCGAGTTCGCGCCAAGCACCAGCAGAAATCCACCGATCATTGCGGCCGCGCGCATCGATTGCTTCAATCCGGAATTGCGATTTTTCATGAGCTGCCTCCTTTCGACTGTGGGGTGACCTTGATTCCTGACAACGCAATGCCGGTAAGCCCGGCATAGATGACGAATCCCGACGCGATCGCCGCAAACATCCCCGCTGCGCCGGTCTGCATCCAGAACATCGCGATGAACCCCCCGCCCGCGGCGAGCACAAGCCTGATGCCGTTGGCAACCACCGCCAGCGCCAATCTGCCGTATCCCTGGCACGCGAAGTACAGCCCGATCCCGAATCCGTACAGGGCATAGGCTGGCCCGACGATCTGCAGATAGGAAACGCCGATGCGAATGATTTCTTCGTCGGCTGTGAAAATCGCCATCCACAACCGCGGAAACAGCGCGAAAAACAATCCGACCGCGCCGCAGGCCGCCGCGACGACAGCGCCGCCTGACCATGCAATGGCTCGGGCGCGGGCGTATCGCTTCGCACCCCAGTTCGTTCCGACCAGCGCAACAATTCCGGTGCCGACGCCGAACCCCAGGGGAATGATGATGTATTCGAGGCGCGCACCCATCGCATAGGCGATCGCCGTATCCCGGTTCAGGTGACCTGCCACGCCGGTCAAGGCGATCACGGTGATGTTCGTGATCGCGACATTGAGCATTCCGGGCACGCCGACGCGGAAGAACTCGCCCAGGAGCCGCCACTGAAAACGTATGCCGCGGAAAGACAGCGTGACGGGCGCAGCCGCGCTGCGAAGATGGATGAACAGGACGATGCTTCCCGCGCCGAACGAAGTCACCAGACCCCATCCGGCGCCCGCCGGTCCGAGCGCCGGAATCGGCCCCGACCCGAAGATCAACATCGGGGAGATGACGACGTGGCCAAGCACGCACCCGACAATCACCGTGGCGGGCAACCCCATGTTCCCGGTCCCGCGCACGACGTTGGCGAGAAGATTGAGCATCCAGATCGACAGCGCGCCGCCGAATGCTACGTTCGCGTAGGCAACAGCCGCTTCAAGTATCGCTCCGCGCCCGCCCATCCATCGGTAGACGAGCGGTCCTGCCAGCAGCATGAGAAATGAGAAGAGCGCCGACAGCATCAGCGCCAGCCAGACGGCATGCGTCGCCAGCGCGTTCGCTCGCTCGCGCTGGCCCGCTCCGAGCGCACGCGCCACCGCCGATGAGACCGCGCCTCCCATGCCGCTCGCCGCCCCATGCTGCATGAGCATGACCCAGGGGAAAACGAGCGAAATGCCGGCCAGGGCATCCGGCCCGAGACGCCCGACGAACAGCCCGTCGAACGTGATCAAGCCGACGAACGCCAGCAGATTGAGCACATTGGGTGCGGCAAGACGCAGGAGCGTCGGGACGATCGGCGCTTCCAGGAGCATCCGGGTGCGAGCCGCTGCAGGGCGCGCAGGGGCACCGTCAGATACCAGGGAAATCGAGACGCTTGCGCTGTCCATACACACTCCTTCCCCTCGGGGACTGGAGCAGTGCTTGAGACGAAAGCGTCCTTGTGGACCGGGTGTCTGCGTAAGACCCGGCTGGGATACCCGGCCACCCTTCGCGGCGGCCAGGCGTCCTACATGGCGCGGCAGGTTACGCCGGATCTTTGAGCTTGTCAATACTGTCACTAACATGTAATACTTATAACAATGTCACGATTCGATGCGCTGGTTCTCAGCCTGCCCCGCGCCATTCGACGGTCCGGATGCGCGTCTGGCGTGCATTGAAGGAGACGGGCTGCGGCGTGCTGCGCGACGGCGTCTACGTCCTGCCCGCAGGCTCCGCGGGCAGCGCAGTCCTGGCACGCATGGAGTCGGAGATCGGCTCGGCCGGCGGCTTCGCCATGACGCTCGAGCTGAAGCTCAAGACCGCCGGGCAGCTCGCGCAGGTGCGCAAGCTGTTCGACCGGAGCGCCGACTACGGCACGCTCGTGCAGAAACTCGCCACGGCGAAAGCTTCGTTGCCGCGCCTCGGGCCGCGCAGGGCGCAGACGACGATGCATCGCCTGCAGCGCGCCTTCGGAAGGCTGTCGCAGATCGACTTCTTTCCGGGCCCGGCAAAACTGCAGGCCGCCGACGCGATCTCGGCTCTCGAGCGCAGCCTCCGGGAAGCCTATCCCCGGGGGGAACCGCGCCCGTCCCACAAGCGGCTGCAGCAGCTCGACAGGACCCGGTATCTGCGGCGCCTGTGGGCCACTCGCAAGCATCCCTGGGTGGATCGCCTCGCCTGCGCCTGGCTGATCAAGCGATTCATCGATCGGGGTGCGCGGTTCGCCTGGATCGATCGTCCGCGCGACTGTCCGAAGAAGGCCGTCGGCTTTGATTTCGACGGCGCGGAATTCAGCCACGTCGGCAACCTCGTGACATTCGAGGTTCTGCTCGCGAGCTTCGGGCTCGACAATGATCCGGCGCTCGACGCGATCGGCGCCGCGGTGCGTTTCCTCGACTCAGGCGGCATCCCGGTTGCCGACGCCAAGGGCCTGGAAACCCTGCTCAGGGGCGCCAGGGACCGGGCGCGGACCGACGACGCCCTGCTCACCGAGGCGAGGAGAATCCTGGACATGTTCTATTCGGCCTACGCACAAGCCAGGACTCGTTAGCAGAGTGGAACAACCCGCAGCCAGGCGATGTTCGGAGGCTGTGTCACCGATCTCGATACCGCGCCGGCGTCCGGTTCAGCCATCTGGCCAGAGTGGAATAAAGCGCCGCGACGCGTATCGGCTTGGCGATGAAGTCGTTCATGCCGGCTTCGAGCAGTCTTTCCCGGTCGCCGGCCATCGCGCTCGCGGTCAGGGCGATGATAGGCAGGTCCTGCAAGTGCGGGTCGCGGCGCAGCGTACGCGTGGTCTCGATTCCGTCCATGTCGGGCATCTGCACGTCCATCAGCACGGCGTCGAACTTTCCGGGCTGAATCAAGCGCAGCGCTTCGCGACCGTTGGACGCGATGCTGGCGAAGGCACCGGTGGGTTCGAGCATCCCGATCGCGACCAGTTGGTTCACCTCGTCGTCCTCTACGACCAGGATGCGGGCTCCGGCGAGATGGGTGTCAGCGTCGGCGAGATTACGCCCTGCGCCCGCCTCGTCGAGATTACGCCCTGCGCCCGCCTCGTCGAGTGAGGCCCGGACGCGGCCGCAGACGACCGTGAAGCGGAAGGTACTGCCGCGTCCCGGTTCGCTCTGCACGCCGATGGTCCCGCCCATCGCTTCGACCAGGCGTATCGAAATCGACAAGCCCAGCCCCGTGCCGGCACGGCGGCGCGTGCTCGAGGTGTCGACCTGGGCGAACGGCTGAAACAGCTCGCGCTGCTGCGCGGCGCTCATTCCGATGCCGGTATCCTCGACTGTAAAAGCCAGCGTCACGTGATCCGCATCCTCGCCGGCCATGCCGACGGAAAGCGTCACTCGCCCGCGGTCGGTGAACTTCACGGCGTTCGCACAGAGATTGGAGAGAACCTGCCCGATCCGCACGGCGTCGGCCGCGACCGCGCGCGGCACCTCCGGCGCCACCGAATGGCGGAACTCGACGCCTCTTTGCTGCGCGCTTACACCGGTGATCGAGAGCACGTCGCGCAACAGCGCGTCGAGCTCGAATTCCACGGGCTCGATCACGAGTTTCCCGGCTTCGATCTTCGACAAATCGAGAATGTCGTTGATGATGCGTAGCAGCGAGTTCGCTGCGACGGCGATCCTGGAGAGATGTTCGCCCAGCACGGGATCGGGGCGCGCCTGCTGGGCCAGGTGGGTCATGCCGAGGATCGCGTTCATCGGCGTGCGAATCTCGTGGCTCATGTTGGCGAGAAATTCGCTCTTTGCGCGGTTCGCCGCCTCGGCCTCCGCCTTGGCCCTGGCGTGGCGCACGAGCAGGTCGGCGAGGTCGGCCTGAAGCACGGCGCGCCGGATGAACTCGAGGCTGGCGCTGTGCACCATGGCGGTCATGGCTGCGAGGAACAGGATCAGCGTCACGCCGAGCATCACGCCGGCAATTTCGCCCGTGGCGATCGATGGAATGGCGACGGGGGCGAGCATCGCGCCGGCAAACAGCGCGTAGGCGAGCGGCAGCGTCGAGAGCCCGCGCAGCGCCGCCGCGGCGACGGCGATGAGGACCGCCACTCCGGACAGGCGCAGCACCGGTTGCGCCTCCTCGAGGACATGCCATACGAGCAGGCTCCATGCGAAGCCCGAGAGTGCGATCGTCGCGTGGAACATCGCGGTCCATTTGCGCTCCGCCTGAGCGTCCTCGGCCGGCTGCCTGCGCGCATGAAGAACGCCGAGCAACAGCCGCGCGCCATAGGCGGCGGCGAGCGCGATGCACCAGTTTGCGATGCGTTGCTGCTCGACCTGGTCGCGGAGGAACAGCCAAACGACGACGACGACGGGGCCGACGAGCAGGATCGCGAGGCGCGTTTCGCTGTACGCGAAGCGAACGCGCTCGGAGAGCGTACGCTCGCGTTCGCTCGCGGTGACCGTGAGTCGTGGCCCGGAGGCCGTGACGGGGAGCGTAGCGTCGCTCATGATTGTCCCTTCTGCGCCGGCCTGTGCATGTCACTGCGCTGCTAGAATAATCCGAATTCCCTGTCGACAGGTGGGTACTTTGACCGGTGGTTCGGACCCGGTGCTGGATACGATGCAGGTCGCGGACCTCGTGGCGCTGGACAGAGGGCAGGGAAGGGTGTTCGCGAAATTAGTGAACGTCTTCCTGTCCGGGGCCGAGGACCGGATCGTCCAGCTGCGCCGCCACGCGGAGTCGGCGGATGCGGCAGCGCTCGCCGACGCGGCGCACGCGTTGAGGGGTTCATCTGGCAGCCTTGGCGCTGTGCGCTTGGCGGATCTCTGCGCGCGCGTGGAGATCGCCGGAAAACGGCAGGACATCCATGCCGCCAAAGCATTGATTGCGCTGCTCGATGCGGAGTACGCTCTGGCGCGCTGCGCCCTGCTTGCTGTGGTGGACAGGGGAACCGGCTAGAGCGCCGGCGTCAGCCGTTCGCTTTCAGAAAACCATCCAGCGCGCGGTTGAACTGCTCAGGCTGCTCCAGGTTCGACAGGTGCGCGGCGGGTGAGATCTCGACGTACTTCGAGCCCGGCGCGTTGGCGTGAATCTCCTTCGCCATCGCAGGCGGCGTGCCCCCGTCCTGGTCGCCCACGATTACCAGGATCGGCGTGCGGATCTCCTTCAGCCGCGCCGTGAGCCGGATCGTCGGGATTGCCTCGCAGCAGCCGGCATAGCCGGCGACCGGCGTGTTGCGGATCAGCGCTCCGATGCTCTGGCTGACCGCGGGGTGGCTTTTCCGGAACGGTTCGGTGAACCAGCGCGCGAGCGTCGGCTCGACCAGCGGTCCCATTCCCTGCCCGCGCGCGAGCTTGATGCGATCGACCCACAGCGGCGCTGCTTCCGCAGGATAGCTGCTGGTGGTGTCCGCAAGCGTCAGTGTCTGGAACACCCCCGGATATTTCAGTGCATAGGTCTGGCCGATCATGCCGCCCATCGACAGGCCCGCGTAATGCGCCTCGCGGATTCCAAGATGCGCGAGCAGTGCGTGCAGGTCATCGGCAAGCTGCTCGAGCGTATACGCGCCGGCAGGTGCGTCGCTTGCCCCGTGCCCGCGAGTGTCGTAGGCGAGCACGCGGTACCGTCTGGAGAATTCGGCGATTTGCGGGTCCCACATGCGCACGGAGCACGCAAGCGAATGCGACAGCACCAGCCAGGGGCCGGTGTTGCCGTGGAGTTCGTAGTTCGTCTCGATGCCGTTGGTTGATGCCTTCATGTCATGCCTCCGCGAGGATCAGGGGTACGTACATTTCCTCGGCGCTGGTACCGCCGTGGTTGCCGATGTGAACATGGTGTTTCTCGCCTGGCAAGCGGTCGATGATGCTGTAGCGCTCGCGCATCAGGAGCGCGACGTCGCCCACGCGCTCGGCGATGCGCGGGTGCGGCGCGCCGCCGCCGAACCAGCCCTCCGCGAGCATCGCGCCGCACTCCCTCACCTCGGCCTTGTATTCCAGCCACTCCTCGGCGCGCGCCATGAACTCCGCCTTGCGCCCGGGCAGCACGTGGCAGAACGCCGTCCGCCGCTCGCCGCACAGGGGTTCGCGCAGCAGGGCGGCAAGCGCCGGGCGCGCGGTGAGGTCCAGCATGTCGCCGGGCGCGCAATCGATGAAACCGTGATCCGCGCTTGCCACGATGGTGCTTTCGGTACCCGCGAGGCGCCGCAGCAGTTCGGCGTAGGCCGCGTCGATCGCCGCGAAATGCGCGGCAGTCTGCGGGCTGCCAACGCCATGGCGGTGGGAGAGGGTGTCGAAATCCGGCCAGTACGCGTAGATGAACTTCGCGTCGCCGCCGGACTTCACGGCCGCTTCGATCTCGCTCACCAATCCGCCAAGCTTGTCGTAGGCGCGCCGCTCGGCGCGCCCGCAGTGGTGGCGGTTATAGGCCGATTCGACGAGCGGCCGGTAGGTGACAACGATCGAGCGGCGCGCCAGTCGATCGAACATCGACGGCGCGGAGTAGATCGATTGCGCTTCTCCGGCGGAGAGCGCGGTTTCGCTGCCGCGCCGTTTGCACGGCAGCGGCGCCACCACGCCGCCGACCTCGGAGAAATAAGTGTGCCAGCCGGTGATCCCGTGCTCGTACGGGGTCCGTCCGGTGTACGAAGTGGTGATTGCGCTGGCGGTCGTCGATGGAAATACCGAGGTCAGCTTGCCGGCGAGTCCTCCGGCGAGCGCGCTGCCCTGCCCGCGGCCGGTGAGATAATCATGTCCGAGTCCGTCGATCAGCAACAGGATGATGTTGCGCGCCTGCGCGAGCTGCGCGGGCGGCGCAAGCGCGGCGCCCGGCAGCGAGGCAACGCCGCCGGCCGCTTCGACGCAGGAGGCGATCAGGTTGGCGAAACCGCCGCCGTCGTAGTCGGGCAGAACCATCGGGCACGTAGTGTACGTGCGCGCGCTGCTCAGGTGAATGAGTGGCGAACCCCGGCTCAGTGGTAAACGACGGCCGTGGTCAGCAGCGCGTCGTAATGGCCCAGAAACGCATCGACGCAATCGACCGTCGGGCTTTCATCGAATATGTGCTGGATGTGCGAGCGGAACTTGCGCGCGATCAGGCCTTCGAAGTACGCGCCGCGCCCGGCCGCCTTGTCGACTAGTTCGATCCCCTCCTGGCCGGAGTATTCGACGACGACGTAAGTCGGGCTGTTGTAAAGGACGTTCATCACGGTTGGCTCCACTGCGTACTCCTTCATGGGACTATGCTGCGCTTTCATTGCCCTTATATCGGTGCCGCCGGGCGTTTCCCAAGCCCGATCCGTCGGAATCCGTGAGGGTTCGCGACAACTACCGTATAAACAACGCACTGCGGCGAACCCGGTTTACCCGGGATGGGCGTACAGGCGGCGCCGGGCGGCATGCTAAGATTCGACCACCATCCCCTCTTACGAGGCCACCCGCCATGCGGATGGAAGTGCACGTTCACGCCAGCGTCCCGATTCTCGAGGGAGTCTCCAAGACCCAGATCGAGTCGGCACTCGAACCCTGGCTCGATTATCTCGACCTGGGCGCCATCGACGAGGTGAAGAGCCTCGAACCCAACGAACCCGGCATCCAGTTCGATGAAGCAAACCGCATGCTCGATGTGTGCTGGACCGGTGAGATTGGCCGCACCTTCGAGCCGGTGCTCGAACGCTCGCTCGCGCTGCTCGGGCCGTACTGCGAGGAGGCGGTCGAGGTCGACTTCACCATCTATCTCGACAACGGCGAGGACGAGAGCCGACTGCTGTTCGTCGGGCCCAACGCCCAGGCGATTCACGAGGCGCAGCGCCGCTGCATGCTCGAGGACGTCGCGGCCGTTCTCGGGCGCCAGTTCGACAAGCCGCGCGTCGATGAAGCGCTGGCGCTGGTGAACGACCTGTTCGACCGCGACTGGGTCGAGAAGAAATCGGACAAGAAGCAGGAACGCGCGTTCGAAAGCTATACCGTGGCACCGAATCGAAAGAACCTACACTAGGCCGTCCGCTCCGCGCGCAGGCGGGAGCACGGTCGCTCTGGATTCCCGCATCCGCGGGGATGACGGGAGTAGCCATCCATGTCCGGTCCGAAATACCCCGGCTTCGACACGCTTGCGCTGCACGCGGGCCAGTCGCCCGACGCGGCCACCGGCGCGCGCGCCGTGCCGATTTATCAGACCACCTCGTTCGTATTCCGCGATTCGGAGCACGCGGCTTCGCTGTTCAACATGGAACGCGCCGGGCACATCTACTCGCGCATTTCCAATCCGACGGTGGCGGTGCTCGAAGAGCGCATGGCGGCGCTCGAGGGCGGCGTAGGCGCAATCGCCACCGCCTCGGGACAGGCGGCGCTGCACCTCGCGGTGGCCACGTTGATGGGCTCCGGCGGGCATATCGTCGCCTCGAACTCGCTCTATGGCGGCTCTCACAACCTGCTCGGTTACACGCTGTCGCGCTTCGGCATCGAGACCACGTTCATCGATCCGCGCGAGCTTGAGCACTGGCGCCGCGCGGCAAAGCCGAATACGCGGCTGTTCTTCGGCGAGACGCTGGGCAACCCCGGGCTCGACGTGCTTGACATCCCGGAAGTCTCGAAGCTCGCACACCAGCATGGCGTGCCGCTGCTGGTGGATGCCACGTTCACCACACCCTGGCTGATGAAGCCCTTCGAGCTGGGCGCGGACCTGCTGTATCACTCGGCGACCAAGTTCCTCGGCGGCCACGGCGTCGCCATCGGCGGCGTGCTGGTGGATTCAGGCCGCTTCGACTGGGAAGCCTCCGGCAAGTTCGAAACCTTGAGCGCGCCCTACCCGGGCTTCCACAACATGGATTTCGAGGAGGAGTCCGGCACGCGCGCGTTCCTGTTGCGCGCGCGGCGCGAGGGCTTGCGCGATTTCGGCGCGTGCATGGCGCCGATGACCGCGTTCCAGATTCTGCAGGGCGTCGAAACCCTGCACCTGAGGATGCCCCGGCACGTGGAGAATGCGCGCAAGGTGGTTGCCTTTCTGGCCGAACACCCGCTGGTTGAAACGGTGATGTATCCCGAGCTTGCCAGCCACCCGGACCATGCACTGTGCAGGCGCCTGCTGCCGCGCGGCGCAGGCGCGGTGTTCTCCTTCAACATGAAAGGCGGCCGCGATGCCGGCCGGCGTTTCATCGAGAGCCTGCGGGTGTTCTCCCACCTCGCGAACGTCGGCGACGCCAAGTCGCTCGTCATCCATCCGGCCACCACCACGCATTACCGCGTTTCCGACGAAGACCTGAAGAAAGCCGGCATCACTGCGGGCACGGTGCGCCTGTCGATCGGCCTGGAGGACGCGGACGACCTGGTCGAAGACCTCGGCCGCGCGCTCGCCGCCGCGGGAAAGGCGTAGCAGGCGCGCCATGGACTTTTGCGTCGATGGAAAGTTGGCCTACGCCTACACCGCGAACCACGCTCCGGATGCGTCGCTGCCGACGATCGTGTTCGTGCACGGCGCGGGTCTCGACCATAGCTGGTGGGCCCTGCAGAGCCGTTATTTCGGTTACCACAAGCGCAACGTGCTGGCGGCGGACTTGCCGGGGCACGCGCGCTCCGAGGGGCCGC
The DNA here is from genome assembly GCA_016195915.1 of Betaproteobacteria bacterium. Lineage (GTDB taxonomy): Bacteria > Pseudomonadota > Gammaproteobacteria > Burkholderiales > SG8-39 > JADGRQ01. Next base: position 32,651 of record JACPYS010000010.1, on the reverse strand, counting down.
CGCTCGCGAGCATCGAGGCGCTCGCCAACTGGGTCATGCGCCTGCTCGACGCGGCGCAGCTCGACAAGGCGGCGATCGTAGGCCACAGCCTGGGTTCGCTGATTGCTCTCGATTGTGCCGCGAGCTTCCCCGGGCGCGTGACGCACATCGCGCTGCTTGGCACAGCGTACCCGATGAAAGTTTCCGAATCGTTCCTCAGCGCGGCAAAGAACAACGATCAGAGCGCCTACGATATGGAGACCATCTGGGGCCATGCGCCGCAGGTCCCGCTCGCGGGAAATCCCAATCCCGGCATGTGGATGTACGGCGACACGCTCGCGCGTCTTGCGCGCCTTGCGCCGGGCGTGCTGCACAACGACCTCGAGGCCTGCAACGATTACACGGGCGGGATGGACGCCGCCGCGAAAGTGAAGTGCCCGGCGCTGTTCGTTCTCGGCCGGCGCGATGTGATGACACCGCCCAAGGCGGCTTCCGTGCTCGCCGCCGCGATCAACGGAGCGCAGAGCATCACGCTCGCTCCTTCGGGCCATTCGCTGATGGCCGAATCCCCCGACGCGGTGCTTGATGCACTGATCGGTTTCCTGAACTGACAAACGGACAACGTCATGTTGAAAGGCAAGGTAGCGCTCGTCACCGGTTCGACCAGCGGAATCGGCCTGGGGATCGCGCGACGTCTCGCGGCTGCGGGCGCCGACGTCGTCCTGAACGGCTTCGGCGACGCGGCGGAAATCGAGAAGCTGCGCAGTGGTTTGGCAAGGGAATTCGGCGTGCGTGCGGCTCATGCTGCTGCCGACATCGGCAATGCGGCCGAAGCCGCCGCCATGGTCTGCGCAGCGGAAATGCAGTTCGGGCGACTCGACATACTGGTGAACAATGCGGGTATTCAGTTCGTCTCGCCGGTGGAGAGTTTTCCGGTAGAGCGTTGGGATGCCGTGATCGCCATCAATCTCTCGGGCGCGTTCTACGCCATCCGCGCGGCGTTGCCGGGAATGAAGGCGCGCGGCTACGGCCGCATCATCAATATTTCATCGGCGCACGGCCTGGTGGCCTCAAAGGAAAAAGCCGCCTACGTTGCCGCCAAGCACGGCCTGCTCGGCCTGACCAAGGTGGTGGCGCTGGAGAACGCGCAAGCCGACATCACCTGCAACGCGATCTGTCCGGGCTGGGTATTGACGCCGCTGGTGCAAAAGCAGATCGATGCTCGCGCCGCAAAAGGCCGTATCAGCGTCGAACAGGCAAAGCGCGATCTCGTGGGCGAGAAGCAGCCCAACCAGCGCTTTGCGACGGTCGAGGAGATTGCCGAGGCCGTGATGTATCTGTGCGGACCCGGCAGCCGGGCGGTCACCGGAATTGCGCTGCCCGTCGACGGCGGCTGGACGGCGCAGTAAACGCTGAGGCATGTCGAACGTGAATGGAGATTTCCCCATGCCCCGATTACTGAGCGCCCTGCTGCTGGCGGGCGCATGCATGCCCGCGCTCGCCGCCGAACTGCCGATTTTCGACGCGCATATCCACTACAGCCACGACGCCTGGGAGAGCGTGCCGCCGAAGGAGGCCATCGCCATCCTGAGGAAGGCCGGCGTGAAACGCGCGCTGGTGTCGAGTTCCAACGACGAGGGCACGCAGAACCTGTATGCCGAAGCGCCGGACATCATCGTTCCGGAGTTGCGGCCCTACCGGTCGCGCAGTGAGATCGGCACCTGGGCTCGCGATGAGACCGTGATCCAGTACCTCGAGCAGCGCTTGGCGAAATACCGGTTCGTTGCGATCGGCGAATTCCACCTGTACGGCGCCGACGCGGACCTTCCCGTGCCGCGGCGCATGGTCGAACTGGCGAAGCAATACGGCCTGATGCTGCACGCGCATTCCGACGTGGATGCGCTCGAGCGCCTGTTCCGCCAGTGGCCCGAGGCACGCATCCTGTGGGCGCATTCCGGCTTCGAGCAGCCGGCGAAAGTGCGCGAGATGCTGCGCAAGCACCGCAACCTGTGGTCGGATCTCGCATTCCGCAGCGACCACGGTGGCGGCGGAGAGGTCGCGCCCGAATGGCGCGAGGCGTTCGTAGAGTTCCCCGACCGGTTTCTCGTCGGCACCGACTCCTTCACGCCCGAACGCTGGCATTACATCGGTGAACACGCGCGCTGGTCGCGCGCCTGGCTGGCGGATCTGCCAAAGGACCTGGCAGAGAAAATCGGCTGGAAGAACGGCGAAGCTGCGATCTTCGAGCCGTTTTCGAAGCGGCGCTAGGGAAAGTCGCAATGCTTCGTCTGCTGCTCGCCCTCGCCGCCGGCGCGCCGCTGGTGGCGCGAGCCTGCGAGCCGCCCGCGGGGTTTTCGATGCGCGCCGATTCCGAACGCTATGCGGTGTTCTTCCGCGCCGATCCCCGGGTGATCAGTGTTGGAAACTATTTTTCCGTCGAAGCCGTCGCGTGCGCCAAGGCCGGGGGGACGGCGCCCGAGGGATTGAAGGTCGATGCGCAAATGCCGGCGCACCGCCATGGCATGAACTCCCGCGCGACGGTCGAGCGGGCCGCGCCGGGCCGCTTTCTTGCGCGAGGGCTGATGTTTCACATGCCCGGAACCTGGCAAATCGTGTTCGACGTGCAGCGTGCCGGAGAAACCGAGCGGGCAACACGCGATCTCGCGATCAAATGAGCCAAATGAGCCGTTGGATCGCGGCGGCGATGGTGCTGGCTGCGGTCGCACCCGCGGCCGCCGATGAAGCGGTCCGTTTCGACGAGAACGAGACGGCGATGATCCTGCGGCACGGCCCCTGGCCGCAGCCACCCGTTCGCGATCCGTCGAACCGTGTGTCCGGAAACCCGGCTGCGATCGCGCTCGGTCGCGCACTGTTCTTCGAGCGCAGGCTTTCTCCTGGCGGCGTGGTGTCCTGCGCGCACTGCCATGCGGCGTCGCGCTCGTGGACCGACGCTCGCGCACAGGCAGCCGGAATCGGCGAGCTCGTGCGCAACACGCCCAGCCTCTGGAACGTCGGCCGGAATCGCTGGTTCGGCTGGGATGGGGGTTCCGACAGCCTGTGGTCGTTTGCGATTCGTCCCATCCTTCATCCGGCGGAGATGGGCGCCGATGCCGGGCACGTGGCGCTCAGCCTGCGCGCGGATCGGCAACTCGCGTGCCTGTACGAAGGCGCTTTCGGACTGCCGGGAAATCGAAGTCCGGCGAACGACGAGCGCGTGCTGGTCAACGCGGCCAAGGCGCTCGCCGCGTACGTCGAAACCTTCGTCTCCGGCCGCACGCCGTTCGACGATTTCCGCGATGCGCTCGAGCGAGGTGATGCGGCGTCCGCGGCACGCTACCCGCTCGAAGCGCAACGCGGCCTCAAGATCTTTGCGGGCCGGGGCAATTGCGCCATGTGTCACTTCGGCCCGAATTTCTCCAACGGCGAGTTCCACGACACGGGCATTCCGTTCTTCGTGAAAGGTGGCGTGGACCCCGGCCGTCACGCGGGAATCCAGCGGCTGGGCGCCGACCGGTTCAATCTGCTCGGCAACTACAACGACGATCGGTCCGGAGATAGCGCGACAAAAACGAGGCACGTCGACGCGCAGCACCGCAACTTCGGCGAGTTCAAGACGCCTTCGTTGCGCAATGTGGAATTGAGCGCGCCTTACATGCACAACGGACGCTTCGCGACGCTGCGCGAGGTGGTGCTGCATTACTCGGAGATCCGCGCGGACCGCCTGCATTCGGACGGCGAGGCGTTGTTGAAACCCCTCAAACTTTCGCCCCGCGAGGCCGACGATCTGGTGGCTTTTCTGCGCTCGCTCACCGATCCGCAAGCGGAACAAACTGCGCTGGCGCTCAGCGGGATTCCCAATCGCTGCGCAGGGTCCACCAGCCGATGAGCCCGCCGTAAGTCGCCATCCCTGCCGCGACCAGGGCGAAGAATGCCACGAGCGGTGCGCCGATGGTGACCAGCGCCAGCCCGCCGGCAATGACCAGCACCAGACGCACGGTGCCGGCAAGCATCGGCATCAGCACGCGGCCCGCGCCTTGCGAGGCGAAATAAAGCGCGATGCCCAGGCCGAGAAACGCGTAGAACGGACCCGCGATGCGCAGGTAGGAGGCGCTCGCATCGAGCACCGCGGGGTCGCTGCTGAACAGGTGCACCCACACCCGCGGTGCGACCGCGACCGCAATGCCGATCACCAGACAGATGCCCGCCGCCATCATGCTGCCCGTCAACGCGATCTTCCTGGCGCGCGCCGTGTGGCCCGCACCGATGTGCGTGCCGACCAGCGCCACCATCGCCTGGCCGATCGCGAACACCAGCGGAATCTGCAACAGTTCGAGGCGCACGCCGACGCCGTAGCCGGCGAGCGCGGCGGTGCCGAACCGGCCGACGAATCCTGTGAGCAGGACCGCGGTGAGCACGGTCTGGAACGCGGAGGCCATCGACACCAGCCCGACGCGCAGGATTTCGCGGAACAGCCGCGCCTCGAGCCGGAAATCCCCGCGCCGCGGGCGCAGCGAGCTTCCCGGGCGCAGCAGCCAGGCAAGATTCATCGCCGCCGCGCAGCCCGACGCGGTGATATACGCCACGGCGGCTCCGGCGATGTCCAACCGGGGGAAGGGACCCAGTCCGAGAGTGAGCGCTGCCGAGAGCGGAATGTGGACCAGCGCGGCGCCCGAAAAAGAAAGCGCCGGAACGAGCATGTTGCCGCTGCCGCGCAGCACGCTCGCAAAGGTATTGCCGAGCCATACCAGCGCGCTGCCGGCAAAGAGGATGTCGGAGTAGGCGAGCGCAGCTCCGAGTACAGCGCCTCGGCCGCCGAGGAGCGTGTAGATCGCGGGCCCGCCGGCCAGCAGCAACAGCGTGAATGCCGCGCCCATTGCCAGCGCGATGACAGTCGCATGAACCACCAGCGCCCTCGCCACATGGCCGTGTCCGCCGCCCAGCGCACGCGCGATCGCGGAGGACACGCCCCCGCCCATCGCGCCGGCCGACACCATCTGCAGCAGCATGAGCAGCGGGAACACGAGCGCCAGGCCCGCGAGCGGCTCCGTTCCGAGCCGTCCTACGAAGTGGGTGTCGCTGACGGACACCGAGGACTGGAAAACCACCAGCACGACCCCTGGCGCGGCAAAGCGCAGGATGGTCGGGACGATCGGCGCTTCGAGTATGTGCGCAGTGCGCGAGGGGGCCGCGTTCACGGTGCGGCTAGGGTAGCAGGGCACGCTCCAGGCGGCGGAGCGTTTCACCTCCCGTCAGGTGCGCTGCAGCCCATCCCAGCGCAACGCCGGCCGCGTTGGCGAGCATGTCGAGGTATTCGAAGTGGCGGTAGCCGGTCGCCCGTTGAGCGTACTCCAGCGCCACGCCCATTGCGGTGAACGCGAGCGCGTGTGCGATGCGTGATCGGCGCGCCGCGTAGAGCTGGCAGAACCAGAACATCAGCGTGCCGTAGGCGAGCAGATGGCCGAGCTTGTCGCCCTGCTCGATGTCGAGCGTCGGCGGGCGCGGGGTGAGCGAGAGGTAGACGATCGCCGCGACCAGCGCGTAGCCGATCGCGAGCCAGAGTTTGCGAAGGCGCATTGCAGAGAGTCTCGCACGGTTCCAGCCCTATGGCAGAATGGCTCGCACGGGATGCGGCATGGCTACCATGAACAATCAATTCTTCGAGGAGCCCATCCTCAACACGCCCTACGGTTTCCCAGCGCGCCATTGGGAACTCGATGAGCAGGGCCAGCCGACCCAGAGGATTATCGAATCCAGCCGTCGCGCGGAGTTCATCACACCAATTCCAAAGCCGAAAAAGCGCAAGGGTGCGGCAGAGCAGAAGTCGCTGCTGTTCGATGAAGGCAAAGGGCTTTCCACGCAGGAGCAGCGATACGCCCATACGGCGATGATCAACTCCGTTCGCCAGCAGGTGGATGAGTGGCGTGCGCTGCTCAATGCGAACGACTGGCGCGTCACGCCTGAGACCGCGCGGTTGCTGCAGCACTGGCGGCATCACGAATTCAGCAGCATCCGTCCCTTCTTTTGTCAGATCGAGGCGGTCGAAACCGCCATCTGGCTGACTGAAGTCGCGCCGCAGGCGGGCAAGGCAGGCGAGGGAGTGCTCGATCACCTCGTCAACGCCAACAACGACGCCAATCCGGAGCTCAACTTCCGCGGTATGGCCGCCGACGAAATCGAGCGCGGCGGCAAGCTCGCGGCTGAGCTGAAAATGGGGAAGGCACTCGATGACGTGACGCTTCTCCGCGAAGTGATGAACACCGTCGGCAAGCATGGCCAGTTGGGCGGAATGACACGCTGCGTGGTTTCGGAATCGATGCTCACCGAGGGCTGGGACGCGAATACCGTGACCCATGTGCTCGGCGTGCGAGCCTTCGGGACCCGGCTCCTGTGCGAGCAGGTCATCGGGCGGGCGCTCCGCCGCCAGTCCTACGACCTGAACGAAGACGGGTTGTTCAATGTGGAATACGCCGACGTGCCGGGCATTCCATTCGACTTCACGGCCAAGCCGGTAGTCGCGCCGCCGCAACCGCCGCGCGAGACCATCCAGGTCAAGGCTGTGCGGCCCGAGCGCGGATGCGCTGGAAATCCGATTTCCGCGCGTCGAGGGCTACCGCGTCGAACTGCCCGAGGAACGCCTGAGCGCCGAGTTCAACGACGACTCCGTGCTGGAGCGGACCCCGGACCTGGTGGGTCCCTCCATCACCAAGAACGCCGGCATCATCGGCGAGTCGGTCGATCTCAGTCTGGAGCACTTGGGAGACATGCGTCCCTCGACGCCGCTGTTTCACCTCACGCATCGACTGCTTTACACCAAGTGGCGCGACCCCGGCGAAGCGCCGAAGCTGCATCTGTTCGGCCAGTTGAAGCGCATCACCCGGCAATGACTCGACGGCTACCTCGTGCGCAAGGGTAGAACCTATCCGGCGCTGCTCATATACCAGGAATTGGCCGACATGGCCTGCAACAAGATCACCGCCGCGATCACCCGCAAGTTCGTGGGCGAACGACCGATCAAGGCGCTGCTCGATCCATACAACCCCATCGGTTCCACTGCGCATGTGCGGTTCAATACCTCGAGGACGGACCGGTGGGAAACCGATGCCCGCCGCTGTCGCATCAACTGGGTCGTCCTCGACAGCGATTGGGAAGCCGAGTTCTGCCGGGTGGCTGAGGCGCATCCGCGCGTGCGCGCCTATGTGAAGAACCACAACCTCGGCCTCGAGGTGCCTTACCGCTACGGATCGGAAACGCGCAAGTACCTGCCCGACTTCATCGTGTTGGTGGATGATGGCCACGGCGAGGACGATCTCCTGCATCTCGTCGTCGAGATCAAGGGCTATCGCCGCGAGGATGCGAAGGAAAAGAAGTCCACGATGGAAATGTACTGGGTGCCGGGTGTGAACCATCTCGGCACGCATGGCCGCTGGGCGTTTGCCGAGTTCACCGAGGTGTACCAGATCGAGGCCGATTTCGAAGCCAAGATAAGAGATGAGTTCGACCAAATGATAAACCACGTCGTTGCGGAAAAGGACTGATCCCCAATGCGTCCAATGACTCCCAAGCCTGAACACCTCGCGCAACTTGTCTTTTTCATCCGTGGCGAAAAAGTGATGCTCGACGCCGATCTCGCCAGGCTCTACGGGGTGGAAACGGGCGCTCTCAACCGCGCGGTCAAGAGAAACCTCGACCGGTTCCCCGGCGATTTCATGTTCCGATTCGCCAAGGAGGATTGGAAAAACTTGAGATGCCAGATTGGCATATCAAGTTCGCCAAGCCGTGCACCAGCTCGCGAGGCCATGCGGTCACAATTTTTCACCTCAAGTTTCCACGGTGGGCGGAGGGGGCTTCCCTACGCCTTCACCGAGCAGGGTGTCGCCATGCTCTCCAGCGTGCTGCGCTCCCCGCGCGCCGTCGAGGTGAACATCGCCATCATGCGCACCTTCGTGCAGTTGCGGCGCCTGATGGACTCGAATCGAGACCTCGCCAGGAAGATCGAGGCGATGGAGAAGAAGTACGACGAGCAGTTCGCGGTCGTCTTCGATGCCATCAAGCAACTCATCGCTGACGATCAGTGCCAAAGCCCAGCCCAAACGCCGGATCGGATTCACGTCCTGACTTGCGATATGACCAAGAAAACCACCACCAAGACCGTCACTGCCCTCAAGCACGACGAGGCGACGCGCAAGAACATCCCCACGGCGGAGTACCAGTCCGTCCTGCAGAAGGAGGAACAGAGCCCGGTGCGGGTGGCCTACGAGCGGCGCAACCGCGATCTGGATCCGCAGCTCGTCTGGCGCGGCAAGGACGAGCAGGACTGGAGCGATCTCGTCGTTCATGCACCTGCCCGACTTCATCGTGTTGGTGAATGATCGCCAGGGCGAGGAGGATCAGCGACGAGATTCACGAGGATTTGCATCAGTTCATCAGCAAGCTGATTGCATTGGTTGCGGATGCCTGACTCGGCTCAGCGCGAAACGTTTTGGTGTGGGCAGGTAAGCCGTCTCGAACCGGCCACTGCTCAAAACAACTGCATCTGCCCGCCGATCGCCGGCGGCCTGAACCGCGTGCAGTCCAGATCGATCCGTTCCCTCAGGCGGAGTTCCATGCCATGGCGTTTTCTCGCAAGCGCAAAGCGCGCGCGGATCAGTTCCGCGAAGTTTCCCTTTCCGCTCATGCGCGAGTGGAAATTCGGGTCGTTGTCACGGCCGCCGCGCATGTCGCGCACGATGCTCATCACGTGGTCCGCGCGCTGCGGGTAGTGCGTCGCGAGCCATTCGCGGAACATGCCTTTCAGCTCGTTCGGCAGGCGCAGCAGGGTGTAATCGGCGCTGCGCGCGCCGGCTGCATGCGCTGCTTCAACCACTGCCTCGATGGTGGTGTCAGTGAGTGCCGGGATGATCGGTGCAACCAGCACCCCGGTCGGAACGCCAGCCGAGGATAAAGCCCGGATGGTATCCAGCCGGCGCTGCGGGCTTGCCGCGCGCGGTTCGAGGCGCCGTGCCACCACGCGATCGAGCGTCGCGATCGAAACATGGACCTCCACCAGGTTCTTCCTTCCCATCGGCGCCAGCAAGTCGAGGTCGCGCTCGATGAGGGCGCTCTTGGTGACGATCGTCACAGGATGCTCGCATTCGGCGAGAATCTCCAGGATCTGACGCGTGAGCTTCCATTTACGCTCGATCGGCTGGTAGCAGTCGGTGTTGGCGCCGAGCATGATCGGGGACACCTTGTATCCCCGGCTTGCGAGCTCGGCGCGCAGCAATTCTGCGGCATTGGTCTTGGCGAACAGCTTTGTCTCGAAATCCAGTCCCGGCGAGAGTTCCAGATGGGAATGGCTCGGACGGGCGTAGCAGTAAGAACACCCATGTTCGCATCCACGGTAAGGATTGATCGACTGGTCGAACGGGATATCCGGGGACTTGTTGCGCGCGATGATCGAGCGCGCGCGCTCCTCGGTCACCGTTGTCTCAATTTCCGGCGCGGGCTCATCTTCGCGCATCCAGCCGTCGTCGACTGCTACGCGCGAGTCCCGTTCGAAGCGTCACTGCGGATTGGAAATCGCGCCGCGCGCCTTGGGTAACTGTGTTTCGCTGGTTCGTTCGCTCGGCATCCGTACGGACCCTACAATGACGTCTTCGTCCATCCTACCCGGATACTGTATAAATGAACAGCACCCGCCGCAACGTCGCTCTGCTCTCAGCCTGCCAGGCGATGCTGTTTACCAACAATTCGACCCTGATCGCGATCAACGGCCTGGCCGGGCTCGCGCTGGCCCCCGTGAAGGCGCTCGCCACATTGCCGGTCACCTGCTGGGTGGTGGGCGGCGCGCTCTCCACCATGCAGGCATCGCTCTATATGAAGCGGGTCGGCCGGAAACGCGGCTTTGCCGCCGGCACACTGGTGGGCATCGCGGGCGCACTGGTGTGCGCGGCGGCCATCTGGCTGCAGAGCTTCTGGCTGCTGTGCTTCGGAGCGCTGGTGTTCGGGGTGTACAACGGCTTCGCGCAGTATTACAGGTTCGCCGCCGCCGACGCCGCGCCTGCGGATTACAAGGCCAACGCGATCTCGCTGGTGCTTGCGGGCGGGCTCGTGGGGGGTATCCTCGGCCCGGGCATTTCGCGCTTCACGGTCGAGCTGGTGGCGCCGAAATTCCTTGCGGCTTATCTGGCGCTCATCGTGTTCGCGCTGGCGACACTCGCGCTGATTTCGCTGCTGGACATTCCCGATCCCACCGATGCCGAGCGCGCTTCGAGCGGGCGCACGCTCGCCGAGATCGCGGCGCAGCCCAGGTTCATCGTCGCGGTTGCCGCAGGCGCCATCGGTTTCGGGGTGATGAACTTCCTCATGACTTCGACGCCCATCGCCATGAGCGTGTGCGGACACCCCTATGGCGACGCCGCTTTCGTCATCTCGGCGCACGTGGTCGCCATGTTCGCGCCTTCGTTCGTCACCGGTCCTCTGGTCAAGCGCTTCGGCGTGCTGCCGCTGCTGACAGTCGGAGTGCTGCTCAACCTGGCGGCGATCGGCATTGCGCTCGATGGCATTGCGGTGGCGAATTTCTGGTGGTCGCTGGTGACTTTGGGCGTGGGCTGGAACTTCCTGTATATCGGCGGCACCACGCTGCTCACCCAAACCTACCGGCCGGAGGAAAGGGCGAAAGCGCAAGGCGCGAACGATTCCGCGATCTTCATCATGATGGCGATTTCCTCTCTGACCTCCGGCCTGATCGTCACCAGCGCGGGCTGGGAAAAAGTTAACTACGCCGCGCTGCCGCTCGTGGCCCTGGTCGGCGTGGCGGTCGTGTGGCTGATGCTGCGCACGCGCGCCGAGCGGCGCGCTGCTGCCGCCTGACGCGCCTGATGGCCGCTTACCTGCCTGCGCGCATCGGACAGCCTGTCGCGGAGATCGATACACCGTCCCTGGTCATCGACCTCGACGCGTTCGAGCGCAACCTCGAAGCCCTTCCTCGCTCGATCGCGGGCCGTGACTTGCGCGTGCGCGCGCACGCCAAGACGCACAAGTGCCCGGAGATCGCGCAACGACAGATCCGCGCCGGCGCGATCGGGGTGTGCTGCCAGAAAGTTGCGGAGGCCGAAGCAATGGTCGAAGGCGGCGTGGGCGACGTGCTGGTGGCGAACCAGGTGGTCGGTGCGTCCAAGCTCGAGCGTCTCGCGCGCCTCGCGCGCCGGGCGAAGATCGGCGTGTGCGTCGACGACGCCGGAAACATCGAAGCGATCGCCGCTGCGGCGCATGCCGCCGGGGTTACGCTGGATGTCTACGTTGAAGTCGATGTGGGTGCGCGGCGCTGCGGCGTCGCACCCGGCGAACCGGTGGCAGAGCTTGCGCGCAAGCTCAAGGCGTCGTCGTCGCTGCGCTTTGCCGGTCTGCAAGCGTATCAGGGTGCCGCGCAGCACATCCGCTCCGTGGAGCAACGCCGCGCTGCGATCGGGAAGGCCGCCGAGGCAGTACGCGCATCCCGCGCGGCGCTGGCAGCTTCCGGGATCGATTGCCCCATCGTCACCGGCGCGGGCAGCGGCAGCTACCTGTACGAGCTCGAAACCGGTGCCTGGAACGAGATCCAGCCCGGGTCCTACATATTCATGGACGCCGACTACGCGAAAAACGAGTGGGCGGCGCCGCAGCATCGCTTCGAGCACGCATTGTTCGTGCTCGCGACCGTGATGAGCCGCGCGATACCCGGGCATGCCGTGCTGGACGCAGGCCTCAAGGCCTCCAGCGTCGATTCCGGCCCGCCCGCCGTCTGGCGGATGCCGGGCGTGCATTGCACGCGCGTGTCGGACGAGCACGCCGTGCTCGCCTCCGACGCGGGTGCTGCGGAACCGCGTCTCGGGCAAAAGCTGCTGCTGGTGCCCGGGCACTGCGATCCGACGGTGAATCTCCACGACTGGTATGTCTGCGTGCGCGGCGGGATGGACCAGGGCGCGGTCGAGGTGCTGTGGCCCATCACCGCCCGCGGCGCGGTATATTGACGCAGTTCGTCCTGGTGCAGGGAGGCAGCATGAAAAAGTCGTTCCACAATCCGAAGCAGTTGTTCGAACCGCGCGTGTTCACGCATGCGGTCGGTGTATCGGGCGCGAGAATGGTGTTCGTCTCGGGGCAGGTGAGCTACGACCGCGACGGGATCGTCATCGGCCAGGGCGACATCCGCGAGCAGAGCGAGCAGGTATTTCGCGCGCTCGGGCATTGCCTGCGCGCAGCCGGCGCAAGCTGGAGCGACGTGGTGAAGCTGAACAGTTACATGGTCGGCCCTGATAGCGAAGCGGTGAACATCTACCGCGAGGTGCGCGCGCGCTATCTGGTCCCCGGACAGCTGCCGGCGTCCACGCTGGTCGGCGTCGAACGCCTCGTGCATGAAGACCTCCTGCTCGAGGTCGAACTGGTGGCCGCAGTCGCGGAAAAAGCGCCGAAACCTGCGGCCAGGCGCCGAGCGCGAAACAAGAAACCGACCGGGCGATAACTCAACGCCGCACGATCACCGGCGGTTCCGCATTCGACGCTGCACCGGCGACGTTCACTGCCGAGGGCAGGTTGGGCGTCAGGGTCGCGATGACGAGCGCCGTGCTGAAGCAGGCGGCCGCAAACACGGCGGCAGCGAGCCAGCGCTTGCGCGCACGCTTGCGCTGAGGCTCCAGGGTCACTACGTTGTCGCGCGTCGCTTCGAGCATGGCGATGGCTTCGGCATCGTCATTCGATGCGGCCGGGATCTCCTCGAGCAAGGCCTGGTCATTCTGGTAATCCGGTGCGCTGAGGGCCAGCGTGGCGCCGGCGTGTTCGATCGCGATGGCCTCCAGTTCACGGCGTGCAGCCGCCTCGGCTTCGGTACGCGCAGCCAGTGCCGCGGCAGCACTCGCTGCCGCCAGGGCGCGTTCGTTTTCCGCGCGGCCAAGCTGCGCTTCGGCGGCGCACTGCGCCCCGATCGCCGCAGTCGCCGCTTCCTGGGCGGCCTGCCTCACGAGGGCGGCATTCGTCAATTCGCGTTGACGCTGGATCTGCGCATCGATGGAGGCGATTTCGGCCCGCTCCGCGGCGACCCTTGCCTCGGTCGCGTCCGCGGCCTCGAACTCGGATTTCCGGCGCGCGAGCCGCGTGCGAAATGCGCTTGCTTCGGCCTGTGCGCGTGCGAGTTCGGCGGTTTCGATTTCACGGTCCTCCTGCGCGCGCGCATCGGCAAACCGCTGTGCGTGTTGCGCGGCTTCGTGTCTCGCTGCGGCCGCGCGCGCGGCACGCCGCTCGGCCTGCTTGCGCTTGCGCTCGGCCAGGGCGCGCGCAAGGTTCGCGCTCGCGGCCTGTTGCGCCGCCTCGCGTGCCTGTGTCTCCTGCTGCAGTGCAAGGGCCGCCGCGCGCTGCGCGCGTGCCTCGGCCTCCAGCTTCAACTCCGTTTCATTCAGGCCGGCGGCCAAGGTTGCGGCCAGTTTCTCCGCGGCCTCGCGCAGCGCATCGTCACGCTCTGCGAGCTTGCGTGAGGCCGCGGCGGCGTCGCGCCCGGCCCGTTCCCGCGCCTGCGATGCGGCGCAGGCTGCGTCGTCGCTGGCAATCCTCTCGAACGCGGCACGCTCGGCCGCATGCTCGGCATCGACGCGCGCGGCGAGTGCCTGTGCGGCGGCGTCCTCAGCCGTCGAGCGCTCGAAGGCGGCCGCGGCAAGCTGCACATCCTGTGCCGCGCGTTCGCGCGCAGCCCGCGCCAAGCGACTCTCGCTCGCTGTGCGGGCCTCGAGCGCAGCACCGGCGTCGCGTTCGCCGATTTCGCGCGATTCGGCGGCGGCGAGCGCCTGCTGCTCCTGAAGCGCGTGTTCCTGCGCGGCACGCGCGGCACGCTCCTCGGTTTCGGCGCGTTCACGGGCGAGCCGGGCCGCTTCGCTCTCGCTCGCGACGCGGCGTGCTTCGGCCTCTGCAAGCGTTTGCTCGGCCTGGATCCGCGCTTGCGTTGCCCGCAGCGCTTGATCGGCGATGCGCGCCCGGCTTTCGGCGTGTGCTGCGAGCGCTGCTTCCGCGGAGGCACTGGAAAGGGCATGCGCGGCGGCATCGCGCTCCGCCCGCAGCCTCATCTCGGCGCTCTCACGCTGCGCACGTTCGGCGGCGCGGCGTTCCTCGTTCGACGCATGCTCCTCGTTGGAAACGCGCGCGCGCAGGGCCGCTTCGCGCGCCGCATCCTCGGCCGCCTCGGCCGCCGCAACGGCGAGGTGCCGCGCCTGCTGTTCGTCGCGTTCCTCGGCTTCGACCGCTGCGCGGCATCGCGACTCCGCGATCAGCCGCTGGCGGACTTCCTCCGCGCGGCGCGATTCGGCCAGGGCCAGGGCTTCGGATTCCGCGGCGGCGGCCCGCTCGGCCTCCATGCGGGCCTCGGCAAGCAGCCGTGCGCGCCGCTCTTCGGTAGTCCGCGCTTCGGTGGCGACCCGCGCGCGCTGCTCCGCGCCGGCCTTCTGCTCGAACTCGGATTGCGCTGCGGCTTCGGCGCGTGTGCGCTCCTCGGCGGCGGTACGCGCCGCATCTTCGGCGCTGACCCGCGATTCCGTCACGGCGCGCAGCCGGGCTTCGGCTGCCGCACGCCGCTCCGTTTCCGCCCCCAGCTTGCGCAACAGGTTCTCTTCTTCCGCGGCGCGGCGTGCGGCGGCACCGGCCATCGCGCGCTCCGCAGCCTCTCGTTCCTCGGCCCTGGCGCGCTCGCGCGCCTCCTCGCGAGCCCGCTCGGCCGCGGCGGCGGTGGCGCGCTCTTCGTGATCGGCGCGCACGCGTGCGGCCTGCGCAAGCGCGGTTTCGGTCTGTGTCCGTTTTTCGGCGAGCGCCCGTTCGCGCCGCTCTGAATCGGCCCTCGCCGCGGATGCAATGCGGGCTTCGTCCTCGGCCCGCAGGCGGCGCTCCAGTTCGCGCCTGGCGTCCGTTTCGGTCTGCGCCCGGCTCTCGGCCGCCGCGCGCAGTCGCTCCTCGACCTCCTGGCGGGCCTGGGCGGCGACGTCGGCTTTTGCCTGGGATTCGACCCTCGCGATCGCCTGCTTGATCGCTGCATAGCCGGGAGGGGGCGGGTCCAGCGTTTCCTGGGTCGGCATGGTGGTCGCCTTTGAGGGTTCCATGGGTCAGATTATTGATGCACGCAGCGAGCCGCATCGCCGGAAAAGGCGCCGGAATGCGTCGCTGTTTCGCGCCACCGCTATACTGCGCGCCCGGAGGAAGGCCTTTGAAGCGATGGACGATAATGCGCGCCCGCCATTCGCGGCGCCCTGCAATCACGGTGAGCGAGGAGCGCGGCGTGCGCATGCTGCACCTCGGCGGCGAGCACATCCAGAGCGCGATGCGCATTTCGGATCCATACGCCCTCGAGTTGGACTACACGCGCTGCATGATGGCATTCCTGCTGTTCCACCCGCAGCCGCGCGAATGCCTGATGATCGGGCTCGGCGGCGGTTCGATCGCGAAATTCATCCACCGGAATTTGCGCGCCGTGCGCACGCGCGCGGTGGAACTCAACCCGGCCGTGGTGACCGCGGCGCACTCGCTGTTCAACGTCCCCGGCGACGATGCACGCCTTTCCGTGGAGCTTGGCGACGGCGCACTGGTGGTGCGCGCCTTGAGCGGAGGTTGCGACCTGTTGTTTGCCGACGGCTTCGAAGACGGCACGCAGGTGGACGCCCTCACCAGCGAGGACTTCTATTCCGATGCCTGGGATGCCCTTGCCGAGCCCGGCGTGCTGGTGACCAATTTCTTCGGCGCGGACCGCAAGCTCGATTTCTACCTGCGCCGCGTCGAAGCCGCATTTGCCGGCCGGGTCGTGTGTCTCGAGGCGCGCACCGACGGCAACGTGATCGCCTTCGCGCTCAAGGGCGGCCCGGATGAATTCAGCTGGGACGACCTGCGCGAGCGCGCGGCGCGCCTGCAGGAGCGTTACGGGCTGCCATTCAATCGTTATGTCGCGAGTCTGCGCCGCATGAATCCGCATACCGCGAGTCACCTTCTGGTCGCGGTGCAGTAATATTTCCGCGCCACGCATACTGAGGAGGCCGGCATGACAATCGTCAGCGCCGGCTTCGCCGGGCTCGCGCAGGTGGCGTACGGCGAGCTGGCGATTCTCGCGCTCATTGCGTTCATCGGATCGGTGGTCTTCGGCATCACTGGGTTCGGCGCTGCGCTGATCACCATACCGCTGGCCACCCACGTCGTGCCGCTGCCGTTTGCGCTGGGCCTGTTCGTGCTGATGGACCTGGCCAATTCGATGCGAATCGGTTTCGAGAATCCGAAGCTCGCGTTGCGCGCCGAGTGGATACGCATGGTTCCGATGATCATTGCGGGCACCGTTGCGGGTGTGACGCTGCTGGTCAGCCTGCCGCGCAAGATGGCGACGCTTGCACTCGGCGTATTCGTGATCGCATTCGCGCTCTACGCCCTGTTCAGGCATCCGGACTCGCGCGCGCGGCTCGGCACCGGCTGGGCCTGGGTCGCCGGTTTCGCAGGCGGGGTGACCAGCACCGTGTTCGGCGCGGGTGGCCCGCCTTATGCGATGTACCTGTCGCATCGCGGCCTGACCAAGGAGCAATATCGTGCGACGCTGGGTTTCGCCACCCTGACGAGCATTTCGCTGCGCACGATTGCCTTCCTCGCCACCGGCATCCTGCTCGATCCGCGCGTGTGGCTTTACGCTGCAGCGGTGGTTCCCGCAGGACTGCTCGGACTATGGGCGGCGGGACATATCTTCCGCCGCATCTCGCGCGAGGCGCTGATGCGCGCCGTGGCGATGATGCTGCTCGCGAGCGGCGCTTCGCTGGTGCTGCGCTCGCTCGCCTGACCGGGCGCTCCGGGCGGCGTCGCCCGCATCACAACTCCCCTTCTTACAATACCATCTGCGTCTGCGTCACTACCGCGACGATCTTGCCTTCGGCAGAAGTGATGGTCGTCTGCCAGGTCATCGTGCGCCGGCCCTTATGCAGTGCGGTGCAGCGGCCGGTGACTTCGCTGCCCAGGGGTGCGGGACGAAAGAAATTGGTCTTGGACTCGATGGTGGCGGTGCCGGCGCTCTCGGGAATGTTCAGAATCGTCGCCACGGCGCCGATGGTATCGGCGAATGCCATGATTGCACCGCCGTGCAGGATGCTGCCCCCCGTGCACAGGTCGGCACGCACCTTGAGCTTTGCGCTCACGAGCTCCGGCCCGGCTTCCACGAACTCCATTCCGATCAGCTCGGGAAACATGCCCTTGATGCGCTTCTGAATCGATGCCGCAGCGTTCATCGGCTCATCCTCCTGCCTGTCTGGAAGCTGATCATTGTGACGGAAAGCGCTCGCGGCAATTCAGCGGAAGCTCTCTCTCCGGAAGATCGACGGTCATGCATTTCCACTGCAGCCCGCTCGCCGACTGCTCGGCCGCCATCACGATGCGCTTTCCGTGCACGTGTCCATATTCCGGCAGGTTCGCTGCGACGAACACTGCCTTGCGCCTCGCGTCGTAGCGGACCGAGCCGATCTGCCCGGAGGGGGCGGACTGCGCGAACCTGGCCGCTTCATCCTCGTCGGGCAGCCGCCTGTTGGCCTGGTAAAACTCGTGCACAGAGTTTCGCGCCAGCACCGCGCAGCGCAGCACCTCGCTCACCTGGGTGCGCACCGCGTAATCGCGGTACCGGGGCAACAGAAACATTTCGGCCGCGGCGAAGACCACCGCCACCATCGCGATGACCGGCACTGCGGCGCGAAGCAGCGACCGCGGTTTGTTCTCCCCGGCAGGCGCTCGATCTTCGGCCGCCATGATCGGGACTCAGCCGGCCTTTTCGCGCAGCGTAACGAACTCTTCGGCCGCGGTGGGATGGATGCCGATGGTGGCGTCGAACTGCGGCTTGGTGGCACCGAGCTTTACCGCGATGGCGATGCCCTGGATGATCTCCCCCGCGTCGGGACCGAGCATGTGCGCACCGAGCACGCGCTGGGTCTCCGCGTCCACCACCAGCTTCATGAACGTGCGTTCCTCGCTTTCGGTCAGGCTGTGCCTGAGCGAGCGGAAGGAGGTCTTGTAGATATCGATCGCGCCGAACCGCTCGCGCGCCCGCGCCTCGGACAGGCCGACCGTGGCGAGGTTCGGGTCGGCGAATACGGCGGTCGGGACGTTTTCGTGGTCGATCGCGGACGCAACGCCGCGGAACAGCGTCGTCGCGAGCGCCATGCCCTCGGCAGTCGCCACCGGCGTGAGGTTGAGCCGGTTGGTCGCATCGCCGATGGCGTGGATCGAATCCACCGAAGACTTTGAAAACGCGTCCACCGCGACCGCGCCGTCGGCCGCAAGCTTCACGCCGAGCTTGTCGAGGCCGAGGCCGTGCGTGTTGGGTTCGCGGCCGGTGGCGAACATCGCCGCATCGACCGCGATCGTGGTTCCATCGGTGAGCGTCGCGTCGAGCGTTCCGTCCGTGCGCCTGGCCAACGCGGCGACGTTGGCGTTGAGCCGGATCGCGACACCCTTTTTCGCCATTTCATCGGCGAGCCGCTCGCCGAGTTCGTGGTCGAAGCCGCGCAGCAGTTTCGCGCCGCGGTAGGCGAGCGTGGTCTTGACGCCGAGGCCGTTGAAGATCGAGGCGAATTCGACCGCGATGTAGCCTCCTCCTACCACCAATACAGAAGAGGGCAGGCGCGCGAGGTGAAACGCCTCGTTGGAGGTGATCGCGAATTCCCTGCCCGGAATGTCGGGCACCCTGGGCCAGGACCCGGTGGCAACCAGAATGTGCTTCGCGGTGTATGTCCTCCCTCCCGCTTCGACTTCGTGCGCACCGCGCAGCGTGGCGCGAGCACGCACGATGGTGACGCCGGCGTTCGTGAGCAGCCGTTCATACACCGCGTTCAGGCGCGCGATCTCGCGGTCCTTGTTCGCGAGCAGAATGCTCCAGTCGAACACGGGCTCTCCGGTGGTCCAACCCGCAGTCCATCCATAGGCGCGTGCGACTTCGAATTCCTCGCGATAGTGCGCAGCGTACGAAAACAGTTTCTTCGGGATGCAGCCGACGTTTACGCAGGTCCCGCCGAAGCGGCCGTCCTCGGCGATCGCCACGCTTGCGCCATAGGATGCCGAGACACGGCTCGCGCGGACCCCGCCGGAGCCCGCGCCAATGGTAAACAGATCGAAGTCGTAGTGCGCCAAGACCGGCGCGTCGTTTATTTCAGGTTTTTCAGGTTCATCTCGACCAACTCGAGCTGGCCGGAGAGGTCCATGTGCTCAGGCTTGCCCGTGAGCCACTTGAGGGCGTTGCTCACCTTTTGCTCGATTTGAGCTTTCGGCGCGCCCTCGGCTCCGGCGAACATCTTGGCGAGATCGTCCAGGCCCTTCGCCTGCGCTGCGGCCCGTACGCCTTCGAGCTTCTGTTCGATTGCCGCACGGTCAAGGTTGGTGACGATCTTGAGTGTCCTGTCATCGTCCATGAGACGCTCCTTGGGCGAAACGAAAAAGGTTTTCTCGTTGTTTCCGGCAGTTTAGCGAGTCGCGCCGGGATTTGCCAATAGTTCAGGGGGCATCGACGAGGCCCCAGGCGCCGTCGATGCAGCGCGCGCGCCCGTCTTGCGCGAGCTTGTCGAGGTGCGCGGCAAGCGAGCGCAGCGCCACCGGGTGCAAGCGCTCCTGAACGTCATCGTACACCGCCCGGACCAGTTCCTCGGGCATTGCGCGGCCGAGCTGTGCCAGCGCGCGCACGACCTTGGACTCGCGCGCGAGGCGATGCCGGATCAGCTTGCGCACTTCCTTCGCCGGGGTGCCGATCAGGTAGCCGTGTCCAGGCGCGAATACCGCGAAGTCTTCCGAGAGCAGGCGCTCGAGCGAATCCAGGTAAGTGCGCATGTTTCCGTCGGGCGGATTGATCACGACCGTGGAGCCCTGCATCACGTGATCGCCGGTGAACAGCATTCCCGTTTGCTCGAGCAAATAGCACAGGTGGTTGGATGCGTGCCCCGGCGTGGCGATCGCGCGCAGCGTCACCGTGCCGAGCTGCAGCCGTTCGCCGTCGGTCGGCTGCCGTTGTGGCGCAAATCCGCGATCCTGGTTGTTGCCCGCCGGCGCGGCCCGGCCGATGACTTGCGCGCCGGTCGCTGTTTGCAGCGCGCGTGCGGCGGGTGAATGATCCGTGTGGGTGTGGGTGGCAAGAATCCAGCGTATGCGCCCTTTCCCGGCGGCAAGCAGTGCGTCGACGTGCGCAGGGATGTCCGGCCCAGGATCGATGACGGCGAGTTCGTCATCGCCGACGAGGTAGGCGTTGGTGCCGGGACCGGTCATCGCACCGGGGTTGGGCGCAGTGATACGCGTGACGAGAGGGTCCAGCCGCTTTGCGACGCCCGGCACGATGTCATAGCAAGTCTCGCCGGTCTCGTCCGGATCGCACCAGTGGATTTCCGCGTAAGCGGGGTCTGCGCGGCGGAACAGCTTCTTTCCGTCATTGCCGACCGCCCAGCAGGCCGCGTTGACTTCGATGTCGGCCTGCGTGCCGGCTGCGTGCTCGAAGGCTTCGGCGGCGGTGGCGAATCGCGCGAGGTCGACGAGCGAGCTTCGGGTCGGGAACACGAGCTCGATTTCCCCGTTCGCGTTGCGATCGAGTGCCGCCTGTGGGCGGATCCACGCGCTCGCGACGGTTTCCGCGTCATCGTGCGCGCCATCCTGACCGGCCGGCGCGCGTGCGACGAAAAACCGCGTCGTGTAACGCCGCGTGCGTCCCGGCGCGGTGATCCAGTGCGAGAGGTACGCCATCCGGTCTGCGGGTATGCACAGGCGCTCGCGCTCGAGGAGTTCGAGAAATCCGAGCGTGCCGGCGTTGAGCGCCTCGCGTTCGCGCGCGAGTCGTGCGATGTGCGCGGGTTCGGGCGCCGCGCCATGCTCGTCCACAGCGAGCAGAATGCCGGCCTCTTCGAAACATTCGCGCGCCGCGCCGACGTAGTAGGCGATTGCGCCCGTGGGAAGGTTCAGCCGGGCGTTTGCCTCCGCATCATCGAGTCCGAGCACGCGCGCGCGCATGCGCTCGCCGCCGTCGCCTTCGTCCAGGGCGCCTCCGGGGAAAACGAAGGCGCCCGCCACGAAGGCTGCGTTTTGCGAGCGCTGCAGCATGAATACCTCGGGCCCTGCCGCGCTGTCGCGCAGCAAAACGAGCGTCGCGGCCGGGCGGGGGAGCTGCTTCACGTGCTGCGCCCCGCGCGGTCCTTGTCGTTTTGTGCCTTGATCAGCGCGCGCATGCGTTCCCAATCGGCGTCGCTCAGCTTGTCGAGTTCCGTGAACGAACCGCCGTTGGCGAGATAGCCTCCGCCGTCGATCGCAATCGTCTCGCCGGTCAGGAATTCGCAGCCGTCGGCCATCAGGAATGCAGCGAGATTCTGCAGTTCGGGCATCTCGCCGACGCGGCGCATCGGGTTCGTTTGCGTCGAGTCCTCGAATTTGCCGGAATCCGGGCGCAGGCGTTTTCCGGCACCCTCGGTGGGGAACGGCCCCGGGGCGATCGCGTTGAGCCGGATGCCGTGGCGCCCCCACTCTACGGCGAGCGACTTGGTCATCACGTGCACGCCCGCCTTGGACATCGCCGATGGAACGACGTAGGGCGATCCCGTCCACACCCAGGTCACGAGGATCGAGATCACCGATCCCTTGTGACCGCCGGCGATCCAGCGTTTGCCCACGGCCTGCGTCACGTAGAAAGTGCCGTGGAACACGATATTGGCAATCGCATTGAAGCCGTTGGGCGTGAGGTCCTTGGTCGGGCTGATGAAGTTGCCGGCCGCGTTGTTGACGAGGCCGGTAAGCGGCCCGGCTTCGTCCCAGATGCGCTGCACCATCGCGTCCACGGCTTGCGCATCGCGTATGTCTACCGCATGGGTTCCGACTTTTCCACCGTGACTCTTGATCAACCCGCGTGCGGTCTGCTCGAGTATCGAACCGCGCCGGCCGGCAATCCAGACTTCCGCGCCGAGTTGCAGGTATTTGGTGGCGATCTCCTTCCCGAGTCCGGTGCCGCCGCCGGTGATCAGGATGCGCTTGCCCTTGAGCAGGCCGTCTTTGAACATGGGGTTCCTGTTTGCGAAGAACGCCTATTTTACGGGTGACTCGGGCGAGCCGCTTGCGCACTTCGAGCGCAGCGCCGATCCGGCGCGCGTACTTGACATACTGACATACGATGGTAGGCTGGGCCTGATGAGGACCACCGTCCGACTGGAGGAAGCGCTGCTTAGCCGCGCCAAGCGCGAAGCGGCCCGGCGCGGCGTCACGCTGACCGCGCTGATCGAGCAAGGGCTGCGGCTCGCTATCGCGCGTCCGGCGCAGTTGCGCCGCACACAACGCGTCATTTTGCCGGTGTGCCGTCGCGGCGGTGGCGTTCTTCCCGGCGTGGATCTCGACGATTCGGCGGGACTCGCCGACCGGATGGACGAACGCAGGTGATCCTGGCCGACGTCAACGTCCTCATTTACGCCTTTCGCACCGATTCCGCCGATCACGGACGCTACCGTGCGTGGCTCGAGTCGGTGGTGAACGGACCCGAGGCCTATGGCGTTTCGCCGCAGGTGCTTGCGGCGCTGGTGCGCGTGACGACGCATCCGAAGATATTTTCCCGTCCGAGCCGTCTGGAGGATGCGTTCGCCTTCAACCGCACCTTGCTGTCACAGCCGAACGCGACGCTGGTGAACCCGGGCGAGCGGCACTGGGGAATCTTTGAAGCGCTTTGCCGTCAGGCAGCGGCGGCCGGGAACCTGGTGCAAGACGCCTGGTTCGCGGCGTTGGCGATCGAGGCCGGTTGCGAGTGGATCAGCACCGACCGTGACTACGCACGCTTCGAGGGCCTCGCCTGGCGAGCGCCCTGGTAGCAGGAAGTCGCTGCCCCGCTTCAGCGGCCGCGTCTTGGCGCGGGTGCGTCGCGGCAAAACTCGATCCTTGAGGTCATGCCGATGAGCGCAAAACCAGACCCAGCTCAGACCCGCAATCGTATCCTGCACCTATACATCAAAAATGATGTTGCACCGCCGTGGGGTCCAGCGTAGAGTTTTATGAGACAGCGGCGGGGACGTGCCCCGTGCGGGAATTTCTGGACGAGTTGAAGGCCAGTGATCCGGACGACTTCGCGGCGGTGCTCGCCGGTCTGGCAAGACTGCGGAGTCGGCAGTATCACCGGGAGCCGTTGTCCAAGTCGCTCGGCAGCGGGCTGTTCGAACTGCGCCACGTGGGCAAGCTCAACACCCGTGTGTTGTGGTTCTTCGTGAAGAATCGCCGGATCGTCGCGGTGCACGGCATCCGCAACAAAGGCCAGGCCATCCCGGTTCGCGATCTCCATACGGCGCGCGAACGGAAGCGTGACTGGCACGAGAGAATGAAGCCATGAAAAAGACCAATTTCGACCGGTACCTCGATAAACAGATGCGAGACCCGACGTTTGCCGCCCGCTTTGAGCGCGCCGGTGAGGCCTGGGACGTGGCGCTGCAGATTGCCGCCTTGCGCGGACAGGCCGGGCTTTCCCAGAAGGGCCTCGCGAAGCTCCTCAAGACCTCCCAGCAGCAGATCAGCCGCCTGGAATCACCCGGTTACGAAGGTCACTCGCTTGCCAACTTGCGTCGCGTCGCTGAAGTCATGCATGCGCGAGTCCGGGTCGTTTTCGAGCCTGAAGAACAAGACACCGGCAAGCGCGTGGCCGAAGGCGCCGCTCGGTATCGCGTCAAACGCGCATCCGCCAAAGGATCATGAAGCGAGGCCGGGACAACCTTCGTCAGCGATACCGGGCATTTTGTCGCCGAAAAACGGCTCCGGGTCCTTCCACATGAACGTACCGCGCCATTCCAGCCGAATCTTCGTCCTCGACGCGGAGGATCGCATCTATCGCCTCGCCGGCGCGCGATTTTCCGCCATGCTGAAGCGGCCTGACGCGGTACCGCTTCGACGATTCGCCGGGCAGCGCATCCGCTGCGCGGAGGCGATCGTGGAAATGAAACAGCGCGGCCCCGTCGCTATCGCGCGCCTGGTCTTCTTCACGCTGGGCTTCGATGAGCAAGGCGTGCTCGACGGCGCGACGCATCGCGCGCAGATGCGCGCGCTCGCCGAGCGCGCGTTGGCGCTGCCATCGCCCGCGAGGCCCGGCCCGGTGATCGTCGATGCCACAGACCGCTTTGTCGCGGCCGGCGCGAAGTGGCGGCCGGTACACAAGCTGGAGCGGCTGATCTGCGACGCCGCCTTGGGAAAGGCCGCTTGTCCCCGCCTGTAGCGCCGGCGCGGCGGACGGTAAATCTGCGATCAGCGCCGATCCGCCGGACTTCGCACCCCGCGGCCACCGCGATTCATGACGTGTGTGTAGACCAAATGTGCAGCTGCACATTTGATTTATTGTGGGAAGTAAGCCGTTATGTAGAGCAGTGCGCGCAAGCGCCTGTCGAGCAAGGCCTTAGCGTTGGATCACTGCACATAAAGTTTCATGATCAACCTCCTGGCGGCCATCGCGGTCGCCTCTTTCGAGGAGGTTGGTCATGGACTCATTGGCGCATCGAACCCCATCCGGTTTGCCGCTTGGTCAACTTGTTGCGCACGCGTTGAGCGAGCTCGACAAGATCAACTTCAGCAGGCGATCGGTGAGGCGGTACCGCACGGTCTGGGGGCATCTCGTCAAGTTCTCACGCGAGAGGAGCCTGGGAGACAGGTATTCCGAGCAGCTCGCGGCTGAGTTCATAACCGCGTACCGCCGACAGCCAGGTGAACGCGTTAAAGCGAACGAGGAGTGGCGGCGGCACATTCCGTTTCTTGTCACGGTGCTGGGCGACTTTGCCCTCGACGGCCGCGTCGAGCGCACGCGCATCGACACATCGAGACTTCAGGTCCCGGCGGCCATGAAGAAGTCGCTGAGCGAGTACGAGCAGTACGCGCGCGACCGACGCCATCTCCGTGCGTCGACTCTGTGCGTGCGAATGCGAACGATCGCGGTGTTTCTGGATGACCTGGGGTCAAGGAACGTCACGACCCTGGATCAGTTGCAGCCGGCCGATATCGCGGCATTTGTAGCCTCGCGACGTCGTCTGAGTCCCCGGTCGATGTCCCGGACCGTTTCCGACGTGCGCTGCTTTCTGCAGTTCCTTCTGGTGCGCGGGATCCTGCAGCGGGACCTCAGCCAGATGCTGCCGACGGTCCGAGTCCCGCGGGATGCCACGATCCCTTCGGTGTGGGAGCCGGAACTCGTTGAGCGGCTTCTGAAGGTGGTCGACCGCAGCTCCCCCAGAGGCAAGCGCGACTACGCCATCCTCCTGCTCGCATGTCGCCTGGGATTGCGATTGGGCGATATCCGAACGCTCAGGCTCGACGATCTCAAGTGGGGCACGGCCGCCATCGAGATCACGCAATCGAAGACCGGTGCGCCGCTGTGTTTGCCCATGACCGAGGAAGTCGGCGAGGCGCTGATCGACTACCTGAAGTCGGGCCGCCCCCAGACCGCCCATCGCGAACTGTTCCTCAGAGCCCAACCGCCTTTCACGCCGTTCGCCGAAGACGGTCATTTCTATCAGATCGTCAAGTACTGGCGGGAACTTGCGGGGATCCGGTTCCGGAGCAAACAGCACTGCGGCCTGCACTCGCTGCGCCACACCCTGGCGACGCAACTGCTGCGCGAGCAGACACCGATGCACGTCATCTCGGAGATCCTGGGGCACGCCTCGACGGCATCGACGATGATTTACGCCAAAGCCGACGTGGAGTCCCTGCGCGCCGCCGCGCTGAACACCGAGGAGCTGCGTCATGGCGAATGACGAACTCCGGCCTCGGTTCCAAAGCCCGCTTGCCCCGCTGATGGAACAATTCGTTCAGACCAAACAGGCATGTGGGTACCGATTCGGCGAGGGCACCCGGATACTCAGCTGTTTTGATCGCTATCTGAGTGCCGAGGGGCTACTGCGGTGCGAGTTACCCCGATCCCTCACCCGACAGTGGCTTGCCAAGCAACCCCATGAGAGCGCGAGGACGCAGCAGTTCCGCATCTCGCTCGTGCGTCAGTTCGCCGGGTATCTGTGCCGCCTCGGGTATTGCGCCTATGTCCCGGACCGATCGCTGTCGGCAAAGGCCAGCAGCGGATTCTGCCCGCGCATCCTGACCCACACCGAGGTTCAGCAACTGCTGCAGGCGGTCGATCAACTCACGCCGAGCGCACGCGCGCCGCTGCGCCACCTGGTCATGCCCGAAGTCTTCCGCCTCCTCTACGGGTGCGGCTTCCGGGTGAACGAGGTCTTGCATCTGCGTGTAGCCGATGTCGACCTCGACCGGGGCGTCTTGACAGTGCGCGAGGCCAAGTTCGGCAAGAATCGACTGGTTCCACCCGCGTTGCCGCTCGTGCAGCGTCTGCAACGGTATGCCGCGAGCTTTGAAACCCGTCCGCCCGATGCGTTCTTCTTCCCATCTCCACATGGCGGGCCGTTGAGTCTCACAACGGTCTATTGGCTCTACCGGGAGCTGCTCCTGCGGTGCGGGATTCCGCATGCCGGCCGGGGCAAGGGGCCGCGCGTGCACGATCTTCGGCACACGATGGCCGTCCATAGCTTGTTGCGCTGGTACCGCGAGGGTGCGGACCTCGACGCCAAGCTGCCGGTGCTGGCGACCTATCTAGGGCACCAGTCGCTGGCCGGAACGCAGCGCTATCTGCATCTGACCGCCGAGCTGTTTCCAGAGATCAGCGTGCGCGCCAACGCCGCGTTTGGCGATGTCATCCCGCGGAGGATCGCCTCATGAAACCGACCGACTTCTCCGTGCAGGTGACCAACTTCCTGACGCACTACCTGGCCGCACAGCGCAATCTGAGTCCCAACACCATCAAGGCCTACCGCGATGTGTTCACTCTGCTGCTTCGGTTCTGCCGCGACACTCGCGGCATCGCCCTGGAGCGACTGTCTCTGGCGCACATCGATGCTTCCCTGGTGGAAGCCTTCCTCGATCACCTGGGCAAGGACAGGCACGCCTCGATCCGCACGCAGAACCATCGCCTCGCGGCGCTGCATGCGTTCTTCCGATACGTGCAATCGGAAGTCCCGGACCGCATGCTGCAGTGCCAGCAGATCCTGGCCATTCCCCTGCAGCGGCATGCACACTCGAACGTCGGGTACCTCTCAAAAGAGGACCTCGCACTGATCTTGGCGCAACCCGATCTGCGTTCGCGCGAGGGCCGTAGAGATGCGGTCTTGTTGAGCGTGCTTTACGACACTGGTGCTCGCGTGCAGGAAGTGATCGACCTCAGCGCCGGCGATGTGCGCCTGAATTCTCCCGCGCAAGTGAGGCTCATGGGTAAAGGGCGCAAGATGCGTGCCGTGCCGTTGATGGACGCGACGGTCCAACTCCTGCGCGATCACCTTCGCGAAAACGGCCTGGATCGCCCGGAACACGCTGACCGCCCGCTATTCCAAAACAGACAAGGTGAACGGTTCTCGCGCTCAGGCGTCCGCTATGTGCTGCAAAACTACATCCAGGCAGTGCGGAGCGATCACCCCGGCTTCACACAGCCGGTGAGCCCACACAGCTTGCGGCACACGAAGGGAATGCACCTACTGCAGAGCGGCGTCTCGCTCGAAATCATCCGCGACTTCCTGGGACATGTGGATGTAAAAACAACGGAGATCTATGCGCGGGCAAATCTCGAAATGAAACGAAAGGCCCTCGAGAAAGTCGCTGACGATACCCCACTGCCCAAGATGCCGTCCTGGACCCAGAACAAGACACTGCTTGAGTGGCTGCACTCGTTGTAGTGCGGCCGAGGTCACCGATGCCGGTTCAGAGCAGAGGGCCGCACAGTGCGGGCCAGATATTATGCTGAGTTCCAGCAGCTACGCGCCTTTCCGATCAATGAGCTGGGAGCGATACTGCACATAACAACTTACTTTCCACAATAAATCATCGTCGTGCTGACATCCGAATGTCCGAGCAGCTCCTGGATGGTGCGGATGTCGTAGCCGTCTTCGAGCAGGTGGGTTGCGAATGAGTGCCTCCGCGAATGGCAGCTGGCGGGCTTCTCGATGCCCGCCGGGCGAATCGCGTTCTTGACGGCGCGCTGCAGTACCGACTCGTCAAGATGGTGCCGCCGTTCGATACCCGAGCGCGGATCGAGCGCGCGCGCCGAAGCCGGAAACACGTATTGCCACGCGATCGTCCTGTTCGCCTCGGGGTACTTCCGGTCGAGTGCGTGCGGCAGGTAAACCGCGCCGAACCCGGCGGCAAGATCCTGCGCATGCACCGCGCGTACGCGCTCGATCTGGCGTCGCAGCGGCTCAATCGCGGCATCCGGCAGAACCGTGACGCAATCCTTGCCGCCTTTTCCGTCGCGCACCGTCAAGCAACGCTGGTCGAAATCAATATCCTTCACGCGCAACCGAAGGCATTCGAGCAGACGCAGCCCCGAACCGTGCAGCAGCATCGCCATGATCCAGCGCACCCCGTCAAGGTGCGCCATGATCGAGCGCACTTCGTCCCGCGTGAACACCACCGGAAGTTTCGCGGGCTTCTTCGCGCGCACCACGCTCTCCATCCAGCCAAGCTCCTGCCCGAGGACTTCCTTGTAGAGGAACAAAACGGCACTCAACGCCTGATTCTGCGTCGGCGCCGCCACGTCGCCGGACACGGCAAGGTGCGTCAGAAATGCCTCGACCTCCAACTTGCCCATTTCGGCGGGGTGCCGCTTGCCGTGGAAGAGAATAAAGCGGCGAATCCAGCCGGTGTATGCTTGCTCGGTGCGGATGCTGTAGTGACGCACCCTGATCGCGTCACGCACCCGCTCGAGAAGGCGCGGCTGGTGCGGTGGGGACGAAATAGACTTGTCTGGATCGGAAGCGATCGGCGGAAACGACGGACGGGTAGCAAACATGGCTGGATGATGAACCATGGGATACTGTATAAATAACCATGTTACAACTCGCAGCCTTTCGCGGCAAGCGGCATTCTGCCGATACGGCCAAACTGATGTTTAGCAAAG
Organism: Betaproteobacteria bacterium; assembly: GCA_016195915.1. Classification (GTDB taxonomy): domain Bacteria; phylum Pseudomonadota; class Gammaproteobacteria; order Burkholderiales; family SG8-39; genus JADGRQ01. The sequence continues at coordinate 3,751 of JACPYS010000010.1, read as the reverse complement.
GAAATGGCCGCGCAGTAGTGACCAGGTCGCCTTGTATGGCGACACTTTGCAAGTCGATATTACGTTCGGTGGCACATTGCACACCCGATGACGATGCTGCGAAGGCGTAATATTCGCGCGACCGAGCGAAAGGCGATCCCTTATGTCTGCTTCCGATCTAAGTCCGAATTGGTGGGCAACCTTAAGACGGCCCGCGCGCCCGGCATCGCGATTCCGCAATCGGTCGTCCTGCGCGCTGACGAGATGATTTGAATGAACGGCCGCCGCAGATCCGTCGTTGCGCTGCTCGCTTTCGCATCGGGGGCTCTGGCGCCCGCGTATGGCCAGCGTGCGCGCAAGACATACCGCGTCGGGCTGCTCTCCTCGTCTGGAACAGCGAGCATGGTCCCTTTCATCCGCGCCTTCTGGAATGGCCTTGCCGAGTTCGGGTACGAGGAGGGCAAGAACATGACTCTAGAGGCGCGCTACGCGGCGGGGGATCTCTCCAAGCTGCCACAGCTTGCCCGTGAACTTGTTGACTTAAGACCGGACGTTATCCTCGCACCAGCAGATGTCGCCGCGGCCGAGTTGCGCAAGCTCACGACGACCCTGCCGATCGTGCTGGTGCTCGGGAGCGACCCGGTTGGAGCCGGCCTCGTCAAATCCCTGGGGCGGCCGGGCGGCAATGTTACCGGGCTCTCGGTCGTGGGCGCGGAGTTGAACGCGAAGCGGATCGAGCTGATAAAAACCGCATTACCAAAACTCGCACGTCTCGGCGTCTTATATCGCAGCGATGCTTTCGGCCAATCGCAGATTGCGGCGTTGCGCGGACCCGCCGACGCGGTGGCCGTGAAGCTCGTGCTGCACGACGTCCGGTCCGAGAGTGAACTGCAACGGGCGATCGAGGCAGCCGCACGCACGAGCGAGGCACTTTTCGTGCTCCCTGGCCCCTTCATGTTTACGAATCGCAAGCGCGTGATCGAAATCGTGCGCGCGCAGCGAATTCCGGCGATGTACAGTGAGAACGTGTTCGCCCAGGACGGTGGCTTGATGGCCTTTTCCGCCGATTTTCTCGACTGTTTCCGGCGTGTGGCCGGCTACGTCCACCGAATCCTGAAGGGGACGAAACCGGAAGATCTTCCCATCGAGGAGCCGACCAGGTTCGAGTTCGTCGTCAATTTGCGCACGGCGCGCGAGCTCGATTTGACCTTTCCGAAGCTCTTGCTGTTGCGCGTCGACCGGGTGATCGAATGACCGCTGTTGGGCTGCTTACAGTGTTCGAGACAGCGCAGCGCAAATACGCTTGCCACCGAACAACGGCTTGCAGGACGACGCGCCGCGCGCGGCGCGCACCTGAAGCCGTTCGGTGGCACGATGTCGGCACGAAATAGGTCAGCGCCCATACCGGCTGCGCCCCGAAGCGATCACTCGCCGGGCGCGTCAATAGAGAGGGGACTATTGCATGTCCAGAACTTACGACCTCAGATGGCGGAAGGGTAGATTTTCCGCTGAGTTCGTCGCGGGGATTCCGAGGCGGCGGGATTTCATTGGCGGTCTTGTCGGCATGGCGCTCGCGTGGCCGCTTGTGCTGCATGCGCAGCGCGATCAAACAAGGCGGATTGCGGTACTCATGGGATACCCCGAGAGCGATCCTGAAGCGTTATCGCGCCTCCTCGCATTCAAGGAAGGGCTTGCGGCGCTCGGCTGGTCCGAGGGTCGCAATGTGCGGTTCGATGTCCGTTGGGGCGGAAACAATCCCGTTCGCGCGTCAGCGCATGCGAAGGAACTCGTCGCTCTGAAGCCCGACTTGATCCTGGCCAACACGACGCCGGCGACCGCCGCGCTCCAGCGCGAAACGCGGACAATCCCGATCGTGTTCACGCTGGTCGCTGATCCGGTCGGCAGCGGCTTCGTGCAGTCCTTTTCCCGTCCCGGTGGAAACATCACGGGATTCCTATACCTGGAATCAACGCTGGTTGAGAAGTGGCTGGAACTGCTGAAGGAGGTCGCGCCTCGGGTAAGACAAATCGCCGTAATGTTTAATCCCGAGACCGCGCCCTATGTCGATAGATATTATTTGCAGCCACTTCGGAATGTTGCGGCGAAGCTTGGGGTGCGGATCTTCCCGGCTACCGTGCGCAGCGAGGCCGATATCGAGAAGACCATTGCCTCGCTTCAGCGGGAGGCGGACGGCGGCGTAATGGTCGGGGTCGACAGCTTCATGTTCTTCAATCGCAAACGCGTTGTCGCGCTCGCAGCGCACTATAAAGTGCCGGTAATCTACTACTTAACCCTCTATGTCGAGGAAGGCGGCCTGATTGCCTACGGCGTCGACGCCATTGAGCTGTTCCGGAGCGCAGCGCGCCATGCGAATCGCATCCTACGCGGAGCAAAGCCTGAAGACCTGCCAGTCGAGCAGCCGATGAGGTTCGAGCTCGCGATAAACAAGAAAACTGCACAGGAACTCGGCATCACATTTCCCCGCTCGATCCTGATCCGTGCCGATAAGGTGATCGATTAACGTCATGCGCCGGAGGAACACCATTGTGCCGCCGAACAGCGGCTTTCAGGACGACGCGCCGCAAGCGGCGCGCGCCTGAAGCCGGACGTGTGCGCCGGGCATGGCGCGTTACTTAGTCGGTGCGAGTCCGACTGCCAGGTTTTCGCAGAGCCAAAGGCAAGGAGAAGGGCAAGGGCGCCGTCGCGAGGCGGGGTCTGGAGGAAGTCCAATCCGAAACTGCGGGACGATGAACAAAAACCGGATATGAGGCGTGGTGCATCCGGGGCGAGCGGGCACCTGACTGCGAAGCCCTCCATCTGCGGCTGGGATGCACTTTGTAAATTCGGCGTCTATGCAGGGAAGGTAACGTGTCTTACCCCGGGAGATCTGCCGGATCTGTTGGCGCTAGCGAATGAAGCCGCGAGGCTTTCTCCTATCCCGATTATACGCCTTGAATCCGAATGGACCTTGAGTTGAAAGACACAATCGCCATCTGGGGCGCGATCACAGGCACCGTCGGGACGATAGTCGGTGTGTACGCGTGGTGGTTGAACAAACGCCTTTCAACGCCTCGTGTGGTGATTACACGCACATCGGGCAAGATTGTCAGCGAGTTCGAAAGAGGTGCTGAACTACAGTTCGAGTGCTCTTTGGCCAGTCAGTCCAATGTGGCGGCAACGGTTGCGTCCTTTGAGCTTGATCTCGGTAAGAAACTGAACGCCTCCTGCACGACATGGGCGCGGTACCATGGGGTGTCGAGGCCCCGCTTGACCCACTACACGACTATTGGAAAGGCGGGTATGCCCTTCGGGGATCAAGGAACGCCTCCGGAGTATGACAAGTCTCTCCTGCTGCCACCGAACGGGTTGATCTCGCCAGTCCATCTCCGTGGAAAGATCTACGTCAAGGATGATGCAGACTCCCGCTCCGTGACTGAGCTTAAGGCACGAATTCGAAAGAAGCGCTACTCGCTGATCGCCCGATTGGCGAGCGGATCGCAGGTAGTGTTTCCAGGCAAGAATGTTGAGGTCAACGACGGGTGACGGCGTATAACTTTAGCTGGTGCGGACGGGCCGGAAGCGTTGTGCCATTTTTCGTCGCCGTGCTGGCCCGCCGCACAGCACGACGTTAACGCTCATGCCACTTTCAAACTGGAAAATCGAAGCCAGGACCTCAGCGTATGTGACGGCATTGATTGCCGTACCAGTTCTTGCGCTTGGCGCCTGGTGCATGAAGGTGTTTGGCGGCTCCCCCGAGCCCGCGCTCTTCTAT
>JACPYS010000058.1 GCA_016195915.1 Betaproteobacteria bacterium | reverse complement strand
GTCTCGATCCCGACGACGATCTCCCAGCGCGCGGGCGCGGTCACAGGGGCGTCTCCTTCGGCACCCTCGTGTGCCAGTCGGTCACCAGCTGGTAGCGGTGCGCCGCGGCCAGCATGCGCGCTTCGGAGAAATAATTGCCGATGAGCTGCAGGCCGACGGGCAGTCCGCGCGCATCGAAGCCGCAGGGAATCGACATGCCGGGGAGTCCGGCCAGGTTCACGGCGATGGTAAAAATGTCGATCAGGTACATCTGCACCGGGTCGCCCGTCTTGGCGCCAAGAGGAAACGCAGTGCCGGGCGCGGTCGGCCCCATGATCAGGTCGCAGTCGCGAAACGCCGCGGTGAAGTCGCGCGCGACCAGGCGCCGCAGCTTCTGCGCCTGAAGGTAGTAGGCGTCGTAATAGCCCGCCGAAAGCACATAGGTGCCGATGAGGATGCGCCGCTTCACCTCGGCGCCGAAGCCTTCGGCGCGCGAGTTCCGGTACATCTCGAGCAGGTTGTCGTAATTCGCTGCGCGGTGGCCGTAGCGCACGCCGTCGAAGCGGGAAAGATTGGACGACGCCTCGGCCGGTGCGAGCACGTAGTAGGCGGGCACGGACAGCCGCGTGTTGGGCAGCGTGACTTCGAGCGTCCGCGCGCCGAGCCGCTCGAACTCCCGGATCGCTTCCTGCACCCGCGCGGCGACCTCCGCATCCACGCCGTCGCCGAAGTATTCCTTCGGCAAGCCGATTCGCAAGCCCTCGAGCGGCCTGTCGAGGTCACGGGCATAGTTCTCGCGTTCCCGCGCCAGACTGGTCGAGTCGCGCGGATCGTGTCCGGCCATCACGTTCATCAGCATCGCCAGGTCCTCGGCGCTCCTCGCCATCGGGCCGCCTTGGTCGAGCGACGATGCAAACGCGATCATGCCGTAGCGCGACACCACTCCGTAGGTCGGTTTGATGCCGCAGATTCCGGTCAGGGCCGCAGGCTGGCGGATCGAGCCGCCGGTGTCGGTGCCCGTGGCCGCGGGAGCCAGGCGCGCCGCAACCGCCGCCGCCGAGCCGCCGGAGGAGCCCCCGGGCACGCACCCGGTGTTCCACGGGTTCTTCACCGGGCCGAACCAGGAAGTCTCGCTCGACGAGCCCATCGCAAACTCGTCCATGTTCGTCTTGCCCAGCAGCACCGCGCCGGCGGCGGCGAAGCGCTCGATCACGTGGGCGTCATAGGGCGAAACGAAGTTCGACAGCATCTTCGAGCCGCAGGTGGTCAGCAGGCCGCGGGTGCAGAAAATATCCTTGTGCGCAACCGGAATGCCCGCGAGGGGGCTGGCGCTTCCGCTCGCGCGTGCGGCATCGGCGCTGCCGGCCTGGGCCAGGCTTCGCTCCGCGTCCACCGTGATGAACGCGTTCAGCACCGCGTTCAGCGAGCCGATGCGCTCGAGAAACAGCCGCGTCAACTCGACGCTGGAGATGGTCTTCGCCGCGAGTGCCGAGGCGAGGCCCTTTAGGCTGGAGTCGAGGAGACTGGCGTTGGGCAAGCTACTCGATGACCTTCGGCACCAGATACAGGCCGTCTTCGACCGATGGAGCGACCGACTGGAACAGCGCGCGCTGATCGGTCTCGGTCACGCGGTCCTCGCGCAGCGGCTGCTCCAAGTCCAGCGCGTGCGACATGGGCTCGATCCCCGAGGTATCGACCGCCTGCATTTCCTCGATCAGTCCGAGTACCCGGTTGAGTCCGTCCTGCACCGCTTGTGCTTCGGCCGGATCGAGCGCAATGCGCGCAAGCAGCGCGATATGCTCGATCTGTGCGAGATCCAGGGACATGGGCGGAAATGGGTGGAAAAGAGGGCTCGGGCGCGTTCGGGCGCGGGGTAGCGGCCCCCGCGCAACTGCCATTCGCTGGCCCCATTAGGGTATCATGGAGTGCTTGAGCGACACAGCCTTGGCCGCCGGGGCCAGGGCGCAACCGGAGTGGGATCAGATACGCAAATGTTCGGCTTTCTGCGCAGTTATTTTTCCAACGACCTCGCCATCGACCTCGGCACCGCGAACACGTTGATCTACGTGCGCGGCAAGGGGATCGTGCTTGACGAACCCTCGGTGGTCGCGATCCGCCAGGAAGGTGGACCCAACGGGAAAAAAACCATTCAGGCGGTCGGCAGGGAGGCCAAGATGATGCTCGGCAAAACCCCGGGCAACATCGTCGCGATCCGCCCGATGAAGGACGGCGTGATCGCCGATTTCACCGTGACCGAGCAGATGCTCAAGCAGTTCATCAAGAAGGTGCACGACTCCCGCCTGTTTTCGCCCAGTCCGCGCATCATCATCTGCGTTCCCTGCGGCTCGACGCAGGTCGAGCGGCGCGCGATACGTGAGAGCGCGATCGGCGCCGGCGCCGGACAGGTGTATCTGATCGAGGAACCGAGGGCGGCGGCGATCGGCGCCGACATGCCGGTCGCGGAAGCGACCGGCTCGATGGTGGTCGATGTCGGCGGCGGCACCACCGAAGTCGGCGTGATTTCGCTCGGCGGCATGGTGTATTCGGGCAGCGTGCGCGTCGGCGGAGACAAGTTCGACGAAGCGATCATCAACTATATCCGCCGCAATTACGGCATGCTGATCGGCGAAACCACCGCCGAGACGGTGAAGAAGACGATCGGCTCGGCATTTCCCGGATCGGAAGTGCGCGAAATGGACGTGAAGGGCCGCAATCTCGCCGAAGGGATCCCGCGCAGTTTCACCATCAGCTCGAATGAAATTCTCGAGGCACTCACCGAGCCGCTCAACCAGATCGTCTCGGCGGTGAAGAGCGCCCTGGAGCAGACCCCGCCGGAGCTCGGTGCCGATATCGCCGAGAAAGGCATGGTGCTCACCGGTGGCGGCGCGCTGCTGCGCGATCTCGACCGGCTGTTGATGGAAGAAACCGGATTGCCGGTGATCGTGGCCGACGATCCGCTCACCTGCGTGGTGCGAGGCTCGGGCAAGGCGCTGGAGAAGATGGAGCACTTCGGCCTGATCTTCACCAACGACTGAATAACTCCTAACGCCGCTCGGGCTGATGGAGCATCAACCGCCGCCTTTTTTCAAACGCGGCCCTGCACCGCTCGTCCGGCTCGCATTCTTCGCATCGCTTTCGGTCGCACTGCTCGTGGCCGATGCCCGTTTCCATTACGCCGAGGTCCTGCGCAGCGCGCTCGCCGCCGCGGCCTATCCGCTGCAGAGCCTTGCCACGGCGCCCGCGCGCGTGCTCGACCGGATCTCCGGATTCTTCACCAGCCAGTCCGCGCTGCTGGATGAAAACGCCCAGCTGCGCGCGCGGATCCTGGTCGCCAGCCAGCAGGCGCAAGGCTTCGAGGCAGGGGCCGCGGAAACCGCGCAGTTGCGCAGGCTGATCGGCGCTGCCGACCGGCTGCCCTATGGCGTAACTCCGGTGGAGGCGCTCTACTCCGGCCGCGATCCGTTCTCGCGCAAGCTGATCGTCGACAAAGGCACCACGCACGGGATCCGCGCAAGCCAAGCGGTGGTTGACGAACTCGGCGTCGTCGGCCAGGTGACACGGGTCCATCCGATGGTCGCAGAGGTGACCCTGCTCACCGACAAGGATCATGCGATTCCGGTTCAGGTGGTGCGCAACGGCCTGCGCGCAGTCGCCTTCGGGGCGGGCGCTTCCGGAACGCTGGAGCTGCGTTTCCTGGCGGCAAACGCCGAGATACAGAACGGCGACCGGCTGGTGACCTCCGGCATCGACGGCACCTACCCTCCGGGCCTACCGGTGGCGATCGTGGTGCGCATAGAGCGGGACGCGGCCTATGCGTTCGCGCGCATCGTATGCCAGCCTGCTGCGGGCGTGGAGAACAATCGCTACCTGCTGGTACTTGCCAACGAACCCAAGCAGATTGCGCTTCCCGAAGAGAGCGCGACGGAAAGAGAGCGCAAGACGGCCAAGGGAAAGCGCCGGCGCAAGGAGGCTGCCGATTGCGGTTAAGACCGACGCGCGCCCGCAGTACATCCTGTTGCCGGTCAGCATCGCGACTATTGTGATTTCGTTCGCGCTCGCGCTGTTCGTCAATTTCTTGCCGTGGCGCGATCCCGCGCTCGCGCCGGATTTCGTCGCCCTGGTCCTCACTTTCTGGTGCGTGCGTCAGCCGCGCCTGGTCGGCCTGGGGGTCGGCTGGCTGCTCGGATTGTTTACCGACGCCGGCAACGGCGTGCTCCTCGGCCAGCACGCGCTTGCCTACTCGATGCTCGCGTTCGGCGCGATCACGCTTTCGCGGCGCATCCTGTGGTTCCCGATGACCCAGCAATCGCTCCATGTCGCAGTGCTGCTGGTCGCGGTTCAGTTGGTTACCGTGGCGGTGCGCGTCGCTTCCGGAGCGGACTTTTCAGGCTGGCGCGTGCTGGTCGGCCCGCTGCTCGGCGCGGCGCTCTGGCCCGCGCTCACCTTCTTGCTCCTCATCCCTCAGCGCCGCGCGCTCGAGATTGACGAGACACGCCCGATCTAGGGGCCGTGAAATGCGATTCGCCGAGCTGAAAAACCACCAGCGCGAGCTGTATTACTTCCAGCTGCGCGTCGGGATCGCGGGGATCGCCGTGCTGGTGGCGTTTGCGCTGCTCGCCGCCCGGTTCTTCTATCTGCAGGTGCTGCAGCACGACTATTACCACACGAAGGCAGAGGACAACCGGATATCGATCGTGCCGATCGCACCCAATCGCGGGCTGATCCTCGATCGCAACGGGGTTGTCCTGGCGCGCAATTATTCGGCCTATACGCTCGAAATCATGCCTGCGCGCGTGCGCGACATCGAACGCACCATCAGCGAATTGGGAGAGGTGATCGACGTTCAGCCCAAAGACCGCACCCGCTTTCGCAAGCTGCTGCAGGAATTGCGCAATGCAGAATCGATCCCGATCCGCACGCGCCTGACCGACGAGGAAGTGGCGCGCTTTGCCGCGCAGCGCTACCGCTTCCCGGGCGTGGAGATCAGGGCGCGCCTGTTCCGGCAGTATCCGTACGGCGAACTCGCGTCGCACGTGATCGGTTACATCGGCCGCATCAACCCGAGCGAACAGGCCAAGCTCGAGGACGACGGCGTAGCCGCAAACTACCGCGGCACCGACTTCATCGGCAAGACCGGCGTCGAGGGCAGCTATCAGCAGGAACTGCACGGCACCACCGGCATGGAGCAGGTCGAGATCGACGCGGCCGGGCGGGGCATACGCACGTTGTCGCGCACTTCGCCGCAATCGGGGAACAACCTTACGCTGACGCTTGACATCAGGCTGCAGGAGGTGGCCGAGGCCGCATTCGGCGACTGGCGCGGCGCGCTGGTGGCGATCGATCCCAATTCCGGCGGCGTGCTCGCATTGGTTTCCCGGCCGGGTTTCGACCCGAATCTGTTCGTCGACGGGATCGACGCGGCGAGCTGGGAGACGCTAAACAATTCGCCTGACCGGCCGCTCAACAACCGCGCGCTGACCGGCCAGTACCCCCCGGGTTCGACATTCAAGCCATTCATGGCAATGGCTGCGCTCGAGCTGGGCAAGCGTTCGCCCTCTTACACCATCAGCGATCCGGGGTTCTTTTCCCTTCCGGGTGTTTCGCATCGCTGGCGCGACTGGAAGGCGGGCGGCCATGGCGCGGTCGACATGCACCGTTCGATCGTGATTTCGTGCGACACGTACTACTACGGTCTCGGCAACGAACTGGGCATAGACAATATCCACGACTTCATCGGCCAGTTCGGCTTCGGCGGCAAGACCGGTCTCGACATCGATGGCGAGAAACCCGGCCTGCTGCCTTCGTCCGAATGGAAGATAAAGCGCTTCAAGCAGAAATGGTTCGCCGGCGACACGATTTCGGTGGCGATCGGTCAGGGCTACAACCTCGCCACACCGATGCAGCTGGCGCAGGCGACCGCGGTGTTGGCAGCCAACGGCATGAGCTTCCGCCCGCACCTGGTACAGAGGATCGAGAGCAGCCGCACCGGCGAGGTGCGCCTGGTGGAGCCCAAGCCCGAGCGGGCGATGAATTTCAAACCGGCGCACGTCGAGCTGATCAAGCGCGCGATGGTCGACGTCACGCGTCCGGGCGGCACCGCGGCGCGCGCGGGCGCAGGCGCTCCCTATTCCTTTGGCGGCAAGACCGGAACCGCCCAGGTGGTGGCGATGAAGCAGGGCGAGAAGTACGACGAGAAACGCGTTGCCGAGCGGCACCGCGACCACGCCCTGTTCATCGCCTTCGCGCCGGCCGAGAGCGCGACGATTGCGCTCGGGATCCTGGTCGAGAACGGCGGGCACGGCAGCTCGGTCGCAGCGCCGATCGCTCGCGCGGTGCTCGATTACTTCCTGCTCGGCAAGCAGCCGGAGTCGATGCGCAAGCCATCGCCCGAAGACGATTCCGACGAGGAGGAAGCCGACTGATGGCTCTGGAACTCTCCGCAATGTCGCCTCGCCGCCTCTACGCGCGCGTCGCCGCGGGCGTCGACGGCCCGCTGCTCGCCATCGCCGTCGCGCTGGTCTCGCTCGGCCTGGCGACGTTGTATAGCGCCAGCTACGATCTGCCCGCGCGCGTCAACGGCCAGGCGGTCAATCTGCTGGTTGCGTTCGCGTTGATGTGGGTGGTGGCGCAGATGCCGCCGCAGACGCTGATGCGCTTTGCGGTCCCGGCCTATGTCGCGGGAGTCGTGCTGCTCGTCGCCGTGGCGATATTCGGCGAAGTGGTCAACGGCGCCCGCCGCTGGCTCCACGTCGGCGTAACGCGCGTCCAGCCCTCCGAGATGATGAAGATTGCCATGCCGTTGATGCTTGCATGGTGGTTCCACCGCCACGAGGCGGGCCTGCGCGCGCGCGAGTTCTGCGTCGCCGGCGTGCTGCTCGCGGTGCCCGTGCTGCTGATCGCGCGCCAGCCTGACCTGGGCACGGCGGTGCTGGTTGCCGCCGCAGGGTTCTACGTTATTTTCTTCGCCGGGTTGTCCTGGAAGGTGCTGGCGGGACTGGGCACAGCAGCGCTCGCCAGCCTGCCGCCCGTCTGGGGGCTGCTGCACGACTATCAGCGGCGCCGCATCCTGACGCTGCTCGACCCGACGCAGGATCCGCTCGGCGCGGGATACCACATCATCCAATCGACAATCGCCGTCGGCTCGGGCGGCATCACGGGCAAGGGCTGGCTCAAGGGAACGCAGACGCACCTCGAATTCATTCCGGAGAAGCACACCGACTTTATTCTGGCGGTGTTCTCCGAGGAATTCGGGCTGATCGGCGTCGGCCTGCTGCTGGTCCTGTACCTGCTGCTCATCGCGCGCGGGCTGATGATCGCGGCCAACGCGCCGACCTTCTTCACGCGCTTGCTCGCTGCATCCATCACGCTCATCTTCTTCACCTACGCCTTCGTCAACATCGGCATGGTCTCGGGCGTCCTTCCGGTGGTGGGCGTGCCGCTGCCGTTCATTTCCTACGGCGGCACCGCGCTCGCCACGTTGTTCGTCGGCATCGGCATACTGATGAGCACGCAGAAGCACCGCCAGCTGGTCCAGAGCTGAAACCCGCAACCCCAGGCTCATAAGGGGCACCACCGCGCGCCGCATATTGCGGCGCGCAATCAGCATGAAATACCATCCCACATTATGAAATGCTAATAGGGTAACTTATTGTCACAATGAAGATTTTCGCCATTTGTTGTCCTGTTGGAGGAATATTGCGGCGCGCTGTTGACGTGGGTTATCTTGAGAACTAGCACCGGAACGGGTAGGGGGTTTCCCCCGGTGTCGACGAACCGAACATTTCATCGCCATTGATTTCTTCGCCATAGGGAGCGACATGCTGAATCGCGAAAAAGAGATTGCCGCACTCAAGAACGACTGGACCAACAATCCCCGCTGGAAAGGCCTGAAGCGCGGCTACAGCGCCGAAGACGTGGTTCGCCTGCGCGGCAGCGTAATGATCGAATACACGCTGGCGAAGCGCGGCGCGCAGAAGCTCTGGAACATGTGCTCCGAGCGGCCGTTCGTCAATTCCCTGGGCGCGCTCACCGGCAATCAGGCGATGCAGCAGGTCAAGGCCGGGGTGCCGGCGATCTATCTTTCCGGCTGGCAGGTAGCCGCGGACGCGAACGACTCGCTATCGATGTACCCCGACCAGTCCCTGTACGCGGTCTCCAGCGTGCCGACGGTGGTGAAGCGGATCAACAACGCGCTCACGCGCGCCGACCAGATCCAGACCCTGGAAGGCAAGGGCGATATCGACTGGTTCGCTCCGGTCGTCGCCGATGCCGAGGCCGGCTTCGGCGGCGTATTGAACGCCCACGAACTGATGCGCGCGATGATCGAGGCGGGCGCCTCGGGCGTTCACTTCGAGGATCAGCTGGCAAGCGTGAAGAAATGCGGCCACATGGGCGGCAAGGTCCTCGTGCCGACGCAGGAAAACGTGCAGAAGCTGATCGCGGCGCGGCTCGCAGCCGACATCATGGGGGTGCCGACGGTGCTGCTCGCGCGCACCGATGCGGAGGCCGCCGACCTGGTGACTTCCGACTACGACGAAAACGACAAGCCGTTCCTGACGGGCGAGCGCACTGCCGACGGTTTTTTCCGCACCAGGAAGGGTTTCGACCAGGCACTCTCCCGCGGGCTCGCGTATGCCGAGTACGCGGATATGGTGTGGTGCGAGACGGGTACGCCCGACCTGGATTTTGCGCGCCGGTTCGCCGAGGGCATCCAGAAGAAGTTTCCCGGCAAGATGCTTGCGTACAACTGCTCGCCCTCGTTCAACTGGAAGCGCAACCTGGACGATGCGACCATCGCGAAATTCCAGCGCGAACTCGGCGCCATGGGCTACAAGTTCCAGTTCATCACGCTGGCCGGCTTCCACGCGCTCAACTACGCGATGTTCGACCTCGCGTACGGCTACGAGCGCAACAACATGACCGCGTTTGTCGAGTTGCAGCAGAAGGAATTCTCCGCCGCCGAGCGCGGATTCACCGCAGTCAAGCACCAGCGCGAGGTGGGCACCGGTTATTTCGACGAGATCACCCAGGTGGTCACGGGCGGCAAGGCCTCGACCACTGCGCTGCACGGTTCCACCGAGGACGAGCAATTCTTCGACGACAAGAAGAAGGCCAAGCTCGCCGCGGCCTGATGCGCGGGGCGGGCGCATGATCCAGCCGGCCGCCCGCCCGGCCCCGGTGGAACCGCTTTCTGCCGGGGTGGCGGTGCGCGCGCAGATTGCGGTTGCAGTCGCGCGCACCATGCTGGTGGGATTCGACAAGCACTACCGCCTGTTCCGCGAGGCCTCCGTCAAGGCGCGCGAACTTTTCGAGCGAGCCGACTGGCCGGCCATGCGCGAGCTCGCGCGCGCGCGCATTCAGATGTACGACCAGCGCGTGGCGGAGGCGGTGGTGAGCGTGCGTGCAACCTTTCCGCAGGCGGCACACGACGAATCGCTGTGGCCCGCGATCAAGCTCAACTACATCGGCCTGCTGCACGAGCACAAGCAGCCGGAGTGCGCGGAGACGTTCTACAACTCGGTCGCCTGCCAGGTGCTGGACCGGCGCTACTACCGAAACGAATTTATCTTCTGGAAACCCGCGGTCGCCACCGAACACCTCGAAGGCGAGGTGCCGGCCTACCGCAGCTACTATCCGGGCGGTGGCAACAAGGACCGCGGCCTGGCCGCGACGCTCGCCGCGATCGTGCGCGATTTCGGGCTCGCCAACCCGTTCGAGGACCTGCGCCGCGACGTGAGGTTTGCGCTGCGGGCGATCCGCGCCAATTTCCCCCGACCCGCCCGTGCGCGGCCAAACCTGCAGATTCAGGTGCTGGGTTCGCTGTTCTTCCGGAACAAGGCCGCATACATCGTCGGCAAGGCGATCAACGGGCATCGCGAGATTCCGTTCGCCGTGCCGATCCTGCAGAACGCGCGCCGCGAGCTGTACCTGGATGCGCTGGTGCTGGAGCCCGACCAGATCCTGGTGCTGTTCTCCTATGCGCGTGCCTACTTCCTGGTCGACATGGAGGTGCCCGCGGCGTACGTGTCGTTTCTGCGCACCCTGATGCCGAAGAAGCCCCGCGCCGAGATGTACATGGCGGTCGGACTGCAAAAGCAGGGCAAGACGCTTTTCTACCGCGACCTGCACTATCACCTGCATCACTCCTCTGACAACTTCTGCAACGCGCCCGGCATCAAGGGAATGGTGATGCTGGTGTTTACGCTGCCCTCGTTCCCATACGTCTTCAAGGTGATCCGCGACCGCTTCGCGCCCCCCAAGGAAATGGACCGGGCGACGGTCAAGAAGAAATACGTGCTGGTGAAGTACCACGACCGCGTAGGCCGGATGGCCGATACGCTCGAGTATTCGCTGGTCGCGTTGCCGCGCGAGCGCTTTGCCCCCGAACTGCTCAAGGAACTCACCGAGGAGGCTGCCTCGAACGTGGAGTTCGAAGGCGACCAAGTGGTGATCAAGCACATGTACATCGAGCGGCGCATGCAACCGCTCAACCTGTACCTCGAGGAAGCGCTGCACGACGGCGACGAGGCGCGCATGACGCAAGCGCTGCGCGAATACGGAAACGCGATCAAGGAACTGGCCGGCGCGAACATCTTCCCGGGCGACATGCTGCTGAAAAACTTCGGCGTGACGCGCCACAACCGGGTCGTGTTCTATGACTACGACGAAATTTGCTACATGACCGAGTGCAATTTCCGGCGCATTCCGGCGCCGCGCTCGTTCGAAGATGAAATGTCCGCGGAACCCTGGTACTCGATCGGGCCGCAGGACGTGTTTCCCGAGCAGTTCGAGAAGTTCCTGGTTTCAAACCCGCGCGCGCGGGAGATCTTCCTCGCGTACCATCGCGACCTCACCGATACCGGGTTCTGGCTGCGCAAGCAGCGGCTGATCCGCGACGGCGTCGAGGAACACGTGTTTCCCTATCCCGACGAAATCCGCTTCCGCCGAGGCGGCGAAGGCGTGGCCGCCTAGCAGGGGGTAACGGCGGAACCTGGGTTCCCCTGTTCCGAGCGCCACAGCGCTTCCGGTCCGCCTCGAGCGCCGCGCACCGACACGCGCTTGGCGCGCGACGTTTCGCCCGTCTCGATCACGACGTTGCGCTTTGCCACGCCGAGCGCCTCGGCGAGGAACTCCACCAGACAGGCGTTGGCGGCGCCGTCCACGGCGCGTGCCGCCAGCCGGATTTTCAGGCGTTTGCCATGCAGACCGGCGATTGCCGTGCGCCCCGCCCCGGGTTGCACATGCAACTCGAGCACCAGACGATCCCCGTCGCGCCGGAACCAGCCTTCCGGGCCGACCCGCGTCATGACATCGTCGCAACCAGCGACCGCGCGTACCACACCGGGATCAGAAGCACCTGTAGCACGAGCAGCACGACCAGCGGCGAGAGGTCGACGTTGGCTATCGGCGGCACGATGCGCCGGATCGGCCGCAGGAACGGGCGGCAGAACACGTCGAACACCGGGGCCATCGGCGCATACGGGTTGACCCAGGACAGCACTGCCTGAACGATCACCGCGCCGATCAGCATGTACAGCGAAAAACGCACCAGATCGATGAGCGCAAGCGCGGCGAGAACTCCGACAATTGCGCTGGATCCTGCGAAGAGATCGCGCACGTTCACCGCGAATACCAGCCACAGACCTGCGAACTGCAGCAACCAGGCGCCGGACAGCGACGCAAGATCGAAGCCGGACAGCGACGGGACCAGGCGCCGCGCCGGCACCACCAGCCAATTGCTCACCGCGACCACGAACTCGCCGAGTGGATTGCGGAACGGCACGCGCAGCCACTGGAAGTGAAAACGCGCCAGCAGCGCGAACACGAAGAAACCCGCAACGGTTTCGATCAGAAACTGCGCGATTTGCGCGAGCATGGCGGGCGTGCTAATCCTTGCCCAGCAGCCTGCCGAGTTCCGCGCCGCGGCTGCTTGCCGCGTGCACCGCACGGCCAATGCGCTCGGCGAGACCTTCAGCCGCGAACACCCTGAGCGCAGCTTCGGTGGTGCCACCTTTCGACGTGACGCGCTCGCGCAGCACCGCTGGCGGATCGTCGCTGGAAGCTGCGAGTTTCGCCGCGCCCAGCAGCGTGTGGATGGCGAGTTTGCGCGCGTCCGCCGCGGGCAGGCCAAGCGCGATGCCGGCCTGCTCGAGCGCCTCGATGAAATAGAAGACGTAAGCGGGTCCGCTGCCTGAAACGGCGGTCACCGGATCGAGCAGCGCTTCGTCGGCCAGCCAGACCGTCGCGCCGACCGCACCGAGCACCGCCTCGGCGCGCGCGCGCTCTTCGGCGCTGACCGAGGGCAAGGCGTACAGGCCGGCGATCCCGGCTCCGATCAATGCCGGGGTGTTCGGCATGGCGCGCACGAGCCGCGCATAGCCTCCGAGCCAGCGCGATGCATCACCCAGCCGGATCCCGGCGGCAATGCTGATCACCAGCTGCTCGCCGAGCAGGGCACCGAGCGGCTCGAGCGCGCTGCGCATGTCCTGCGGCTTCACCGCGAGAACCAGACACTCGCAGGCAAGCGCTTGCGTCCCGACGCGATCGAACACGCGTACGCCGAAACGCGCCGCGAGCCTCGCGCGCGCAGCCGGTACGATCTCCACTGCGCTCAGATCCGATGCGGCATAGCCTTTTTGCAGCAGCCCGCCGATCATTGCGGCCGCCATGTTGCCGCCGCCGACGAAGGTGACGCGCATGGCCACCGTCACGCGATCGCGGCGTGCGCAGGACTGGCGGCCCGCTGTTCGCGCGGGCCGAAGATAGCCGTCCCGATCCGCACCATCGTGGAGCCCTCGGCGACCGCGGCTTCGAGATCGTCTGACATTCCCATGGAAAGCGTGTCGAGCGCCAGCCCTTCTGCGCACAAGACGTCGTAGAGCTCCCGCACTGCGCGAAAGCGCGCGCGTTGCTGCGCGACATCGCCCCCTGGCTCGGGTATCGCCATCAGTCCGCGCAACTTCAGGCGCGGCAGGGCAGCAGTCGCGCGAGCGAGTGCGGGCACATCTCGCGGCGCCGCGCCGCTCTTGCTCGCCTCGCCCGACACGTTCACCTGGATCAGCACGTTGAGCGGCGGCAGCTCTGGCGGGCGCGCATCGGACAAGCGCCGGGCAATTCGCTCACGATCGACGGTTTGCACCCACCCGAACCGCTCCGCCGCTAACCGCGCCTTGTTGCCCTGCAAAGGACCGATCATGTGCCACTCCAGCGCAAGGCTTTGCAGGTCCGCGAGGGCGTCCATTTTTTCCATCGCCTCCTGCACGTAGTTCTCGCCAAACACGCGCTGCCACGCCGCGCAGGCCTCGCGCAGGCGTTCCGGCGGATGCGCCTTCGATGCCGCGAGCACAATCACCTGCGCCGCATCGCGGCCCGCCGCCCGGGCCGCCCGTCGGACGCGCGCGCGCGCGGCTTGCAAGTTGCCAGAAATCGTTGCCATAATCTCCCAAACCGACTTGCGCCTGTACGCCCGGGCAGCGACCCCGCGGCGCAGCCCACCGAACCGGAGGAATTGTAATGGATCTCACCGAACTGCTTAGCTTCGTAGTCAAGAACAAGGCCTCCGACCTGCACCTGTCCTCCGGCTTGCCGCCCATGATCCGCGTGCGCGGCGACATCAAGCGCATCAACCTGCCGGCGATGGACCACAAGGACGTGCACGGCATGATCTATGACATCATGAACGACGGCCAGCGCAAGTTCTACGAGGAAAACCTCGAGTGCGACTTCTCCTTCGCGGTGCCGAACCTGGCGCGCTTTCGCGTCAACGCCTTCGTGCAGAACCGCGGTGCCGCGGCAGTGATGCGGACCATTCCGTCCAAGATCATGTCCCTCGAAGATCTGAAGTGCCCGAAGATCTTCAAGGACCTCGCGGACCAGCCGCGCGGCGTGGTGCTGGTGACCGGCCCGACCGGCTCGGGCAAGTCCACCACGCTCGCCGCGATGGTCAACCACAAGAACGAAGTCGAGGAAGGGCACATCCTCACCATCGAGGACCCAATCGAGTTCGTGCACGAGTCCAAGAAGTGCCTCATCAACCAGCGCGAAGTCGGCCCGCACACCCTGTCGTTCGCGAACGCACTTCGCTCGGCGCTGCGCGAGGACCCGGACGTGATCCTGGTGGGCGAAATGCGCGACCTGGAAACCATCCGCCTGGCGCTCTCGGGCGCGGAAACCGGCCACCTGGTGTTCGGCACGCTGCACACCAGTTCCGCGGCCAAGACCATCGACCGGATCGTCGACGTGTTTCCGGCGGCGGAAAAGGAAATGATCCGCGCCATGATCTCGGAATCGATCCGCGCGATCATCTCGCAGACGCTGTTGAAGACCAAGGACGGCCAGGGCCGCGTGGCGGCGCACGAGATCATGGTGGGAACGCCGGCGATCCGCAACCTGATCCGCGAGAACAAGATCGCGCAGATGTATTCGGCGATCCAGACCGGCGCGCAACTGGGCATGCAGACACTCGACCAGAACCTGCAGGACCTGGTCAAACGAAACGTCATTTCGATGGGCGAAGCGCGCAGCAAGGCGGCCAACAAAGACAACTTCGCTGGCTGACGGCGCGGCCCGCGCAAGGAGACAGGCATGGAACAGGAACAGGCAGTCAAATTCATTTACGACCTGCTTCGCGTGCTGATCGCGAAGAAGGGCTCGGACCTGTTCATCACGGCGGGCTTCCCGCCGGCGATGAAGATCGACAGCAAGATGACCCCGGTTTCGCAGCAGGCGCTCAACGGACAGCATACCTCGGCCCTGATCCGCGCGGTCATGAACGACAAACAGGCGGCGGAGTTCGAGGCGAGGAAGGAGTGCAACTTCGCCATCAACCCGACCGGCATCGGGCGCTTCCGCGTCAATTGCTTCGTCCAGATGGGCCAGCCCGGCGCGGTCATGCGCGTGATCACCACGTCGATCCCTGAATTCGACGATCTGAAGCTCCCGCCCGTGTTGAAGGACGTGATCATGACCAAGCGTGGCCTCGTACTGTTCGTCGGCGGCACAGGTTCGGGGAAATCGACCTCGCTCGCTGCGATGATCGGATACCGCAACCAGAACTCCTACGGGCACATTATCACCATCGAAGACCCGGTCGAGTACGTGCACCCGCACAGGAATTGCCTGATCACCCAGCGCGAAGTCGGCGTGGACACCGACTCCTGGGAGGCGGCGCTGAAAAATACCCTGCGGCAAGCGCCCGACGTGATCCTGATCGGCGAAATCCGCGAAATGGAGGTGATGGAGCACGCGGTGGCGTTCGCCGAAACGGGGCACCTCGCGCTCGGCACGCTGCATGCCAACAACTCCAACCAGGCCCTGGACCGCATCATCAACTTCTTCCCCGAAGGGCGGCGCCACCAGCTGTTGATGGACCTGTCGCTCAACCTGAAGGCGGTCATCTCGCAGCGCCTGATCCCGGTGAAAGAGGGCAAGGGGCGCGCCGCGGCGGTCGAGGTACTGCTCAACTCGCCGCTGGTGAGCGACCTGATCTTCAAAGGAGAGATCCACGGCATCAAGGAGATCATGAAGAAGTCGCGCGAACTCGGCATGCAGACCTTCGACCAGGCGCTGTTCGACCTGCACGAGGGCGGCCGCATCAGCTACGAAGACGCGCTGCGCTTCGCTGACTCGATGAACGAAGTGCGCCTGAACATCAAACTGAACGGCAAGGACGCCAAGGACCGCGACATTACCAAGGGCATCGAGCACCTGGACATCGTGTAGCGCGGAGGGGCGGCCCATGATGGTCACCGTGTTCCGCTCCCGCGTTCGTCCGGAGCATGCCGAGGAGTATCAGAAGATGGCGGCGAAGATGGGTGAAATCGCTCGCTCGATGCCGGGGTACATCTCGCACAAGGGTTTTACTGCCGACGATGGCGAGCGGATCACCATCGTCGAGTTCGAGTCGCAGGAGACGCACCGCGCCTGGGCGGAGCATGCGGGCCACCGCAAGGCGCAGCGGCTCGGGCGCGAGCGGTTCTACTCCGAGTTCAGCATCCACGTCTGCGAAGTGCTGAAGTCCAATTCGTTCAAACAATCGGGTTGAACAGCTGATAAGAACGCTGTACCAACCCTCACCGCCCGCGATGACTTCCCGCCACGATCTCGAACTCATACAGCCTGCACTCGAGCGCGCCATTGAAGAGCGGCGTGCGTTTCGACGGCTGGAGGCGAATGAGTTTGGGCAGGCGTACGTCGGAGCTGAACAGATAGCAGCGCCAGCCTGCGAAGCGCGCCTTCAGGGCATTGCCGAGCGCAGGATAGAACTGCGCGAGCGCGTCGTCGGAACCGATGCGCTCCCCATAGGGCGGGTTGGCGACGAGCACGCCCGATGAGGCCGGCGCCGCGCGCGTAAGAACGTCGGCCTGCTCGAGCTTTACCCAGCGCTCGATTCCCGCGGCGGCGAGGTTGCGGCGCGCTGCGGCAAGCGTGCGCGGATCGGTGTCGCTGCCATGGAGTTGCAGCGTCGGTCCGCGGGCCACGGGCTGCGCCGCGTTTTCCCGCACGCGCTTCCACAGCTGCGCGTCGAACGATGCAAGTTTCTCGAAGCCGAAACTGCGCTTCGCCCCGGGCGGACGGCCGCGCGCCATCGCCGCGGCTTCCACCAGCAGCGTGCCGCTGCCGCACATTGGGTCGAGCAGCGGCTGTTCCGGACGCCAGCCGGTGAGCATCAGAATCCCGGCGGCGAGGTTCTCGCGCATCGGCGCTTCCACGGTCTCCGAGCGCCATCCGCGCTTGAACAGCGGCTCGCCGGAGGTATCGAGATAAAGCGTCCCCTGGTTGCGCTCTAGAAAACAGTGGATACGCACATCGGGCGTGGCGCGATCAACGTCCGGTCGCCGGCCGCGCGCATCGCGAAAACGGTCGCAGACCGCGTCCTTGACGCGCAAGGTGGTGAAGTCGAGACTCTTCAGCGGGCTCTTGATTGCGGTGAGGTTCACGCGCAGGCTGCGCTCGACCGCGAACAGCTCGGGCCAGTCGACAACCTTTGCCGCGTCATAGACACTGGCTTCGTCGGCATAGGAGAACTCGCGCAGCTTCCAGAGAATGCGCGACGCGAGGCGCGATTCCAGGTTGGCGCGATAACCGGTCTCCCAATCGCCCGAGAAACCAACCCCGCCGGCTGCGGGTGCGACAGCGCTCGCGCCAAAGCGCGTCAACTCCGCGGCGAGCAACGCTTCCAGTCCGCGCGGGCACGGCGCAAAGAAGGATTCAGTCACGAAAGCAAGCGGCGCCGTGTGAGAACGAGCGCAACATAGAACCCGGCGGCGGCATATGCGATGAGCACGCCGGCGTGCACGAGCCATTCCGGCGGCAACGTGCCGCCGACGATGGGGCGCACCAGGGCAACGCCGTGATAGAGCGGAAAAACCGCTGCCGCGGTCTGCACCGCCGCGGGAAGTTGCCCGACCGGAAAGAACACACCCGATAGCATCATCATCGGCGTGAGCACCAGCGTCATGTAGTAGCTGAAAAAATCGTAACCCTGCGCCAGTGCGTTCATGGTCAGTGCGAGCGCGGCGAAGGTGAGGCCGATGAGCATTGCCGCGGGAACCGCGGCGATGGCGCCCGAGAGCGGAGCATAGCCGAACACCACTGCCACCATCAGGATCGCCACCCCCGAGAGCAACCCCTTGCTCGCAGCCCATACAAGCTCGCCGGTGACCACATCGTCCAGATCCATCGGGGCGTTGAGGATCGCGTCCCAGGTCTTCTGGCCATGCATGCGCGAGAACGCCGAGAACATCGCCTCGAACGAAGCGGCGTACATCGTCGCCGAGGCGACGAAGCCTGCGGCAAGAAACGAGAAGTAGGACGTACCCCCGCCGCTCATCACGCCTCCCAGGCCGTAGCCCAGGCCGAACAGCATGATCATCGGATCCACCAGATTACCGAGCACGGAAGCCACCGCGAGCTTCCTCCAGACGAGGAAGTTGCGCCGCCAGACCGGAACGAACCGCCGGCTGATCGCGGGCAGCGCATAGCAGTTCGTCAGCGAAGAGTTAATCACGCAGGTCACGCCCCGTTAGCTTGAGGAATACGTCTTCCAGGTTGGCCCGGCGGTGCAGGTAGGTAAGCCGCGGGTGCGCCGCGATCGACTCGAGCAACGGATCGGCGCGCTGCGTGTAACAGAACACGGTTTCGCCCACACTCTCTACGCGCGAAGCGAGTCCCTGAGCCCGCTGCCCCGCCCAGGCATCGCAGCGCGGGCCGTGCACTTCGACCACTTCGGGTTCGATATGCGCCGCGATCAGCTCGCGCGGGCTGCCCAGCGTGATGACGCGCCCGGCGTCCATGATCAGCAAGCGCGTGCACAGGCGTTCGGCTTCCTCCATGAAATGCGTGGTGAGCAACAGTGTCTTGCCCTCCTGCATCAGCTGGCGAAGTCGCTCCCAGATCAGGTGGCGTGCCTGCGGATCGAGCCCGGTGGTGGGCTCATCGAGCACCAGCAGGTCCGGATCGTTGATCAGCGCGCGCGCCAGCGTCAGCCGACGCTTCATGCCGCCGGAGAGCGTATGGATGCGCGCGTCCGAGCGCCCCGAAAGGCCCGCGAACCCGAGCAACGCCGGTATCCTTGCCGCGATTGCGGCGTCGCCCAGACCGAAGTAGCGGCCATAGACCAGCAGGTTCTCGGCAACGGTGAAATCCGGATCGAGGCTGTCGAGCTGCGGCACTACGCCGACCCTTCGGCGCGCGTCGCGCGCTTGCGTCGGTACATCGTGTCCCAGCAGCCGGATCCCTCCCGCGTCCGGAGCCGTGAGGCCCAGACAGAGCCGCAGCGTTGTCGTCTTGCCCGCACCGTTGGGTCCGAGCAGCCCGAAGCATTCGCCCGCTTCCACAGTGAAGCCCACGCCGCGCACGACGGGTTCACCGCCATAGGACTTGGCGAGTTCCCTGACTTCCAGTGCCGCGCTCACGGCGCGCGCCAATTGGAGGTGACGATCGAGCGCAGCACCTGCAGCCGCCGGTGAAAAAAATGATCGGCGCCGGGCACTACGACGACCGGCAACTCCTGTCCGCGCGCCCAGTCGAGGACGTCGGCGAGCAGCACCGTCTCGTCGTTCTCGCCGTGGATGACGATCGAATCGCGCGGCACCGGACGCGCATCGAAATGCTTCACGGCGACGCCGACCAGCAGCATGCGCCCGTGCCCCCGCGAGCGCGCGGCGAGCTGGTCGGCCACCTGCGTTTGCACCGCGGCGCCAAACGAAAAACCGGCCAGCACCGGTTCTGACACCGGATGAAACGCGCCGAACTCTCGTTGCGCGTGCTCGAGCGTCGCGAGCAGGTCGTCGCGCTCGCCGCGTCCCTCGTCGTACGCGCCTTCGCTTGCCCCCACGCCGCGAAAATTCGGCCGCAACGCGAGATATCCGAGCCCGGCAAGAGCGTGGGCCAGGGTCTGGACGACCTTGTTGTCGAGCGTCCCGCCATAGAGCGGATGCGGGTGGGCCACCAGCGCAAGACCGCGCACTTGTCCCGGGGGCAAATCGATGGCGCATTCGATTCGTCCGGCGGGGCCTGGGATCAGCTCGCGCCGCGTCTTGACGCCACTCATACGGGAAAATAAACCTGCGGAAATCCGGCTGGAGGCCGATTCTAATCGACGCCCGGGCTCGCTGCGGCAGAACGTGTGAAGACCAGCGCGCACACATAGATCAGCGCGCCGAAGGGCCATAGCGCGGAAACCAGCCGCGTGAGCCCGTTCAGGTTCAGGAAGTGACACTGCTGCCACAGCTTGAGGATGACGACAAGGTACGGGTTGACGGGAGCGAGGTTGACGAGCGCGATGCTGCAGGCGAGCAGCAGGGCAGCGAGCGTCAGACGCCACACTCGCGGCAGCGCGACGATCAGGATTGCCGCCGGCGCGCCGAACAGGAGGCCCTTCAACGCACCGGGGGTGAGCCAGGCGAGCACGTTTTCCGCCTGGAAGACGATGGTGAACGCCACCGTTTTCACCGCGAGCGCCGCGCTCAGCAGGACGACGACCACGGCCTGCGCGCGCAGGCCGGGAACGGCGAGCGTCGAGGCGAGCGCGGCCACCGCAAC
Organism: Betaproteobacteria bacterium; assembly: GCA_016195915.1. GTDB lineage: Bacteria > Pseudomonadota > Gammaproteobacteria > Burkholderiales > SG8-39 > JADGRQ01. The sequence continues at coordinate 214,854 of JACPYS010000058.1, read as the reverse complement.
CAGCTGTCCGAAGCCCACCACCGCCTCGATGGTGACGAACATCTCGGGCGCATAAGCGCCGGGCGCGGCCGGCGCAAGCCAGTCGCGCAAATCGCCGGCGCCGAACAGAAGCGTAGTGGCATCCAGTTGGGTGAGAAGCCACAACACCAGGACGACCAGCCCGAGATCTGTGCGTGGTCCAGGCGTGAACCAGCGCGTTCGCAGCGCCAGCAGCGGGCCGCGTTCCAGCAGCCAGCGCGCCATCGGAGCGGCAAGCGCGGCGCCTGCGAGCGCCCCGAGGGCGTTGTTCAGCACGTCCAGCCTGGAGGGAATGCGCGCCGGCAGGTAGCTCTGCGCTGCTTCGAGCGAGAGGGAAAGGCAGACACCGGCAGCGAGTGCAGCCAGGATCGACACGGCCGCCGGCAGTCGCGGCCGCAATACGAGAACGCACAGGAACCCGAACGGCAGGTAGCCAAGGAGGTTGGCGGCAATGTCAAACGGCGTGACGTAACGGGGCCACGGGCCGGAGAGAAACGCGAAAGGCGAAACACCCTGACCGCGCCAGCCCGAAAGCGGAAACAACGAGGCGTAGACGACCAGCGCCGCGTACGCGAGAAACAGCAAACGCGCCAACGGCGAGCTGCGCAAGGCCTCAGTGCGAGCCGTCGGCCTGCTCCGAGGCGCGGGGAGAACCGGGGGGTGCTTCGCCGGGCGTCGAGCTTCTCCTGCGCCACAGCTGCCAGCGCTCCTTTCCGGCGAACATCGGCAGGCATTGCTCTGCCGGCACGATGCGGTCCTCGATCCGGACGAACCCCGGATCGAGCAGCGCCCGCAGCGCGCCGGCGTCGGTGCCGAACGGCGGGCCCTTGGCGTTATCGTCGAAGTAAAAAAAACCCGCGAGCAGCGCGCCGGCGGGAAGCAGCGCGGCGACGCGCCTGCCCCAGTCGGTCCAGACGCGGCGCGGCAGCGCGCACAGCAGCGCGCGCTCGTAGATGAAATCGAATGGTACGTCGTCACCCTCGAAGCCGAAGAAATCGCCCTTGCGCGCGAGATGCGCGAGATCGCCCAGTTCGCGTTGCGCCGCCTGGAGCGCAGCATCGCTGAAGTCGATTGCCAGAACCTCGCAGCCCGCGCGCGCAAAACAGCGCACTTCGTAGCCGCTGCCGCAGCCCGGAACCAGAACGCGCGCGCCCTGCAATCGGTCCGGGTGCGCTGCAATCCAAGCCTCGAGCATGGGCGGTGCACCGCGTGCGTCCCAAGGCGTGACTCCCGCCGCATAGCGGGAATCCCAGAAATCCGGCCGGGAACTGTCCTGGGCCATTATCCGAAAAAACGCCCGATCTGCAGCACCATGCCGGTCGCGAGGATGGCAAGTACGGCGAACAGCAGGCGATCGCGGCGCGCCTGCTCTTCGCGCATCTGCTCGAGCACCTTGTGGAGCGGACCGAGCCTGTCGTCCGCGAGAAACCGGTGCGCAAGCCGCGGCACCTGCGGCAGCGTGGTTGCCCAATAGGGCGCCTCCCGGCGCAGGGTCCGCAGCAGAGCGCGCCAGCCGATCTGCTCGGTCATCCAGCGCTCCAGGTAAGGCTTCGCCGTGAGCCAGAGATCGAGATCGGAATCGAGCTCCCGCCCAAGTCCCTCGATGTTGAGCAGTGTCTTCTGCAGCAGCACCAGTTGCGGCTGGATCTCGACGTTGAAACGGCGCGAAGTCTGGAACAGGCGCAGCAATAACCGGCCGAAGTAGATCTCCTTGAGCGGCCGCGCAAAGATCGGCTCGGACACGGCGCGGATCGCAGCTTCGAACTCGTCGATGCGGGTCTCGGCCGGGACCCAGCCCGCCTCCACGTGCGCCTGGGCGACGCGGTGGTAATCGCGATTGAAGAAGGCCAGAAAGTTCTGCGCCAGGTAATTTTTGTCGACATCGGACAGCGTCCCCATGATGCCGAAGTCGAGCGCGATGTACTGCCCCAGCAGTTCGCCGTCCGTCTTGACGAAGATGTTGCCCGGATGCATGTCCGCGTGAAAGAAGCCGTCGCGGAACACCTGGGTGAAAAAAATCTCTACGCCGGCGCGCGCCAGCCGGGAAATGTCGACCCCTTTGGCGCGCAGCTCGTCCACCTGGCTGATCGGCGTTCCATGCATGCGCTGCATCGTCATCACCCGGCGAGTGCAGTAATCCCAGTAGATTTCCGGTATTGCAAGCGTGGGTGAATCGCGGAAGTTCCGCGCCAGCTGCGAAGCGTTCGCCGCCTCGCGCACCAGGTCGAGTTCGTCCTCGAGATGGTGGGCGAACTCCGCCACCACCTGGCGCGGCTTCAGCCGCCGGCCTTCCGCCCACAAGCGCTCGATTAGCGCTGCCGCGGTCTCAAGCAACGCCACATCGTGCGCGATCGCTTCCTCGACGCCGGGGCGCAGCACCTTGACCGCAACCTCGCGCCCGCCGGGCGTCCCGTCGCGCAGAAGCGCGAAATGCACCTGCGCAATCGACGCGCTGGCCACCGCATCGCGTTCAAACTCGACGAACACCTCGTCGATCCGCCGGCCCATCGAACGTTCGATCTCCGCCATCGCCTGCTCGGGCGGAAATGGAGGCACCCGGTCCTGCAGCTTCGCTAGTTCGTCGGCGATGTCGGCCGGCAGCAGGTCGCGCCGCGTGGAGAGCACCTGCCCGAATTTGACGAAGATCGGGCCCAGCACCTCAAGCGCCCGGCGCAATCGCTCGGCCCGGGGCGCAATCAGCTCGGCCCCGGTCATGCGAGCGAGCCACGCGGCAAGCCACATCCCGCGCGCCTGCGGGAAGAACTCGTGCAGACCGAAGCGCAGCGCGATTGCGAAGATGCGGGCGAGCCGCGCAAACTGCGCCACCGCGGTTCCTCAGTGTCCGGGCGACGCGACGCCGGCCAGCTCGAGCTGCTTGGCCAGCCGCGCAACCCGGTCGCGCAGTTGCGCAACGTCCGCGGAAAAAACCTCGAACTCGCTTCGCCTGACCAGCAAGCCGCGCTCCTCGATCACGTAATCCATCACGCTCTCGGATACACGGCGCCCGGTCTCGAGATGCCAGCCGGCAATCGCACGTGTTGCACCGGCAATGCGGTGCGCGAGCACGTCGCCCACCAGCCGGGAGAGATCCTCCTCGGCGTCCCAGCGCAGATGCCGCGCCAGCATCAGAATCTCGCTTGCGAGGCGCGCATTCCCCGAAATGTCGATTGCCTGCAGCAGCCGGTCTTCACCGGGCGCGGGCGCGATGACTGCCGCAAACGCTCCCTCGCGCAAACTGAGCGTCAGGGTTGGTTCGGAACCACCCGGCGCGACGTGACCACCCTCGCCGATCGCCAGGCGCAGTGCCGGCACGGGCGGAAACGAGAACTGCACGGTTTCTCCGGCGAACGGGGCAAGTCGCGCCTTCGCCCATGGCTCGGCGTCGAGCAAACTGTTAAGCAGAACTGCGGCGGGAGCGGTGATCAGGCGCATAAAAAAACGAAGGCCACCGCGGTGGCCTTCGAAGATGGTTTCAGGTTGCTCAGTGCATCTGCTGGATGCCCGCAAGCAACCAGCCGCTCGAACCGTCAAGCGGCTTCGAGAGATTCCAGACTTCTTCGAACGGGGTCGGCGCCTGCCCGGGTTCCTCGCGCACCAGCCCGGAAAAACGCACGCTTGCCCAATGTTTGTCGGCCTCGGTCACGACCTCAAGCAAATCGGCGTTGAGCGTGACTACATCGGTATGCTGCCCGGCCGTCTGAGCCGGTTCCCCGCGCAACGACGCAAACATTTCCGGCGTGGTGTATTCGCGCAATTCCTCCGTCTTTCCGGAATCGTTGATCGCCTGAAGCTTGATGTAGTTGATCTTGGCCTGGCGAACGAATCCCGCAACATCGAATCCCGCTGGAATATTCGCGGGCGCGGCGGCGTCCGCCGAGGGTTTCGAAGCGGGTTGCGCTTCGAAACCGGCAATCTGCGAGGGCGGGGGTGCTGCGACCGTTTCATTGCCGAGGCCGGCATACTGCATCTGCGCGGAAGCGGGGTTGCGCTTCACCATGATCATGCGAAAGACGAAGAATGCCGCGAACGCAAGCAACGCGAACATCAGCATGCTCATGATCGGGCCCGCCATGCCGCTCGAACCCAGCATCCAACCGAGCATTCCGCCCAACGCCAACCCGCCGAGTATCCCGCCCCAGCGGCTTCCCGCCGACTGCGGAGCAGCTGGCTTGGCCTGCGAGGGGGCCGCTGGTTGCGCCTGCTGGGCAGGCCGCGCGGGAGCGGCCGCCGGCGGGCTGCCGGAGATCGAACGTTGCGCGCCCGTGCTTCCGCCCCCACCGAGCCGCTTGGCTTGTGCCGGCTCCAACGTCAGTGACGCGCCCAGTAACACCGTGCACAATCCTACGAAGAGCTTTTTCATCGTCACCCTCGAATGGTTTGTTCTAATGTGCACATCCTACGCTGCTCAGGCCGTCTTGTAACCACGATGTACGGTGGCCACCCCGGCGGCGAGATTGAAATATTCGACACGCTCCAGCCCGGCGCGTTCAATCATACCGGCCAAAGTTACCTGGTCGGGATGCAACCGGATCGATTCAGCGAGGTAGCGATATGCCGATTCATCCCCGGCAATGCGCGCGCCGAGCCAGGGCAACACGTTGAAGGAATAGCGGTCGTAAGCGCTCCGTAGCGGTGCCCATACCGTGGAGAACTCCAGCACCATTAGCCTCCCCCCTGGCTTCAGCACCCTCGCCATTTCAGCCAGCGCCGCTTCCTTGCCGGTCATGTTGCGCAAGCCGAATCCGACACTGACGCAGTCGAAACTGCCAGCCGGAAACGGCAGGTGCTGCGCGTCGCATAGCGCGACCGGTATCGCCACACCCGCATCGAGCAGCCGGTCTCGCCCGACCGTGAGCATGCTTGCGTTGATGTCGGTGAGCCAGACCTCCCCCCGCGCACCGACCCGCTTCGCAAATGCGCGCGCGAGATCGCCGCTCCCGCCTGCTACATCCAGAACGCGGTCGCCCGGCCGAACCCCCGAGATCGCGACCGTGAACGCCTTCCAGCCGCGGTGAAGACCGAGCGACATCAGGTCGTTCATCAGGTCGTAGCGCGAAGCAACGCGATCGAATACGTCGCGCACCCGCCCGGCCTTCTCGTGCTCGCCGACAGGCTCGAAACCGAAATGGGTTGTCTTGCTCAACGCTTAGCTATATTGCTTCTTAATGTGAGTGTGCGCTGACTAATACGGCATCAGTCCGGCTGTTGATCGAACGCCACGCGCTCGAAATCCACCCCGCGCTCCACCAATTCGTTAAGCCGCACCCGCGTCGGCTTGTCGTAAAAGACCTGAATTACACGCTTGGGCTTGAACCAGCCGACCGGGAGCACCAGCGTCGGCGCCACTTGCAAGGCAGCCACCCCGCCAAGCGCAAGCGCCTGCACGTACTTCTCATCGAGCGACACATTCACCCCCGTTGCGCGTATCGCAACTGCGCTCGGCGCTCCGGTGAGCAGCCGCAGGCCCGCGTGCAGGTTCCCGCCGTCTCCTTGCATCAACCAGCGCACCTGCCCAAGCAGGAACATCTTGCTGTCCGCGGGGCGCACAGCCACCAGCTGGCTGTGAGCGAAGCGCTTTCCCGGACTGCCGACCCGGCGCACCATGCGCAGTCCCTGCAGGCTCTCGTCCTCGAGCTGCCATCGCTCGAGCAGGAAACCCTGCACCACGCTGTAATCGTCCTCGTCGCGGGTGCTGACGCGCCCGAATGTCGCGATCTGCTCACGCTCCTTCTGCGACAACTCGCGTTGCTCTCCGGGCTGGCGGAATATCTTTCCTGAAACGTAGTAGTGGATCATCGCCATGCTGTTGCACGCCTGCGCGACGTCTGAGACGCGTTTGCGTTCCAGCGCGCGCACCGGCTTTGCCTGGCACCAGTGCCGGTACAGAAGCACCAGCAACTGCTCGCACGAGGGCTGAACACAATCCTCGCCCAGTGCGAGTTTGGAGGGCGATTCGCCCTTGCGCAGCAGCCCGATGCGGTTGCGCAGGCTTTTCGCCAGCCGGCGCACGTCGAGGAAGCGGACCTCGCCACTTCCCGCCGCGCCGCGCTCGGCGCAGTGCTCGCCCGCGAGATCCACCCGGAGCGGCGGAACATCGGCGCCTTCATCGACCGGGGACCGGGCCATCTCGACCTTCTCCCCCCAGCGTTCCAACAGGTACGCGACAAACGTCAATTGCCTCTGAGATAGCTCGTTCGGATTGACCATGCCGAGTAGCATTGCGCGCATGTAGGCGATGCGGGGCGAAGTGTCGTTAACGTCGCGGTTGAGGTAGTCCTTGACCGGTGAGTCCGCGACGTTGAGCTGCTCGGCGGCTGCATAGCCCTCGTTCAGCGCGCGCCAGTCGGCCGCGGGAATCTGGCGATACGCGCGAAAGTGATGAAACATGCGCAGACCCAGATAGGCGAGTATCCTCTGGCACACCAGTGCGCTTTGCCCGCGCATGACCGCCTCGCCTTGCGCGCATGCCTCGAGACAAAGCAGGTAGCCCAGGCGCATCCCGTCCCACAGCGCGATCGTGTCCTCGAACACCGCGGCTTCGGCTTCGGCCATCGGCAGCGCACGGTTGGTGAAACGCCGCGCCTGCTCGATCTGCACGAAGTTGACCCCTTCGCGCAACGCCTCGAGCGTGGCGAGCCGGATTGCGGCCTTGACCCGCGTGGCGTTGAATTCGCCAATTGCCGCGAGCAGCTGGCGCTGGGCCTCCGCCACATTGGCAAGCGGGACATTCTCAAGCCAGGCCTTGCAGGTCACCGGATCGGAGAATTGCGATTCCGCGCCGGCGGCAGGAACGGGAAGTGCGGGTACGCTCATGGGAGGATCCTGATTCCGAGCATGCAATATAATGGGACTTGATCCCTGTGTCACCCGCGCGGCGCGCCGGTTGTGTCAAAGTTGGCAATGTGCAGCCTCGCCTCTAGGCACTCCCGTCCGCCGGTGGCCCCTCGCGCTCGCCGAAGATGTCCCGATAACTGGCGTAAAAGCTGGCGAACAGCGTCGGCAACAGCATCAGCAGAAAGGGAAACATCACGCTCAACAGCGCCGTGCGCGCCTCGCCTGCGCTCAGCATCATCGCAACGAGGGCAACCCCCGCAGGCAGGACAAACAGCGCGATCGCCGCGCCCACGCCATACGCCAGGAACGCACGCCAGTTGATCAGGCAGGCGAAAAAACTGAAAAACAGGGCCTTTGCCGCGGAGAGCCCGTGCCACGCGACCAGCACCGGCGCGAACCAGAACGCCATCATCACCGGAACGTAAAGCACCGCCGAGACCACCAGCGCGCGCATGAACTCTTCGGAAGCGAGCTTTTCGGCAGAGGGCCGTTCTCCGGTGCTCATCCAGCGCGCGAGCGTGCCGTCGTCGGAAAGGGCCGTGGCCGCGAGCAAGGCGGCAATCGCGGCAAAGTAGACGGCACCCAGCGCGATCTGCGCGCCAGCGTGGTTGCGAAAACCGGCGCCCAGATTGGAAAATTCGAGCGGGAGGCGATTCTCCGCGGCGCGGCTTGCGGTCATGAAACCGACCGAGAACGCCGGGACCAGAACCGAAGCCGCCACCACGCCGACAAACGGAATGAAACTGATCACGGTCATCGCGATCCAGTAGCCGAACACCAGCGCAAGCCAGGCAAGAGGCGCAACGCGAAACAGGCCGAAACCCTCGACCACCCACGCATAACCGCGCCGGGCCGGAAGCACAGGTGCCTGCATGCGCGTATCAGTCCGGCCAGGGCGCGGTGAAATCGGCCGCGGAGCGCAACGCGAGAATGTTGCGAAAGTGTTCCGGATCGTGCATGTGGACCAGTTTGCCTGCCCGCGGCAGATGAAAGTCGTGCAGGCGCGAAAGCCAGAAGCGCAGCGCGGCGGCGCGCAGCATCGCCGGCCAGGCACTGCGTTCGAGCGCCGTGAATGCACGGGTCTCGGCGTAGGCGCCGAGCAGCGTTAGCGCGAGACTCGCATCGAGCGTGCCGTCGTGCGCCGGATCGACGAGGCACCAGTCGTTGACGCATACCGCTACGTCGAACAGCCAGCTGTCGACACCGGCAAAATAGAAGTCGATCACGCCGGTAATGCCGCTCGCATCGAACAGGGCGTTGTCGCGAAAAAGGTCCGCGTGGACCGGGCCGCGAGGCAGGTCGGGAAAGCGGCACGACGCCTGGAAGCGCAATTCCTTATCCAGGAGCTGCTGGTGATCTTCGGCGAGGAACGGACGAAGTTTCGGCTCGGTTGCGCGCCACCATTTCGGACCCCGTGGATTTTCCAGGTAGCCCCCGTAGGAGCGGCCCGCCAGGTGCATGCGCACGAGCAACGCGCCAATCTGGGCGCAGTCCCGCTTCGAGGGTTTCCCGCGAGAGCTCCCGGGCAGGCGCGTAACCAATGCCGCGGGCTTTCCGTTCAGGCTGCCAAGCAGATTGTCCGACAAGTCCGCGACGGGCGCCGGACACGGAATGCCGTGGCGCGCCAGATGCGACATCAACCCGAGGTAGAAAAAAAGCTCCTGCGCACCCAGCCGCTCGAACAGGGTCAGCACGAAACGGCCTTGCGTCGTGGCGACGAAGTAATTGGTATTTTCGATACCCTCCAAGATCGGCTCGAGCCCGGTTAGCGTGCCGACCGAATAACTCTTCAGCCAGTGCGAAAGCTGTTCGGGTGATACGGGAGTAAAAACAGACATGAAGGAGCAGGGGAAGGCTCGGGGCGCCTTCCCCCGCACCCCCATCCACACGCGCTATGGGGGGTTGCAGCGGTCCGGCACGGACGCCTCAATCGAACGTGTAGATCTGCCAAAGCGGCGCGCGCAGTCCCGTATCGATCGAATCGCGTCGCACCCAGCTTCCGTTACCCGTAGCATCCATCAGGTAATAAGGCGCGCCTGCGGGAGGGGTTACCTTATACCTGATCACGCGCCCTGCCTCGATCACCGGTTCGACCATATCTTCGTCGCGCACGGGAATCCGGACGCCCCGCTCGGTAAGGTCGGCGTCCCGCAAGCCGGGCGCGGGAGGCGGAGGCTGGGGAATCGGCTCGAGCTTGGGTGGCGTCTGCGCGAACCCAACGGACGCAGCAAGAAACAACAACGAGGTGATTAGGGCAGAAAAGCGGCGCATGTGGGTAGCTTGGCGACTGTACGGGATTCTAGCAGAATCGCATCGGCGATCAGAGGTTGAGCAGGATCTCATGCTCGGCCGGAGAAGGCTGAAAACCGCGTTTCTCGTAAAACGAGAAAATCGCGTCCACGACCTGCTGCGGCTCGTCGATCACCTGCAGCAGTTCGACATCGCGCACATCGATCATGCCCTCGTCCGCCAGGCGAGCTCGCACCCACTCGAGCAGGCCGCTCCAGAACGGGGCATGCATCAGGATGATCGGCATCCTCCGCGACTTTCCGGTCTGGACCAGCGTCAGCGCTTCGAACAACTCGTCGAGGGTGCCAAACCCCCCTGGCAGCACCACATAGGCGGTCGCGAATCTCACGAACATCACCTTGCGTGCGAAGAAATGCTTGAAGCGCAGGCTGATGTCCTGATACCGGTTGGTCTCCTGCTCGCGCGGAAGGTCCATATTCAGGCCGACGGCCGCCGAGCGACCGAGAAACGCACCCTTGTTGGCCGCTTCCATCACGCCCGGCCCGCCGCCTGAAATCACCGCGAAACCCGCGTCCGAGAGCAGCCTCGAAACCGTTTCCGCCAGTGCATAGTAGGCGGATTCGGGTGCCACGCGCGCGCTGCCAAATACCGACACCGCCGGCTGTATGCCGGCGAGGCGCTCGGTCGCCTCGACGAACTCTGCCATAATCCCGAACATCCTCCAGGACTCGCGCGCCGAAATCTCGCGGCCGCCGCCCGTGGGCTTCAGAAGTTTTTCGCTCATCGTGTCTACGCCACCCCTGCCGTTGCCGTCGCCGTCGCCGCCTGAGACGTTGCTGCTCGTGGACGGCTCGTCGTACCTGTACCGGGCGTTTCACGCGCTGCCCGACCTGCGCAACGCGCGTAACGAGCCTACCGGCGCGATCTACGGCGTAATCGCCATGCTAAGGCGGCTTGCGGCCGATCACAAGGCCGCCGCAAAGGCCTGCGTGTTCGACGCGAAGGGCCGGACCTTTCGCGACGAACTCTACCCCGAGTACAAGGCAAACCGCCCTCCCATGCCCGATGACCTCGCTGCGCAGATCGCGCCGCTGCACGAAGCGGTCGCGGCGCTGGGCTGGCCGGTGCTCGCGATCGAGGGGGTGGAGGCCGACGATGTGATCGCCACGCTTGCGCGAACCGCCGCGCGCAAGGGCATGGATTGCGTCGTATCCACCGGCGACAAGGATCTCGCGCAACTGGTCGACGAACGCGTCACGCTGGTGAACACCATGTCGAACGAGAAGCTCGACATCGAGGGAGTCAAGGTGAAGTTCGGCGTTGCGCCCGAGCGCATCGTGGATTTCCTCACGCTCGTCGGCGACGCCGTGGACAACGTGCCCGGCGTCGAGAAGGTCGGGCCGAAGACCGCGGCGAAGTGGATCACGCAGTATGGCTCTCTTGAAGGCGTCGTCGCCCATGCCGCGGAGATCCCCGGGGTCGCGGGCGAGAACCTTCGCATGGCGCTCGATTGGCTGCCGCAGGCGCGCAGGCTGCTCACCGTAAAGGACGATGTAGAGCTGGCGGTGACGCTCGAAGACCTCGCGCGTGACGGCTACGATTCGAACAGGCTGCGCGAGCTGTTTGCGCGCTTCGGGTTCAAGACGTGGCTGAAGGAACTGGACGGTGGGGTATCGCCGGAGCCGCAGCGCGATCACACGCGTTCCGCCATTGAGACCGCGGCGCCCTCGACGCCCGCTATGGCCGGCGTCGCGCGTCGCCGCTATTCGATGATTGCTGACGAGACGGCCCTGCGCGCCCTGATCGCGCACCTCGAAACGGCGGGGCTGGTCGGATTCGATACCGAGACGACCGGTCTTGAACCGATGGTCGCGAAGCTGGTCGGCATGTCATTCGCCCTGGAGCGCGACGCGTATTACCTGCCGCTCGCGCATGAATATCCGGGGGCACCTGAGCAATTCGGCGTAGAGCGCGCGCTGACGCTGTTGCGGCCATGGCTCGAGAACCCGTTGCGCGCGAAAGTCGGGCAGAACCTCAAGTTCGATTTGCACATTCTTGCGAACCACGGCATCCGGCTCGCCGGCATCACGCACGATACGCTGCTCGAGTCCTATGTTTACGAAGGGCACGAGCGTCACGATCTCGAAACCCTCGCGCGCCGGCACCTCAGCTGGGAGACCATCTCCTACGACGACGTAACCGGCAAGGGGGCGTCGCGCATCCCTTTCTATGCCGTCGACGTGCAGCGTGCCACTGAGTACGCGGCAGAAGACGCCGATTGCACGCTCGCCGTGCACGAGGCGCTGCACCCGCGCGTCGCGGCCGACGCGAAGCTCGCCTACGTTTACGAAAGACTCGAGATGCCGGTACTGCCGGTGCTGTTCGAAATGGAACGCAACGGCGTGCTGCTCGACAGCGGCCGGCTCGAAGCGCAGAGCCACGAGCTGGGCAGGGAAATGCTCGAGCTTGAGCAAAAGGCCTACGCGGCCGCAGGACAGCCGTTCAACCTCAATTCACCCAAGCAGATTCAGGAGATCCTGTTCGACAGACAGAAGCTGCCGGTGAAGAAGAAAACGCCCTCGGGCCAGCCATCGACCGACGAGGACGTGCTCAGCGAGCTCGCGCTGGACTACCCGCTGCCGAAACTGCTGCTCGAGTTTCGCGGACTCGCCAAATTGAAGTCCACCTACACCGACAAGCTGCCGCGCATGGTGGACCGGCACACGGGGCGCGTGCACACGACCTACTCACAGGCGGTCGCGGTGACGGGGCGTCTCGCGTCGAATGACCCGAACCTGCAGAATATCCCCATCCGAACACCGCAGGGCCGCCGCATCCGCGAGGCATTCATTGCACCGCCCGGATCGAAGATCGTCAGTGCGGATTATTCGCAGATCGAGCTGCGCATCATGGCGCACATCTCGGGCGACGCCGGGCTGGTGAAGGCGTTCGAACGCGGCGATGACGTGCACCGCGCGACGGCCGCCGAGGTGTTCGGCGTGCCGCTGGGGCAGGTGTCCGCAGACGAGCGACGGGCGGCGAAAACCATCAATTTCGGCCTGATCTACGGCATGAGCGCATTCGGTCTGGCGCAGAACCTCGGTATCGAGCGGGCGACCGCGCAGGCCTACATCGACAGTTACTTCAACCGATATCCCGGCGTCGCGCGTTATATGCAGGAGACGCGCGAACTGGCGCGCAACCGCGGGTACGTGGAGACGGTGTTCGGCAGGCGGCTGTGGCTACCTGAGATCCGCAGCGGCGGGCCGCAGCGGCGGCAGGCGGCAGAACGCGCGGCGATCAATGCGCCGATGCAGGGCACCGCCGCGGATTTGATCAAGCTGGCGATGATCGCAGTGCATGCGTGGCTGGCGAAGGAGAAGCTCGCCACGCTGCTCATCATGCAGGTGCATGATGAGTTGGTGCTGGAAGTGCCGGAGGGCGAGCTGGAGAGCGTGAAGGAGGGCGTGCGGGAACTGATGCAGAGCGTCGCGAAACTGGACGTCGCACTGGTCGTGGACGTCGGGGTGGGGGAGAACTGGGATCAAGCCCATTAGAATTTCAGCGCCCCGAACACCTTGCTGATGATATTGCTTGCCGCCTGCGCGGGATTCTGGCGGATCTTCTTTTCTTCCTCGGCGATCATCACGAACAGTCCGTCGAGCGCCTTCTGCGTTACGTAGTTGTCGAGGTTCGCGTCCTCCTTGCCGACCAGACCGAACTTGACGCCCTTTTCCGCGTATTCGTTGTATTTCTCGGCCAGCTTCACCTTGGCGGTGGCCTTCTTCACAGTCGGCAGAAACGCAGCGCGCAGCTGATCCGAGGTGGTACGTTTGAAGTACTGCGTGGCGGAATCCTCTCCGCCGGTGAGTATCCCTTTGGCGTCCTGCACGCTCATCTTTCTGACCGAATCCACCAGCATCTTCTTCGCCTCGGGCATCGCAGCCTCCGCTGCGCGATTTATGGTGAGCACCAGTTCGTCGGCGTGTTTGCCCAAACCCACTCCGCGCATCAGCCGCTCGATCTTTGCCAGCGATGCAGGCAATGGAATCTTGACCTTCTGGTTGCCGAAAAAGCCATCCTGCCCGCCGAGAAGATCGACTGCCGCGCCGGAACCTTTCACCAGCGCTTCTCTCAAACCGGAGGTGGCGTCCTGATTGCTGATCTTGTCGAGTTGGGCGTTGGCGGGCAGCGACATGACCAGAACGGCGAAAACAGCGAGAATGCGGGCTTTCATGTGATCCTCTTCAGAATGAAAATTGGCAGGAAGCTTATCCTCGGCCTCGTGTCGCTGGCAATCGTTGTCGCGGCGGCGCTGTTTTACTCGCGCCCGGCCGCCGCGCCGGAGGTAGGCTTCCCCACGCTTGCCGGCGAAAACCTGACGACCTCCGGCCTGCGCGGAAAGGTGGTGCTCGTCAACTTCTGGGCGACGTCCTGCGTGATCTGCGTGAAGGAAATGCCGATGCTGGTCGCGACGCACCGCAAGTACGCGCCGCGGGGCTACGCAACGGTGGCCGTGGCGATGAGTTACGACCACCCCAACTTCGTCGCCGAGTACGCGCAGAAAAACGCATTGCCGTTTCACGTGGCGCTCGACATTTCGGGCGACATCGCCCGGCATTTCGGCGACGTGCGTCTCACGCCGACTTCCTTCGTCATCGATCGCCGCGGCCGCATCGTGAAGCAATACCTTGGCCAGCCCGACGAGGCCGAACTGCATTCCCTGGTGGAAAAAGCGCTCGCGGAACCCGCGTAGAGGACTACCCCGTCGAAACTCCGGCGTGGTGAGCCTGCCGGTCGGCGTGGTACGACGAGCGCACCATCGCACCAACGGCCGCGTGCCGGAAACCCATCGCGGCAGCCTCCCGCTCGAACATCGCGAACGTGTCAGGGTGCACATAACGCACCACAGGCAGGTGGTGCGCAGACGGTGCGAGATACTGTCCAATCGTCAGCATCTCGACGCCATGACCGCGCAGGTCGCGCATCACGGCGAGAATCTCGTCGTCGGTCTCCCCCAGGCCCACCATCAGCCCGGACTTCGTTGGCACCGATGCAAAACGCGTCTTGAAATTCTGCAGCAGGTTGAGCGAATGCAGGTAGTCGCCCCCTGGGCGTGCCCGCCGGTACAGGCGCGGCACCGTTTCGAGGTTGTGATTCATCACGTCGGGTGGCGCCGAACAGAGCATCTCGAGCGCGCGATCGAGACGGCCGCGGAAATCCGGTACCAGTACCTCGATCGTCGTGGCGGGAGAGGCCGCGCGCACTGCGCGGATGCAATCGACGAAGTGCTGCGCGCCACCGTCTCTCAGATCGTCCCGGTCCACGCTCGTGATCACCACGTAGCCGAGCTTCAAGCGCGAAATCGTTTCGGCGAGGTGCACGGGTTCGCTCGCGTCGGGTGCGATCGGGCGGCCGTGCGCCACGTCGCAGAACGGGCACCGGCGCGTGCAGATGTCCCCGAGGATCATGAAGGTCGCGATTCCCTTGCCGAAGCACTCGCCGATGTTCGGGCAGGACGCTTCCTCGCACACCGTGTGCAGCTTCTGCTCGCGCAGGATCTGTTTGATGGCGTAAAAGCGCGAGCCGGCGCCGGGCGCCCGCACCCGGATCCACTCGGGCTTGGGGAGCGCAGGCTGCGGCACGATCTTGACCGGAATGCGATCGGTCTTGGCCTTGCCCTTTTCCTTGATGCCCGCTTCACGCACGGGCCTGCTCCAGAAGGCCCATCAACCGTTCGGCAAGCTTGTCGCCGAGCGATGCCGCGTCCGCCTGAATGCCGAGCGCGCGTGCACTGGTGACTGCAAGGCCGCGAAACCCGCAGGGATCTATCGCCGCGAACGGCGATAGATCGCAGTCCACGTTGAGCGCCACCCCGTGATAGCAGCGGCCGCGCGAGACACGAAGTCCCAGCGCTGCAATCTTGGCGCCTGCCACGTACGCTCCGGGCGCGCCGGGCCGCCGCTCCGCGCGCACGCCATGCGCGGCAAGCGTTTCGATCACCGCCTCCTCGAGCATACGGACGAACTCTCGCACCTGGATGGAGCGCCGCGCGAGATCCACCAGGGCATACAGCACCACCTGCCCCGGGCCGTGATACGTGATCTCGCCGCCACGGTCAACACGCAGGAGCGGAATCTGCGCGGCCTCGCCATGCAATGAATAGTCCGGCCCGTGCGCGGGGTCCGCGCCCTGGCCCAGGGTGTAAACAGGCGGATGCTCGAGCAGCCAGAACTCGTCGGGCGTATCGGGACCGCGGCGCACCGTGAATGCGCGCATCGCTTCCATCGTCGGCGCATACTCGACCCGGCCGAGGCGCCTGAGGTTCACTTCAGTCTCGAGCACAGCGACCATTACAGCACCATCACCACAGTCGGATGGTCGCAAAGTTCGCGGTACAGCGCATCGAGCTGCTCGCGCGATACTGCGTTGATCACCACCGTGACGCTGAGGTACTTGCCCTTCCGGCTGGGGCGCATTTCCATGCCCGCCGGCTGGAAATCGGGCGCATGCCGCAGAACGATTTCCATCACGTCCTGGGCAAAATGCCCTTCCCTGCGACCCATGATCTTGATCGGAAACTCGCAGGGAAATGCGAGCGCCGATTGCAGTTCCTCGGGCGCCTGGCCCACGGGCTATCTCACGCCGCGACAGTCTGCTTGCGCTGGCGCATTACAGTCTGCTTGAACTCCTGATAGCCCTGATAGATGCGCCGGAATAAGGGGCCGGGCTTGCCGCTGCCCACCTGCTTGCCGTCCAGCATGACGATGGCGAGCACTTCCTTCGACGAAGACGTGATCCAGACCTCGTCTGCGGAGCGCACCTCGGCCTCGGTCACCTCCCGTAGCTCGAGCGGCGTGCGTTGCGCCCGTGCGATCTCGACCACCACGTCGTAGGTGATTCCCGGAAGGATCAGGTTCGATTTCTGCGGCCCGATGATGGTGCCTTGGCTGACGATGAACACGTTCGAGGCCGAGGCCTCGGTCAGCTTGCCGTCGCGGAACATGATCGTTTCCACCGCGCCGGAATCGGCCGAGATCTGGCGCATCAGGCAGTTGCCGAGCAGCGAAATCGACTTGATGTCGCAGCGCAGCCAGCGATTGTCGATCGCCGTGACCGCGGCAGCGCCATTTTCCACCAGCTCGCGCGGCGGATTGACCAGCGGGTTGGACATGAGGAAC
Source organism: Betaproteobacteria bacterium (assembly GCA_016195915.1). Lineage (GTDB taxonomy): Bacteria > Pseudomonadota > Gammaproteobacteria > Burkholderiales > SG8-39 > JADGRQ01. The sequence goes on along the minus strand of JACPYS010000058.1, from coordinate 198,571 downwards.
ACCGTCGGCTCCACGCCTGCCGGGAACGCATGGTCGCGCTTGGCCACGCCGCGCGTGACCTGAAAGTAGACCCCCTGGTCTTCGAACGGTTGCTGCGCGATCAGCGAATCGATGATCTCGCGCCATTGCGCCCGCGAATACGGATTCCTGATGCGCACTTCCGCAAGGCTGCGCTCCAGGCGTCCGAGATGCTCGTCCACGCGGAACGGCACGCGCGAATACACCGGCACCAACTCGTACACGCCGTCTCCAAAAATGAAACCGCGATCGAGCACCGGAATGTTCGCCTCTTCGATCGGAAGAAACCTGCCGTTCAGGAATACCATGGCCTCACCTCACTTGATCCACAACCTGAGTGTATCCCAGGCGCGCCCGAAGAACCCGGCGGCGGACACCGCTTCCAGGGCGACCAGCGGGAACTCGCGCATCGGCTTGCCCTCCAGCTCCACGCGCAGGGCTCCCACTCGCTGGCCGGCGGCGATCGGCGCGCTGAGCGGCTGCCAGGAAAACAGTTCGACCTTCAGCTTGTCGGCGCCGCCTTTGGGTACCGATACGTACAGATCGCCTGCCACCCCCGCCTTCACTTCCCGCGCCGCGCCCTTGTATACCTCGATCGAGCGCACCGCCTGCCCCTTTTCGTACAGTTTCACGCTGTCAAAGAACAGAAAGCCCCAATTGAGCAGCTTCTGCGACTCCTGCGCGCGTGTAGCCTCGGAAGTCGAACCGAGGAGCACCGAGAGCAGCCGGCGCGGTCCGCGCTTCGAAGAGGCCACCAGGCAATAGCCGGCGGCCTCGGTATACCCGGTCTTCATTCCGTCCACGCTCGCGTCCAGCCACAGCAGGCGGTTGCGGTTCATTTGCGTGATGCCGTTGTAACGGTACTCGCGAATCGAATAGTACTGGGCGTACTGTTCGGGAAAATCGCGCACCAGCGCCATGGCAAGCAGCGCGAGATCGCGTGCGGTGCTGTAGTGCTGCGCATCGGGCAGCCCGCTCGCATTGGCAAAACGGCTCGATTTCATTCCCAGCCGCGCGGCCTCCCGGTTCATCAACTGCGCGAACGCCTCCTCCGAACCCGCCACCGCCTCGGCGAGCGCGACGCAGGCGTCATTGCCCGACTGCACCACCATGCCACGGATCAATTCGTCCACGGTCACCGGGCGGTTCGGTTCGACGAACATGCGCGAGCCCGGCGCGCGCCACGCCTTCTCCGACACCGGTACAACGCGCCCCGAGCTGAGTTTGTTCTCCCTGAGCGCAGCGAACACCAGGTAGGCGGTCATCAATTTGGTGAGCGAAGCCGGCTCGAAACGCTCGTCGGCGCGTTCCGCGGCAAGCACCTGTTCGCTGGTCACATCGATCACCAGCCATGCCTTGCCGATCACCGATGGCGGCTGCGGTGCGTTCGGCTGCGCCAGCGCCGCGGCGGAGAACAACAGCAATCCCAACAGAAAAAAGCGCATTGATGACCTGCGGAAAAGGCGCGAATTATAGCCGCGCTCAGCGCAGCACGAGGACCGGCGCGACGCCGAGTTCGCTGCGGATGCGTTCGGCGACGCTGCGCGCGTCTTGCTGCGAGCGGTAAGGACCCAGACGAAGCTTGAACAGGCCGTCGACCTCGCGCACCTGTATGACCTCCGAAAGCCAGGCGAGATCGCGCGCCATGTGCGCGCGGAAGCTCTCCGCATTGGGTTCGGCGGCGAACGCACCGAGCTGAAGAAAAATGCCCCTCGCTTCGCCCGACGCGGGCGATTCCGCCCCGCGCTCGGGGCGCGGCTCCGCTCTCTGCTCCACTCCAGGCTGAGTTGCCGGTCCGGCAGCGACCTGCGCCGCCCCGGGAATCACCGCCTGCACTTCAACGGGCGCGCTTCCCGCCTCGGCATACCCGAGCTTGTACGCCGCGGTATAGGAAAGATCGATCACGCGCCCGACGTGAAACGGCCCCCGATCGTTGACGCGCACCACCACGCTTTTCCCGTTGGCAAGATTGGTGACCCGTGCGTAGCTCGGAATCGCCAAGGTCGGATGCGCGGCGCTCATCGCGTACATGTCGTAGGGTTCCCCGCTCGAAGTCTTCGATCCGTGATAACGGCGGCCATACCAGCTCGCCGTGCCCCGCTGCGTGAACGGCTCCACGCGCGCGAGCGGCACATAGTTCCTGCCGAACACTTCGTAAGGTCGGTTGGCAAAACGATGCAGCGGCTCGCGCCTGGGTTCCGCATCCGGGATCGCCGCGAGGTTCGCCGGCGCGTTCGGGCCCGGGCCGTCGTCCTTGTAATACGCGCCGCCGCGGGGCGTCGCGGCTGTCGCCGCTGCATTGCCGGGCTGGGTCTCCGCGGTGCCGCGCGGCGGGCTCGTGCCGCAGGCGGCAATGAGCAGCGCCGGCGCGAGCAGCGCGAGCGTACGCAGCATCACTAGGCGCCGCTTTCGAACACCGGTTTGCCCGCGACCAGGGTGTAGCGCACCTGTCCGGCAAGCTCATACCCGAGGAAGGGCGAATTCTTGCCCTGGCTCTTGAGCGTTTCCGCGCTGATGCGCAACGGCGCGACCGGATCGAATATCACCAGGTCGGCGCTCGCGCCGGGCGCGATGCGGCCCTTGTCGATGCCAAGAACCCTCGCCGAATCGCTGGTGACGCGCGCCAGCGCCCTTGCGAGCGGGAGCTTTTCCTCCTCGGCCCAGCGCAGCACCAGCGGCAGGAGCAACTCCAACCCGGTTGCACCGGGCTCCGCCTCGCCGAAGGGCGTCTGCTTTGCATCGTCGTCCACCGGGGTGTGGTCGGAGCAAACACAGTCAATGGTGCCGTCGGCGAGCCCGGCGCGAAGCGCGTCCCGGTCGCGCGCCGAACGCAGCGGGGGAACGAGGCGACAATGTGAATCGAAAAATCCGAGGTCCATTTCCGACAGGTGCACGTGGTGGACGCCGACGTCGCAACTGACCGGAAGCTTTTCGAGCTTCGCGCGGCGCAGCAGCTCGACCGCCCCGGCGGTCGAAATCCGGCAAACGTGCAGCCGAGCGCCGGTCGAGCGCACCAGTTCGAGCAGCGTGCCCAGCGCGATCGTCTCGGCGAACGCGGGAATCCCGGGCAAGCCGAGGCGGGTTGCCACTTCGCCATCGTGCGCAACGCCGCCGCGTGCCAGATCGGCGTTCTCCGCGCGCATCCAGACCGGAAAACCGAAGGTCGCCGCGTACTGCAGGGCGCGCCAAAGCACCTGGGTGTCGGCAAGTGGCTCGTTCGCCTGCGAGAACGCGACGCAACCCGATTCCGCAAGCTCGGCCATCTCGGTGAGCGCTTCACCCTTGAGCTTCACGGTAAGCGCGCCGATCGGATATACGCGCGCGCGCGCCTGCGCCTTGGCGCGGCGCCTGAGCATGTCCACCAGACCCGGTTCGTCGAGTGGCGGATCGGTGTCCGGAGGACATGCGAGGCTGGTCACGCCGCCCGCCACCGCCGCATTCATCTCCGATTCGAGCGTTGCCTTGTATTCGAATCCGGGCTCGCGCAGACGCGCCGAGAGATCGATGAGCCCGGGCGCCACCACCAGGCCCCTGGCGTCGATCACGCGATCGGCACGGTCGGAGCGCGAGCGCGCATCGGCCTCGCCGTCGAGCGCAACAATGCACTCCCCGTCGACAAGCAGGTTGCCGACTTTGTCCCGGCCGCTCGCCGGGTCGACAATCCGCCCGTTGGTGATCAGTGTCCGCATCAGTTCGGAACCGACGACGTTCCCCTTCTCCTGGTGAGGGGTGCGGGGGGAGGCGAGAGCATTCCCCTGCTCCTAATTTCCCGCAATAATCGACATCACCGCCATCCGTACCGCGATGCCGAAGGTGACCTGCGGCAGAATCACCGAGTGCGGGCCGTCCGCGACCGACGAATCGATCTCGACCCCGCGGTTGATCGGCCCCGGGTGCATCACGATCGCGTCGGGCTTCGCGAGCGACAGCTTCTCGCTCGACAGCCCGTAATGCTTGTTGAACTCCTGCGCCGAGGGCAGCAGCGCGCCCCGCATGCGCTCGCTCTGCAATCTAAGCATCACCACCACGTCACAGCCTGCGAGGCCGGCGCGCATGTCGTGGAACACGCGCACCCCGAGCGCGCCGACCTGCGCGGGAATCAGCGTCTGCGGCCCGATCACCCGCACCTCCGGCGCACCGAGCGTGGTGAGCCCGTGGATCAGCGAACGCGCCACGCGCGAATGCAGAATGTCGCCGACCACCGCAACCGTAAGGCGCGTGAACTCCTTCTTGTAGTGGCGGATCGTGTACAGGTCGAGCAGACCCTTCGTCGGATGCGCGTGGCGGCCGTCTCCCGCATTGATCACATGCTCGTGCGGTTTGACGTGACGCGCGATCAGATAGGGCGCGCCAGACTGCGCGTGACGCACGATGAACAGGTCAGCCTGCATGGCCGAGAGGTTCGCCACCGTATCGAGCAGTGACTCGCCCTTGGTCTGCGAACTCGCGGCGATATTGAGATTGATCACGTCCGCAGAAAGGCGCTTGGCGGCAATTTCGAAGGTCGTACGGGTGCGCGTCGAAGGCTCGAAGAACAGGTTGAACACGCTCTTGCCGCGCAATAACGGCACCTTCTTCACTTCACGCTCGGTAACCCCGCAGAACGACTCCGCGATATCCAGGATCTGCAGGAGGATATCGCGCGGCAATCCCTCGATCGACAGCAGGTGCTGCAGCTCGCCGCGGTGATTGAGCTGCGGGTTATTCATGCTCGAGCTCCAGGCCCAGGCTGCCGCCTTCGCCGCGTTTAAGACGCAGGCGCATTCCCGCGGGGACGCCGAGCTCGGCCCCGACGTGCTGCGCGTAGATGGGCAATTGCCGTCCGCCACGATCGACCAGAACCGCGAGCGCGATCGACCTCGGACGACCATAGTCGAAAACCTCGTTCATCGCCGCGCGCACCGTGCGCCCCGTATAGAGCACGTCGTCGACCAGCAGCAGGTCGCGGCCCTCGACCTCGAAAGGAATCCTGGTGCGCTTTGGATCGTGGTGCAGCCCGCGTTTATGATAGTCGTCGCGGTAGAACGCGATATCCATCAACCCGAGCGGCTGCGGCATCGCGAGAAGCGCGTGCAAGCGCTCGGCGAGCCAGGCGCCGCCGGTATAGAGCCCGATCATTGCGGTGCCCGGATTCAGGCGCGGCCGGATACGCGACGCAAGCTCGGCGCAGAGGGCTTCGGCGTCAGGCAGGGGCCTCATCGGCCGCGTTCCTGCAGGTATTGCTGCAGGATCAGTTGCGCAGCGCCGGAATCGATGCCGTACCCCCCCGCGCGCGGATCGGCACGCTCCCGGCTTTCGGCCTCGACCGAGGTGTAGCGCTCGTCCACCATGACGACCGGCAGGCGAAATCGCCCTTCGAGTTGGCGCGCAAAGCGACGCGCTCGCACGGTTATCGCATGCGCGCTGCCGTCTGTAGCGAGCGGCAGTCCGACCACAACCCGCGCCGGACGCCACTCCGAGAACAGGCGCGCTATCGCAGCGAAACGTACATCGTTGCGCTCGCCATCGATGCCCGGCAGTGCGTGGGCGAGCCCGGTTTCGATCTCGCCGATCGCGACACCGATGCGCTTTTCACCGAAATCGAAGGCGAGGAGGGTGCCGCCATCTGCGACGGCCGCCGCCGGGGTGGCGGGAGAAGGACGGGCACGCCTGGGTGGGCTCCTCATCGCCGCGTCAGGCATGGCCGGCTTCTTCCGACAGGAGGGCAAGATCCACGCCGAGCAACCCCAGCGCCGCGGACAACCGTTCGTCGGCGGGGAGGTCGAAGATGATGCGGTCCTTGGCCTGGACCGTGAGCCAGGCGTTCTGTCCGAGTTCGTACTCGAGTTGCCCCGCAGACCAACCCGCGTAGCCGAGCGTGACCAACATGCGCTGCGGGCCTTCGCCGCGTCCGACTGCCTCGAGAATGTCCTTCGACATGGTGAGGCCTATCGCATCGCGCACCCTGAGCGTCGATTGCCACTGCCCGCTCGGTTTGTGCAGGACGAAGCCACGATCGGTCTGCACCGGCCCGCCGAAGTAGATCGGCGCATCGGCCCGCTCCTTGTCCTCGAGCGTGAGCGACAGCCGCTCGAACAGCGCCAGCAGGTTCATGTCGATCGGCCGGTTTATCACCACCCCGAGGGCACCCTGTTCGTTGTGCTCGCAAATATAGGTGAGGGACTTCGCGAAATACGGATCGGCCATGGCGGGCATGGCGATCAGAAAATGGTCCGTGAGATCGATCGAGGACATGCTTTGATGCATTTTACGCTTCCCCACTGCCCGCGCACAGACCGGTGGACGCCGGCATGCTGTGGAGCGATCAGGGCACACCCAAGGGGTGCTCTGAGGCGGCGCCTCAGATCTCCACCATCTCGAAATCTTCCTTGCGCGCGCCGCATTCGGGGCAAGTCCAGTTCATCGGCACGTCTTCCCAGCGCGTGCCGGGGGCAAGCCCCTCCTCGGGCAGGCCGGCGGCCTCATCGTAGATCCAGCCGCAGATAAGGCACATCCAGATACGGAATTCCTTGGTGTCGGCCATTCGAAGGTGGAGTGAGCGGGTTGTAGTTTAAAATCGCCCGGCATATTAACTGATTCTCCTGGCGCGCCTTCGCGCGCGTGCCCTGCCCTCGCTCCGATGTCCACGCAACCGCCGATCGTGCTTACGTTCGCCGCGTCCGATCCGACCGGCGGCGCCGGACTGCAGGCCGACCTGCTCACTCTGGCGAGCATGGGTTGCCACCCGTTGTCGGTGCTCACCGCTGTCACGGTGCAGGACACGCGCGGCGTCGAAGACTGGATGGCGATCGAGTCCGACTGGGTCTCCGAGCAGGCGCGCAAGCTGCTCGAGGACATGCCCGTCGCGGCGTTCAAGCTCGGCATGCTCGGCTCGATCGACAATATTGCAACCATCGCGGCGATCGTATCTGACTATCCCGAAGTGCCCGTCATCCTCGATCCGGTATTCGCCTCGGGGCGCGGCGACGAGCTCGTCACGCAGGACATGATCGACGCGATGCGTAAATTGATCTTGCCGCAGACCGCGATAATTACGCCGAACAGCCTGGAGGCGCGGCGCCTTGCGGAACAGGACGACGACGAGGAAGACCCGGAGCTGGAAGCATGCGCGGAGCGCCTGATTGCGCTCGGCTGCGAGTTCGTGCTGATCACCGGAACGCACGTGCAGACTCCGGAAGTGGTGAATACCTTGTACGGCGAGAATGGCGTAGTGCGCACCGACCGCTGGAAGCGCCTGCCGGGAAGTTATCACGGCTCGGGTTGCACGCTCGCTTCGGCGATCGCGGCCACGCTTGCCAACGGGCTCGATGTGCCCGAGGGGGTGCGCGAAGCGCAGGAATACACGTGGCAGGCCCTCGCGAACGGTTTTCGCCCGGGCATGGGCCAGTTCCTCCCGGACCGCTTTTTCTGGGCGCGCGAGGTCGACGGCGTGCCCGGGGAAGACCGGAGCGCGTCTTGAGGCTGCGCGGCCTTTACGCCATCACGCCCGAAGGCCTCGGCACGGAGGTCCTCGTCGCCGCCGTACGCTGCGTTCTCGATGGCGGTGCCGCGGCGCTGCAGTATCGAAACAAGGCGGCTGGCGCCGAGTTGCGGCGCGAACAAGCGCTGGCACTCCTCGCGCTTGCGCGCAAGAAGGATATCCCGTTGATCGTGAACGACGACGTCGAGCTCGCCGCATCCATCGACGCGGACGGCGTACATATCGGCAAGGACGACGGGCGGGTAGCGGCGGCGCGCCAAAGACTGCCCGGCAGACTGCTCGGCGCATCGTGCTACGAAAGCCTCGAGCGCGCGCGTGAAGCGGTCGCTGCCGGGGCCGATTACGTCGCCTTTGGCAGCGTGTTTCTCTCCGCCACCAAGCCGCAGGCCATGCGTGCGCCGCTCGGGCTGTTTCGCCAGGCGCGCACGCTCGGCGTCCCGCTGGTGGCGATCGGCGGAATCACGATCGGCAACGCGGCCGCGGTAGTGCGCGCCGGCGCCGATGCAATCGCGGTCATCGCAGATCTTTTCGGCGCGCCCGACATCCGCGCGCGCGCCGCCGAATTCGCACGACTTTACGCAATCTCCCCGGTGATCTCCCGATGACATCCAGGAACTCGGACCTTTTTTCCCGTGCCCAGCAACGCATTCCCGGCGGCGTCAACTCCCCCGTGCGCGCTTTTCGCGCAGTGGGTGGCGTGCCGCCCTTTCTCGAGCGCGCGAGCGGCGCCTATCTCTGGGACGCCGACGGGAAACGCTACATCGATTACCTCGGCTCGTGGGGACCGATGATCGTCGGCCATACCCATCCCGCGGTGGTGGAAGCAGTGCGGGCGGCGGCCGGCCGAGCGCTTTCCTTCGGTGCGCCCACCGAAGCGGAGATCGAACTTGCCGAGGAGATCGTCAAACTCGTACCCTCCATAGAGCGCGTGCGCCTGGTGTCCTCCGGTACGGAAGCCACGATGACCGCGATCCGTCTCGCACGCGGCCATACCAGTCGTTCGAAGATCATCAAGTTCGAGGGCTGTTACCACGGACATGCCGACAGCCTGCTGGTGAAGGCGGGCTCCGGAGCGCTCACCTTTGGCAACCCGAGTTCCGCAGGCGTTCCAGCAGAGATCGGGCAGCACACCGTGGTGGTCGATTACAACGATCTCGAGCAGGTGAAGCAGGCGTTCCAGGCCAATCCCGATTCGATTGCCGCGGTGATCGTCGAACCGGTGGCGGGCAACATGAATCTGGTGCTGCCCGCCCCGGGTTTCCTCGAGGGATTGCGGAGCCTGTGCACGCAGCATGGCACGGTGTTGATTCTCGATGAAGTGATGACCGGCTTTCGCGTCGCGATCGGCGGCGCGCAACAGCGCTACGGGATCCAGCCCGAACTCACGACGCTCGGCAAAGTCATCGGTGGCGGACTGCCGGTGGGAGCCGTCGGTGGCCTGCGCGAGATCATGGAAAAGCTCGCTCCGCTGGGTCCCGTGTACCAGGCGGGAACGCTTTCCGGAAATCCGGTAGCGGTGGCGGCGGGACTGGCGACGCTCAAGCTCGTGCAGGCGCCGGGTTTCTATCAACAGTTGGATACAACGACGCGGCAACTGGTGGATGGACTCGCCTCGGAAGGCCGTGCAGCCGGCATTGAATTCTCGGCGCAGTCGATCGGCAGCATGTTCGGCCTGTATTTCCGCGCATCGCCTCCGACCAGCTTTGCGGAAGTCATGCAATGCGACAAGGAACGCTTCACCTTATTCTTCCACCACATGCTCGAGCGCGGCGTGTACCTGGCGCCCTCCGCTTACGAGGCGGGCTTTGTCTCCGCATCTCACGGGCCATCGGAGATCGACGCGACGCTGGCCGCCGCGCGAGAGGCGTTCGCGGCCTAGCGCAGGTCAGCGGCAGGCAGCGGCTTGAAGTGCTTGCTGAGAGCGATGCCCTGACGCTGGTAGGACGAGTTCGCGTTGCTGCCATAGAGCCGCACCGGCCGTGCCATGAGAAGTTCATAAGCCAGCCGGCCGACGACCTGGCCGTGTTCGATCACGAACGGGACCTCAAAAGAGCGAACTTCGAGCACGGCCCGCGACCCCTCTCCTCCCGCATCGGGATGACCGAAACCGGGATCGAAGAACCCTGCGTAGTGGACCCGAAAGTCGCCGATCAGCGTATCGAAGGCAAGCATCTCGGCCGCATGCGTCGGTGGAACGTTCACGGCTTCCCTTGATGCCAGAATGTAGAAGTCGGCCGGGTCCAGTACCAATCCGCCGCGACGAGGCGCATGGACCGGCTCCCAATATTCCAGCACGTCGTAGTGCCGCACCTTGTCGATATCGATGAGTCCGGCATGGCTTCTCGCCTTGTAGCCGATGATGCCTCCCGATTTATCGCCCTGCACATCCACCGAGACTGGAACGCCATTGCGGATATCGACCCCGTCGATAGACGCCACGACATGGTGATCTTCCAGCAGCCGCCTCATCGCAGCGTCGCTGCTGGGCGGTCTGCCGCGGCGAACGCGAATCTGGTTCAACCTGGATCCTTTGCGCACCAAGACACTGAACGTCCGCGGTGATACCTCAGCGTAGAGAGGTCCGCGGTAGCCCTCGCGGACGCGATCGAACTCCGTCCCGTAGTCGGTGATAAGTCGAGTGAATATGTCCAGACGGCCGGTGGAGCTCTTGGGATTGCCCATGGCCGACGTACGCTTTCTCAGCGAGAGGCCTTCGAGCAACGGAATGATGTAGACGCAACCGCGCTCCAGAACGCCGCCATTGCTGATGTTCATCTTGTGCATCGCGAGATCTTCGAGTTTCTTCTCGACCGTCGCGTCCTTCCCGGGGAGGAAACTGGCACGCACCCGGTACGCGACCGACCCCAACCGAAGGTCGAGGCTGGCCGGCTGATACTGATCGTCCTGGATGGATTCCCGGGAGCGAATCTCCCGAGTCACCCTGACCAGGTGTTCGAGCTCCTGCGAAGGCAATATCCCGGTCGTGCGAACCGCCGCGTCCGGGTCGTCGTCCACTGCGCCACGGACGCCTTCCGGCGCCCGCGAATCATTGGTTGGCGCCGAATGGGTCAACAAATCGTCTGAGGCGTTCACGGATATCGATCTCGCAGTATTTCGTGTAGCAATCCAAGCTGCAGCAGCCGCCCTTCTTTTTCAGGCCCGATCCAACGCGCGCGGTTTCAAGGAACGGTTTGCGACAATGGGGACAGACCACCCGTTTCCAGCAATCCAACAAATAGGCTTCTTCGTCAATAGCCATTCTTCTCGCTCGCTCGACGCGACTCCTCGCGATTCTGGCGACTTCGCGTGCCGATGCCTGCGTAGTTTATCGCTTTCAGACCCAGGAAATCAGGGCGCGCGGGCACCCGAAAGATGACGCGACTTTCGCGGTTGCACGCGAGGCGTTCAAGCTTTAGCCGCAATTTACCTGGGCCGCCCGAGGGAAATCCAAGTGGCCACCTTCTGGATTTCCTCCAGAGGGATGGGTGGCAGGCCGAGCGGCATGCCCCGTACAGCGGAATCCGGCCGGCCCGCGATTTCCGCGTGCCGGGCGAGCATCGCCGCGACGATTAGCGGAGTCGTGCCATCTGGGCCAGGAGCGAAGACACTCATGCGCCTGCCGGTATCCCGGTCGCGGATGCCGGAAGAAATCCCCTGATAGGTCGCCAGATTGAATCCGCGCGCCGGGAAACCGAAACCGCCGGTGTTCCCGGGGCCTCCGTCGCCAAATGCAAACGCGGCATCGGCGTGGCAGTGCCTGCAGATTTTCTTGAAAACGCGCTCCTCCACCTCAGGCCAGCGGATCTCGCGCTCCAGCAGCGGCAAGGGCTTGGGCACCGTCGCCGCCGGTGCCTGAGCCAAGGGTGAAGTGAGAATCCAGGCCGCCAGGTCGGCGGCGTCGATCGGACTCATCGGCAAAGCGGGCATCGGCGTGTCCGCCTTGAAACTCGCCGGATCGCGTATCCAGAGTGCCAGACTTTCCCGACGGAATCGCTCACGCGTGTAACGCAGATCGGGTGCCAACGCAATCCCGCGGGCCAGCGCGGCCGGGTCGACGGCCATTGGCGGCGGTACGCTTGACGAGGCATCGGCGCCCGAAAAGCGATGACATGCGCCGCAGCCCAACGTCTCGAACCTTTTGCGCCCGTTGGCTGGATTCCCAGCCGGCACTGGGTCCGGCGTATCCGCCGGCGCAAGGAATTCCGCCAATCGCTCCGCGTCCTCCCGTTTCAGTCGCAAACGCGGCATTGTTGCCGGCAGGGCGGGTCGCAAATCCACGGGATCCATCAAATAATCCGCCAACCAGGACCGTTTGAACCGTTTACTTGTGCCGATCAGCGAGGGCACCGCGGTCAGGCTTGTGAGACGGCCCTGCCAGTGGCTCAACAGATCAGCGGGAGCGTTGAAAGCGCCTGAGAGGATGCGCTCGTGGCATCCAAGACACTGCTTTTCCAACGGCGGGTCCGGCGCGCGTTCGATTCGATGACACCGGTTGCACTCGAAGCGGGCGAACAGGGAAGCGCCATCCTCCGCGGAATTCGCTGCCGACGCCATAACCAGAAACAATGCGGCGGCGGCAGTTCCCGGTCGGACGATCACTGCATGCTGCCTCCTGCGCATACGCGGCTCGACATGAGCCTCTTCGCAGAAGCCCGGCATTTCGCGAATGCGGCATCGCGTCCCGCGACGTCCCCGGCGCGATTGCGAAGCGCAGCCAACGTGGCCCAGGAATAGGAATCCGCGATCAAGTCGCGTTGCGCAAGATCCTCGAGGATCGTGCGCGCCTCCACGCGCCTGCCTTCCGCGGCCAGCGCCTCGGCAAACAGGCTGGAAACGCTCGGATCATCAAGCTTGACCTTGTAATCGCCGGCGAAGATCTCCTTTGCCCAGGCGATTTGGTCATCGCGCTCCCCGCTGCGCACGTGGCCATTGACCGAGAGGCGCGAAAACGCCCCGCGCGAGATGGTCCCGCTCGAGCGCACCACGGCGGCCGCGGCGACCCGCAGCGCCCGCGCGTCGAGGTCCGGATCGTCGAACCTGAACTTGGGTGGGTCTCCAGCCGATCCGTTCTTGATCACGGGGACATTCAACAGCACCCCTACGGCTTTGGCATAATTTCCTTCGTCCAAGAGCTTCTCGGCCTCCGCGACGGCCGCCGACTCCCAGTCCCCGTCAGACCCATTCATGCATGCAGGCGAGATTCCGGGCAGGCTCAAAACGGCCGCCAATACCAACCGGTGAAGAATGCACATGATTGCTCTCTCCTTCATTTGCAGTTTCATTCAGACCCGTCACCCTACTTCAAGCCGGGGATGCCGCTGTAGGTATGGGGCCGCGGAATCGCCTCGCCCTGCTCGCGCGCCATCCGGTACCAGCGCGTCGACGCGGCGAAATCGCGCTGCACCGCAGAGTTGCCTTTGCTGTAGATCTCGGCAAGCCGGCGCTGCGCCGGTGCGTATCCGGCTTCGCCGGCTTCGAGGAATGCACAGAACGCTGCCCGCTCGTCTCCGCGCTCCTGGAGCGACAGCGCTTCAAGGTGACGCTGCAACACCGAGGGATCCCTGGCCGCAGTCGTCGACGGCATTTCCTCTGCATTGAAATCCGAAGCCTGTGCGTAGGCAATAGGCCCACTTCCCATGGACATGACCGAAGCAACAGTTACAAGTCCGGCGAGTAGTGACTTAAAGTTCGTAGTACGCATAAACACTCCTTGTGTTTCCTCTTAGGTGTATCTCCACCCCTTTCGGTTCCCTACGGCCCTGATTTTCCTCGTCGAAATGAAGATGGACGGAGGATGAATGTCACAGATACTAAAAGAAAAATCGCTGAAGGCCTCTCCGCTGCGACATTTTTCACGTTTTCCTGATGCCATGACCTTACTCACTAGACATGTTCCCGCTGTGGCGCGGCGGGTGTACGACTGACATGCGATGCTCCCGCTCGCCTCAACACGTTGCCGTACGACAGGCTGCCTAGACCAGGAACAGCGTCGCCAGGCCCAGGAAGATGAAAAATCCGCCCGAATCGGTGAACGCGGTGATGATCACGCTCGACCCGACTGCCGGATCCTTACCGAACCGCGCCTGTGCATAGGGAACGGCCACCCCCATGGTTGCGGCAAGCAATAGATTGAGCGTCATCGCAAGGGTCATTACCGCGCCGAGCGAGGCGCTGTCGTAAAGCACGAACGCAATCACCCCGAGCAAGCCGCCCCACACCAGGCCGTTCAACAACGCCACGCCGATTTCCTTGGACAAGAGCTTCTTCCAGTACCGCCCCTGAATCTGTCCGAGCGCGATCGCCCGCACGATCATGGTGATGGTCTGGTTGCCCGAATTGCCTCCGATCCCGGCGACGATGGGCATCAACGCCGCCAAGGCGACCAGTTTCTCGATCGAACCCTCGAATGCACCGATCACGCGCGAAGCGATGAACGCGGTCACAAGGTTGATCGCCAGCCACGCCCAGCGGTTCTTGAAGCTGTTCCACACGGGCGCGAATATGTCCTCTTCCTCCGACAAGCCCGCCTCAGCCAGCTGTGTCTCGGAACTTGTTTCCCGGATGTGGTCCACCACCGCATTCACGGTGAGCCGGCCCACGAGCGTGCCGAAGGCGTCCACCACGGGCGCCGATACCAGGTCGTAGCGCTCGAATGCGCTCGCCGCGTCCTGGGCGCTGTCCTCCGGATGCAACTTCACGGCTTCGGGCACCATTACGCGCGACACATCGAGGTCGAGATCCGACACGATCAGCCGTGCCAGCGAAAGCGTGCCGAGCAGTTTTCGCGCGCGGTCGACGACGAACAGCTGGTCAGAGTGGTCGGGCAGTTCGTCCATTCGACGCAGATAGCGGGTGACGGCTTCCAGGGTCACATCGTCGCGCACCGTCACCATGTCGAAATCCATCAGCGCTCCCACGCTGCCTTCCTTGAACGACATGGCTGCGCGCAGCTGTGTGCGCTCCTCCGCCGTGAGCGACTGCACGACGTCCGCAAGGACTTCCTTCGGCAGATCAGCGGCGAGGTCCGCGAGCTCGTCGGTCTCGAGGGTCTCGGCCGCGGCGACCAGCTCATCGGAATCCATGCTGGCGATGAGCGCCTCGCGCACGGCATCCGAGACTTCCAGCAGAATATCGCCCTCGCGCTCGGCCTTGACCAGGTCCCACACCAGCAGCCGCTCGTCCAGCGGCAAGGCTTCGAGCACATAAGCGATGTCGGCAGGATGCAGCTTGTCAAGCCGCGCGCGCAGCTCCACCAGGTGAAGCTTCTGCACCAGCTGTTCGACGAGCTCGCGGCGCGGCGACTCCTGGCGCTCAACCAGTCCCTCGACCTGCTTGTGGCGCGCAAGCAGTGACTGCACGGCTGCCAGATTCTCCTGCAAGTCTTCGATTTCCAGCCGGTTCGCAAGTTCTTCCATGACGGGGCGGATTCTAGAGAATGCTCAGGGAATCTGCGCGCCCGGCATGCGGGAAAACAGTATCTCGGCTTTTTTCGCAATCCAGGGCACGCCCCGATTGCGATCGTAGCGCTGCGGGGCGGGCAGGATGGCCGCGAGCCAGGCGGATTGTTCGGCGCTCAGCGCAGCCGCCGAGACGCCAAAGTAATGGCGCGCGGCAGCTTCTGCCCCGAACACACCGACGCCCCATTCCGCTACGTTGAGGTAGATCTCCAGGATGCGGCGCTTGTCCATCGCCGACTCGAGCATCCAGGTGATGGCCGCTTCCTGGCCCTTTCTCAGCCAGGAGCGGCTGCCGGAGAGAAACAGGTTCTTCGCGAGCTGCTGGCTGATAGTCGAGCCGCCCGCGACCACCTTGCCTTTCTTTTCATTCTTTTCCAGCGCCTTCTGGATCCCCTCCCAGTCGAACCCTTCGTGATCCACGAACTTCGCGTCCTCCGCAGCAACTACGGCACGCTTCAGGTGCACGGAGATGCGGCCGTACCCGATCCACGTCTGGCGGATGTTTGCCTTTGGGTCCTTGTCGCGCAACTCCCCGATCCGCGTCCGCATGAACGCGGTGGTGGAAGGGTCGTGGCCCACCCACCACCATACCTGCGCGAAAAACCATCCTTGCACGAGCAGCACAGCGGCGACAAACAAACCAAGCGTGCCGAAGAAAATATTCCAGAACACACGCAGTGCTCGGCGCACCGGCGTTGGCGTGAGACTCAGGCGCCGCGCAAGGCAGCGAGAACCGGCGCAGTGTCCGGACGCACGCCGCGCCACAGCAGAAACGACTCGGCAGCCTGTTCGACCAGCATGCCGAGTCCGTCAGACGCGGCTGCGCCCGCTTCACGCGCGAGGCGAAGAAACGGCGTGTCGCGGCCATAGACCATGTCGTAGGCGAGGGCGCCACGGGCGAAGATCGCTTTTGCCACGGCCGGAAGTTCTTCGCTCAAGCCGGCCGAGGTCGCATTGATCACGAGGTCGAACTGTTCTCCTGCGAACTCGGCATACCCCCCTCCTGCGGCGGGCGCAAATCGCTGCGCGAGCACGAGCGCCCTTTGCGCAGTCCGGTTCGCGATCGCCAGGCGCGCGGGCCGCGATTCCAGCAGCGGAGACACGACGCCCTGTGCCGCACCGCCCGAGCCCATTAGCAACACGCGCTTGCCCGCCAGGTCGAAACCGAGATTGCGCCGCAGATCTCCGATCAGCCCCGCGCCGTCGGTGTTGTCGCCGAAAAGCGCGTCGCCGTCGAGCACCAGCGTATTCGCCGCCTGCGCTGCTCGTGCCCGCTCGCTCGTGCGCGAGGCAAGGCGAAATGCTTCCTGCTTGAATGGCAGCGTGATGTTCGCCCCAAGCCCCCCCGCCGCACGGAATTCGGCCACGGCGCGCGAAAACCCGCCAATCGGGGCGAGGATCACGCCGTATTCGATCGCCTGTCCGGTCTGCCGCGCGAACTGTGCATGGATCCACGGCGACTTCGAGTGAGCCACCGGATTTCCAATGACTGCGTAACGATCAACCATCCTGATTCACCGGCAATCCACCGTCTTCCTTTGAGCATGTAACGGGGGAGTCGGACGAGACGACACCGTTCCTATCATCGTGTAGCGGGGGGTACGGGGGGAGACGACATGAGTCTCCCCCTGTTCCTCGCCTCCCCCTGTTCCTGTCATTCGGTCCAGATCTTGTCGCCAGGCCCGAAAAACCAGGTGCGCGTTATCACCAGGATGTCGGTATCGCGCCGGATATCGTCCGGGAAGGCGGCATAGGGCGAAGCCATGCGTACGATGCGAAACGCCGCCTGATCGAGCACCTTGAGCCCGGAGGAGCGCTCCAAATCGATCGCGTCCACGCTTCCGTCGGCCCGGATCGAGACACTCAGGCGGAGATTGCCGTAGAGTTTGCCGCGCGCCTCGGCCGGAAAATTGAGCGTGCCGACGCGCTCGACCTTGGCGCGCCAGTCTTCCTCATATTGCGCGAAGCGGTACTCGGTCGCGCGCGCGCCGATGAAATTCTTGCGCGGCCGCTTCTGATATTCCTCGAGGCGTTTGTCGAGTTGCGCCTGCAGGCGCATCGCCGCAAGCGACAGGTCGGCCAGGTCGCGCCCGGACGCCTGTGGCTGCGGCGTTTCGGTCGGTGCCTGCTGGGCGTCCGCCTGCACTCGGCTGGACGACTCGCGGGCCTGTGCAAGCAGCCGTTGCTGTTGTGTCTCAAGTTCCTGCTGGCGCCGCTTGGCCTGCGCGAGATCGGCTCCCGCGTCGGCGGGCTGTGTGGCAGGCAGCGGCGTCTTCGCGCGCCGCTGTTCGTCGACGTTGCCGCCCCCGTCGAGGTTGGCCTGCGCCAGCGCTTCCCGCCTGGATGGTTTTTGCTTCGTCTTCGCATTGACGATGAAGACTTCGAGCGGCTGCGAGTTCGCCTTCAAACCAAGCGCGTCGGGGAAGCGGAAATGGACCGACAGTGCAAGCGCGTGCAACAGGATCGAAAGACCGACGGAGACGGTGAGCACGCGGGACTGGCGGTTCATCCTTGCCCACCGCCTGCCCACTTGCGGCAATGTCAGTATTCCCGCTGCCTGCAATATTGCTCCCGCTCACTCAGAAAGTTGATAATTGTAGGCGCATTACGGAGGGTCCCGCAGTGCTGTGTCGTCAGCTTCCGGCGGCAGAGGGGCGGCATCAAGCGTCTCGCGGTAGGTGAGCGCGAGCCCGCGCTCGAGCAGATCGATCGCGCTGACCTCGAGCCGCACGCGCGTGCCCGCGGACAGATCGGGCAGCGAGGGTACGCGAACGGTAAGCGGGAGGCGATCGACGCGTATCAGGTTCTCTCGCAGGACGCTTCCATCCACGCCTTTGAGTTGCTCCTGAAGCAGCCAGCGCAGGCACCAGTACTGCTCCATCTGGCGCTGGAACTCGTCGTAGCGCGCGTACACTACCTCGAAGGCGCGTAGCGCCGATAGCAGCGCCTCCGAGCTGCGCGTGAACGGAGGGCGGTCACCGGCGAGACTCGCGACGAGCTGCCATTGATTGACGAGGTCGACGTAACGACGGAGCGGCGAGGACATCCACGCGTAGCATGCAACGCCCAGCCCTTCGTGCGGCTCCGGATGCACCGACATGCGCACCTTGCCTCCTGCCTGGGTGCGGTAGATGGCAGCGACGTTGCGTTCGGCCAGCAACTCGCCCCAGCTCGTGTTCGCGAGGATCATCAACTCCGAGACGAGCTGATCGAGCGGCGCACCGCGCAGTCGGGGTTCGATGCTGACGCGATCGTTTTCGACGCGAAACGTGTAATCCGTCGAGCCGGCCGGCACGCTCGGCTTGCCGCGCTTCCTCTCCAGCGCAAGCGCGATGCGCCAGAGCACTTCGAGTTCGGTCTCGTGCGCCAAACCTGCGCGCAGTCCTTTCGGCAGCGTGTCGCTCAACGCGGCGTAATTCTCGTGGCGCAAGTTGGCCGCAATGCGAACGCGCTCGAGCTTGGAGAACCCTTCGCGCAAAGCGTAGTCCTGCGGCGATACGTCGAAGTAAATCGACACTACCGGGCGCTCGGTGCCGGCATCGAGCGAAAGTCCGGCAGTCGCGTCTTCGGGCAGCATGGTGATCTTTCTGCCCGGGAAGTACACCGTGGAAAGTCGCTCCCGCGCAATCGTGTCCAGCTCGGATCCGGGCGCAAACCCGAGCGCGGGTGCCGCGATGTGGATGCCAAGGCGCCATCCGCCCGCATCGAGCGGCGAGAGAGAAAACGCGTCGTCGATCTCGGTCGTGCCGCCGTCGTCGATCGAATACGCCTCGGCTGCAGCAACGGCCAGTTCCCTGCCGATTTCCGGCAGCGCGTGCGGCGGAAACCTCGTTCCAGCCGGAAAAAACTCGAACAGGAAGCGCTCGAGGTGATACGCCTGGGTATCGCCCATTTCACCGCAGCGCTCTAGCAGGCGCGCGACGCTGAGGCCGGATGCCCTGCACGCTGCCTCGAGTGCTTTGGTTTCGGGCCGATTGCGATCGGGCGCATACAGCAGCTCGGCTCGGCGCTCGCGCAATTCCGGCGGAAATTCTCCTCTGCCGAGCGCTTCCGCCCACTCGCCAATTTGCTCCTGCTGCCGGCGTTTCTTCTCAAGGCCGGCAAGTGCAAGCTTGAGTGTTTGCTCGGTTGCAGCCTGAAAGCGCCCCTTGCCACGACGATAGAAATACATCGGCGCGGCGTGAAGCTTGAGCAACACACCTGCGGCCTGGACAGCGGTTGGCTCGTGCCCTACGTAGTCGCGCGCGAGTTGAGCGAATCCGAAATCCGCAGGACCGCAGCACTGCCACAGGAAGTCCGTGTCGAGGCCGGCGGCGAACTCCTGCGCGCGCACCAGCAGTTCGGCGGGTGCCGGCGCATCGAAGCTCAGAACCACATTCGACGCCTTGACCTTGGTGCGCCTCCCGTGCGGACTCTCGAGCTGATAGGACGCGGGCGCGGACGCGAGCACGCTGCCGACCTTGATCTCGCCGTCTTCCTCGTAGAGGACGTGCATCGTGCGCAAAGCGCCGGATTATACGCGCGCCTGTCTACCGGGCACTCAGTCCCGCGAACGCCGCGATGCGCGGCAAGTGATCCGGGAAGCTCCTGAGAGTGTGGTCGCCTCCGTCCCGAACGCACATGCGCGCGCCCTCGTATCTGAGCGCCGCGCCGCGCCAAGCGAGCACTTCATCTCCGGTTTCCAGCAGGAGCAGATAGCGCTCGGGGTCGATACTGGGTGCTTCGAGCGCCTGCAGTTGCGCGAGATGCTCGCGCGTGAGCTCATATTCGGCCGCGGTGTAAAGATTCTTCTGCGCGCCGAGCAGGGCCTCCAGACCTGCGTAGGGGCGAACCGCCGGATTGATCAGCACTGCGCGCAAGCCATGCTTTTCCGCCAGCCAAGTCGCGTAGAAGCCACCCAGCGAACTGCCGACGAGGGTGACCTGCGCTCTCGTGTGGCGTATAAGCTCGGTCTCGGCCAGCCGGATTGCCTGGTTCGGTACGTCGGGCAGCGCCGGACAAACGAACTGCGCGGCAAGCCCGCGGACCGCCATCCACGCGGCCATGGTCCGCGCCTTGTGCGATGACGGCGCGCTATTGAACCCGTGCAGGTAAACGATCATCCAGCCAGCCTCCGGAGCAGCTTTTCGTGCACTCCGCCAAAATCGCCATTGGACATCACAAGGACATGATCGCCTGGCTCCGCTTCGCTCGCCACGCGCTCAATCAAGGCTCCAAGGTCAGTGCCACACCAGATACGCGACGCGAGCGACGCGAACACCTGCCCAGCATCCCATGCAAGGCTTGGTTGATAGACGTAAACCCGGTCGGCCTGCTCGACACTGCCCGGCAGCCTCTCCTTCATCGCGCCAAGTTTCATGGTATTCGAGCGCGGCTCCAGGACGGCGAGGATCCGCGCCGTGCCGACCCTACGACGCAGACCCGCGATGGTGGTGGAAATTGCGGTCGGATGATGCGCAAAATCGTCGTATACCGTAATTCCGCGAATCGTCCCGCGCACCTCCAGACGGCGCCGCACGCTTTCAAATCCCGACAAGGCTTTAATCGCGGCCGCCGGCTCGACTCCTGCGTGGCAAGCGGCCGCGATACCGGCCAGCGCGTTCATGCGATTGTGATCTCCGCAAAGCGACCAGCGCACGCGCCCCAACGCTTCACCTTCGCGATACACGTCGAAACCGCCGTCGTCTTGCTCCTCGCCCGCACTCCAGCCATCGGAAACGCCGAAACGATCGATCGGCGACCAACTGCCCTTGGCCAATACCCGGGCAAGGGCCGAATCGGATCCGTTCACCACCAACTTTCCTGATCTCGGCACGATCCTCACCAAGTGGTGGAATCGGCGCTCTATATCTGCAAGATCGGCGAAGATGTCCGCATGATCGAATTCAAGATTATTCAATATCGCGGTCTTTGGCCGATAGTGGACGAATTTCGAGCGCTTGTCGAAAAAAGCGGTGTCGTACTCGTCGGCTTCGATGACGAAGGGTGCACCGACAGGGGAATGCCGGGCGGAAACCGGGAAATTCTGCGGAACGCCGCCGATCAGAAATCCCGGGTGAAGATCGGCCTGTTCAAGAATCCAGGCGAGCATCGCCGCAGTCGTTGTCTTACCGTGAGTCCCAGCAACTGCAAGTACCCACTTTCCGTAAAGCACTTTCTCCGACAGCCACTGCGGTCCGGAACAATAGCGCTGTCCTGAATCCAGGATAGCCTCCATGAGGGGGTTGCCGCGGCTAACCACATTGCCTACTACCCACATGTTCGGTCTAAGCGATAGTTGTTCCGCGCCAAATCCCTCTACCAGATCGATACTCAGCGCCCGAAGCTGCTCGCTCATCGGCGGGTATACGTTGGCGTCGCACCCTGTTACCCGATAGCCGGCTTCCCGCGCAATCGCGGCAAGTCCACCCATAAATGTTCCACAAATTCCGAGAATATGCAGGTGTTTGGCGGCCATCGTCGCTTAATTTGACCAATACGCAGGAATTGTATGCGATCCCGGGAATCGCATAGCTCAGGTATCATGGGGGGATCATTGTTCACCTCAAAGCCATGAGCCGCAATCGAACCCGGCACAACGGGATGCGCGCCGCAATCGCCGCGGCTGCCGCTCGCATCATGGCGGAAGATGGCGTTGACGACTACGCGCTTGCCAAGCGTAAAGCCGTGCGTGCGCTTGGTGCACCGGAGACGCAAAGTTTGCCGGCCAACGAGGAAATCGAATTGGCCTTGCGTGCCCACCAGTCGCTCTTTCAGTCCGAGGAGCACCCCGATCGCGTGAAGGCGCTGCGCCGCTCCGCGTTGGATCTGATGCAGGAACTGACCGCTTTCCACCCTTACCTTACCGGCGCAATCCTCAAAGGCACGGCGGGCCGGCAGTCGGAGATCGAGTTGCACCTGTTCCCCGAAAGCGACAAGTTGGTCGAATTGTTTCTGCTCGAGCGGGGGCTGTCCTTCACCTCCAGGGAACAGCGACGCTTCGCGGGCGACCGGGCGCGTGCGGCAAACGTACTCGCCTTCGATTGGCAGGAACGCCCGGTGAGACTCGCCATTTTCGATTCTCGCGACGAGCGCGTCGCACTAAAAACTTCGCTGGCCGGCCGCGTAATCGAGCGCGCCGGCATTGCCGAAGTTCGCTCACTTCTCGATGGCTAACCGTCGCGAGGCCCTGGTTCTGGTCGGAGTCGGCGCGGCGGCGGCGGCATCCGGATGGTATTTCGGTCCGAAGCTTCGGTCCGACCCGAGCGCGGCGGATGTGGGCGCCTTGCTCGGTGTTCCGCTCCGGGATATCGAGGGACGGCCCGTTACCCTCTCGAAGTGGTCTGGACGGGTGCTGGTTTGCAACTTTTGGGCAACTTGGTGCGCACCCTGCCGCGAAGAGATTCCCGCACTGAACCGGATTCACGCCAAGATGTCAGGTTCTGGAGTCGAAATTGTGGGTATCGCCGTCGATCAAGCGGGCAATGTCGTGGATTTCTTGAAAACTCTGCCCGTTGCCTACTCTGTGGTCTTAGGCGACTCCGGTCTGATCGAGCTGATGAGGCGCCTCGGTAACTCGGCTGGAGGTCTTCCATTCACGGTGGTCGTGGATCGTCATGGCCTGTTGGCCGAACGCACACTGGGGATCATCTCGGAGGCCGCGCTCGAGCGCCGTTTATCCGCGTTGATTGTTTCGATCTAGCTCGGTGAAACCGGTGAGCCAGCCGGGCAGAGGAATATGCGACGATCGTCTGCTAAACTGTGGCCATCTTCGGAGAATTCTTTGAAAAAACCTCGAAAATCGTCCTCGAATTCGATCCTTGTCATCCATGGGCCGAATCTGAATCTGTTGGGCGCCCGGGAACCCCATCTGTATGGACGCGAGACTCTGAATGAAATCAATCGTCGGCTCGCAACCCGCGCAAAGAAGGCGGGTGTGCAATTGCAGACGTTTCAGAGCAACCATGAGGGAATCCTGGTCGACCGGATCCAGCGCGCGGGGGGTGATGGCGTACGCATGATCATCATCAACCCCGCGGCTTATACGCACACTAGCATCGCAATGCGCGATGCACTGGCCGCAGTGAAAATCCCGTTCATAGAGGTTCACCTATCGAACATCCACGCCCGCGAGGCATTCCGCCGCCATTCTTACTTCTCCGAAGTTGCCGTCGGTACCGTCTGCGGGCTCGGCAGCCGGGGTTACGACCTGGCCCTTGAATACGTCTTGTCAGCGGTTTGAAAGCCAGTATCCCGCAACGCCGAGGGCACCCATGGACCTGCGCAAGCTGAAGAAGCTGATCGATCTGGTGAAGGACTCTGGAATTGGCGAACTTGAGATCACCGAGGGTGAAGAGAAGGTGAAGATCGTGCGTGGCGGCGGAGGCGGGCCGCCGGCGGAGGTGGTCAATCCGGCAACCCAAGTATCGGTTCCGGCCGCGCGACGCTCCACCACTGCATCGCAGGGCGCGGAAACCGCGCTGCCGCCCGGCGATGCCGAGGGCCACGCGATGAAAGCACCGATGGTGGGAACGTTCTACCGTTCCCCGTCGCCCGAGGCGAAGCCTTTTGTGGAGGTCGGGCAAACGGTCAAGGAAGGGCAGACGGTCTGCATCATCGAAGCGATGAAGCTGATGAACGAAATCGAGGCCGACGCTTCGGGCGTGGTCAAGGCGGTGCTGGTCGAAAGCGGGCAACCCGTGGAATACGGCCAGCCCCTGTTCATCATCGTCTGACAGCATGTTCGGAAAAGTCCTGATCGCGAACCGCGGCGAGATCGCGCTGCGCATCCAACGCGCCTGCCGCGAGTTGGACATACGCACGGTGGCGGTGCACTCTGAGGCGGATACGGAAGCGAAATACGTAAAGCTTGCCGACGAGTCCGTGTGCATCGGTCCGCCTGCGGCGTCCGGAAGCTACCTCAATATTCCGGCCATCATCAGCGCGGCAGAGGTCACCGACGCGGAGGCGATCCACCCGGGCTATGGTTTTCTCTCGGAGAACGCGGATTTCGCCGAGAAGGCGGAAAAGAGCGGCTTCGTGTTCATAGGCCCCCGGCCGGAAAACATCCGCCTGATGGGCGACAAGGTGAACGCGAAGGCGGCCATGATCAAGGCGGGCGTGCCGTGCGTGCCCGGGTCCGAGGGCGCGCTGCCCGAGGATTCCGCCGAGATCGTAAAGATCGCGCGCAAGGTCGGCTACCCGGTCATCATCAAGGCGGCGGGCGGCGGCGGCGGCCGCGGCATGCGCGAGGTCCACACCGAGGCGGCACTTCTGAACGCCGTCAACCTGACGCGCCTGGAGGCCCAGTCAGCGTTTTCGAACCCCAGCGTCTACATCGAGAAATTCCTGGAAAACCCCCGGCACGTCGAGTTTCAGGTGCTTGCGGACGAGCATAGAAACGCGGTGCACCTGGGAGAGCGCGACTGCTCGATGCAGCGCCGCCACCAGAAAATCATCGAAGAGGCGCCGGCACCCGACTTGCCCGCAAGACTGCGCGAGCGTATCGGCGAGCGTTGCGCCGAAGCCTGCCGCAAGATCGGCTACCGGGGCGCCGGTACCTTCGAATTCCTGTACCAGAACGGCGAATTCTTCTTCATCGAGATGAACACGCGCGTGCAGGTCGAGCACCCGGTCACCGAGATGATCACCGGCATCGACATCGTGCAGCAGCAGATTCGCATTGCAGCAGGGGAGAAGTTGCCGTTCCGTCAGCGCGAAATCGAATTCCGCGGGCACGCGATCGAGTGCCGCATCAATGCGGAAGACCCCTACAAGTTCACCGCATCGCCGGGGCGCATCGCGTCCTACCATCCGCCCGGCGGCCCGGGCATCCGCGTCGATTCACACATCTACGCCGGTTACACGATACCTCCCAATTACGACTCGCTCATCGGCAAGCTGATCGCCTACGGGGCCACGCGCGACCAGGCGATCCGGCGCATGCGCATCGCGCTCTCGGAGATGGTGATCGAGGGCATCCAGACCAATATCGCGCTGCACCGCGACCTGCTGCACGACAGCCGCTTCGTGCGCGGCGGCACTTCGATTCATTACCTCGAGCAGAAGCTCGCGCATGAACTGAACAAGGGCAAATGAGCGCAGGCAAAACCGTGTTGCGGCGAGACGCGTGATCGGAATGCATTGGCAGACGCTACTCGTTGAGGTCGCCGCGCCGGATACCGAGGCGCTCGCCGACGCGCTGCTCGAAGCCGGGGCGCAATCGGTTTCGATCGAGGATGCAGATGCCGGAAGCGCGACCGAAGCACCCCAGTTCGCGGAACCCGGTGCCGTGCTGCGGCCATGGCAGCGCAACCGCATCGTGGCACTATTCGATCCGGACTCAGCGCCTGCGGTCGCACTGGACGCGGCCGTCCTCGCAAGCGGGTGCGATGCGCCGTCCGCCTTTCGCATGGAGCGCCTTGTCGATCGCGACTGGGTGCGGGCGACACAACAGCAGTTCGTGCCAATCCGTATTGTCGAGGGTCTGTGGGTGGTCCCGAGTTGGAGTGAACCGCCCGAACCCGATGCCGTCAATCTGCGGATCGACCCCGGGCTCGCGTTCGGCACCGGCAGCCATCCGACCACCCGGCTTGTTCTCGCATGGCTGGCGCGCGAGCTGCGGAATGCCAACGGGGAGCGCGGCGACCCAATCGTCCTCGACTACGGCTGCGGTTCCGGCATATTGACCATCGCCGCGGCCAAGCTCGGGGCAGCCGAGGCTTTCGGAGTGGACATCGATCCGCAGGCGCTCGTCACCACTGCGGAAAACGCGGCACGCAACCACGCCAGGGTCCGGCTGTTCCTGCCTGACGCGCTGCCGGCCTTCTGCGCCGACGTCGTCGTGGCGAACATACTTGCGCGGCCGCTCATCGTGCTCGCGCCGCTGCTTTCCGAAAGGGCGGGACGCCGCATCGCGTTGTCGGGCATCCTTGCCGATCAGGCCGGAGAAGTGCTCGCCGCGTACCGCGACCAGTTCGAGATCGGGGTCGCCGGTGAAGAAGACGGATGGGTGTTGCTGAGTGGGGACCGCCGATGAGCCTGGTTACACGCTGCCCGGAATGCTCGACCGCGTTTCGCGTTCTGCCAACGCAACTTTCGGCACGCGAGGGCAGGGTGCGCTGCGGCAAGTGCGCGAAGGTTTTCAATGGCGTCGCCCACCTGGTGCAGGACCCGCAGCGCCCTGAGCCCGATGAACCCTCTCCGCAGATCGGCTTGTTCGATCCACGCGAGTGGCCGACGGCCGAGCCAAGCGTGGCCTCGGTCCGCAGTAGGGGCGGGGACGCAGACGAGGGCACACCGCCACAACTCGACACAGCCGCACCGGCCGCGCCCGTCGTGCCGATCGCACCGGCGGTCTTGGCTGCCCCTGAAGCACTGGATGCTGCGTATACCGCGCTCGCCGCGAACGCCGATGCGCGGGCGCTGCCCGAGTTCCTCGCGGAACGCCCGGCACGGCGCGAATTCCGGTTCACCTGGGGATTGCTCTCGCTGATTGCGCTCGCGGCTGCGGCGGCACAAGCGCTGTTTCATTTCCGCACAGAAGTCGCAGCACTGTTTCCCGAGACGCGCCCGCACCTCGAGATCGCGTGCGAGATGCTGGATTGCGAATTGCGGTTGCCGCGGCGCGCGGAACTTCTAAGCATCGAATCATCTGACCTGCAGGCCG
Organism: Betaproteobacteria bacterium; assembly: GCA_016195915.1. Taxonomy (GTDB): domain Bacteria; phylum Pseudomonadota; class Gammaproteobacteria; order Burkholderiales; family SG8-39; genus JADGRQ01. The sequence goes on along the minus strand of JACPYS010000058.1, from coordinate 171,969 downwards.
ATTCGAATCGCGCGAATGTACTGGTGCTCAACGCGGTGGTGCGAAACCGCGCGCCCTTCCCGCAGGAGCTTCCTTCGCTCGAACTCACGCTCAACAACGAACGCGATGAGGCCGTGGTTCGGCGCGTGCTGTCGCCGGCGGAGTATCTCGCCGGCCGGCGGGCTGCGGTTGGCGGCATCGCGCCCGGCGCAGAGGAATCGCTGCGCCTGCACCTGGAGGCAGCCAAGGTGCGAGCCACCGGTTACCGCTTGTACCTGTTTTTTCCATAGACGATAGGAGCACGAATTGAGCACGCTGATTACCGGATCGATCGCCTACGACACCATCATGGTATTTCCCGACCGGTTCAGGAACCATCTCCTCGCCGACCAGCTGCACATCCTCAATGTGTGCTTCCTTACCCCCGAGATGCGCCGCGAGTTCGGCGGCACGTCGGGCAACATCGGTTACAGCCTGAAGCTACTTGGCGGCAATCCGCTGCTGATGGCGACCGTGGGCCAAGACATCGGGCCGTACTCCGCCCGCCTCGATGCGCTGGGCATTGCGCAGACCCATCTCAGGCGCATTCCAGGGCAGTTCACGGCCCAGGCCTTCATCACCACCGACCTCGACGACAATCAGATCACCGCGTTTCATCCCGGCGCGATGAATTTCGCACATGAGAATCGCATCACGCCAGGCCTGGGCGCAAAGCTGGCAACCGTCTCGCCCGACGGCAAGGAGGGCATGCACCAGCACGCACGGCAATGCGCCGAACACGGCATTCCATTTCTGTTCGATCCGGGGCAGGGTTTGCCGATGTTTTCAGCCACGGAACTCGAAGAATTCATCCGCCTTGCGGACTACGTCGCGGTGAACGACTATGAAGGCAAGCTTCTCGAGGACAAGACGGGTAGAAAGCTCGCAGCGATCGCCCGCGAGGTCAGGGCGCTCATCGTCACCCTCGGTGCGCACGGTTCGCATATTTATGCCGATGGCAAACGACTCGAAGTGCCATGCGTAGAGGCCGAGACCGTGGTCGATCCGACCGGCTGCGGCGACGCCTACCGCGCAGGGCTGCTCTATGGCATCTCGAACGGTTGGGACTGGGAGAGTACCGGGCGCCTGGGCTCGATCATGGGCGCGATCAAGATTGCGCACCGCGGCCCGCAAAACCATGACGCGGGCCGCGTCGAGATCGAGGCGCGGTTCCGGCGTGCGTTCGGGTATTCACCCTGGTGAGGGCGGTCAGGCGAGGTTCGCTCTGATTTCTTTCGCGTAGTCCTCGAGTTTCTCGCGCGCGGGATTCTTCGCCGGCCAGGAGAGGCTCATTCCGTCATCCTCCCAGCGTGGCAACAGGTGGATGTGAAAATGGAACACCGTCTGCAAGGAGGCATGACCGTTCGCCTGGAACACGGTCAGTCCCTGAGGTGTGAACGCGTCGCGAATCGCACGCGCCACTCTCGCGGCGCTCTGGAACACCGCGCCCGCCTGGACGGCATCCAAACCATAGATGTTCTCGACGTGCGCCTTGCAGGCCACCAGCACGTGACCGGGATTGACCTGCCCGAGGTCCATGAAGGCGAGCGTGCGCTCATCCTCGCAAACCTTCGTCGATGGAATCTGGCCGGCGACGATCTTGCAGAACACGCAGTCGGTCATGAATCCTCTCCGGGGGCTTGATATCCCGCGCATGGTACCTGAATGATTTCGCGGTCTTCGAGCCTTACGGCGGTGAGCGTGCCGCCCCAGACGCAGCCGGTATCGATCAGCAGCGCGTGCTCGGCCACTTTCAGCCCGAGCGCGGACCAGTGGCCGCAGATGAGTGTGGATTCCTCTCCCGCAGGACGAAGATCGAACCATGGCCGAAAGCCCTTGGGCGGCTTCGCTCCCTTGCTGCGCACCTCGATTTCGTCGTTGCGGGTGCAGAAACGCATGCGTGTCATCACGTTCACGATCGCGCGCAACCGGTCCCATCCGGCAAGTGAGTCGTCCCAGCGGTCCGGCCGGCTGCCATACATGTGCGCGAGAAATTCCCGATATCCGGGCGCAGCCAGCGCGTGTTCCACCTCGCGCGCAAGCGTACGCGCACGTTCGATGCTCCAGCCGGGCAACAGACCCGCGTGCACCAAGGTGTATCCGCCCTCTACATATATCAGCGCGCGCGCGCGCAGCCACTCGACCAATTGCCGGCCGTCCGGCGCGGCGATCACTGCATCGAGCGTATCGTCGGCGCGCTTTTTCCAGAAACCTTCGGCAAACGCGATCAGGTGCAGGTCGTGATTGCCCAGCACGGTAATGGCGCAATCGCCGAGCGAACGAACAAAACGCAGCACTTCGAGGGACTTCGGGCCGCGGTTAACCAGATCTCCGACGAACCACAGCCGGTCGCGGGCCGGTTCGTACGCAATCTTCGCGAGCAGCAAGCGCAGCTCGTCGTAGCATCCCTGCACGTCGCCGATCGCGTAAGTCGCCATGCCGCAGCGACTATACCGCACCGGGACGCTGCGCCGCAGCGTTCAGAACGCTGCATCGAGGCGGCGGTATTGGATCGCTTCGGCGAGGTGCTCGGCCGCGACGCGTTGCGCTTGCGCCAGATCGGCGATAGTCCGCGCGACGCGCAGGATCCGGTGAAAGGCTCGAGCCGAAAGATGCAGCCGCGAGATCGCTTGGCGTACCAGCGCCTCGCCGGCCGAATCGAGTGCGGCGTGGTGCTCCAGTTCGCGAATTGATAACGCTGCATTGACGCGGTTCTGCCGCCGCAGCTGGGTCGCACGAACGCGCGCCACGCGCTCGCGCACCGCGGCACTCGGCTCGCCCGCTGATGGCGCCAGCATTTCCGTCTCGCTGAGCGCCGGAACCTCGAATTTCAAGTCAATGCGATCGAGCAGCGGCCCTGACAACCGGCCGCGGTACCGTCCGATCTGGTCCGGCGAACAATGACACCGTCCGTTCGGATGGCCGAGGAAACCGCAGGGGCAGGGGTTCATCGCCGCGATCAGCTGAAAGCGGGCCGGGAAAGTCGCGCTGCGCACGGCGCGCGAGATGGTGACCTGTCCGCACTCGAGCGGCTCGCGCAGCGCTTCGAGTACCCCGCGATTAAATTCGGGCAGTTCGTCGAGAAACAGCACGCCGCGATGCGCGAGCGAGATCTCCCCTGGCCGCGGCGTGTTGCCCCCGCCCACCAGCGCCGGGGCGGAGGCCGAATGATGCGGCGCGCGGTATGGCCGCTCGCCCCATCGCTCCGGATTGAAGCGGTACGCGGCGGAGTAGATTGCCGCGACCTCGAGTGCATCTTCCTCGCTGAGCGCGGGCAACAGCGTCGGCAGGCGCGCCGCGAGCATCGACTTTCCTGTACCCGGCGGTCCGAGCATCAGCACGCTATGGCCGCCGGCAGCGGCAATTTCCAGGGCGCGTTTCGCGTGCATTTGTCCCCGCACCTCCGCTAGATCGACACCCGGCGCAACGAGTGCTCGAGGAACACACGCACGGTGGTACGCGACCAGCGGGCAGGCGCCCGTCAGGTGAGCACAAACTTCGAGCAGTGATCCCGCCGCCAGAATCCTCGCATCACGTGCCAGCGCAGCTTCGACCGCGCTGGCCGCAGGCAACACCAGCGCGCGCCCCGAACATCGGGCCGCGAGCGCCATCGGCAGGGCTCCGCGCACGGGGCGCAGTTCCCCGGTAATCGAGAGCTCACCCGTGAATTCCAGATCCTTCAGCAACGCGATCGGCAATTGCCCGCTGGCCGCGAGTATGCCGAGCGCAATCGGAAGGTCGAGCCGGCAGGAGTCCTTTGGAAGGTCGGCCGGCGCGAGATTGACGGTGATGCGTCTTGCCGGAAATTCGAAACGCGCATGGTTGAGCGCTGCACGCACGCGTTCCTTTGCCTCGCGCACCTCTGCGTCCGGCAACCCGACGATCGCGAAGACCGGCAGGCCGGGGCCGAGATGCGTCTCGACGACGACTTCCGGTGCTTCGATTCCGGTCAATGCGCGGCTGATGACGACCGCAAGCGCCATGATTCCCCTCTTCAGGAGAAACGGCGCTGTTCAGCAACGGTTTACCTCAAACTGCCTACCCGGGTTGATTATTCGGACGCCGCTCGAGTTCGGCCAGCCGGCTCTCGAGTTCGGCGAGTTGGCTTCGCGCGCGCTCGAGCACGCGCTTTTGCACTTCGAAATCCTCACGGGTGACCACCTCGAATCGATCGAAGAACGCGACGGCCAGGGCACGCAGGTTCTTTTCCAGATCCTGCGCCGGGGAGTTCTTGAGGACTTCGGAAATCCTCACCCCCAGTTCATCGAGGATGCGCGGTTCAGCCATTCACGTCGGTCGGATATTGGGAGGCGGGGTCAGTGTAGCACGCCGCCAACACTTCGATTCCGCGCCGCACCAAAATCAAGCGGTAGAGGTGAAGGACGCACTTTTTGAGAGCATGGCAATCCTCGCAGATCCCGCATTATCTAATAACCATCTGATAGTTCAACAAAATAGTCAATGGCATGCCAACTGCTTAGAGATAGGGCCATCAATGCGGCTCGAGATAATCACCATGCGCAGGACGCTGCTTGACACTTCGATCGTCGCCGCTTCCGCGCTGCCGCCTGTTTCTTACGCCGAGGCGACCGCCGGCGCCGCGCCTGCCTCGCCACACACCTTCACCGGCAACGTCGGGCTGTTCAGCACCTACCGGTTCCGCGGCATCGATCAGACCTTTGGCAAGCCGGCGTTGCAGGGTGGCATCGATTACGGCCAGGCAAGCGGTCTTTACCTCGGCAACTGGATCTCCAATGTCAGTTCGGGCGCGGGTTACCCGGGCGGCAACCTCGAGATGGACTTCTACGGCGGCTGGAGGAACACCTGGGGCGACTGGGGCCTTGATGTCGGCGCGCTCTACTACTACCCGGGCACCAACTCAGGTACCGCCATTGCGTTCAGCCCCGCTAACAACCGCACCGGCAGCGTCGCGACCGGCCGCGTGGACAACACCGAGCTCTACATCGGCGGCAGCTGGAAGTTCATGTCGCTCAAGTACAGCCAGGCGGTCGGAGACTATTTTTCGACGCCCGGCACGAAGAACTCGAACTACCTCGACTTCGGCGCCACCCATGACTTCGGCGACGGTTGGGGGATCAATGGACACATCGGCCGTCTCAGCTTTAGGAACATGACCAACGGCGGCTACAACGACTGGAAGGTCGGCGTGACGAAGGACATCAGCGGATGGGTGCTCGCTGCGTCCTACATCGATACGAACGCCAACGGCAACTGCAGCCCGACCGCAGTGCTGCAGGTGTACTGCTTCGCCAACGGCAATGGCACCAGCACCAAGGACGCCGGTCGCAGCACGCTCGTGCTGTCGATCAGCAATACATTTTAATTTCCGCTACGGAGCACCACCATGAAAATGGTCACAGCCATCATCAAGCCGTTCAAACTCGACGAAGTGCGCGAGGCACTTTCGGCGATCGGCGTACAGGGAATCACCGTTACCGAGGTCAAGGGATTCGGCAGGCAGAAAGGCCATACCGAGCTGTATCGCGGCGCGGAGTACGTGGTCGATTTCCTGCCCAAAGTGAAACTCGAGGCGGCAATCAGCGACGAACTGCTCGATCGCGTCATCGAGACCATCGAGAAAGCCGCCAATACCGGCAAGATCGGCGACGGCAAGGTCTTTATTTTCGATCTGGAAAAAGTCATTCGCATCCGCACCGGGGAGACCGATGCGGCGGCGCTCTAGGGGATACATCATGAAAAGACTGTTCACCATCCTTGCACTGGCAGCGTCATTCGCGATTGGCGGGAACGCCGACGCGGAGGATAAACCGGCCGCGCCGGCTGCCGACAAGCCCGCGGCGGCGGCGCAAGCCGCACCTGCAGCCGAGGCACCGAGGGCGGCGGCCGATGCGAAGCCCGCCGCCGAGGCGGCGAAGGCCGAGCCGCCGAAGCCGACCGTCAACAAGGGCGATACCGCCTGGATGCTCACGGCGACCGCACTCGTCATCGTGATGACGATCCCGGGTCTGGCGCTGTTTTACGCCGGCATGGTCCGTTCGAAGAACGTGCTTTCGGTGCTGATGCACGTATTCATGTGCTTCTGTCTGATCGCGGTGCTATGGGTGTTGTATGGTTACTCGATCGCTTTCTCGGGCGGCAATGCGTTCTTCGGCGGCTTCTCGAAGTTGTTCCTCGCCGGAGTCAATGCCGATTCGCTGGCGGGGACGTTCTCCAAGGGCGTCGCCATACCGGAACTCGCCTTCGTAGCGTTCCAGCTCACTTTCGCCGCGATTACTCCTGCGCTGATCGTCGGGGCGTTCGCCGAACGCATCAAGTTTTCTGCGCTGCTGATGTTCCTCGCATTGTGGTTTACCTTCGCCTACCTGCCGATCGCGCACATGGTGTGGTACTGGGACGGCCCCGATGGAATCACTGACGCCAAGAGCCTCGAAGCGGTCACGGCGGCGGGCGGCTGGCTTTGGGCCAAGGGCGCGCTCGACTTTGCCGGCGGCACGGTCGTACACCTTAACGCCGGAATCGCCGGTCTCGTCGGCGCCTACGTCATCGGAAAGCGTCTCGGATACGGCAAGGAATCGATGGCGCCGCACAATCTCCCGTTGACCATGATCGGGGCGTGCCTCCTTTGGGTAGGCTGGTTCGGCTTCAATGCGGGTTCCAACCTGGAAGCCACCGGCGCTGCTGCGCAAGCGTTCCTCAATACGCTGGTGGCGACCGCGGCGGCGACGCTTTCATGGTCGCTGATTGAATCGATGGGCAAAGGCAAGGCATCCATGCTCGGTGCGGCGTCCGGGGCAGTCGCGGGACTTGTCGCCATCACCCCGGCGTGCGGATTCGTCGGCACCATTGGAGGGCTCGCAATCGGCGTTGTCGCCGGAGTGGTCTGTTACTGGGGTGTCAATGGCCTGAAACGCATGCTCGGTGCAGACGACTCGCTCGACGTATTCGGCGTGCACGGCGTCGGCGGGGCCACCGGCGCGATACTTACCGGCGTGTTCGCCGCCCCGTCTCTTGGGGGGGCGGGGATTTTCGACTATGTCACGAACAAGGTCTCGCCGGACTACTCGGTCTGGGGCCAGGTCGTCACTCAGGCCACCGGCGTATTGACGACGCTGATCTGGTCGGGGGTGGTCGCGTACCTGGCATTCAAACTGGTCGATGTGACCATCGGCCTGCGCGTGGCGGAAGAGCAGGAACGTGAAGGCCTCGACGTCTCCACCCACGGCGAAGGCGCGTACCGCATGCTGTAGCGTCCCGCGATTCAACGCCGCAGGACAAGGGGGAACCGGGAGGTTCCCCTTCTTGTTTGTCCCCTTCGGGCGAGATCGCCGGTGGCAAGTCGATCAGCAGCATTGTCGTCCCATGCTATAGAATGAATGTTCATTCATGATGAAAGAATACACTCGGCGCCGGGTGTGAGCTGCAAGAGGCCGCAGCAGGCGCTTTACAAGCTCCCGCACTAAGGTATTCTGACGTGCCAGCACGCCACGCTCAGCCTGTAGCTGGTAGGCTTGAAACTCTGGACCCGGAGAACCCGCATGGCCAGCCCAATTCCGCTCACGACAGTTCCGGCGCTCGCGAACAGGGGAATCACGCCATCGCTATGAAGCTTTTCACCTTCTTCCGCAGTTCCGCGGCATTTCGCGTGCGCATCGCACTGAATCTCAAAGGCCTGGATTACGAGCCCGCATTCGTTCACCTCGCCAAAGGCGAGCACCGCAAGCCGGAGTACGGGGAGCTCAACCCGCAGGGACTGGTTCCGACGCTGATCGACGACGCTCGGCGGTTGACCCAGTCGCTCGCCATCATGGAATACCTCGAGGAAAAATACCCGAGCCCGCCGCTCCTGCCAAGGGATCTGTTCGGCCGGGCACGAGTGCGCTCGATCTCGCTGCTCATCGCGTGCGAAATTCACCCGCTCAACAACCTGCGCGTGCTGCAATACCTCACCAGGCAGCTCGGACGCACTGAGCAGGAAAGGGACGCCTGGTACCACCACTGGATAGGCGACGGCCTTGCCAAAGTCGAAGCCGTCCTGGTGCGCACCGCGGGGAGCGCAAGATTCTGCCATGCTGACCGGCCGACGATGGCCGATTGCTTTCTGGTGCCGCAGATTTTCAACGCCCAGCGCTTCAACTGCGATACCTCGCACGCACCAACGGTGATGCGGGTGTTCAGTGAGTGCATGGAACTGGAAGCCTTCCAGAAAGCGCAACCCTCCCGGCAACCCGACGCGGAGTAAAACGATGACCGGTGTATTCGCCGCAATTACCGCCCCTCATGTTCCTACGCTCTCGCGCGCAGAGATCACGCCCGACTTCCAGCGCACACTGGTGGACGCCGAGCGGCAGCTCGGAGAGACGCTGCGCGCGCGAAAACCGGATCTCTGGGTGATCGCATCCACGCACTGGGTTTCGACCTTCAACTGGTTCGCCACCTGCCAGCCAAACCATCAGGGGATCTGTGTCGCGGATGAGGCACCCGATCTGGTTCCGGGCCTCGCCTACCGGTATCGCGGCGACCCCGAATTCGCAGGTGCGTTGGTAGAGACTTGGAACGCTTCGAGCATACCTGCGGTGCGCAACGATTCGCCGCACTACTCCTGGGACTACGGCACCTTCGTCCCGCTATCGCACCTGGACCCCAAGGCTGAGGTCGCAGTCGTCGGGGTACCTACCGTCCTGATGGCAAATCTGGATGAATGCCACCGCGCCGGCGCGGCGATTCACGCCACTGCTCGCGCCCTCGGGAGGCGCGCGGTGTTTGTCGCGAGCACGGCGCTGAGCCACGCACTGGTGCGCGGACGGCACCATATGCCCACGCCCGAGCGCGTCGCCCTCGACCAGCGTTTCATCAACCTGATGACCGCTGGACGGGTATCCGAAGTGATCGAGTGGCTGCCTCAATTCAGCAGGGACTCGGTCGCGGAGATGGGAGGCAGGGTACTCGCGACCATGCTCGGCTGCCTGGACGCGATGCAACACGAAGGCGGCGGCGTCGCGTGCGAGATGATCGGAGGGTACGCGCAGTCTTCCGGCAGCGGCAACGTCAGTCTTTGCGCGACGGTCGCCGGAGGCAGTGCATGAAAAAGGACCGCGCCGCGGCGACGCGCCGCGACTGGCTCAAGATGGTCAAACAGTTCCGCTTCGACCCGGACAGGCCTGCGAGCGAAGCCGTCTGGTCGCCGCGCCTCGAGTGCTGCTCGCGCGACGAACTGCGGGCCATCCAGGAACGCAAGCTGGCGGCGCTGGTGCCGTTCGTGTACGAAAACTCCGCGTTTTACCGGCGGCGTTTCGAGTTGCTCGGCCTGATCCCTTCCGACATCCGCTCCGTCGAGGACCTGCAACGCAAATGGCCCGTCGTCACCAAGGACGAGATGGCGCAGGACGTGAGCGCCGCTCCCCCTTACGGCACTTACACCACGGTAAGCGACGAAGTGTGGCGCGACAACGGGTGGATGATGTTCACCACCTCGGGCTCGACCGGCACCCCGCGCATTTTTCGCTACACGCACAATGACCGGCACATGTTCACCTGGGCTTCGGCGCGGGCGATGCATGCTTTCGGCATCCGCCGCACGGACACGCTGCTGATGTGTTCCGGTTTCGGGCCTCACATTTTCGCGTGGACGGCGCAGCACGCGCTCACCCACATGAATGTCGCCTGGATTCCGGGCGGCGGACTCGACGCGCGCGCGCGCGCGAGCCTGGTGCAGCGCCATCGGCCCTCGGTGCTGTGTTGCACGCCGTCCTACGCGCTCCACCTGGCGCGCGTGATGCAGGAAATGGGCGGCGATCCGGCGATGCACGGCGTGCGCCTGATTTTCGTGGGAGGCGAGCCGGCGATCGGCGTGCCGCAGACACGCGAGCGTATCGAATCGCTGTGGAACGCGCGCATGGTGGAATTCTATGGGTGCACCGAAGCGGCAGCGCATGGCGGCTACTCGTGCCAAGTCAGAGCCGGCAAGGATCGTCCCGTGTCTGCGCATCTCTCCGAGGACACGCAGATCTGGGAAACCGTGCGGCCCGGCGACTACGCGCCGATCGAGCGCGGCGAGCGCGGGTTGACCGTGGTGACCAACCTGAACTCCGAAGGCTCTCCGCAGTTGCGCTTCCTGATGGGCGACTACACCACGCTCGATTCCTCGGGTTGCGAGTGCGGACGGACGCACCTGCGCGCAATGGGTTCCTTCGTCGGCCGCGCCGACGACCTGATCAACGTCCGGGGCGTAAAGTTTTTCCCGGTCGACATCGAACACGCGGTGCGCTCGATACCCGGCGCGGGCGACGAGTACGAGATCGTGTTGTCGGTGGACGAAGGCGGCATGGACGTGATGACCGTGCGCATCGAGCATGCCGAACACGCCCACCCGGCCGCGCTGGTTGATCGGCTGCAGGCGGAAATCCGCACGCGCGTCGAAATCCGCGCATCGGCCGAAGTGCTGGTTCCCGGCACGCTTCCCCGGACGGAGTTCAAGGCGAGGCGCGTTCGGGACGCTCGCCGCAAAGCCTGAGCGCCGCTCGCGCGAACTCAGGTCGCGAGCCCCAACTCCTTCACCAGCCGTTGCGCAAGGGCGCTCGCGACCTGCCGGCGGTAGTTGGACGCAGTGACCGTCGTGCGCATCGGACTGACCTGGTTCTGCACCAGTTTGCCAAGTTTTTCGAGCAGTGCGCCGCCGATCATCTGGCCGGAAAATTCGCGCGTTCCGTCGACGAGCAGCGGGCGCGTATTCGTGCCGGTCAGCGCGACACGAAGAAATTCGATGCGGCCGGCGGATGCGGCAAGCGCCACCGCGACGCCCGCGAGCGGAAAGTCGATCGCGCCCCGGGCGCGGGACTTTCGGTATGCCATGCGGGTTCCGGGCAATGGGGCCGGCAGATGCACGGCAGTAACGAATTCGCCGCGCTCGAGATTCAGATGCCGGGCTCCGTCATCGCGGTACAACTCCGCCAGCGGCGCGCGACGCGTACTCCGGGGCATAGCGATTTCGACCTCGGCATCCAGTGAAAGCAGCGCCGGTGCGAGATCGCCGCTATAGGCGGCATGGCAATGTTTGCCCTGCGGTGCGACGTGGCAGACATCACCCATCCGCTTCAGGCAGTACCCGTTGGAGCGCCGCCATGCCTCGCTCTGGTTGTAATACACGCAGCGCGTGTCGAGGCAGAGATTGCCGCCGACCGTTGCGGCGCTGCGGTGACCCGGACCGGCAATCGATCGCGCGGCCTGCGCCACCGCCGGCAACTCGCCGATGATGCGCGTATCGCGCGCCAGGCAGGCGATCGTGACATTTGCGCCGATCGTCACTCCCGCACCCGCCCAGCGCAAGGCACCCATTTCCGCGATAGCGCTCAGGTCCACGAGCATCTTCGGACGTTCCAGGCCGTGGCGCATGTTGGCGATCAGATCGGTGCCGCCGGCCAGTGCGCGCGCTCCCGGTCCGGCAAGCAACTCTGCTGCTTCGGCAATGCTCGCAGGGTGGCGCAATACAAAATCGGTCAGGACTTGCATGTCACTTTCCCCCGCGCGAACGCTTCAGCCGCTCGCTGCGCCGCCTTGCGTGGATCGCTTCGAGCAGAAGGTCCGATGTGAGCGGCAGCTCGGCGACACGGATCCCCGTCGCATCGGCGACGGCGCTGGTAAATGCGGGTAGAAACCCCGCCAGCGCGGCTTCACTTGCCTCCTTGGCGCCAAAAGGTCCGTTCGGATCGTGCGACTCGACGATCTTCACGTGGATCGGGGGCGACTCGACAATCGTCGGCACACGGTAATCGAGGAAGTTGGCGCGCACCGGCAGACCGTTTTCCTGGAAGAACTGGGTTTGTTCGCCGGTCGCCTGGCCCATGCCCATCCACACGGCGCCGTGTACCTGGCCCTCGACCGCAAGTGGATTGATCGCAAAACCGCAGTCGTGCGCGACCCAAACGTTTTCGACGCGCATCTCGCCCGTGTCCTCGTCCACCGCAACTTCGACCACCTGAGCGGCATAGGAAAATCCCGGGCTGGGACCCACGCCCGCGCCGCGGAACTTTCCGCCCTGCAGTTCTTCCGGGACGGTATACGTCCCCTTGACTGTGATCGGACCGTCCTGCGCGAGCGCTTCACGCACCGCTTCGCGGTAGGAAATTCCGCGATCGGAGCCGGCCACCCTGTAGGTTTCGCCCAGGCACTCGATGTCCCCGGCATTGACTTCCAGCCGCCTTGCGGCGGCATTCCTCAGATGGGACCGGAGTTCCTTGCCGGCGGCCAGCGCAGCGTTGCCGACCATGAATGAAACGCGCGATGAATACGAACCGTTGTCCTTGGGCGTGAGCGCGCTATCGGCGGCGATGACGCGAAAGCGCTCCAGACCGATGCCGAGTGCCTCGGCCGCTACTTGCGCGAGCAGCGTCGAGGATCCCTGGCCGATGTCGGCAGCACCGGTTAGCAGAGTGATCGAACCGTCGAAGTCGAGCCTCAGATTGACCGTGGCGTGGGGTTCGCCGGTCCAGTGCACGGGCTTGGCCGCGCCCGAGACGTAGTGCGAACACGCGACCCCCATACCGTGACCGGGTGGCAGCTTGTCCTTGCGCCGTTTCCAGCCGGAGGCTTGCTCTACCCAATCGAGACACTCGGGCAATCCGTAGGAATTCACCTGCAGATCGTTGATCGTCCGGTAAGGCGGCGTGATCAGGTTGGCCCGGCGCGCAGCAAACGAGTCCAGGCCGAGCTCGCCGGCCATGGTGTCGATCATCGTCTCGAACGCGTGGCGCATGTCGACCGAGCCGTGGCCGCGCATCGGTCCGCAGGGGGGCGTGTTCGCATACACTCGAAACCCCCGGTATTTCACCGCGGTGGTCCGGTAAAGCGCATGGATCAAGGCTCCGGCATACAAAATCGTGACGATCCCGTAACCTGCGTAGGCACCGCCGCGTTGCACCACCTCGGCGTCGACCGCGGTGATCTCGCCGCTCCTCTTCATGCCGACTTTGAGACGGATGTCGGTCTCGGGGCGCGCCCGGTGCACGACGAAAGTCTGCTCGCGCGAGAGTTCGACCTTGACCGTTGCGCCGGCCGCGCGCGCGAGCAGCGCAGCGATCACCTCGAACGGAAGCGTTTCGGTGCGATGCCCGAACCCCCCGCCCACGAACGGCTTGACCACGCGGACCGCGGCGGGGTCCATTTTCAGGCACTGGGCAACTGTCAGGTGCACGTAAAAGGGCACCTGCGTGACCGAATGAAGGGTCAGCCGGCCGCGTTCCGGATCATACTCCGCAAGCGTACAGTCCGGCTCCATCTGCGCGTGCGCGACTTCGGCATAGTGAAAATTCCGTTCGCGCACCAGGTCGGCCGCGGCAAAACCGCCGTCGACGTCGCCGAACACATGGCTCACTTCGCGCTCGATGTTGTCGGGCTTGTCGGCGTGCAAGGGAACCGCGCCCTCGGCCCGCGCCGCAGCGGCGGTCGTATACACGGGCAGGGACCGGTATTCGACCTCGATCAGCTCGAGCGCTTCGCGTGCGATGCGCGCGTCGTCCGCGGCGACCGCCGCAACCGCCTCGCCCCAGTAGCGCACCTTGCCGCGCGCGAGCGGAAATTCGTTATGGGCGATCGGGAGGACGCCGTACGCGACGTCGCAGTCCGCACCGGTGATGACTGCGCGCACACCGGGCAGCGCGCGCGCGCGCGCCGTGTCAATGCGAATGATCTCGCCATGCGCCACGGGGCTTCTTAGAATTTCCCCGGTGAGCGCATGCGCCGAGGGAAGATCCGCCGTGTAGAGCGCGCGTCCGGTGACCTTCTCGACTCCGTCGATCAATGGCTGCGGGCGACCGGCGGTGCGCACCGGTCCCACGGCGTGGACGGGCTTTGTCATGGCGCTTTCCCTGCTGCCGCCTGCACGGACTCGATGATTTTCACGTATCCGGTGCAACGGCAGAGATTGCCCGAGAGCGCTTCGCGAATTTCCGTTTCGCTCGGGTTCGGGTTGCGGCGCAGCAGCGCCTCGCCGGCCATGATCATGCCCTGGGTGCAATAACCGCACTGCGTCCCGAGTTTTTCGTGGAACGCCTGCTGCAGGCGGTTCATGCGCCCGCTCTCGCCGAGCGACTCGATGGTTTCAACGCGCCGGGCCTCGCACCGCACTGCAAGCGTTAGACAGGCGAGGACGGGCTCACCGTCGAGCAGCACCGTGCACGCCCCGCATTCGCCGCCGTCGCAGCCGCGCTTGGTGCCTGTGAGGCCGGTCAGTTCGCGCAGATAGTCGATGAGCAGCATGTCGTCGGCGACCGCGTCCTCCCGGCGGCGGCCGTTCAGCAGCAGCGACAGGATGCGCTTCATCGCGCCGCCCGCCGCGCTGGCCGGTCGGCCGAATGCATACCGAGTCCCGGATCGCACAGCTTGAAGCGCTGCAGCTTTCCGGTCTCGGTGCGCGGCAACTGCCGCATGAAGACGATCGCGCGCGGGTACTTGTAGGGGGCGATCGCCCTCTTTACGTGCTCCTGCAGTTGTCTCACCATGTCTTCATCGTTCCCGTATCCCTGCTCAAGCACTACGTAGGCCTTCACGATCTGCCCGCGCTGCTCGTCGGCCGCGCCCACCACGGCGCACTCGGCCACCGCCGGGTGCGTCAGCAGCGCCCCCTCCACCTCGGGGCAGGCGATGTTATATCCGGCCGAGATGATCATGTCGTCTGTGCGGGCCTGGTACCAGAAATAACCATCCTCATCCAGGAGGTACGCGTCGCCGGTAAAGTTCCAGCCGTCGTGGACGTATGTTGCCTGCCTTTCGTCGTTGAGATACCGGCAGCCTGTCGGCCCCTTGACGGCAAGCCGGCCGACCACGCCGGGCCGACAGGGTTTCCCCGCATCGTCGAGAACCGTGGCCCGGTACCCCGGGATCACTTTGCCTGTGGCACCCGGGCGTATGTCCTCGCCGGCGGCAGCGATGAACATGTACAGCATCTCGCTCGAACCGATGCCGTCGATAAGGCGCACGCCGCTCGCCTGCTCCCAGGCCGCGCGCGTCCTCACGGGTAACGCCTCTCCCGCCGACACGCAGGCCCTGAGGCTCCCGAGATCGTGATTGCGCGCAATCTCGGCCATGGCGCGGTACATCGTGGGCGCGGTGTAGAGCACCGTTACCCGGTGTCGCTCCACCGTTTCGAGCAGCGACTCGGGAGTGTACTGCTCGATCAGCACGGCCGAAGCGCCGTAGCGCAGCGGGAAATGCAGCAGGCCGCCCAAACCGTAGGTAAACGCGATAGGCGGCGTTCTGGCGACGATGTCCTGATCGCTGTGCCGGAGAACGTATTTCGGAAAGCACTCGCAGGTCGCCATCACGTCACGATGCAGGTGCATCGTTCCCTTCGGCAACCCGGTGGTGCCCGAGGTAAAGGTGATCAATGCCACGTCATCTGCCGCGGTATCGACGCCCGCAAATACGGGGGGCTTGCCCTGCGCCAGGCGGTCGATCGAGTCCGGCGCTTCGTCATGGAAATATTTCACCTGGCGGAGCATCGGGCATTGCGCGCGTGCCTCCTCGAGTTCGTGCGCGAGACGCTTGTCGACGATCGCGTGGCTGATATTCGCCTTGCGCACCACGACCGCGAGTTCGCGATTGCGCAGCAGCGGCATGGTCGGCACCGGAATGCCGCCGGCCTTGAGCACTGCGAACCAGCAGACTGCCAGCATCGGATTGTTCGGCGCATGGAGCAACACCCGGTTGCCGGGCAGGAGCCCCATATCCTCGGCGAGCACGCGGGCGACGCGGTTCGTCCGGTGGCTCAGTTCGCGGTATGTCCAGACGCCCGAGGCAGTGCGCAACGCGACCCGCTCCGCACGGCTGTCCGCGACCGCCCGGTCGAGCAGTTCGGTCGCGCAATTGAGCCGCTCGCCGAATCGAAGTTCCGGGAGCTCGAAGATCAACTCGGGCCACTGGTGGCGCGGCGGCAGGTTGTCGCGCGCGAAGGTGTCGAGGTGCCCGGTATAGCTTGTCACTGCGCGCTTTCCATCAACAACTCGCGCGCGATTATCAGCTTCTGTACTTCGGTCGCGCCATCGTAAATGCGCAGCGAGCGAACCTCGCGGTACAGCCGCTCCACCGGGTGTTCGCGCACAACGCCAAGGCCGCCGAAGACCTGTACGGCGGCATCGATGACCTGCTGCGCCGACTCGGTCGCCTGCATTTTCGCCATTGCCGCCTCGCGCGTGATGCGCCGTTTGCCGATGTCGCGCGCCCAGGCGGCGCGGTAGGTCAGCAGCGCCGCGGCGTCGATGGCGGTGACCATGTCCGCGAGTTTCCCCTGCGTCATCTGGAAGTCCGAAAGCGCTTGGCCGAACATCCGGCGCGCGCACGCGCGCTGAAGCGCCTCGTCCAAGGCCCGCCGCGAAAGCCCGAGCGCGGCGTCGCCATGGGGTGCGGGGCAATGATGTCGATGCGCTCCGCGGCCGGCAAGCCCGGCGTATCCGCGTCCACCACCAGCGCCGACAGTCCCCGGGTGCCCGCGGCCTCGCCCGTGCGCGCGATGACGACGTGGAAATCCGCAATGCCGCCGTTCGAAATCCAGGTCTTCACGCCGTCGACGATGTAGTCACCTCCCTCGCGGCGCGCGGTCGCGGAGATGGCGGCCACATCCGAGCCCGCGTCGGGTTCGGATAGCGCGAACGCCGCGATCGCGCTGCCTTCGGAAACTCGCGGGAGATAGCGCGCCTTGAGGGCGTCGCTGCCCGATAGCGAGATGGCGCCGCTACCCAGTCCCTGCATGACCAAGGCAAAATCCGGCAAGCCGCCGTGGTGCGCGAACACCTCGCGCAAAATGCAGATGGAATGCAAATCGAGTTCGCGCCCGGCGCCGGGCTGCTCGGCGCCATAGCCCGGGGGCACGGCGTAGCGCAGCCAGCCCGCCTGCCCCATCTCCCGCACCAGACGACGGCACGCCGCGTCGCTGTCGGCGCCGTGAATCCAGTCGCCGAGCGATGCACGCGCCCAGGCTTCGGCACCGCGGGCGAGCCGCCGATGGGCTGCATCGAAGAATGGCCATTCGAGGTGGGCAAAACGGTCCATCTGCGCGCCGGGAAAATTGAACGCTGAATGGTGATTCATCCGGTTTGCCGGGTCAACGGGAATCTGGGCGCTCCCGCGGTGCGCCGTTTGATCTAGCGCAAGAAACTACCGCAAAAGGCTACCCGGGGTGCGGGTGGACGATTGACAGGTTGCGCTGCGCTGAGCGAGACTTGAACTGAATAGTCGTTCATTTTGGTTTTCTTCAGTGCGCCGCGGTTCCACGTGGCGCGAGTCTGGACCGGAGAGTGTACACAGTGTTCGACCTGGAAATCGATGCAGGCATCGCGCGGCTCACGCTGGAACGCGGACCCGTGAACGCCATCGGCGCCCGTTGGCTGGACGAATTCCACCGGGTGCTCGACGTGCTCGGCGCGCGGGAGGACTGGCGCCTGCTGCATCTGCGCAGCGCGCAAAAAGTATTCTGCGCAGAGGCGGACCTGGCCGAAATGCGCGCCTGCTTCGCGAGCGCCGAGGGCGTCGAAGCGATGGTCGCCACCGCTGCAGGCATGCAGAGATTGTTTGCGCGGCTGGAGGCGTTGCCTCAGATGACCCTGGTCGAGCTTGGCGGCGCCGCGCTCGGCGGCGGACTCGAACTGGCGCTCGCCTGCGATCTGCGGATTGCGGCGTGCGAGGCAAGGCTCGGATTGCCGGAAGCCCGCCTGGGCCTGGTGCCGGGCGCCGGGGGAACGCAGCGTTTGACGCGGATCGCCGGACCGGCGATGGCGGCGCGCCTGATACTGACGGGTGAAGTGCTCGACGGCGCCGCGGCACTGGGCGCGGGACTCGTACAATGGGCTGTGCCGCGCGCGCAGTTGGCCGAGCGGGCGGCGGCGATTGCAGCTCAGCTCGCTGCGCTGCCCGGCGCGGCGCTGAGAGCCTGCAAGTCGTGCATCGCTGCTGCCGGCGACCCGGAGCGAAACGGGTACGCGGAGGAACTCGCGCAATCGCGCAGGCTGTACCTGAATGAAACCACGCGCCGGCGGGTAGCGGCATTTCTCGCCGGCGAGCCTTCTTGAATCGACCGAAATCGGGAGACGAATATGAAGATTGACGGAAAAACGGCAGTTGTCACGGGCGGTGCGTCGGGCATCGGCAAAGCCACCACATTCGAACTCGCGCGTTGCGGCGCGCGCGTCATTCTCGCGGATATCGACGAGAAAGGCGGGGCTGCCGCGCAGAAGGAGGCGCAAGATGCCGGATTGCGCGTCGAATTCGTTCGTGTCGATCTCACGGACGCAGCATCGGTTGACCAGTTCGCGGAGCAGGTGCTCAAACAGGCGGGCCGCGTCGACATTCTGGTGAATACCGCCGGCTGGGGACGCGCGCAACCGTTTCTCGACAATCCGCCGGAATTCTGGGACCGCGTGATCGCCATCAACCTGATGGGGCCGATCCGCCTTACGCGCCGCCTCCTGCCCGCAATGTTCGAAGCGCGTTCCGGCAAGATCATCAACGTCGCAAGCGATGCCGGGCGTGTGGGCAGCCTCGGGGAAGCGGTGTATTCCGCCGCCAAGGGCGGCCTGATCGCGTTCACCAAGGCGCTCGCGCGCGAAGCCGCACGCTACAACGTCAACGTGAACTGCGTGTGTCCCGGCCCGACCGATACGCCCCTGTACCAGGCCGTTCCCGAAAAGCTGCGCGATGCCTTCGTCAAGGCGATCCCGTTCCGCCGCGTCGGCAAGCCGCAGGAGGTCGCCGATGCAATCGTATTTTTCGCCGGCCGACGCTCGGATTACGTGACCGGGCAGGTGTTGAGCGTGAGCGGCGGCCTGACGATGGTCGGCTGAGCACTCGAATCCTTCCAATCAAGAAAGCGAGCCTTCAATGACTACTCAATCCCGGTTTTCCCCGCAGAACGTCGATTTCCAGAATTTTCATCCCAAGCATTTCGGCTGGCAGCTCGACGGCAAGGTCGCCACGGTTACCTTGAATCGGCCTGAGCGAAAAAATCCTCTCACCCTGGAATCGTATGCCGAAATGCGCGACATGTTCCGCAATCTGGTCTATGCGAACGCGGTGAAGGCCGTGGTGATCACCGGCGCCGGCGGCAATTTCTGCTCAGGAGGCGATGTACACGAGATCATCGGACCGCTGGTGAAAATGCAGGAAAGCGACGATATGGGTGGCCTGCTTGCGTTCACCCGCATGACGGGCGATCTGGTCAAGGCAATGCGCAACTGCCCCCAACCAATCGTCGCGGCGGTCGACGGGATTTGCGCCGGAGCCGGCGCCATCCTCGCCATGGCGTCCGACCTTCGCTACGGGACCGCGGCAAGCAAGGTCGCGTTTCTGTTCGTGCGCGTCGGTCTGGCGGGCGCCGATATGGGGGCCTGCAACATGCTGCCGAGGATCATCGGCGCCGGACGCGCGGCGGAACTTCTCTACACGGGCCGCTCGATGGACGGAACGGAAGCCGAAAGGTGGGGCTTTTACAACAAGGTATGCGCGCCTGACGCGCTGCGGGCCGACGCGCAGGGCTTTGCACGCACCCTTGCCGACGGGCCGACGTTCGCACACGCCATGACCAAGCGCTGCATCCACCAGGAATGGAGCATGGGCATCGACGATGCGATCGAGGCCGAGGCGCAAGCGCAGGCAATCTGCATGCAGACCAGGGACTACGGACGCGCCTATCGGGCGTTCGTGGCAAAACAGAAACCGGTCTTTGAAGGCGATTGACCGCCGGTGGCTCAGCGCGCGCGCAGTGGCGCGCGCTCTCGCTGCCCGCGCGGGGTGAGGACCCGGTTGAGCATGACTGCCAGCCCGCGATCGACGTACTGGCCGACGCTCATCTTGCCGCGAAAATGCCACGCTTTGAGCGCCCAGGCGTGCGCAAACATGACGATCTGATAGGTCAGGAGTTCGATATCGATCTTCTCGAACAACCCGGCGCGAATGCAATCGCTGATGCAGGCGGCGATCAGCGCATTGGTCTCGTGTTCCTTCTGCTTGATCAGGTTGCGTCGGACCTTGCGCAGTGATTTCGTTTCGCGGTAGGCGAGCACGGTCGCGTCTACGTTGGCGTCGATCACCCGGCAGTAGGCGTGCACGGCGGCGCGAAACCGCTCCAGCGGGTCGCCGCTGCTGCCGGCCGACGACGGGATCTGCTCGAGGTAGGAGTCGAGAACTTCCAGAATCGCAAGAAACAGCACGTCTTCCTTGTCGCCGAAGTATTGGTAGATGAGCCCGACGCTGACCCCGGCGCGCTGCGCGATGTCGCTGATCGTGGTCGCGTGATAGCCGCGTTTGCCGAAGCGCTCGATTGCCGCATTGACGATCTGCCGCCGGCGCCGGTCAACCAGCGCCCGATCCTCGACCTTGCTCTTCACGCCGGCGGACGCAGTGCGCGTGCGCGGATTCACCGCCATAAGCGCTCAAACCCGCGCGTCTTGTTCCGCGGCGCTTTTCTGCTCGTACTCATAGCTGAAACGAATGATGATTCATTCATTCGGATGCGTCAATGCGCCAAGCGCGCGGCGGCGTTCATCCCGGCTGGAAAAAACGCCTTTTCAGGGATTCCGGGATCGCCTGCGCACGCAACCCGACCCCGGGGGTGTTCTCGACCCAGGCGCGCGTTTCAATCCCGACGGCGAGTTGGGCGCCGTCGGCACGCACGATCTCGTGGCTGACGCGAAACGACTTTCCCCCCCAGTGCTCCACACGGCTGCGTACCTCAGCCTTCGCGCCGAACGGTGCCGGGTTACGGAATTCGAGGCTGCTCGACACGGCCGGCATGTCCATGCCGGGGAATTCCGCACGCAGGCTCGCCGGGGTCAGACCCGCGAGAAAGAACAGGTTCCAGGTTCCGGCGTCGATCCAGCGGAAATAGGTCGGGTAGTAGATGATCCCGGCGGGATCGCAATCACCCCAGGTGACATCGCGCTGAATCGTACCGGCCAGCGGGGATCGGGAGGCTTCGTTGCCGCGCGCGATTTTGCTCATCGTGGGTGCGGAAAGACTCGGCGAGTTATTGGATCCTCGAATTATGGCCGACAACGGCTTACCCGTCCTCGCTGCTCATCCCAACGCACAACCGTCGTGCGGTCACGGCGCCTGTTGCGCGTGGGTCTCGCGAGCGAAAGCAAGCATCAGCACGGATATCGCCAACCACACCAGCAACAACGCAAAACCGGCGCGATATGCGTTGGCGTCGTACACCCGGACACCTGCCACCACCGCGCCGTTCCAATGGCGATCGAGCATCCAGCCGATCGCCGGCTGCATCACCATCGGCCCGATCATTGCTCCCATGTTGATTACGCCGGTCGCGGTGCCCGCAAGCCGCGCAGGCACTGATTCCTTGCCGAACGCGAATCCGATCACCATCGCTCCGGCGCAAAGTCCGCAGGCCAAGAGCAGCCCCACCAGAGCTTCGAGCGGCAGCCGGGGTACGAACACCACCACGCTCCAGAGGACCAGGCTGGCAGTTGCGCCGGCGAGATACAGCGGCTTTCTCCGGCCGACACGGTCCGAAAGTGCGCCGAACAACGGCCCGCCGGCCGCCCATGCCACCATCAACATGGAGCACGCGAGCGCGGCAGTTTCGCGCGTCGTGCCGTACACGGCGACGATATAGGGAACGCCCCACAGCCCGCCAAAGGCGATCGCCGCGCCGGCAATTCCCTGTGGCGCTGCGAGGATCAACCAGGTGTTCCGGTAGGCGAGTACCTCGCCAAGACCCTGCCAGACCGAACCCCTGGCGCTATTCGGCAAACCGCCGGAAAAGTAACTGCGGTAACCGCGCTCGGCAGGATCATCGCGGACGACCAGGATGATGGCGACGAACACGAACGCGATCGTCGCAGCGCTCGCAATCATTGCCGGCCGCCAGCCGAAAGCGCTGATCGCTGCGCGCAACGGCGCTCCCGCCCCCACCGCCCCGATCACGCCGCAGGCAAGCGTCAGCCCGCTC
Source organism: Betaproteobacteria bacterium (assembly GCA_016195915.1). Taxonomy (GTDB): domain Bacteria; phylum Pseudomonadota; class Gammaproteobacteria; order Burkholderiales; family SG8-39; genus JADGRQ01. The sequence goes on along the minus strand of JACPYS010000058.1, from coordinate 150,020 downwards.
GCGAGCGCGAAGCGCCGCGGGGCAAACCAGTGCGCAGCAAGTTTCAGCGTGGCAACGAAGGCGACGCCGACCGCTCCGCCGATCGCCAAGCGTCCGAGCGCGGCGATGCCGAACGTCGGCGCCATGGCGAAGGTCAGCGCGCCCAGCATTGCAATCAGCGCCCCGACGGCCAGCACGCGGCGCGGGCCGTAGCGATCCACGGCGAGTCCGGTGGGCACCTGGATGGCAACGTAGCTGTAGAAATACAACGCCGACAACTGGCCGAGGCCGACTGCAGCGATGCCGAAATCAGCCATCAACTCCTGCGTCATCACCGCAGGGGCGACGCGCTGAAAGAATCCGGCGAGATAGAGCGATGCTCCGAGCGCCCACACCGACCAGGCGAGCATAGCGGGCGGAGGCATTACCCTGGTGCTAGCACTGCTCCCAAGGCAGACCCTCGAAGCGCCAGCCGGCAAGCGAATTGCGTCGGTGATGGTCGTTCAATTCGCCCTCGAAGCCGTGCAATACGTTGTACACCCGGGTGAATCCGGCGCGCTCGAGCGCTTCACCCGCCTCCTGCGAACGATTGCCGCTCCGGCAAATGAGCACAATCGGGCGCGTGGTGTGGTTGGTGCCTGCGAGCTTCTTCACCTGGCCGCAAAAGTGCGGATTGACCTCCCAGTCCGGGCCATCGTTCCAGGCCACGTGCAACGCGCCGATGGGATGGCCGACGAACAGATATTCCATCTCGCTGCGGCAATCGATGAACAGCGCATTTGAATCCTTATTCAGGAACTCGGACGCATGTTTGGGATCAAGATGTTCCATGGCTGCACTGCTCCCCGGCGGTGAGATTATACGCTGCGTAGCGTCGAAGTTGACATCGCATGGGCACCTCGGCACACTGGCGACCTGCGCCGATTTGACGTTCAGCTTGCGGGCGCCAGTGCCGCCTCGACAGCGCGGCCGGACAAACAAATGCAGCTAAAGAGGCGGTCGCGGTCCGGAGACCCGTTTCTAGCGCAAGCTGGACGGGTTTTTTGTTTTCCGAGGTAGAAGATTGAAACAGGCTACGCATTCCTCCCGGGTCGAATCGCTGCTCGAGGAGCGCATCCTGGTGCTCGATGGGGCAATGGGCACCATGATTCAGTGCGAGCATCTCACCGAGGCGCAGTTCCGCGGCGAGCGCTTCGCCGCATCGGAGCGCGAGCTGAGGGGGAACAACGATCTCCTGACGCTCACCCGGCCGGCGCTCATCCGTCGCATCCACTGCGATTACCTTGCGGCCGGGGCGGATATCATCGAGACCAACACTTTCAATTCGACCTCGGTGTCGATGGCCGATTACGGCATGCAGGCGCTCGTCTACGAGCTCAATTTGCGGGCTGCCAAAGTCGCGCGCGATGCCGCGCGCGAATGGGAGGCGAGAACGCCCGGGCGACCGCGCTTCGTAGCCGGCGTGCTGGGCCCGACCAGCAAGACCGCTTCGCTCTCGCCGGATGTCAATGATCCCGGTTATCGCAATACGAGCTTTGATTCGCTTGCCGCGGCCTACGGGGAGGCGCTGACCGGGCTGCTCGACGGCGGCGTCGATCTGTTGATGGTCGAGACGGTGTTCGACACGCTCAACTGCAAGGCAGCGCTGTTTGCGATCGAGACCGAGTTTGCGCGACGCGGCGTGCGCCTGCCGCTGATCATCTCCGGCACCATCACCGATGCGAGCGGACGCACGCTCTCCGGCCAGACCGCGGAAGCTTTCTACAATTCGGTCGCGCACGCGCGGCCGCTTGCCGTCGGTTTGAACTGTGCGCTTGGCGCGAGGGAGCTGCGCCCCTACGTCGAGGAGATCGCGGGGGTCGCCGCGACCTATACCTCCTGCCACCCCAATGCCGGATTGCCGAATGCGTTTGGGGAATACGACGACACGCCGGATTCAATGGCGCGCCAGGTTGGCGAATGGGCGCGCGCGGGATGGCTGAATATCGCCGGCGGCTGCTGCGGGACCACACCCGAGCACATCCGCGCGATCGCGGCGGCGCTTGACGGAATCGCACCCCGCGCCGTTCCCGATCTGCCCAAACAGCTTCGGCTGGCCGGGCTCGAGCCGTTCAACGTCGGCGACGACTCGCTGTTCGTCAACGTCGGAGAGCGCACCAACGTCACCGGATCCAGGGCGTTCGCGCGCCTGATCCTCGCCGGAGATTACGCGGGCGCCCTCAGCGTTGCGCGCCAGCAGGTGGAGAACGGGGCGCAGTTGATCGACATCAACATGGACGAGGGGATGCTCGACGCGGAAAAGGCCATGACCACGTTCCTCAATCTGGTCGCTGCCGAGCCGGACATCTCGCGCGTGCCGGTGATGGTCGACTCGTCCAGGTGGAGCGTGATCGAGGCCGGACTCAAGTGCCTGCAGGGCAAGGGCGTCGTCAACTCGATCAGCATGAAGGAGGGCGAGGCCGAATTCATTCGCCAGGCGCGCCTGGTGCGCAGGTACGGCGCCGCTGTGATCGTCATGGCTTTCGATGAAAAGGGCCAGGCCGATACCCTCGCGCGGCGCGTTCAAGTGTGCGGGCGCGCCTACAAGCTGCTGACCGAGGTTGTCGGCTTTCCGCCCGAGGACATCATTTTCGATCCCAACATTTTTGCCGTGGCGACCGGACTCGAGGAGCACTCGAACTACGGCGTGGACTTTCTCGCGGCGACCGAATGGATCAGGCAGAACCTGCCGTATACCAAGATCTCGGGGGGGGTCTCCAATCTCTCATTTTCCTTTCGCGGCAACGAAGCCGTGCGCGAAGCGATGCACACCGCGTTCCTGTATCACGCGGTGCGCGCCGGAATGTCGATGGGAATCGTCAACGCGGGGCAACTCGGGGTCTACCAGGAGATCGAGCCGCAGTTGAAGGAGCGCGTCGAGGACGTGATCCTCAACCGTCGGCACGATGCCACCGAGCGGCTGGTCGATTTCGCCAGCAGTGTCAAGTCCACCGGCCGCGACCAGCCCGAGGACCTCGCATGGCGCTCGGGCACCGTCGAGGCGCGCCTGGTCCACGCGTTGGTCAACGGCATCGCGACCCATGCCGTGGAAGACGCCGAGGAAGCCCGCAGGAAATACGCCCGGCCGATCGAAGTGATCGAAGGTCCCCTGATGGACGGGATGAACGTGGTCGGAGACCTGTTCGGCTCCGGCCGCATGTTTCTGCCCCAGGTAGTGAAGTCGGCGCGCGTGATGAAACAGGCCGTCGCGCATCTGGTGCCCTATATCGAAGAGGAAAAGGCCCGCTCGGGAGAGGCAAGCACGCCCAAGGGCAAGATGGTGATCGCGACTGTAAAGGGCGATGTGCACGACATCGGCAAGAATATCGTGGCGGTGGTGCTCCAGTGCAACAACTACGAAGTGGTGAACCTGGGCGTGATGGTCCCCTGTCAGCAGATCCTCGAGACCGCGCGCCGCGAGAGCGCCGACATCATCGGCCTGTCGGGCCTGATCACGCCTTCGCTCGAGGAGATGGCCCACGTTGCCAGGGAGATGGAGCGCGAGGGCTTCAAGCTGCCGCTGCTGATCGGCGGCGCTACCACCTCGCGCGCGCACACTGCGGTGAAGATCGCGCAGCACTATTCCGGACCGGTGGTGTACGTTCCCGATGCCTCGCGCGCCGTTTCAGTGATGAACAGCCTGCTCTCGGTCGACGCGCGCGACGCGTATGCCGCCGAGGTGCGCGCCGACTACGACAGGATCCGTGTCCAGCATCTGGAGAAAAAAGGGCCCGGGCCGCTGCACCCGATCGCCGAGGCGCGCCGCCTGGCCGCCAAGACGGATTGGGCGGCCTATCACCCGCCGGTTCCCGCGCGAACCGGGGTAACGGTGCTGCGAAATTATCCGCTCGATGAACTGTTGGATTACATCGACTGGACGCCGTTTTTCCAGACCTGGGAACTCTCCGGACCTTATCCGAAAATCCTCGACGATCCGGTGGTCGGCGAGGCCGCACGCAAATTGCATGCAGATGCGCGCGACATGCTCGAGCGCATCGTGAAGGAACGCTGGCTTGCCGCAAATGCGGTGTTCGGCCTGTTCCCGGCCAACTCGGCGGGCGACGACATCGAGGTCTACCGCGACGAAGCGCGCGCCAAGCCCTATCACGTCTGGCACAACCTGCGCCAGCAGAACCACAAGCCTGCGGGCCGCCCCAACCGGTGCCTGGCCGATTTCGTCGCACCGAAGGAGGCTGGCGCGGCCGATTACATCGGCGCGTTCGCAGTCACCGCGGGTATTGGCATCGAAACGCGCGTCGCGCAGTTCGAGCGCGCACACGACGATTACGGCGCAATCATGCTGAAGTCGCTTGCCGACCGGCTCGCCGAAGCGCTTGCGGAGCGGCTGCATGAGCGTGTGCGACGCGAGTTCTGGGGCTACGCGCGCGACGAGCGGCTCTCCGGCGCGCAGATGATTGCCGAAGAATACAGGGGCGTACGCCCGGCACCGGGCTACCCGGCCTGCCCCGACCACACTGAAAAGGCAATGCTGTTTGCGCTTCTCATGGCCGACGCCAATGCCGATATGCAACTCACCGAGTCCTTCGCAATGCTTCCGGCAGCCTCGGTCAGCGGCTTTTATTTCTCACATCCGGAGGCGGACTACTTTGCGGTGGGGAAACTCGGCCGGGATCAGGTGGAGGACTATGCGCGCCGCAAGTCGATGCATCTGCGGGAAGTGGAGCGGTGGCTTGCGCCCTACCTCGCCTACGAGCCGAAGGAGACCGCAATCAGCGACGCCGTCATCTGACATAATGACGCGCGCTTTCTACACAGGAGAAGACCAATGGGCAAAGGTGACAAACGCACGCGACGCGGCAAGGTCAACAACGGCAGCTACGGAAAGAAGCGCCCGGGCAGGGCTGCGATAAGAAAGAAAAAAACCGATTAAGCACCGCTTAAGACGTCTCCATTTCGTCGCGCCGCACCAGCACCACTTGCAACAGCATGCACCGGTACGCGCGTCACTTTCGCCAGAACGCCGGGGTCATCACGACCAGCAGCGTGAACAGTTCCAGCCGGCCCAGGAGCATGGCGAATGTGCAAATCCAGGTCTGGAAATCGTTGAGCACCGCGAAAGTCGTTGCCGGGCCGACCTGATTGAGACCGGGGCCGGTGTTGTTGATGCACGCCACGACTGCGGAAAACGCCGTGATTGCATCCAGCCCGGACGCAGTCAGTATCAGGGTCATGACGCTGATGCTGCACATGTATGCAAACGCAAACGCCAGGACGGCAAACACGACGTTGTTCTCCAGGGGCTGGCCGGACAGCTTGACCGGGGAATACAGCTTTGGATGGATGATGCGGAGCATTTCGCGAAACATCTGATGGAACAGGATCCGCGCGCGGATCATCTTGATGCCGCCCCCGGTCGAGCCGGAGCAGGTGCTGAAACTGCACAGGAATAGCATCCACAAGGGTGCAAATATCGGCCAAAGGTCGAAATCCGTGTTCGAGTACCCGGTGGTCGTGGCGATCGACACGACGTTGAACGCCGAGTAACGCAGCGCGGTGAGGTAGTCGGTGTAGATCAGGTTGCCGAGAAGGTACCATGCAATGAACAGGCAACTCGCGATCGTCACCGCCAGGAACAGCCAGGCTTCGGGATCGACGCGATACGGCCGCAGGCTCAGGTGCCGCCACGCGAGAAAGTGGGTACCGAAATTGATGCCGGCGACGAGCATGAAGAAGATCGCTACAGCTTCGATCGCGACCGAGTTGAAATGTCCGAAGCTCGCGTCGTGCGTCGAGAAGCCGCCCAGCCCCATGGTGGAGAACGCATGGCAGAAGGCATCGAACCAGCTCATGCCCGCCCAGCGATAGCTAAGGACACAGGCGACCGTGATTCCGGCGTAAACCAGGTATAGCCCCTTGGCCGTCTCGGTGATGCGCGGCGTGAGCTTGGTGTCCTTCATCGGACCCGGGGTCTCGGCCTTGTAGAGCTGCGATCCGCCGACGCCGAGCAGCGGCAGAATGGCGACCGTCAGCACGAGGATGCCCATGCCGCCCAGCCAGACCAGGAAATGGCGCCAAACGTTGATGGAGGCGGGCAGTTGGTCGAGGCCCGAGAGCACCGTCGCGCCGGTGGTTGTAAGCCCGGACATGGTCTCGAAATAGGCGTCGGTGAAACCAAGCTGGGGCAGAAAAATCATCAGGGGCAGCGTGGCAAGCGCTGGCAACACCGTCCATACCAGCACCACCAGAAGAAATCCGTCGCGCACCCGCAGTTCGCGCGTCGCCTTGCGTGTCGAACCCCACAGCACGGCACCGCAGGTGAAGGTGAGCAGCACCGCCTCGTCATAGGCAAACTCGGCGGCATCGCCCAGCCCGATGGACACTCCCAGCGGCACCAGCATGCACATGGCGAACAGCAGGATCACCAGGCTGAGGACACGCAGGACGGGCGCTACGTGCATGTCTTACAGGAAACCGTATCCCACCTGGAAGAGCTTTTCGACCTGCGGGATGGTGCGCTTGTTGGCGACAAACACAATCACGTGGTCCTCGGCCTCGATCGTCGTGTCATGATGGGCCATGATTACCTGCTCGCCGCGCACCACGGCACCGATGATCACGCCCCGGGGCAGCTCGATCTGCTCGATGCGCTTGCCGATCACGCGGCTTGTGCGCACATCTCCATGGGCGATCGCCTCCAACGCCTCGGCGGCGCCGCGTCGCAGGCTGTGCACGGCAGCCACATCGCCGCGGCGCACATGCGCGAGCAATTTGCCGATGGTGGCCTGCGCGGGAGAGATCGCAATGTCGATCTGGCCGCTTTGCAGCAGATCGACGTAGGAACGGCGGTTGATCAGCGCGACCACGCGCCGCGCGCCCATGCGCTTGGCGAGCAGCGACGACATGATGTTGTTCTCGTCATCGTTGGTGACTGCGCAGAAAAGGTCCATCTCGCCGATGTTCTCCTGATCGAGCAGTTCCTCGTCAGTGGCGTCGCCGCTCAGCACCAGCGCCTTGTCCACCCGCGAGGCCAGCATTTCGCAGCGGCGCTTGTTGTGCTCGATCACACGCACCGAATAATCGGACTCGAGCGCGCGCGCCAGGCGCAGGCCGATGTTGCCGCCGCCGGCGATCATGACGCGTTTCACGGGCCGGTCCATGCGCCGCAGCTCGCGCATCACCTCGCGGATGTCCTTGGTCGCCGCCAGGCAGAACACCTCGTCGTCGGCCTCGATCACGCTATCGCCATCTGGCACGATCGGCGCGTCCTTGCGGAAAATCGCGACGATCCTCGCGTCTACGTTGGGGACGTGCTTGCGCAGATCCTTGAGCGGGTGCCCGACCAGTGGCCCCCCGCCGAACGCCCGCACCCCGACCAGGGACACCTTGCTGCCGGCGAATTCGAGCACCTGCAGCGCCTCCGGAAATTCGACCAGCCGGACGATGTAGTCCGTCAGCACCTGTTCCGGGCAGATCGCCAGATCGACTTCGAACAATTCCTTGCCGAAAATGCGGTCGTTGTCTAGGAAATCGGTAGCGCGAATGCGCGCAATCCTGCGCGGAACGTTGAAGATCTGCGCGGCCAGCTTGCACGCGACCAGATTGGTCTCGTCGCTCTGCGTCACCGCGATCAGGAGGTCGGCGTCGGCAGCGCCCGCTTCGGCCAGCACCGACGGATGCGCCGCGCTTCCTGTGACGGTACGCAGATCCAGGCGGTCCTGCATCAAACGCAGGCGTTGCAGGTCGACATCAACGACGGTGATGTCGTTTTGCTCCGAGACGAGATTTTCGGCGACCGAGGCGCCGACCTGCCCGGCACCGAGAATGACAATCTTCAAGCGGAATCTCCGCCCCGAAAAGGCGGCAATTGTATGCCCATTCCGCGCCCCGCGAGCGCTACTCCTCGTCCTTCTTCCCGCCTGGAGAAATCCCCAGCGCCTTCAACTTGCGGTAAAGGTGCGTTCGCTCCAATCCGGTCCGCTCGGCGATGCGCGACATGCTGCCATGCTCGCGTGCAAGCTGATACTCGAAATACAACTTCTCGAAAGTCTCGCGCGCGTCGCGATACGGGCGATCGAGCTGCAGTTCGCCGGAGGTCTGCGGCGCCGAGTAAGCCGAAATCACGCGCTCGAAATCGTCGAACTGTACCTCCTCGTCCAGTGAGGTCAGTGCCAGGCTTCTCACCACGGCTTCGAGTTCCGCCAGATTGCCCGGCCAGGCATGCTGGCGCATCCCGTTCAGAGACGCAGTGGAAAAGCGCCGCGCCGGACAGACTCGCGCCTCGACCAGTTGCACAAGTATCAGCGAGGCGATATCGGGGATGTCCTCGGCGAACGCGCGCAGCGGCGGCAGCGCCAGAGTCAGCTCGGACAGCCGTGCGGCAAGATCCGGATCGTATTCGTGGCGCTCAACCAGCAGGCGCGGCTCGACCGGCGAGTAAGTAACCACGCGTGCGCGATTGCGCTCGCTGCGCGCGAGCAGGAACTCGAGGTTCTTCTGCTCAATGCGCGCAAGTTGCGACAGATCGGGGATGAACAGGATTCCGCCCGCCGCACGTGCCAGTACCTCCGAGGGAGGCTCGGCGAGCATTTCCGCACCGGCAAGAAACGGTGCTCCCGCGGCGAGCAGAAAACGCGCGAACAGTTCCGCCTGCATGCCGCGCTCGCCTCGCAGCAGCAGCGGCGTTCCTACCGTGGCCACCTGCGCCAGGCGTTTCTTGAGCTCCGCGAGTGCCGCCGAGCGGCCGAGCGCGGCGATCGCCAACGGTTGAGGCCCCGCGATCTCCTGATTGCGCAGCGCGCGCTTGACCGTGCCGAGCAGGCGCTGGAGCGCAATCGGCTTTTCGAGGAAATCCATCGCCCCGATGCGCGTGGCCTCCACGGCCGTTTCGATCGTGCCGTGACCCGACATCATCACCACCGGCATGGTGAGCTGGCCGCTCGCTGCCCACTCCTTGAGCAGCGAAATGCCATCGGTGTCGGGCATCCAGATATCGAGCAGCACCAGATCCGGGCGGCCGTGCTCGCGCAGCTTGCGCGCGGCCTGCGCGTTCTCGGCCAGCAGCACCTGGTGGCCCTCGTCAGTGAGAATCTCCGATAGCAGCTCGCGGATTCCGACTTCGTCATCGATGACCAGGATCTGTGCCATGCGCCCGCCTATGCCGCAATTGCCTTTGCCGCGCCGTCGACGCGGGCAACCGGAAGAAACACGCTCACCGACGCTCCCTGTCTCGGCCGGTTGTCGATTGCGATCCTGCCGTGATGCTCGTCGATAATCTTCTTCACTATTGCAAGTCCCAGACCAGTGCCGCGCGGCTTGGTGGTGGCGTACGGTTCGAACACGCGCAGCATCATCTCCTCCGGAAAACCGCCACCGTTGTCCGAAATACGCATGCAGACCAGTTCGCCCGCCGTTTCCGTGCGAACGTCAATGGCTGGAGATTCGCGCGGCTCGCGCGATGCTCCGAGCGCGTCCTGGGCGTTCTGCACCAGGTTGTGTATCACCTGGCGAATCTGCGCGGCATCGGCGCGCACGCGCGGCAATCCGCCGCAAAGTCGGCCGCAAACCGGAATGCTCGAGTTTTCGTACATCGATAGCACCTCGCCAACGAGTACGTTGAGATCGAGCGGCGCAAGCTGCGGCGCAGGCAGGCGGGAATAATCGCGGAAATCGTCCACCATCGACTTGAGCGCCGCCACCTGGTTGATGATGGTCTGCGTGCTGCGCGAAAGCACGCCGGCGTCCTCCGCGGCAAGCTTGCCCGAGAGCTTGGCCTGCAAGCGCTCGGCCGAGAGCTGAATCGGGGTGAGCGGGTTCTTGATCTCGTGCGCGAGGCGCCGCGCCACTTCCGCCCACGCCGTGGCGCGCTGTGCCTGGATCAGCCGGGTAATGTCTTCGAACACCAGTACATAGCCGCCGCCGGACGCGGTGGGTAGGTGCGATCCGCGCGCCAGCAGCATCTGTCCCGTGCTCCGGTGCTCGAATTCGAGTTGCCAGTTCGCATCGCCGTGTGCCAGAAACTGCTCCTTCACTGGCACGGCGAAGGTCTCGATTGGACCGTCCCACGCGGCCAACGGCCGGCCGGTGCACTTCGCGAGCGCGTCGCCGAGGATCGCCGATGCACCGCGATTCGCGATCGAAAGGGTCAGTTCCCGGTCGAACACCAGCACTCCGGTGGAAAGATTCGCAAGGATGCTCTCCAAGTGCGCATTGGCGGCTTCGAGCTGCGTTCGCGTCAATTCAGCGGCGCGGCGCGCCTCGTCGAGCTGACTGGTCATGCTGTTGAAGGACTCGGTAAGAACACCCAACTCGTCGCGACTGGTCACTGGCGGGCGCTGGGAGAAATCGCCCCGTGCGACAGCCTGCGTCGCCTGTGCGAGATGCCCGAGCGGTGCCGACAGGCGCTCTGCCAGAATGAAAGCGAGCGAGATCGCCGAAGTGAGCGCCATCAGCAATGCCAGCGTCAGGGTAACGATATAAATGCGCTTCAGCCCTTGGCGGGAAAGTGCCAGTTCCTTGTAGTCCCGATACACCGCTTCCACCGCTTCCGCGTTAGCCGCAAACCCCGCCGGTACCGGATGGCGCAATTGCAGAAAACGCGCCTCGTCACTCAGCGACGCCCCGGCGAGCGGCACGATTGCTCGCAGAGCTAGCGGTCGCCCGGCAGGCGCATCGATGGTCGCGAGGCCGCGGCCAGAGCGTGCCTGACGCAACTGGGTCTGGGTCGGGAGTTCCGACAGCAACTGCGAGACGCTGTCGCTCGCGCTCGCCACCACCCGTCCGACAGCGCTCACAATGACCGCCTCCTCGACCCCGGCCTGCTCGCGCAGCCGGTTGAGGGCGATCACCTGTTGTTCATTCGAGCGGCCGCCGAGTTCGAGGGCGATGGCGCGCGCTTTGCCGTTGAGTTCGGCGAGCATCTGGTCGAGAGCCGACTGGCCGAGATTGATGCCGCCTTCAAGGGCGGCATCGACGCGCACATCAAACCACGACTCGATCGAGCGGGTGAGAAACTGGACCGATACGGTGTACACCAGTGCGCCCGGCAACACCGCCATCGTTGCAAGAAGCACCAGCAGCCGCAACGAAAGGCGCGCGCCGAACACCCGCCCGCGAAGCCTGCGGCGCAGTACCAGCAGCTGATATCCCACCAGCGCCGCGAGCGCGGCGGCGAGCACCAGGTTCAAACCGAGCAGAATCGGGTAATGACTTGCGAACAGCGAGGTGTTGGCACTCGCGGTCGCCAACAGGAAAAGCAGAACGCCCGCGAGCGCGCTGCCCAGGATAAGCAACGTCTTCATCGCGCCGCCGCCTCACCGGACGCTCCCGGTCCGGCACTCTTTTCCGCGGACTCCGGCTTGTCGGTGCCACGCTCGGGCACCGGCTGGGCGGCGAAGAACGCCGGCGAGGGATGAAATTCAAACCGCCGCCATCCCGATTCCAGCCGCAATTCGCTACTGGTGAGGGCGCTCACCTGAAATGGTTTTGGCAGCAAGGAGAGATCCAGCCGAAGGCGCACCTCCGCCTGGTAGTCGGCATCCGAGAGCGCCATACCGCGCTCGAGCACCAGCCAGTTGCGCAACCTGCGCAGCACCGCGAGCGCTTCGCCAACGCTGGCAAAGCTTTGCTGCAGCGCGCCCGTCGACAGCCGGTACTGGCGCGAAATCGCGTGGTATGAGAGCCGAACATGCTGGCGGCGCGCGGCTGCCTTTTCGTCGAACCAGTACCAGCGCGGCCTGGTCAGTTCGAACTCGACGAGAAAATACAACGGCACGCCGCTGGCGACCGCGTGTGCAAGCCTGGGGCTGAAATCGAACGCGAAATCGGCACTGAGAACAACGCCTTCCTCGACTTCGTCAAGCCGGACGTCCCGCACCTCAATCTCATCGGCGCACACAAGCCGCGCCACGCCGGACAGCAACGCGACCGCGGCAACGAACCTGAGGATCAGCAACACGCCGCGCATCGCACCGCTCTAGCAAACCTTCTCGAGAATTGCGAAGAAGAAACCGTCCTGCCCCTCGTCCGGAACCAGCTGCGCCGGCGCGCCGGCAACCAGCTGCCCGCGTCTCGCCTCCGGCGTACGTGCGAGAAACGCCTCGACCACGCCGTCGTTCTCCTCCGGGAAGATCGAGCATGTGACGTACAGCAATTTACCACCCGGAGCGAGCGTCTGCCAAAGCGCGGACACGATCGCATATTGTCGTGCCGCGAAACCGGCCAGATCGGATTCACGCCGCAGCCATTTCACATCAGGACGCCGACGCGCGATTCCCGAGGCGGTGCAGGGGACATCTGCGAGGATGCGGTCGTACGCGCGCCCGTCCCACCAACCGCCGGGAAGCGTACAGTCCGCCGCACGAACTTCCGCGTGCATGCCCAGCCGCGCGAGATTCTGCGTAATCGTCGAACAGCGCGCGGGATCGATATCGAGCGCAGTCAGTTCAACGTCTGCAAGCTCGAGGATGTGCGCGGCCTTGCCACCCGGCGCAGCGCAGGCATCCAATACCCGCTGGCCATGGGCAAGGTCCATCAGCTCAGCGGCGCGCTGTGCGCCGGCATCCTGTACCGAGACGTCGCCTTGCGCAAACCCCGGCAATCGCTCGACCGGAACCGGCTTTTGCAGAAGCAGCGCCGAGTGCCCGGCGCGACGCGCTGCGATGGCGCAGGCCGCAAGCCCCACAAGATACGCCTCGGGGTCGCAACGGCGCCGGTTGACGCGCACGCACATGGGGGGGTGCGTGTTCCCGCCTTCGAGCACCCGCTCCCAGAGGACAGGATAAGCTTCGCGTACTCGCCGAATCCACCATTCCGGGTGCTGGAACCGTGCCTCCGGATTCGCCTCGAGAATCGGCGCAAGGCGCTCCCGTTCGCGCAGGTACGCGCGCAGTATTGCATTCACGAAACCTTGAACTCGCTGCTTGCGCAGGTGCACGCACGCGTGCACCGCCTGATCGACGACCGTGTAATTCGCGTATCGCCCCGATTCCAGCGCGGCAAGCGAGACCAGCAACAGCGCTCTCAGGCCCGGTTCGATCTGCCCTCGCGCCGAAAGGGCGCGCAAGACGGCCTGATCTCTGCCGAACCGGCGCAGTGCGCCGTACGCAAGGTCGGTGACCGCGGCGCTGGAAGCGGTCTTCGCTTGGACCTCCCGTGCGTCTGACAGACTTTGGCCTTCCAGAACCCGCCCCATGACCCGGCTCGCCTGCGCGAGCGCTTGCGCGAGATCGGCATTTCGCCGCAACTGGACGTTCACGCAGCTCCGAGACGCGCGCCCAGGGCGATCGGATTGCCGCGTAGAAATTCGGCGGCGGCGAGCCGCCTTCCGCCCGCTCGCTGCAATTCGATTAGTTCCAGTGCGCCCTCGCCACACGCCACTAGCAAGCCGCCGCGGTCCGCTCGCAGCACTTCCCCGGGTGCGCCCCTGCCATTGCCCGGACGCGCGCTCCAGACCTTGAACGCGATTCTCCCCACGGTCGTTACAGCCCCCGGTGCCGGGTGGAAGGCTCGCACCAAACGGTCAAGTTCCGCGCTCGTACGATGCCAGTCCACATGGGCCTCGTGTTTGCCAATCTTCCGGGCGTAGCTTACCCCCTCGGCTGGCTGAGGGATGAACTGCGCGCGACCCGCACCAAGTTCGCGCAACGCACCGACGATCATTTCCGCGCCGATATCCGCGAGCTTGTCATGCAGCCTGCCGGCAGTATCCCGCTCGTCGATCGCAATTGCGTGGCGGACAAACACGGGGCCCGTGTCGAGGCCTTCTTCCATGCGCATGATGCTCACCCCCGTTTCAGGATCGCCCGCCAGCAGCGCGCGCTGGATGGGGGCGGCACCGCGCCAGAGCGGCAACAGGGACGCGTGAATGTTGAGGGCGCCGAGTGGGGCAAGCTCGAGGACTGCCACGGGAAGGATCAACCCATACGCGGCAACCACCAGGACATCAGGACGGGATGCGCGGATAGCTTGCACGCTCGTAGCATCGCGCAGAGTAACCGGTTGAAATACCGTCAGGCCGCGAGCCACCGCGAGCCGCTTGACCGGACTTTTCGCAGGGTGCATGCCGCGCCCAGCAGACCGATCGGGTTGCGTCAGCACCAGCGGGATCACGTGCCCGGCGTCGAGAAGCGCGGCTAACGCACGTTCCGCAAACGCCGGCGTTCCCGCAAACACAACGCGCATGGTCAGCGCGGAGCCCCGCCAATACGAGCCTTGCCCAGCGCCTGCATCGACACTGCTGGTAACTGAACGAAGGTGTGGAGCAAACCCGGGATTCAGGCGCTCTTGCGCAATTGCTTCGCGAGTCGGGCGCGGATGCGCGTCTGCTTGAGCTGTGAAAGGTATTCGACAAATACCTTCCCCTGCAGATGGTCCATCTCGTGCTGGATGCAGACGGCCAGCAAACCCTGTGCCTCAAGAGTGAACGCGTTGCCGTTGGCGTCGTGCGCCCGGACCCTCACGCGCTCTGCGCGCGGGACCATCTCGTAGATGCCCGGCACCGAGAGACAACCTTCCTCAATATCCGACGCCCCCGAGCTTTCGACGATCTCCGGATTGACGAGAGTGACCAGCGCATCGCGTCGTTCCGAGACGTCTAAAACGATCACCTGTTTGTGCACGTCGACCTGGGTTGCAGCGAGACCAACGCCGGGGGCAGCGTACATGGTTTCCGCGAGGTCGCGCGCCAGTTTCTTCAATTGGTCGTCAAACACGGTAACCGGGGCCGCGGTCTTGTGCAGCCTGGCGTCCGGGTAGCGAAGAATGTTCAGAATAGTCATGTAAATTACTTGCGAATTGAATAGATTACATGCAGAATTTCATGCAGCACGTAAAACATATACGCTTTATGCTACATTGGCTTGCGAAAACGCATTACAAGCCGGCCGTTGAACGGGGGCTCCCATGCGATCCAAAGTATATAAGTCTATCACAACACTCATTTTTGTTGTTTCCTGGCTGTTCAACGGCCCGACTGGCGCGCAGGCGCCGGCGAAACCTCTTGCGATCAAGCCCGACGCACCAGCGCGATACGTGGTGAAACAGGGGGATACGCTTTGGTCGATCGCGGAGCGGTACCTCGACGCACCGTGGCGGTGGCAGGAACTGTGGAACCTGAACAAGGACGAAATCAAGAATCCGAACCGCATCTATCCGGGAAACGTACTCGTCTTCGACCGCAGCGTCTCGCAATTGGTTCTCGGCGAAGCAATCAAGCTGACTCCACGCGTGCGGGGCGATGCTACCCCGATTGCGGCGATTGAGAGCATACCGTCGAGTGTCATCGAGCCGTTCCTGTCACGCCCGCTGGTTGTCGAGGAGGACGGGCTCGAGAATGCCCCCGTCATCGTAGCGTTTGAGGAAAAGCGGCTCATGGGCGGAGCGGGCGAGTCCGCGTTCGCAAGTGGACTGGGCGCCTCAAAAGAGGACACTTGGTATATGTACCGGCGTGGCCAAGCGCTGGTCGATCCGGAAACACGGCGCACCTTGGGTTTTGAGGCCGTTTATCTCGGCACGGCGCGGGTCACCCGGCCCGGCGAACCGGCCACGCTCCAGATTCTCACCGCGGCGCAGGAAATTGTGCGCGGTGACAGGCTGATTGCCGCCGGACGGCCGCAATCGATCGAGTACACGCCCCGGGCGCCTGCCAAGCAGATTGCCGGCCAGGTGATTGGCGTCTATGGGGGGGTTAGCAATATCGGCGAGGCGGCAAACCAGTCGATCGTCACCCTCAACCGCGGCAAGGCCAACGGAGTTGAGCCCGGCAACGTGCTTGCCCTGCATCGACAAGGTGCCGGAGTGCCGGATCCGAGATCTCAGGGAGCGTCGATCGTGTTGCCTGAGCAACGCTATGGACTGGTGTTCGTGTTCCGGGTGTTCGAAAACATCTCCTACGCGCTGGTAGTAAAGAACTCGCGACCGGTTCAGCCGCTGGATGCGGTCCTCAATCCCTGAGGCTCGGCGTCGCCCGCGCGCAGTCCGCGGACGAACACACCGAAGCTCGCGCCTGGAATGAATCGAAATCCGGGACTTGCGGCGTGGCTTACCCTCGCGCATGCGCCCGGTCTCGGAGCTGGGGCGGTTCGCCGGCTTCTCAAGGAATTCGGACTGCCGGAAGCGGTACTCTCAGCAAGGCGAAGTGAGCTCGAGCGTTTTGTGCCGGCCCCCGCATTGCAGGGCCTGGACGCGTCCACGACGCGGTCTGCCGTCGAACGCAGCCTCGATTGGGCCAGCTCGCCAGGGCGCTACATTATTCCGCTGTCCGACCCGGCCTATCCTCGATTGCTGTACGAAATTCCGGATCCGCCGACACTGCTGTTCGCGCGCGGACGTCTGGAGCTTGCCGACAAAGCAGCGCTCGCTGTCGTCGGCAGCCGTAACGCGACCCCCCAGGGATTGGCGAACGCTGAGAGCTTCGCCAAGTCGCTGAGCGCGGCGGGACTTGCGGTCGTAAGCGGGCTTGCGCTCGGGATTGACACTGCAGCGCATCGTGGGGGGCTCGCCGGTGCAGGTTCGACGCTCGCTGTACTGGGTACCGGGGTGGACGTATCCTATCCCGCAAGGAACACAGCGCTGGCAGAGGAAATTGCGGTGCGCGGGCTGCTCATATCGGAGTTCCCTCTGGGTACGCCACCGGTCGCGCACAATTTTCCCCGCCGCAACCGGCTGATAAGCGGCATGTCGCGCGGCGTACTCGTGGTGGAGGCGGCCATCGCCAGCGGCTCGCTCATCACTGCTCGCACCGCGATCGAGCAGGGTCGCGAGGTGTTCGCAATACCGGGTTCCATTCACTCACCCCTCGCCAAGGGTTGTCATGCGCTGATCAAGGCCGGTGCCAAGCTGGTTGATTCAGTCGAGGACGTGCTTTCCGAGTTGGGGGCGTGGCAAACCGACGCGACGGCGCGCGCGCCTGACGCCGATCATGAGGACGAATCGTCGCTCCTCGCTTACATCGGATTCGATCCGGTCGACTTCGATTCGCTGTGCGCGCGCGCCGGACTGCCCGCAGAACGGGTATCGGCGCAACTGCTTCGCCTGGAACTCGACGGACGCATTGCCGCATTGCCGGGAGGCCGCTATCAACGGCTCAATTGAGGAGAAAATAAGAACATGTTCGATATCCTCGTATACCTGTTCGAGAACTGTCAGCAGGCTGATCTGACGCGAAATTCCGAGTCGGTGGCCAAGAAGCTCTCGGCCGCGGGCTTCGACGATTCCGAAATCAGCGAAACGCTTGCCTGGCTTGCCGGCGTGCAGTGTGCGCCGAACGACTCCCGCCTGGCATTGCTGCAGGCATCACGCGCACCGCGCGCCTTTGCCCTGCGCGAATGTATCAAGCTCGACGCCGGAAGCCGCGGCTTTCTGATCTCTCTCGAGCAAGCCGGCGTGCTCGATGCCGGACTTCGGGAACTGGTGATCGACCTCGCGCTGACGGCCTCCGCGCCCGCACTCTCGCTCGATCAGCTCAAGCTGATCGTTCTGATGGTGTTGTGGAACCATCATGTGCCGACCAGCCAGCTGATTGCCGGCGACCTGCTGTCGGCGGATGTAACGCGCACGCAGCACTAGCGGCGCAGCGCGGCCGTTTCGGTTGACAGCCGGCGGCGTTTGCTCGTATCGTCGGCACCCCTTCGAGCGCCCGACCGGAGCGCATGAGTAAAAAACTGATCATTGCGGAGAAGCCGTCCGTGGCGAACGACATCTCGCGTGCGCTCGGCGGTTTCGCGCGCCACGGAGATTACTTCGAGAGCGATGAGATGCTGCTCTCGTCGGCGGTCGGCCATCTGCTCGAGCTCGTGGTGCCGGAAGAATTCGAAGTGAAGAAGGGCAAGTGGTCGTTCGCCAATCTGCCGGTGGTCCCCCCGCACTTTGGACTCGCACCGATCGAAAAGTCCGAATCGCGCCTGAACCTTCTATTGAAGCTGATCAAGCGTAAGGATGTTTCGGTTCTGGTAAACGCCTGTGATGCGGGACGTGAAGGAGAGCTGATCTTCCGCTACATCGTGCAGCATGCGCGCACGAAGAAGCCCATCCAGCGGCTCTGGCTCCAGTCGATGACCCAGGGTGCGATACGTGAGGGATTCGAACGCCTGCGCGATGACCGCGACCTGCTGCCGCTCGCCGATGCGGCCAAATCCCGTTCGGAGGCGGACTGGCTGATCGGCATAAACGGAACGCGGGCGATGACCGCGTTCAATTCAAAGGAGGGCGGGTTCTATCTCACGACCGTAGGCCGCGTGCAGACGCCGACCCTCGCGGTCCTCGTGGAACGCGAAGAAAGGATTCGCGCGTTCAAGTCGCGCGATTACTGGGAGGTCCACGCCCGTTTCGCCGCCGATGCGGGTGACTACGCTGGCCGCTGGTTCGATCCTGCGTTTCGCAAGGACGACGACGCAGAACGCAAGGCAGAGCGGCTGTGGCACGCCGCGCAAGCGGAAGCGATTCGGGACGCGTGCGAGGGAAAGACCGGCAGCGTCGCGGAGGAAACCAAGCCGTCCAGCCAACTCTCGCCGCTGCTGTTCGACCTCACCAGCCTGCAGCGCGAAGCCAATGGCCGATTCGGTTTCTCCGCCAAGAACACGCTTGGGCTGGCGCAGGCGTTGTACGAGAAGCACAAGATGCTCACCTATCCCCGGACCGACGCGCGCGCGCTACCGGAGGACTATGTCGCAACGGTCAAGAAGACCCTGGGCGTGCTCAAGGACGGTGATTACGCGACGTTCGCCGCCCAGATATTGAAAAGCGGCTGGGTCCGGCCAAACAGGCGCATCTTCGACAACAGCAAGATTTCCGATCACTTTGCAATCATCCCGACCCTCGAAGCATCCCGGCGCCTGAGTGACCCGGAGCAGAAGCTCTACGACCTCGTCGTGCGGCGGTTCCTTGCGGTGTTCTACCCACCGGCGGAGTCGCTGCAGACAACGCGCATCACGGTGGTAGCCGGAAACAGCTTCAAGACGGAGGGGCGCATCCTCGTAAGCCCCGGCTGGCAGGCGGTGTACGGCAAGGCCGCGCAGCAGGAAAACGAGAACCTTCCGGCCGTCGCGCAGGGTGAACAGGTGCGCACGCTCGAGGTGCAGGCGCAGGGCGATGAAACCAAACCGCCTGCACGCTACAGCGAAGCAACGCTGCTCTCTGCAATGGAGGGTGCCGGGAAGCTCCTCGAGGACGACGAGTTGCGGGCGGCCATGGAACAGAAGGGACTGGGAACGCCTGCGACAAGGGCGGCGATCATTGAAGGCCTGATCCGCGAAGACTACGTTCACCGCAACATGCGCGAACTGGTGCCGACCCCGAAGGCATTTTCGCTTCTTTTCGCGCTCAAGCATTTCGGGGTCAGCGAAATCACCTCCCCCGAACTGACGGGAGATTGGGAGCATAAGCTGAAGCTGATGGAGGGAGGCGAGCTGGCGCGCGATGAGTTTATGGATCACATTCAGTCGGTGACGCGCGACATGGTCGAGCGCATCCGCAAGGGGGATATCCCGGAGACCGCGTTCGCCACCGTCGATGCCCCGTGTCCGAAGTGCGGGGGTACGGTGCAGGAGAACTACCGCAAGTTTGAATGCCAGAGTTGCGACTTCTCCGTCTGGAAGGTGATTTCCGGCCGGGAGTGGGCTCCGGAGGAGATCGCCGAGCTGTTCCGCAAGGGGCAGATCGGCCCCCTCACCGGGTTCCGCTCGCGCATGGGCAGGCCATTCTCAGCCTTGTTGCGACTGAACGGCGAGATGCGTGTGGAGTTCGACTTTGGTCGGACGAGGGCAGAAGACGAGTCGGGTGAAGCGCCGGATTTCGCCCGCCAGACCGCGCTCGGCGCCTGCCCCAAATGCAGCGCTCGCGTCTATGAGCATGGCGCGGCTTACGTGTGCGAGAAATCACTCGGCGCCGCGCGTACCTGCGATTTCCGCTCCGGCAAGATCATCCTGCAACAGCCCGTGGAGCGCCCTCAAATGGAGAAATTGCTCGCCACCGGCAAGACCGACCTGATTACGCGGTTCATTTCAAAGAAGGGCCGCCCGTTCAAAGCCTTTCTGGTAAAGCGTCCTGATGGAACCATCGGCTTCGAATTCATGGCGCGCGCGCGGCGCAACGAAAAGACACCGCGGAGTGCCCCGTCCAAAGCGCCGGTAGCCGCCCCCGCGCGCAAGCGCGCCAAGGCGTCAGACAAGAAGCCCGCGCCCCGCGCAGTGGCCAAGCCGGCTGCAACAGCGCACAAGCGCGCCGCCGCGCGCTGATCAGATGTCGAGATTGCGAACGCCGAGCGCGTTCGACTCGATGAAAGCGCGGCGCGGCTCGACCTCGTCGCCCATCAATTTGGTGAAAATCTCGTCTGCCGCGATGCCGTCCTCTATCTGCACCTTCAGCAGGCGGCGCATGGACGGATCCATCGTCGTTTCCCACAGCTGGCCGGGATTCATCTCGCCCAAACCCTTGTATCGCTGCAACGTCATCGAGTTGCGCACTTCATCCAGCAGCCAGCGCGTCGCCTCGGGAAAATCCTTGATCGCCTGCCGGCGCTCGCCGCGCACTACATAGGCGCCAAGGCCTACCAGACCGCGCAGCAGTTCGGCCGTCTCCCGGATACGCGCGTAATCGCCCGAGAGCAGAAACTCCTGGTCTATTTCGGTCACGCGCATGTTTCCGTGCCTCTCTCGCTCGATGCGGATCTGATAGCGCTCCGTCTTGGCATCGAAGTGAGCGCTGATCTTCACCCCGTTGCCCGGTATTGCGGCAACCAGACGCGAAGCAGAGGCTTCAGCTGCATCGCGATGCGTGAGATCGACCTGCACCCCGCGCAGGATCGCCGCAAGGACGCCCCGATCAATCCAACCCGAGACCCGATCGATCACCGCCTCGGAAAGCAGGTAGGACTTGGCGAGTTCGGCCAGCGGCGCTCCGACAATCGGCTCCCGATTCGCTGCAGGGTGCAGGGCCGCGTTGACCAGCGCCTGCCCGAGCAGAAACTCGTTCAACTCATGCTCGTCCTTGAGGTAGCGCTCCTCTTTTCCGAGTTTTGCCTTGTACAGCGGCGGCTGCGCGATGTAGATATGTCCACGCTCGACCAGCTCGCGCATTTGCCGATAGAAAAACGTCAGCAGCAGCGTGCGGATATGCGATCCGTCCACGTCGGCATCGGTCATGATGATGATGCGGTGATAGCGAAGCTTGTCGGCGTTGTATTCTTCCTTGCCTATGCCTGTGCCGAGCACGGTGATCAGCGTCACGATTTCCGCGGAGGAAATCAGCTTGTCGAAACGCGCGCGTTCGACATTGAGAATCTTGCCCTTCAGCGGCAGAATCGCCTGGAACTTGCGGTCGCGCCCCTGCTTGGCCGATCCGCCGGCCG
Source organism: Betaproteobacteria bacterium (assembly GCA_016195915.1). Classification (GTDB taxonomy): domain Bacteria; phylum Pseudomonadota; class Gammaproteobacteria; order Burkholderiales; family SG8-39; genus JADGRQ01. The sequence continues at coordinate 128,701 of JACPYS010000058.1, read as the reverse complement.
AGTCGCCCTCCACGATATACAGCTCTGAGCGCGCGGGATCCTTCTCCTGACAGTCCGCCAGCTTGCCCGGCAGTCCCAGACCGTCGAGCACGCCCTTGCGCCGGGTCATTTCCCGGGCCTTGCGCGCAGCTTCACGCGCCGCGGCGGCTTCGATAATCTTGGCCGTAATCGTGCGAGCATCCGACGGGCGTTCTTCGAGATACTGGCGCAACTTCTCGGCGACGATTTCCTCCACCACCGGCCGCACCTCCGAGGAGACGAGTTTCTCCTTGGTCTGGGAAGAAAACTTCGGTTCCGGAACCTTGATCGACAGAACGCACGCCAGTCCCTCGCGCATGTCGTCGCCGGAAGTTTCGACACGCGCCCGCTTCGCCAGTTCGTTCGCCTCAATGAACTTGTTGAGCGAGCGCGTCATCGCCGCGCGCAATCCAGTCAGGTGCGTCCCGCCGTCCTTTTGAGGGATGTTGTTGGTAAAACAAAGCACCGATTCCTGGTAGGAATCGTTCCACTGCATCGCCACCTCGACGAGAATTGCGTCCTTCTCGCCGCACGCGTTAAACACATTCGGATGCAGCACGTTCTTGGTCCGGTTGATGTACTCGACGAACCCCTGCACCCCGCCGGCGAAGGCGAAGTTCTCCTCCTTGCCCGTGCGCTGGTCCACCAGCACGATGCGCACCCCGTTGTTGAGGAAGGAGAGCTCGCGCAAGCGCCGCGCGAGAATGTCGTAGTGGTAATCGACATTGCCGAACGTGGCCTGGCTCGCGAGGAAATGAACTTCCGTTCCCCTGCGTTCGGTATCGCCTACGGACCGCAGCGGTCCTGTGGGCACGCCGTCTCGGAAATCTATTTGGTGCGCTTTTCCATCGCGCCAAGTCGACAGGCGCAACCACTCGGAGAGCGCGTTTACCACCGACACGCCAACGCCGTGCAGACCGCCCGAAACCTTGTAGCTGTTGCTGTCAAATTTTCCTCCCGCGTGCAACTCGGTCATCACGATCTCGGCGGCCGAACGCTTCATTTCGTCGTCCTCCTTGGTTCCCGTCGGGATGCCGCGACCATTGTCCAGAACCGATACCGAGCTGTCCGTGTGGATGGTGACGAGAATTTCGTCGCAGAATCCTGCCAAGGCCTCGTCCACCGCGTTGTCGAGGACTTCGAAGACCATGTGATGCAGCCCGGTGCCGTCGGAGGTGTCACCGATGTACATCCCAGGACGCTTTCGGACCGCTTCCAGTCCTTTCAATACCTTGATGCTGTCGCTGTCATAGCCGTTAGCTTCGTTCTTGTCGTGGCTGGCTTCGTTCACTCTCGGTGTTTCCTCGTGGCTAGATGCGCATTGGCATGACGACGTACTTGAAATCCTTTTCCCCCGGCACGGAGATGAGCGTGCTGGACGCGGCATCTCCGAAGTTCGCTTCGACCATGCTGCCCTCGACGTTGTTGAGCACGTCGAGGAGATAGGTAACGTTAAAGCCGATGTCCAGGCTGTCGCCCGCGTACTGGACCTCTAGTTCCTCGTTTGCCTCCTCCTGTTCCGCGTTGGAAGACACGATCTTGAGAATGTTGTCATTGAGGACCCAGCGAACCCCGCGAAACTTCTCGTTCGAAAGAATCGCCGCGCGCTGCAGCGCCTGTCTCAGCACTTCACGCTCGACTTGCACCCGGTTCTTGTGCTCTTTCGGAATTACGCGCGTGTAGTCGGGAAATTTTCCGTCCACCAGTTTTGAAACCAATTCGATCGCCCCAAACGAAAACCCCACCTGGTTTGCCGAAACCTCTACCTTCACGTCGCCGTCGCCGTCGCCCAGCAGTTTGGCGAGTTCGAGGACGCTCTTGCGCGGAAGTATCACTTCCTGGCGCGGCAGATCTGCAGGCAATTGCATCGACGCAAAGGCAAGCCGATGACCATCCGTTGCGACAAGTTTCAACTGCTTGTCCTCGACGACCATCAGCAGACCGTTCAGGTAGTAACGGATGTCTTGCTGGGCCATCGCGTATTGCACTAGTCCGAGCAGGCGGCGCAACGCTTTTTGCGGCAGCGCGAAACCCGCAATATCCCCCGCCGGTTTGGCCAGCCTGGGAAAATCTTCCGCGGGAAGCGTCTGCAACGTGAAACGGCTACGCCCCGCTTTGATCTGCAGACGGCGGTCCAGCATGCTCACGGTGACCTCAGATGCTTCCGGCAAAGCGCGCAGGATGTCCACCAGCTTGCGGGCGCCTACCGTAACGGCTTTCGCTTCCGCTGATGCTTCGAGGTCAGTACGCGCGCCAATTTGAATCTCGATGTCCGTCGCCAGATATGAAAGCCGGCCGTCCGACGGATCGAGCAGCACGTTGGAAAGGATGGGAAGAGTATGTCGGCGCTCGATGATTCCGCTTACATCTGAAAGCGGGCCGAGCATGTCATTGCGTTTCGCTTTGACCAGAAGCATTTCTTTTCCTTAATTATAATTAGTAGTAGTTAGTAGGCTGCTGCGATATCCGGGAAAAGTCCGAAAACCTGATTGCCCGCGCATGGATACGTCCGTCCGGACCATGCTGGAAGCCTGTGGATCGTCTGTGCAACGCTGTGGATTGATCGGCGCGTCGTTCGGTAGCGCAAGCTTGTCCACAGTTTGTTCTCCGGCAATGCACGATTCATGATTGTCAGGATCAACCCTTGAGTACCTGCTCCAGGACTAGGTAATCGCGATTCAGCGTCTGATCCTGCTTGCGCAGACTTGATATTGTGCGGCAGGCGTGCAATACGGTTGTGTGGTCACGGCCACCGAATGCATTGCCGATCTCGGGCAAGCTCATCTGCGTCAGGTCCTTGGCAAGCGCCATCGCCACTTGGCGCGGGCGGGCGACCTGGCGCGTGCGTTTTTTTGAATGCATATCCGAAGGTTTGAGCTTGAAGAATTCCGCCACCGTCTTCTGGATGTTCTCTACCGTGATCTGGCGATTGGCCATGTTCAGGATGTCACGCAGCGCCTCCTTGGCGAGTTCGAGGGACAACTCTCTGTTGTTGAAGCGTGAAAAGGCCAGGACTTTTTTCAGCGCGCCTTCGAGTTCGCGTACGTTGGATCGAATGTGCTTGGCAATGAAAAAGGCGATGTCCTCGGTGAGTGGAACGCCTTCTGCTGCCGCTTTCTTGAGTACGATGGCCACCCTCATTTCCAGTTCCGGCGGTTCGATGGCAACCGTGAGGCCCCACCCGAAGCGCGAGATCAGGCGTTCTTCCATGCCGGAAATCTCCTTCGGATAAGTGTCGCAGGTGATTACGATTTGTTTGTGCGCTTCGACCAGTGCGTTGAACGCGTAGAAGAACTCCTCTTGCGTGCGGCCCTTGTTCGAGATGAACTGTATATCGTCGATCAACAGCAGGTCGAGCGAGTGGTAATAGCGCTTGAATTCCTCGAAGGAACGCTGCTGGTAAGCGCGCACCACGTCGGTCACGTACTGCTCGGCGTGGGTATAGCGAATCTTGGCCGTGGGCCTTTGGCTGGCTAAGGCGTTGCCGATGGCCTGGACCAGATGTGTCTTACCCAGCCCCACTCCGCCATAAACAAAAAGCGGGTTGTAGGAGATGCCCGGATTTTCGGCGACCTGCAGCGCTGCAGCACGCGCAAGCTGGTTTGCCTTTCCCGTGACAAATCCGTCGAAGGTAAAGCCGGGATTGAGCCGTGCCCGATCCAACGTTGGCGGAGACGGAGAGCCGTTGGCGCGAGGGGGCTGGCGGGGCTGTGGCTCGGGTCCGCGCGCCAGCACGACGTTGATTTCCACTGGCTGCGGCCCGGCCTCACCGGCAAATTTTCTGATCCGCTCGCTGAAGCGCTCACGCACCAGTTCGAGCACGAACCGATTCGGCGCGACCAGTCTAAGCTGGCCGACATCCGATCCCGTGGCGTCTAGCGTAAGAGGCCGGATCCACGTATTGAACTGCTGCGCAGGGAGTTCCTGTTCGAGGCGCCGCAGGCATGCGTCCCAGAGGTTTCGCATCTCGGATTAGGGCTCTTTTTTGGTCGTGCCTGGACTCACGCGAAAGGCGCGCGCCGGTTGCCGAGCGAGCCGATTTAATAATAGGTATTTTACCCAGTTCGACGCGAGTTATCCACAGGTTGGACAGAGAAATAAACGAAATTTGACAACGACGTAGATAAAAGGCTGTAATCGTAGGTTTTCGCCAGCCGAGACACCCATGAAGCGAACCTACCAACCTTCCAAGACAAGGCGCTCGCGCCGCCACGGATTTCTCACCCGGATGCGTACACGGGGTGGTCGCAAGGTGATTGCCGCCCGGCGCGCGAAGGGCCGCAGGCGCCTCTCCGTCTGAACGGGATCGTTGCGCGCGTGACCGGCGCAACGCCGCCGCGAGAGCGATTGCGTTTCGGCCCCGAGCGTCGCATTCGTTCCAAGGCGCAATACGAGGGCCTTTTGCGCGGCGGTACGCGGCGAACGTTTTCCGGGTTTACCTTTATCGTAACGCCGAATGATGTTGGCTCCGCCCGCCTTGGCGTTCTGATGTCGCTACGCGTATCGCGGCGCGCGAACGTACGCAACCGCGTCAAGCGTTGCATTCGCGAGGCGTTCCGGCTTGAACAGCGGGCGCTGGCACCGGTCGACGTACTGGTGCGCCCACCGCAGAATATCCGGCTTGAGCATGACATGCTTGGCCGATTGCGCGATGCATTCTCGAGGTTGAAACGATGAGAAGGCTGCTGATCTACCCGATCCGTTTTTACCGCTACGCGTTGAGCCCGATGCTCGGCCCGAGTTGCCGCTTTCATCCCAGTTGCTCCGAGTATGCGGACGAGGCGATTACGCGGCATGGAGCGTTGCACGGAAGCTGGCTCGCGGCGCGACGCATAGCCTGCTGCCACCCTTGGCATCTGGGCGGCTATGATCCGGTACCCGAAACCGCGCGTCCCAAACACTGAAACTACCGGGCTAAAGCAGCGCACCTCGCATGGAAACCCAACGCCTAATCCTGTTGTTCGTGTTCTGTTTTTCGGTGTTCTTGCTCTGGGACGCCTGGGAGAAGGACAAGCGGCCGAAGGTGGCACCCGCCAACAGCCCCACAGCCTCGCTTCCAGCGGGCGTTCCTTCGCCAAGTTCGCCTCCCAAGGCGCACGCCGGAAGCACGAGCGCGCCCATAGCGGACAAAGCCGCAGCTGTGCCCGGCGCGACCGCGACGGCGGCGCCGAAGGGTGAGGTCGTAACGATCACCACTGACCTGTTTTCCGCGGAGATCGACGCGCTCGGGGGAACTTTGAGGCGGCTCGAGTTGCTGAAACACATGGATGCCAAGGAGGCCAACAAGCCGCTCGTGTTGTTCGGCCCGGAACATTCGTATGGCGCGCAGAGCGGCCTGATCGGCGAGGGATTGCCCAATCATCGCACCCTGTATCGCGTTCTTCCCGGCGAGCGCTCCCTCGGTGCGGGCTCCGCGGCGCTGGAAGTGCGCATGCTTGCCGAAAGCGGCAACGGGGTCTCGGTCGAGAAGGTCTATGTTTTCCGCCGCGACAGCTACCTGGTCGAGGTCGCGTTGGAGGTGAAGAACGGGACTGCTCAGCCTCTGGCGACGCATGCCTATTTTCAGCTGGTGCGAGACGACAAGGCGCCCGCCGGGGAAACGGCGATGATGCAGACCTACACCGGGGCGGCGGTGTACACGATCGAAAAGAATTTCCAGAAGATCGAGTATTCCGCGATCGAGAAGGGGAAGACGGACTATCCCCGTCAGGCGAGCGATGGTTGGATAGCAATGGTGCAGCACTACTTCGTCGCGGCGTGGCTGCCTGCGGACAAGCTGGCGCGCGAGTACTACACGAAAAAGCAGCCTGACGGGCTGTACGCCGCTGGTTTGATCGTCGCTACCCCGACGATAGAACCCGGGGCGAGCGCGCGTATCGCGGTTCCGCTTTTTTCCGGTCCGCAGGAACAGCAAAGGCTCCGCACTGCGGCGCCCGGGCTCGATCTGGTGGTCGACTTCGGCTGGCTGACGATTATTGCCTGGCCTCTGTTCTGGGTATTGGAGAAATTCCACGAATTGAGCGGCAACTGGGGTGTGGCAATCATCCTGCTTACCGTGTCTCTCAAGCTTCTGTTCTTCCCGCTCTCGGCCGCAAGTTACAAGTCGATGGCGAAGATGAAACTGATCACGCCGCGGCTTACCAAACTGCGCGAGATGTACGCAAACGACCGTGCGCGCCAGAATCAGGCAATGATGGAGTTGTACAAGACAGAGAAAATCAATCCTCTTGGCGGTTGTTTTCCGGTGGTGGTGCAAATTCCGGTGTTCATCGCGCTGTACTGGACGTTGCTGGCCGCGATCGAGTTGCGCCACGCTCCGTTCATCCTTTGGATCAAGGATCTATCGGCGCTGGACCCGTATTATGTTCTGCCCGTGCTCATGACGATCACGATGATCCTTCAGACGCGCATGAACCCGACGCCGCCGGATCCTGTACAGGCCAAGGTGATGGCGACCATGCCGTACATTTTCAGCGTGTTTTTCTTTTTCTTTCCCGCCGGCCTCGTCCTCTACTGGCTGGTCAACAACATCCTATCCATCCTTCAGCAGTGGCAGATCCAGCGGATGTTCGACCGCGACAAACCTGCCCATGCGAAGCGCTGAGAACCTCGCCGACGCGCCGGCGTCGTCGTTCGGACACGCTGACACGATTGCTGCCATCGCCACTCCTCCGGGGCGCGGCGGTATCGGTATCGTTCGGGTTGCGGGAGGTCGGGCAGCGGACGTTTCGCGGGCTCTGACCGGGCGGCTTTCTCCGGCGCGGCGAGCAACGCGCGCTGAGTTCCGCGATGCGCAAGGGACATTGATCGATAGCGGGCTCGCGCTTTTTTTCCCTGCGCCGTACTCTTACACCGGTGAGCCGGTACTCGAACTCCACGGCCACGGCGGCATGGTGGTGATGCAACTCCTGCTCACGGCCTGCCTGGACGCCGGAGCGCGGCTGGCCGAGCCCGGAGAGTTCACGCGGCGTGCCTTCCTGAACGGCAAACTCGACCTGGCTCAGTCAGAGGCGGTTGCGGATCTGATCGAGTCAGCGAGCAATGACGCCGCGCGTTGCGCGTTGCGCTCGCTCTCCGGGGAGTTTTCGTCCGCCGTACGCGGGCTTGTCGCAAAGCTGACTGAACTGCGCGCCCTCACCGAGGCGATGCTCGATTTTCCCGAGGACGAAGTGGATTCGTTGCATCGGGATGACGCGCTTAGGGGATTAAATCGGGTGCGTGTTGCGCTCGACGAGATATTGGCGAGGAGCAGGCAGGGGAGTCTGCTTCGAGAGGGCATCCGGGTGGTCATCGCCGGGCGACCAAACGTCGGCAAGTCAAGTTTGCTAAATCGCCTTGCAGGCGCGGAGCGTGCGATCGTCACGCCGATCGCCGGCACCACGCGCGACGCGCTCCGCGAAGACATCCAGATCGAAGGTGTGCCGCTGCGTGTCGTGGATACGGCCGGGCTGCGCGAGGCAGTCGATGAAATCGAGCGGATCGGCGTCGAACGGGCCTGGCAGGAACTCGGGCGCGCAGACGTCGTGCTTGCGGTGTTTGACGCTGCAGAGGGGGTACAGGCCGCGGATCGCACGATTCTCGAGCGCTTCGAGAACGAGCTGCCGGCCGGTGCGGTACGCATCGATCTGTTCAACAAGATAGACATTGCCGGCATCCCCGCAAGGTCTATCGAAACAACACCTCAGCAGGTGTACCTGTCGGCAAAGACCGGCGACGGGCTGGAGTTGCTTCGTCACGCATTGCTCGCCGCCGCGGGCTGGCAGAGGAGCGGGGAAACGCTGTTTCTCGCGCGCGCCCGGCATTTGCGCGCGCTCGAGTCGGCTCAGCACAACCTGGCGGTGGCTGGGGATGCGCTGCCGCGCTGGGAATTGTTTGCCGAGGAACTTCGCCTTGCCCAAGAATCGCTCAATCAGATTACCGGGGAATTTACCTCGGATGACTTGCTGGGGGAGATCTTCTCGCGATTCTGCATCGGAAAATAATGGCGATGCGCGCTGCCGGCGACTCTATTCTCAACCCGTTTCTGAGCCTCGCCCTATGTGCACTCGCGGGCACGCTCTTCGCCTGGTTGAAGACGCCGCATCCCTGGATAATCGGTCCGTTGAGCGTCATGGCGGTTTGCAACTGCGGAGGACTGGGGTTGCGTGCGCCTTTCGGCGGAAGAGAAGCGGGGCAGGTGATCATCGGGACCGCGCTGCGTCTGTACTTCACGCCGGTGGTCGCGCGTGAGGTTGCTTCGTACTGGCCTATCCAGTTGATGGCGGCGTTGCTCGCGATCGTCCTCGGAAGCGTGAGCGGATGGTTCTTGTCGCGCGTGACCGGCACCGACCGCACGACAGCTTTTTTTGCCAGCGTTCCTGGCGGCGCGACCGAGATGGTGGTGTTGGGCGAGCGTTACGGCGCGCGCACGGATCGCGTCGCCATGGCGCAGTCACTGCGCATCCTCGTGGTAGTCATCCTCATCCCGTGCGTACTAACTTACTCGGGTGCACATGGCGCAGACGTCTACGAGCCGCGATCGATGGATTTCGATTGGCGCGGGCTGCGGACTTTGTTCGGCATCGCGACGGCGGTGGGCGGCGCCTGCCTGATGGCGCGCGTGCCCAATGCGTTCATGCTTGGGCCTCTCGCGGCAGTGATCGCGCTCTCCGTGTATGACGCACGGTTTTCGTCGATGCCTTCGGTGATCTCAAATGTGGGCCAGGCCTTGATCGGCTGCGCCCTGGGTGCGCGATTCGAGCAGCGTTTTCTTCGCGGGGCGCCGCGCTATATCATCGGCGTGCTGGCGAGCGTACTGATCTCGATCGTACTCGCGGCTTTGGCCGGTTTGGCCCGGCTCTCCGGACTGCCGCTGCCCAGTCTGCTGCTCGCTACCGCTCCCGACGGAATGGCGGAGATGGCAATTACTGCCAAAGTGCTTCAACTCGGCGTGCCGCTGGTCACCGCGACCCAGGTAACCCGTGTCGTCGTGCTGGTGACGAGCACCGGGCCGGTTTACCATTTGGCCCGCCGCCTGTCCGAGGGTGCCGGGAAGCGTTGAAGTGCTAAAATTCCGTCGCCTGTCATCCCGGCCCCTCGCGGGCCGTTTGTTTTTTGGGAGCCTGACCCCATGCCCGCGCTCATGAGCGACTGCAGCGACAATTCCTCCAACGCCCCCGCCTATGTTCAGCACAGGCGATTGCGACTATGGGTTGCGGAGGTCGCGGTCCTTGCGAAGCCGGACCGCATCTTGTGGTGCGATGGCAGCGCGACGGAGTACGACGGCCTTTGCGCGGAACTCGTGCAAAGCGGTGCACTCCTGAAACTCAATGAGAAACTTCGGCCGAACAGTTTCCTTGCGCGCTCGGATCCGAGCGACGTCGCACGCATGGAGGATCGCACTTTCATCTGCAGCGCGAAACGGGACGATGCTGGCCCGACCAACAACTGGATAGCGCCAGCGCAGATGCGTACGACGCTCGCTCGCCTGTTCGACGGATGCATGCGCGGACGAACGATGTATGTGGTGCCGTTCTCGATGGGTCCGATAGGATCCCCCATCGCGCAGATCGGCGTCGAGATCACCGATTCGGCCTATGTAGTGGTGAGCATGCGCATCATGACCCGCATGGGCCGCCCGGTGGTCGAGCAACTCGGAGCCGATGGCGAGTTCGTGCCGTGCGTGCATTCCGTCGGCGCGCCTCTGGTGGACGCTGCCGGGAATCGCTTCGAGGACGTTCCCTGGCCATGCAACAAGGAAGAGAAGTGGATTGTCCATTTTCCGGAAACGCGCGAGATCTGGTCCTTCGGCTCGGGCTACGGCGGCAACGCCCTGCTGGGAAAGAAATGTCTCGCATTGAGGATCGCCTCGGTCATGGCACGGGACGAGGGCTGGCTCGCGGAGCACATGCTGATTCTCGGTCTGGAGGCACCCGACGGACAGAAAAGCTATATTTCAGCGGCGTTTCCGAGCGCTTGCGGAAAGACCAATCTTGCCATGCTGATTCCCCCAGCCCCGCTTAAAGGCTGGAAAGTGACAACAATTGGCGAGGACATTGCTTGGATCAAGCCGGGGAAAGACGGCCGGTTTCACGCGATCAATCCGGAAGCTGGGTTCTTCGGCGTGGCTCCAGGGACATCGGTTCAAACGAACCTCAACGCCATGAACATGCTGCACGCCAATACCATCTTCACCAATGTCGCGCTCACGCCCGAAGGAGACGTGTGGTGGGAGGGCATGACGGATACGGCTCCAGCCAGCCTCATCGACTGGCAGGGCAAGGCGTGGACGCCCGAGGCAGGCAAGAAATCGGGAGGGCTTGCGGCACACCCGAATTCTCGCTTCACGGTACCGGCCGCGCAGTGCCCGTCGATCGATCCCGCTTGGGAGGATCCCGCGGGCGTCCCGATCAGCGCATTTCTCTTCGGCGGTCGGCGAGGCGGCACAGTACCGCTGGTGGTCGAGGCGCCAAGTTGGGAGGATGGCGTTTATATGGCCGCCACGCTTGGATCGGAAACCACTGCCGCGATTACCGGGAAGGTGGGCGTTGTGCGCCGCGATCCGATGGCGATGCTTGCGTTTTGCGGTTACAACATGGGCGATTACTTCGCCCATTGGCTGAAGATGGGCACCTCGGTTGAGAACCCGCCGCGTCTTTTCCGCGTGAATTGGTTCAGGCGCGACGCGAGCGGAAAATTCATATGGCCTGGATACGGCGAAAACATGCGCGTGCTCAAGTGGGTGGTCGAATGCTGCCAGGGGAAGGCGGGTGCGATCGAAACGCCGCTTGGGTTGATGCCGCGCTGGGAGGATCTTGCCTGGAACGGTCTCGAACAATTCTCGCGGGAGCAGTTTGGCGAGATTACCAGAGTGGATGCTCCCGCGTGGCGGGCGGAGCTTGCCTCGCATGACGAACTGTTCGAGAAGCTTGGCGACCATTTACCCGCGGCGCTCGAGCAGCGCCGCGCGAAGCTGCATGCTCAGCTGGAAGCGTGAGCAAGGTTTTCCACCGCAATCCGCTTGACGATTATCCGGTTGCCGTAGGCGGCGACGGGGCCTACCTGATCGATGCGCACGGCAAGCGCTACCTGGATGCTTGCGGCGGGGCGGCGGTATCGTGCCTCGGGCACTCGGATCGCACCGTCATCGAGGCGATCCAGCAGCAGTTGGAACGCTTGGCATTCGCGCATACGTCGTTCTTCACCAATGAGCCGATGGAGGCGTTGGCCGAGGAACTCATTCGGCACTCGCCGCCGGAAATGGAGCGTGTCTATTTTGTCTCCGGCGGGTCCGAGGCCATGGAGGCCGCCCTCAAGCTCGCGCGACAGTACTTCATAGAAGTCGGCCAGCCGCGGCGCCGACACATCATCGCGCGCCGGCAGTCCTACCACGGCAATACGCTGGGCGCGCTCGCTGTCGGCGGAAACGCGGCGCGGCGCAAGCAGTTCGAACCGTTGCTCATCGAGGCGACACACGTATCGCCCTGTTACGCTTACCGCGGCAGGCAGCCCGGCGAAGCCGAAGAACAGTACGGCGAGAGGTTGGCGCAAGAGCTCGAAAGCAGGATTCTTGCGCTTGGCGCGGACAGTGTGATCGCATTTGTGGCCGAGACCGTGGGGGGCGCCACCATCGGTACCGTTCCTCCCGTGCCCGGCTATTTCCGGCGGATGCGCGAGGTTTGCGACCGTCACGGCGTGTTGCTCATCCTCGACGAAGTGATGTGCGGGATGGGGCGCTGCGGCTCACTTTTTGCGTTCGAACAGGAGGGCATCGTTCCCGACCTGGTGGCGATCGCAAAGGGGCTAGGCGCGGGCTATCAAGCCATTGGCGCCGTCATCGCATCCCGCAAGATTTATCAGGCGGTCGTATCCGGCAGCGGATTTTTCCAGCATGGCCATACTTATCTTGGCCACGCCGCGGCGTGCGCAGGTGCGCTCGCGGTGCACCGGAGACTTTACCGGGGCGGGTTGCTCGAGCGTGTCACACCCATGGGGCGGATGCTCGAGTCCAAGCTTCGCGCAGCGTTCGAAATGCACGTGCACGTGGGTGACATACGGGGCAGGGGATTGTTCTGGACGCTCGAGTTGGTTGAAGACCGTGTCGAGAAGGAACCGTTTGATCCAAAGAGAAAGCTCAACGCTCAATTGAAAAAAGCTGCGCTTGCCGAGGGGTTGATGTGCTACCCGATGGGGGGGACGGTCGATGGAACGCGGGGCGACCATGTACTGTTTGCACCGCCCTTCATCATCGAGCCGGCACAGCTTGACGAATTGGTGGAAAAATTCAGCCGCGCGCTGGATGTGGTTTTGAACGCGTCCTTTCCACCACTTTAGTCGCGCCGCATGCCGGCCAACACGGCGGCAACGAAACCGGCTGCGGATGCGGCACGGAAGGCCTCGGCGGATCCTCCTGCTTCGAGAATTGCGCCTCCGGCGGCGATGCCCAAGCTGACACCCGCGAGCAGACTGGTCGAAGCCCACGTGAAGGCCTCGGTCGAATGCTCCGTGCGGACCGCCTTCGCAACCAGCATCGACTGCATGATCAACGGGGGCGACATCATCAAGCCCGCGAGTACGCAGGCAATTGAAAACGCAAGAGGGTGGCCGACGATTGACAGCAGCGCAGCGCCAGCGCCCAGCAGGGCAAGCGCCGCCCCGAACTGCTGCGCCAGAGGCCAGCGCCAGGTTCGCGACCCGTACGCCAACGCTCCGGAAACGCTTCCGACACTCATCAGACCAAGCATCACGCCGGCGAGAGCGGGCTGTCCGCGAGAACGCGCATACCCCGTAACCGCAATCTCGATCAACCCGAACGCCGCACTGTAAAAGAGCACGACAATCAAAAGGCTCGCAAAACCAGGCGCCGTGAGAGGTCCCAGCAGACTTGCCTGCGCGCGGGGTTCGATTCGCCACCCGCGTAGCGCCGGCGCCCGCAGGAACAGAAGCGTACCAATGGAAGCGCACACGGCGGCAAAGACAACGGCCGCGAGCGGCGCGATGAGTGCGACCAGGAGAGCGACGATCAGTGGTCCGGCGATGAAGATCAGCTCGATCAACACCGACTCCAAAGAATAGGCGGTCTGGATCTGCTCGTCGTCAGCGAACAGGCGCTTGATGATCGTGCGCATGCATACGGTGATCGGTGGAAAGCTTGCTCCCGCGGCGAGTCCCGTGAGCAAAACCATCCAGCGCGGTGCTACAGACAGCGTTGCGGCCGAAAGTGCCAGCATTGCGCAGGGGTAGAGCAGGACGGATCCGGCCAGGATGAGTCGCGGTCCGTGGCGATCGATAAAGCGCCCCAGTAACGGCGAGAATATTGCGAGCCCTGCGACGTATCCCGCAGTGGCGATGCCTGACTGCGCGAACGAGCCACTCGCTGCCTGGGTCATAAGCATGATCGCGAGCCCGGCCACGCCAATCGGCAATCGCCCGATGATCGAGGCGATTGCGAGCGAACGCAGGGGGCGATTGGCGAGTAGGACGCGGTAGCGGGAGAGGGAGATCACAGGCGGAAAATTGCGGCGCCGGATTGTCTCACAAACCTTCGCGGAGCCTGCGGAATGCCGCTATGAAAGGTGGCAAAGGAAATAGGCAACCTGCTGAAATACATATAGTTACAGTCGATTCGAAAACCGAGGCGCGGAGAACGTTTCACGTGAAACATCCGTTTCCTGCCTCAAATGTTTCACGTGAAACCACATACCTATTCACGTATGATTGCGCCTCCCGCAGGATCCATCCGTGCTTTTTCCGACCGAATTTGATGTCATCGTAGTTGGCGGCGGCCACGCCGGCACCGAGGCCGCGCTCGCAAGCGCGCGAACAGGATCCCGCACATTGCTGCTCACGCACAGCATCGAATCGCTCGGGCAAATGTCCTGCAATCCCTCGATCGGAGGGATCGGAAAGGGGCATCTGGTGAAGGAGGTCGATGCGCTTGGCGGAGCGATGGGTCTCGCCACCGACGAAGCCGGAATCCAGTTTCGGACGCTGAACGCTTCCAAGGGCGCGGCAGTGCGCGCCACTCGCGCTCAGGCTGATCGTATCCTCTATCGCCAAGCAATCCGGCTCCGGATTGAAAACCAGCCGAATTTGACACTGTTTCAGCAACCGGTTGATGACATCCTGCTTGACGGCGACAGGGCGGCGGGAGTCGCCACTCAGGTCGGAATCCGATTTCGGAGCCGCGCAGTCGTCCTGACCACCGGCACTTTCCTTGGCGGGTTGATTCACGTCGGACTCGACCAGTACCAAGCGGGCCGTGCGGGCGATCCGGCGTCCGTAACCCTGGCCAAACGCCTGCGGGAACTTCAGCTTCCGGTGGGGCGCCTTAAGACGGGAACACCACCGCGCATCGATGGCCGCAGTATCAATTTTTCCGTGATGGCTGTGCAACCCGGAGACGATCCGGTGCCGGTGTTTTCCTTTATCGGTCGCCGTGAGATGCATCCCCCTCAGTTGCCCTGCTGGATTACCCATACCAACCAGAGAACGCACGATATCATCCGGCGCGGGCTGGATCGTTCACCGATGTTTACGGGCGTGATCAAGGGTGTTGGACCTCGGTACTGCCCTTCGATTGAAGACAAGGTTCATCGCTTTTCCGAAAAGCCCAGCCACCAAATCTTTCTTGAACCCGAGGGGCTCACCACCAACGAGTATTACCCGAACGGGATATCGACGAGTCTTCCGTTTGACGTTCAGTTGGATTTATTGCATTCGATCAATGGGCTACAGCAAGCACACATCCTTCGTCCAGGTTACGCGATCGAGTACGATTACTTCGATCCGCGCGATCTCAAGTCCTCACTTGAAACGAAGTCGATCCCAGGTCTATATTTCGCTGGTCAAATCAATGGCACGACCGGCTATGAGGAAGCTGCCGCTCAAGGCTTGCTTGCTGGTGTGAATGCCGCCTTGGCGGCAAAGGGGGAAGCGGCATGGTGTCCCCGCCGCGATGAGGCCTATCTGGGCGTCCTGGTTGACGATCTGATCGTCCGGGGTGTGTCGGAACCCTACCGAATGTTTACCAGCCGAGCAGAGTTTCGGTTGATGCTCCGCGAGGACAATGCGGACTTGCGTCTGACCGAAACCGGCCGAAGGCTGGGGGTCGTGGATGACGTGCGGTGGGAAGCCTTCGAGCGCAAGCGGGAGGCGATCGCAGTAGAACATGAGCGACTGAAGTCAACGTGGCTCAATCCACGGATTTTGTCCGCCGCAGATGCTGAGCGCGTGCTTGGCAAGCAAATCGAACGTGAGCACTCGCTCTTGGAGTTATTGCGCAGACCAGATGTTACGTATGCGAGCCTGATGAGCTTGCCCGGCGCAGTGCCCTCCGCGGCATTTCAGGGAGCGGATGATCAGGTTGCCCGGCAAGTGGAAATACAGGCCAAATACGCCGGCTACATCGAACGACAAAAAGATGAAGTCGGTCGGCGCGAGGCTCAAGACTCTCTGCGGCTGCCGGCCGAACTCGATTATCGGCAAGTGCGGGGACTGTCCATCGAAGTACAGCAGAAACTAGATCGACACAAACCCGAAACGGTGGGACAGGCTGCGCGCATCTCGGGTGTGACTCCCGCCGCGATTTCGCTCCTGCTGGTGCATCTGCGTCGCGGACTCAAGCAATCGCGGACCGCGGCATGATCCCGGCGGCGATGCTGGCGCGCGGGCTCGCCGACTTGCGCATATTCCTCCCCGACGGGGCGGAGGCAAGATTACTTGCCTACCTCGAGTTACTCCTCAAGTGGAACAAGACCTACAACCTGACCGCGATTCGCGAACCGGGGAAAATGGTGACCCATCACTTGCTGGATTCGCTGGCTGTCGTCCCGTATCTTGCCGCGGGGCCGATCGCCGACATAGGCTCTGGCGCCGGGTTGCCGGGCATCCCACTGGCGATTGCACAGCCGGAGCGCCCAATCAGCCTAAACGACTCGGGCCATAAGAAAGCGACGTTTCTGAAGCAGGCGGTGACCGAGCTCGGCCTGGGCAACGTGACCGTTGTGAATCTGCGTGCGGAGGACTGGCAACCGCGCGAAAAATTTGCTTGCGTAATCTCGCGTGCATTTGCGGAGCTCGCGGATTTTCTCAATTCGAGCCGGCATCTGGTGCGACGGGGAGGGCAGTTTGCTGCGATGAAGGGCGTCTACCCCCACGAGGAACTTGCGCGGCTCCCGTCGGGATTTCGGTGCGACAAGGTCGTGGTACTGGACATTCCCCTCGTCGCGGCCGAGCGACACCTGGTCCTTTGCCACAGGGATCTCTGAGCCATGGCGCGCCTGTTCGCCGTGGTGAACCAGAAGGGCGGTGTGGGCAAGACGACTACGAGCGTCAACCTCGCGGCAGGGCTCGCCGGGCAGGGAAGACGCGTCCTGCTCGTGGACCTCGATCCCCAAGGCAACGCGACCATGGGCAGCGGCATCGACAAACGCAAACTCGCACGCACTATTTATCACGTGCTGCTCGGCCTCGGCGAAGCGTCGAGCGTCATGGCGCGCTCGGAGTCGGGTTCCTACGACCTGTTGCCCGCCAACCGCGAACTGGCGGGTGCCGAAGTCGAGCTCGTCGAGCTGCCGAATCGCGAATCAAGGCTCAAGAGCGCGCTCGCCCCGCTGGCCACCGAGTACGACTACATCCTGATCGATTGCCCGCCGTCGCTTTCGCTGTTGACCTTGAATGCTTTGGTCGCGGCGCAAAAGGTATTGATTCCAATGCAGTGCGAGTACTACGCGCTGGAAGGACTCTCGGACCTGGTTGGAACGGTCAAGAGGGTGCGCTCGAACCTGAATCCGCAGCTCGAGATCGCGGGCCTGCTGCGGACCATGTACGACGCGCGAAATACGCTTTCGCAGCAGGTTTCAGCGCAGCTGGAAGAACACTTCGGCGAAAAGGTCTATCGCACGCTGGTTCCGCGCAACGTACGGCTGGCGGAAGCCCCCAGCTATGGCACGCCGGCCGTGGTCTGGGACCGCGCGTCCAGGGGAGCGCAGGCCTATCTTGCGCTGGTGCAGGAAATCCTTGCGCGTGACATCGAAACGGAGAATCGCGCCGTGAGCGCGTGAACAGACCATGATCAAACCGAAGGGGCTCGGACGCGGCCTGGATGCGTTGCTCGGCTCGGATTCGCCGCCGCGCGACGCGCTCGGCAGCTTGCCGGTCAACCGTATCCGCCCTGGCAAATATCAGCCGCGTACGCGCATGGACCAGGAAGCGCTCGCCGAGCTTGCTGCCTCGATCAAGGCTCAAGGCCTGATGCAGCCGGTCCTGGTGCGGCCGATCGAGCGCGACCGGTATGAATTGATCGCAGGAGAGCGCCGTTGGCGCGCGGCGCAAATGGCTGGCCTCGAAATGGTGCCAGCGATCGTCCGCGAAGTTCCCGACGAGTCCGCTTTGGCCATGTCACTGATCGAGAACATCCAACGCGAGAATCTCAACCCGATGGAGGAAGCCGCCGGACTGGCTCGCCTTGCCGGGGAGTTCAAACTCACGCATCAGCAAGTTGCTGAAGCGGTGGGCCGTTCGAGGAGCGCGACCACCAATCTGTTACGCCTGCTTGGACTCGCGAAGCCCGTGCAGGCGATGTTGATGGAAAGCGTGCTTGAGATGGGTCACGCGCGTGCACTGCTCGCGCTCGACGCCGCGCGCCAGATCGAGGCCGCAAACAAGGTTGCGGCGCGCGGACTGTCGGTGCGCGAAACGGAGGCCTTGGTGCAGTCTCAGTTGAAGGGCACTGGCGGAATACGCAGGCGCAAGCGCGTGGATCGTGACCTGACGCGACTTGAGGAGGAACTCTCCGAGAGTCTCGGCACCAGCGTTGAAATCAAGCCAGGACAAAAGGGTTCGGGCAAGCTCGTGATCCGTTATGCGAGCTTGGAGCATCTCGACGGTTTGATAGTGAAGTTGCGTTGATTTCGCGAACCCCGCAATTGTTGCAGCGCACAGGCGTTGACCAAGCATGCCCCGTTCCCCTAGAATCTCGCGGTTTTCTCTGGCACCGGGGCGATAAGGTCGTGCTCGAGGTCCGTAGCAAGCCGATCCGCACGGTTCTGCGCTGGCAGGCCTATGCGACCGTCGTACTGGCGCTGGCCGGGGGTCTGCTCTGGGGAAAGCATACCGGAGTATCCGCGCTGCTCGGCGGCATGATCAGCATCGCAGCGGGGTGGGTGTTTGCGGTCGCAGGCGGATGGGGAGCCACGCGGTCTGCAGGTCCGGCATTACTCAGCATGTTGCGCGCCGAGGCCGCAAAAATCGGCCTGATGGTGTTGTTATTGTGGCTGGTGCTTACGATGTACGAGGACGTTGTCGCGGCGGGACTGATCGGATCGTTCCTCGTGACGGTGGTAATTTTCGCGATGGCGATCTTCGTCCGCGAGAACTGAGAATACGAGTCAAACCAAGATGGCAGCGGGCCAAGAACTCACACCGACCTCTTATATTGGCCATCACCTGAGCTTCAATGCCCAGGCGGTTGGCAGTGGCGATTTCTGGACCTTGCACGTCGACACGCTCCTCACCGCCGTATTTCTCGGCGTGGTGTCGATCGGGTTTCTCTGGTCGGTGGTTCGCGGCGCGACTTCGGGCGTGCCGGGCAGGACCCAGGCATTCGTCGAACTGCTGTTCGAATTTGTGGACGAACAGGTCAAAGGGATATTTCACCACGGCGACCGTCACGCTTTCATTGCGCCGGCCGCGCTTACGGTGTTCGTCTGGGTGACTCTGATGAACGCAATGGACTTCCTGCCGATCGACTGGCTGTCGGGGGTCTTGTTCGAAAACCTGTTGCATGTGCATGCCTGGCGCCCCGTGCCAACCGCCGACGTGAATACCACGTTCGCCCTCGCGCTCTCCGTCTTGCTGCTGATGATCTTCTTCCACGTCAGGGTCAAGGGAATCGGCGGCTGGATTCACGAACTGTTCTGCGCGCCCTTCGGCTCCAACCCGCTGCTCTGGCCGGCCAACCTGCTGTTCAATTTCGTCGAATACGTCTCGAAACCGCTGTCTCACTCGCTGCGTCTGTTCGGCAACATGTATGCGGGAGAGATTATTTTTCTGCTGCTGTGGCTGTGGGCAGCGACCGGGCTGGTCGGCACCGTGTTTGCCGCTGTTCTGGGACTGGGCTGGGCAATCTTCCACATCCTGATCGTCCTGCTGCAGGCCTACATATTCATGATGCTCACCATCGTGTATTTCACGATGGGCTACGAGCACCACTGAACCCTGTTTCGCGCACTGAACCACCAAGAAAGGAAACCTCCATGGAAAAGCTCCAACTCCTCGCGATGATCCAGGCCTATACCGGCATCGGCATCGGGCTGATGATCGGCCTCGGTGCCGCCGGCGCATGCATCGGCGTGGGCATCATGTGCAGCCGCTTTCTCGAGGGCGCAGCACGCCAGCCCGAATTGATGCCGCAGTTGCAGGGCAAGGTATTCCTGCTGCTCGGTCTGATCGACGCCTCGTTCATCATCGGCGTGGGCCTGGCGATGCTGTTCGCCTTCGGCAACCCGCTGCTCGCCGTCATCCCGAAGTAATCGCCCGGCCGCGCAAGCGGTCCATGGAGTCTTAGGGAAACGTCATGAACATCAACCTGACCCTGTTTGCCCAAGCGGTCGCGTTTGCGCTTTTCATCTGGTTTACGGTCAAGTTCGTGTGGCCGCCGATGCTGCGCGCGATCGAGCAGCGGCAGAAGACCATCGCCGACGGCCTGGCGGCCGCCGAGCAAGGCAAGCGCGCGCTGGAGTCCTCGGCGAAACGTGCTGACGTCGAAATCGCGGGCGCGCGCGACCGGGCGAGCGAGATTGTGTCGCAGGCGGAGAAGCGCGCTACGCAGATGATCGAAGAAGCCAAGACCTCGGCCAAGGCCGAAGGCGAGCGCGAGAAAATCGCTGCCAAGGCTGAAATTCAGCAAGAGGTATCGAAGGCGCGCGAAGCGCTGCGCGAGCAAGTCGCCTCGCTCGCGGTGGCGGGTGCGGAAAAGATCCTGCGCCGCGAAGTCGATGCCAAGGCGCACGCCGACTTGCTCAACGGCATCAAGCAGCAACTCTAGATCCAAGTCCATGGCCGAGCCGAGCTCAATCGCGCGTCCGTATGCCGAGGCGGTGTTTCGCCTGGCCGACGCCGGCGGCAGGCTTGCTGAATGGTCTGCGAGCTTTGCGAATCTCACGCAGGTCGCCGCCGACGAGCGAGTGCTGCGCGCAATCCGTGATCCGCGGCTGTCCACGGCCGCGGTCGCCGGAATGATCCTCTCCGTTCTCTCGGGCAGACTATCGGGCGAGGCGGAGAATTTTGTCCGCGTGCTGGCCGAAAACCGGCGCCTCACGGTGCTCGGTGAGATTCACAAGCAGTTCGAGGCGCTCAAGCATGAGCGCGAGGGCGTGGTCGAGGCGCGCGTCGAAACCGCGTTCCCTCTGGATGACGCGCAGCTCGCCGACCTGGTGGCGCGTATCGAGAAGCACACCGGCCGCAAGGTGAAAGCAAGCGTTTCGGTCAATCAAGAGTTGATCGGCGGCGTGCGTGTCGCAATCGGCGACAAGGTCATCGAGGCATCGGCGCGCGCGCAGCTGGCGGCGCTCGAAAGCGCATTGAAGAATTGAGAGGAAAACACATGCAACTCAACCCGTCCGAAATCTCGGAACTGATCAAGAGCCGGATCCAGAATCTCGATGCCGGCGCGCAAATGCGCACGCAGGGAACCGTGGTGTCGGTGACCGACGGCATCTGCCGCATCCACGGGTTGTCGGATGCGATGCAAGGCGAGATGCTCGAGTTTCCGGACAACACCTTCGGACTCGCGTTCAACCTGGAACGCGACTCGGTCGGATCGGTGATCCTGGGCGAGTACGAACACATCACCGAGGGCGACACGGTGAAGTGCACGGGGCGGATTCTCGCGGTGCCCGTGGGACCGCAACTGCTCGGCAGGGTAGTGAATTCGCTCGGCGCGCCCGTTGACGGCAAGGGGCCGGTCAACGCGACGGAGACCGACGTGATCGAAAAAGTCGCGCCGGGCGTGATCTGGCGCAAGTCGGTGTCGCAGCCCGTGCAAACCGGCCTGAAGTCCATCGACGCGATGGTGCCGGTCGGCCGCGGTCAGCGCGAGCTGATCATCGGCGACCGCCAGACGGGCAAGACCGCCGTCGCGGTCGACACCATCATCAATCAGAAGGGCAAGGACCTCATCTGCGTGTATGTTGCGATCGGCCAGAAGGCTTCGACCGTCGTCAACGTGGTGCGCAAGCTCGAGGAACACGGCGCGATGGCCTACACCATCGTGGTTGTCGCGACGGCCTCCGAATCGGCGGCGATGCAGTTCATCGCCCCGTACTCCGGCTGCACCATGGGCGAGTACTTCCGCGACCGCGGCCAGGACGCGCTGATTATCTATGACGACCTGACCAAACAGGCCTGGGCCTACCGCCAGGTGTCGCTGCTGTTGCGCCGCCCGCCGGGCCGCGAAGCCTACCCGGGCGACGTGTTCTACCTGCACAGCCGACTGCTGGAGCGCGCCGCACGAGTGAACGAGGCGTGGGTCGAGCGCTTTACCAAGGGTGCTGTCAAGGGCAAAACCGGCTCGCTGACCGCACTGCCGGTGATCGAAACGCAAGCTGGCGACGTGACCGCGTTCGTGCCGACCAACGTAATCTCGATTACCGACGGCCAGATCTTCCTTGAAACGGACCTGTTCAACGCCGGCATCCGCCCCGCGATCAATGCCGGGGTATCTGTTTCGCGCGTCGGCGGCGCCGCGCAGACCAAGATCATGAAGCGCCGCGATACCGGCGGCGGCGTGCGCCTCGCGCTCGCGCAGTACCGCGAGCTTGCGGCGTTCGCGCAGTTCGCTTCCGACTTGGACGAAGCCACGCGCAAACAGCTGGAGCGCGGCCGCATGGTGACCGAACTGATGAAACAGCCCCAGTACCACCCCCAGCAGGTGTGGGAAATGGCGATGACGCTGTTCGCGGTGAATAACGGTTACTTCGACGACATCGAAGTCAAGAAGGCGCTTGCGGCGGAGAAGTCGATGCGCGATTACGTCAAGGACAAGAATCCTGAGCTGGTCACGCGCATGGAAGACAAGAAGGATCTCTCGGGCGACGACGAGAAGGCGCTCAAGTCGGCGATCGAAGACTGGAAGAAGAACGGAACCTACTGACAGGAGAGGGTAACAGGGGAACCAGGATTCCCCTGTTACGAGGGACATGCCGGGCACCAAAGAGATACGCTCGAAAATCCGGAGTGTGCAGAACACGCGGAAGATCACCAAGGCGATGGAAATGGTCGCCGCTTCCAAGATGCGAAAGGCGCAGGAGCGCATGCGCATGGCGCGTCCCTATGGCGAGAAGATTCGCAACGTGGCGGCGCACATCAGCCATGCCAATCCGGAGTACCGGCACCCGTTCCTCGTCTCGCGCGACACGGTGAAGCGCGTCGGGCTGATCGTCATCACCACCGACAAGGGCTTGTGCGGCGCGCTCAATACCAACCTGCTGCGCATGGTCCTCAACCAGTACAAGAAATGGCAGTCGCAGGGCGAGGAGATCGACGTCTGCGCGATCGGCAACAAGGGGCTGGGCTTCATGCAACGTCTCGGCGCGAACGTCGTATCGCACGCGGTGCAGCTCGGCGACCGCCCGCACCTGGAAAAACTGATCGGCACCATCAAGGTCATGCTCGATGGGTACACCCGCGGCAGCTTCGATCGTCTGTTGATCGGCTACAACCGATTCTTCAACACCATGAAGCAGGAGCCGGTGATCGAGCAGTTGCTGCCGCTCTCGGGCGAGCGGCTTGGCGCGCCCGAGACGGTTTGGGACTACCTGTACGAGCCGGAGGCGAAGGCGGTGCTCGACCAGGTGATGACGCGTTATATCGAAGCGATCATATTTCAGGCGGTGGCCGAGAACATGGCCTCCGAGCAGTCGGCGCGCATGGTGGCGATGAAGGCGGCGTCCGACAATGCCGCAAACCTGATCGACGAGTTGACGCTGGTCTACAACAAGAGCCGCCAGGCGAGCATCACGAAGGAACTTTCAGAGATCGTGGGAGGGGCTGCGGCCGTTTAACGGCCGCGCGGCGCCTCCAACGTCTATCTACCGGGGAAACACCATGGATCAATCTCAAGGCACCATCGTTCAGTGCATCGGCGCGGTGGTCGACATCGAGTTTTCGCGCGAGCAGCTGCCGAAAGTCTACGAAGCGCTCACGCTCGAGATCACCGGCAACGCGGGGCTCGCGGAGAAGGGCCTGACTTTCGAAGTCGAGCAGCAGCTTGGCGACGGGGTGGTGCGTTGCATCGCGATGGGTTCCTCCGACGGTTTGCGTCGCGGCATGAAGGTATCGAGCACCGGCAAGCCGATCTCGGTGCCGGTCGGCAAGGGGACTCTCGGACGCATCATGGACGTGCTGGGCCGACCGATCGACGAGGCCGGTCCGGTCAACACTGCGGAGCGCCGCTCCATCCACCAGACAGCGCCGAAGTTCGACGAACTCTCGCCGTCGATCGAGTTGCTCGAAACCGGCATCAAGGTGATCGACCTCGTTTGCCCGTTCGCGAAGGGCGGCAAGATCGGCCTGTTCGGCGGCGCGGGAGTCGGCAAGACGGTCAACATGCTGGAACTGATCAACAATATCGCGACCCAGCACTCGGGCCTGTCGGTATTCGCCGGCGTGGGCGAACGCACGCGTGAAGGCAACGACTTCTACCACGAGATGGCTGAAGCCGGCGTGATCAAGCTCGACAACCTCGGGGAGTCCAAGGTGGCGATGGTGTTCGGCCAGATGAACGAGCCGCCGGGCAACCGCCTGCGCGTGGCGCTCTCGGGCCTGACCATGGCGGAGAGTTTCCGCGACGAGGGACGCGATATCCTGTTCTTCGTCGACAACATCTACCGTTTCACGCTGGCGGGCACCGAGGTTTCCGCGCTGCTCGGGCGCATGCCCTCCGCGGTGGGCTATCAGCCGACCCTCGCGGAAGAGATGGGTCGCCTGCAGGAGCGCATCACTTCGACCAAGAAAGGCTCGATCACTTCGATCCAGGCGGTGTACGTGCCGGCGGACGACCTGACCGACCCGTCGCCCGCGACTACGTTCGGCCACCTCGACGCCACGGTGGTGCTCTCGCGTGATATCGCATCGCTCGGCATCTATCCCGCGGTCGACCCGCTCGATTCGACCTCGCGCCAAGTGGATCCGAACACGATCGGCGAGGAGCACTACAGCACCACCCGTGCCGTGCAGGCCACGCTGCAACGCTACAAGGAACTTCGCGACATCATTGCGATTCTCGGTATGGACGAACTGGCGCCAGAGGACAAGCTCGCGGTTTCGCGCGCGCGCAAGATCCAGCGCTTCCTGTCGCAGCCGTTCACCGTGGCCCAGAACTTCACCGGCACGCCTGGCAAATACGTCTCCCTCAAGGATACGATCAAGGGTTTCAAGATGATCGTCAACGGCGAATGCGACGCGTTGCCCGAGCAGGCCTTCTACATGGTCGGCCCGATCGAAGAGGCGTTCGAGAAAGCCAAGACCCTGCAGTAATGGCCCATACGATCCACGTAGATGTCGTGAGCGCCGAGCAGTCGATCTACTCGGGCGAGGCGGAATTCGTCGTGCTGCCAGGCGAGGCGGGAGAACTGGGCATCTATCCGCGCCACGCGCCGCTCATCACGCGCATCAAACCCGGTGAGGTGCGCATCCAACCGGCGGGGGGCGGGGACGAGGAGTTTATTTTTGTCGCAGGCGGCATCCTGGAGGTGCAGCCGAGCGTGATCACCGTGCTCGCCGATACGGCGATCCGCGGCCACGATCTCGACGAGGCGAAAGCCAGCGAGGCGATCAAGAAGGCCGAGGAAGCGCGCGCGTCGGCCCAGGACAAGCAGGAAATTGCCGCAGTGGAGAGCGAGCTTGCGATGCTCGCTGCGCAGCTGGCGGCCATCCGCAAGTTGCGGCGGAAGAAATAGTCCCGGGCGGCGCGCGACACCGCGTCGCATGCATACCTACGACCTCCTCGTCATTGGCGGCGGCATCAATGGCGTAGGGATTGCGCGCGATGCGGCAGGGCGCGGGCTGAAGGTGCTGCTCGCGGAGAAGGGCGATCTCGCTTCGCAGACGTCATCCTGGTCATCCAAGCTGATCCACGGCGGATTGCGCTATCTGGAGCTCTATGAGTTCCGCCTTGTCGCTGAAGCGCTTGCCGAGCGCGAGATCGTGCTCAACATCGCTCCGCATCTGGTATGGCCGGCGCGATTCATCATGCCGCACGTGCCCGACCTTCTGCCGCGCTGGATGATCCGGATGGGGCTGTTCCTGTATGACCACCTCTCGCGCCGTTCGACGCTCGAGGGCTCGCACGGGATCGATCTCTCGGTTCCCCCGTACGACTCCGGACTCAAGCCCGGGCTGAGGCATGGTTTCATGTACTCGGACTGTCGCGTCGACGACGCTCGTCTGGTGGTGACGAACGCGATGAGCGCGCGCGAGCAGGGCGCGCAAATCCTGACGCAGACCGCCTGCGCACGTGCGCAGCGGGAACAAGGCGAATGGCGGATTGAACTCGTGGGCGATGGCAAAACGAGTGAAGTTCGCGCACGTGCGGTGGTGAATGCCGCCGGCCCCTGGGTCAAGGAAGTGCTCAACGGGAATCTCGGGCAGCCTTCGCGCGACGCCGTTCGGCTCATCAAGGGCAGCCATATCGTCATGGGCAAGCGCTACGAGGGCGAGCACGCATTCATATTGCAGAACGACGATCGCCGGGTCGTGTTCATGATTCCCTATGAGCGGAATTACACGCTCATAGGCACCACCGATATTCTACTCGACGGCGACCCCGGCGATCCACACGCATCGGCCGAGGAAATCGCCTACCTGTGTCGCGCCGCGAACCGTTACCTTGCGAATCCGGTCGCACCGGCCGACGTGGTATGGACCTACTCGGGCGTTCGTCCGCTGTATGACGATGGCACCAGCGATCCATCCAAAGTGACGCGCGATTACACCTTGCGCGTGGACGACGTGGAGGGTCGCGCCCCGGTGCTTTCGGTGTTCGGCGGCAAGATCACCACCTATCGGCGGCTTGCAGAGCATGTGATGGATCGGCTCGCGCCGTATTTTCCGGATCTCAAGCCGGCCTGGACCGGCACCGCACCGCTGCCTGGTGGGGATTTTCATCCCGCGGCGCGGCGCGAGGTGTTCCTCGATCTCGCGCGCCGCTACCCGCGGCTGCCAAGCGAATTCCTGCACGGTGTGCACCGCCGCCACGGCCTGCTCGCGACGCAGATCGCGGGAGACGCCAAGACCGCCGAAGACCTTGGCGCACATTTCGGCGCCGGGCTCTACGAGCGAGAGGTGCGCTACCTGTGCGAGCACGAGTGGGCGCGCGACCTCGACGACATCCTCTGGCGTCGGACCAAGTGCGGTTTGCACATGACGCCGGACGAGCGCACCGGGCTCGCTGGCTGGATCGCGACGCACTGATGCGCCCGCTCGGCGAACTGTACGGTGCCGGAGGGGCGCGCGGCGTATTTTTCGACATTGACGATACTCTTACCACCGACGGCACGCTTACAGCGCAGGCATATTGCGCGATGGAGCGTTTAAAGGCTTCCGGAAGGCTGGTGGTGCCCATCACGGGTCGACCGGCAGGATGGTGCGATCACATCGCGCGCATGTGGCCGGTCGACGCCGTCGTGGGCGAAAACGGTGCTTTCTATTTCTGGCACGACCGTCAATCCAGGAAGCTCGGCAGACGGTACGCGGCCGATGCGCAAACGCGGGCCGCGGGCCGGGCGCGTTTCGACGCGATCGCCCGCGGGATTGTTGCGGCGGTCCCAGGATGCGCGTTGGCTTCCGACCAGAACTATCGCGAATCCGATCTCGCGATCGATTTCTGCGAGGATGTTCCGGCGCTTTCGCTCGAGGCTGCGGCGAGAATAGCGCAGCTCATGCGCGCCGAAGGCATGACCGCAAAGATCAGTTCGATCCACGTCAACGGCTGGTTTGGCGACTACGACAAGCTTGGCATGACGAAGCTCCTCGCGCGCGAGCGCTTCGGCTTCGATCTGGATACGGTGAGGGATCAGTTCGTATTCGCTGGCGACTCGCCCAACGACGCGCCGATGTTCGGCTATTTCCCGATCTCGGTCGGGGTGGCGAACATCGCGCGCTTTGCAGGGCACCTGGATGTTGCTCCCATCTACGTGACGCGCGAGGCGGCCGGTGCGGGTTTCGCCGAACTGGTCGAGCACCTTCTAAAGGACTGAAGTGGACTGGTGGTGGGTCTACCTTTCGTCCGGCGCGCTGGTCGGATTCCTCGCAGGTTTGCTCGGGATCGGTGGCGGACTGACGCTGGTACCAATCCTGGTGCTGATTTTCACCGCCAAGGGTTTTCCGGCCGAGCACCTGATGCACCTGTCGATCGCGACGTCGCTGGCGACGGTGGTGTTCACGTCGGTGTCCAGCGTTCGGGCACACCACCAGCAGGGCGTCGTCGATTGGGCCATCGCGCGGGCGATCGTGCCGGGAATCCTCACGGGCTCGTTTCTCGCATCGCAAATTGCCGGCTTCATTCCGACCCGGCCGCTGGCGCTGATCTTCACCGCGTTCGTAATTTACGCCGCGACGCAGATGTTCTTCGACGCGAGGCCCCGGTCATCGCGCGAGTTGCCGGGAGGCGCGGGACTGTTCACCGCGGGGGCGGTGATCGGCGGGGTTTCAAGCTTGTTCGCCGCCGGGGGCGCATTTCTCTCAATTCCATTCATGACCAAGTGCAACGTGCCCCTGCGGCGCGCGATTGGAACAGCCGCTGCGATCGGATTTCCGATCGCAGTGGCAGGCTCGATCGGCTATGTGTTGAATGGTCTGGGTGCGCAGGGCCTGCCGGCAGGAAGCGTGGGCTTCGTCCATCTCCCGGCGCTGCTGCTGGTGGTCGTTCCGAGCATGCTCTGCGCGCCGTGGGGTGCGCGTCTTGCGCACCGGTTGCCCGTCGCGAGACTGCGTGTCGCGTTCGCCCTGCTCTTGTACGCTCTTGCTGGACGCATGCTTTGGACCCTGTGGTAAAGCAGGCCGCCTGGTCGCCCCGTGCGAGGGTCGCGCGCGATCTCGGCGGCTGATCGCTCGAGTCGACGGATTTGTCAACTGGTTGACATCGCGCCCGCCGCGCGGTGCGCTACTGTTCGCCGTTTCGATGCGACCCACTTTGAAGGACCATCCTGATGACAGGGTACAAGCGGCACGTCTTCGTATGTCTCAACGAGCGGGATCCGGCCGACCCGCGCGGCAGCTGCAAGCACCGCGGCGCCGAAGGCATTTTCAAGGTCCTGAAGGAAGGCGCGGGCAAAGCCGGACTCGAGGGCGATGTGCGGATCAATCGCGCAGGATGCCTGGATCACTGCGAATACGGCCCGACGGTGGTGGTGTATCCGGAAGCCGCCTGGTATCACGTGCCAACTGTAGACGACGCGAATGAGATCCTTCGAACTCATGTCGTCGGTGGCAAGATCGTCGAGCGCCTGCTCATGGATAACATGGGATGACCCCGCCCCGCGCGGAACTGGAAAGAGGAGATCGCAACATGGCTCAAACCGCACGCAAGGACAAACCCCGCGACCACTACAAGGCCGCAGAGGACAGCTACCGCTCCGGCAATAAGAAGCTTGGCCAGGAGTACTTTGTCGTCGATTGCGACCGGCACATCATCGAACCGCCCGAGGCGTTTACGATGTATCTGGACAAGGAGTGGCAGCATATGGCGCCGAAGCCGGCTACTGACAACACCGGCGCGCCGCGCCTGATGGTCGAGGGCCGCCTCTACCAGAAGCCCGCCGGCTGGGGGCCAGGCCGTACCGAAGGCTGCGGCGATCAGCGCCCGCGCGGCGAAGGCCTGTCCTACGAGCGCGCGCACAAGCATGCGTTCGCGAATCGCGATATCGACATGGACCTGAGCGGGATTGACGCGGCGGTGTGGATTCCGACGCTTGGTTTGTTCACGCCAGACATCATGAACTGGGATTTCCAGTATGCGGTGATGCGGGCTTTGAATGATTGGACCGCGAAGGTATATGCGACCGGCAAGCGACATCTTTGGTGCGTGACGATTCCGCTCAATCCCGAGTGGGCGGTGCAGGAGATCAAGCGATGCCGCAAGCTCGGCGCCACGGCGGTCTGGATGCGGCCGAACGTGATGCAGGACGTCCGCTGGTGGGGCGAGGACTGGGACCCGGTGTGGAAGACCATGACCGAGCTCGGCATGGCGCTGGTCTTCCACGAGGCGACGGGCACCTACAACGCGAGCTACAGCACCGATTACAAGTTCGACCGTTACTGGCTGGCACACGTTGTGTCGCATCCGCTCGAGATGGCGAGCGCGATGTGCGGGATCATCGGCTACGGCGTCCTGGAGCGCCACCCGAGGCTGCAGGTGCTGTTTTGCGAGGCCGGCGCGACGTGGGTTCCCTACATGTTGTTCCGCCTCGACAACCATTACGGCGCGCGGCCCAAGGAAATGACCGGCCTTGGCATGGCGCCGTCGGAGTACTTCAAGCGCCAGTGCGTGATCTGTTCGTTCGAGCCGGAGGAGGCGCTGCTGCGCGAAACCATGGACTGGTTCAAGGGAAAGAACATGGCCTGTACCAGCGACTATCCGCACTGGGACTCGAGCGGCGTGTCCGGTGTGGTTCGCTACATGAACAACTATCCGGACATGGACGCGCAGTCACGCATCAACTTCTTCTCGCGCGCGGCGATCGATGCACTGGGTTTGTAGCGTGCGCGGGGCGGCGGCTGGCGTGCGGCCACGAAGAGGCGCAGACTAATGTAAACAGGCGGCTTCCGAGGGACCGAACTTGCGCGGCGCTGATCGCGTTGCTCGGAACAGCGAAGGAGGAGGAGGCTATGGACAGGCAGATCCGCGTCCGGATTGCGTGCACGATCGCCCTGCTGGCCGCGGCCTGCGCCAGCGCGCAGGCGCAGGAAAGGAAGTATCCGTCGCGCCCGGTCGACATGATCGTCAATTTCGGACCGGGCGGCGGGGCCGATCAACTCGGGCGCATCATGTCCAAGCTGCTCGAGCCGGTTCTCGGCGTGCCGGTACCGGTGTCGAACATCGCGGGAGCCTCGGGTAATGCGGGCCTGTCCAAGGTGCTTGGCAGCACGCCCGATGGCTACACGCTCGGCACGCTCACGGGTCTTTCGGTCTCGGCGTGGGCGGGCGGCCTTGGCAAGCTGCAGATCCGCGACTTCGCGTTCATCGCGGTGGTGCAGTCCTCGCCGTCGATGCTGTTTGTGCCCAATGACAGCAGGATCCTGGACTACAGACGAATGCTCGACGCGGCCAAGGCCAATCCCGGCAAGCTGCGCGTGGCGACCGCGGGATACGGGACGCTGGACGACATCGCCGTAAAATTTCTGGCAACCAAGGGCTTTCCGATGGTGAACGTGCCGTTCGCCAAACCTGGCGAGCGCTACATGTCGCCGCTTGGCGGCCATAGCGAGATCCTGTTCGAGGAGCCTGGCGACGTGGTGCAGTTTATCGATTCAAAGCAGTATCGCCCGATCGTCGTGTTCGGCGCGCGGCGCCACCCGGCGTTTCCGGACACGCCGGCATCCGGTGAATTCGGCCACGACGTCGATCTCCCCAACTGGCGCGCGATCGTCGCCGCGGCGAAGGTGCCGGCGGACACGCTCGCGGCACTCAATGCAGCGGTCGCGAAAGCGCTCGATTCTCCGGATTGGAGGAAGTTCTGCGGCGAGACCTATACCTGCATCGAACGCAAGTCGCCCGAGGAGAGCCGCCAGTTTGCGCAGCGGAACTACGACGATGTCTCGAAGTTCATGAAAGACTACGGCATGATCAAGTGAAACGACCGGCAGTCACGGAACTCGCCCGGCTGGGTTTCCCGCTCGCAGTCGCGGGCGGTGCGTGGCTCGTCGCGAATCGGCATCTCGCGCCAGGGGTGGACGTAGAGGCGATCAAGCGGGGCATTGCCGGACCGACGACCTGGCCGGAGGTGATCCTGTACTGCGTAGCCGCCTGCGCCTGCGCAATGTTTGTGCGGATGCTGTTTGGCGTGATTGCCGGCGCGCGCGCGGCAGAGCAGCCGCAAGCCGAGAACGACGGCTATGACGAGACCCGACTGGCCGCCGGCATCGCGCTGCTGATTTGCTATGGCTACGCAATTTCCGCGATCGGATTCGCTTGGGCGACGCTGTTATTCCTGCTCGCCTGGATGGTGCTCGGCGGCGTTCGCAGGCCGGTCGCGATCGTGCTCACGAGCGCGATCGGAACAACCGCGCTCCTTTACCTGTTCGTCAAGGTCTCGTCGATGCCGCTCGACCGCGGCAAGGGCGTATTCGAGCAGGCGACCGTGGCCCTGTATCGGGTACTCGGAATCTATTAGGGGCGGCGCGACCCGCGTATGGAAGCGCTCGCCGGCTTCGCCAACGGGATGGTCGTCGCGCTCCAGCCGCTGCATCTGGCGCTGATGATCGTCGGCGTGCTGGTCGGCGTGATCGCCGGCGCGCTGCCGGGAATTTCGTTCGTCAACGCGATGGCCATCAGCCTGCCGTTTACCTATTTGATGTCGCCGCTGGTCGCGATGGTGTTTCTCGGCGGCATCTACGTCGGCGGCGTATTCGGCGGCTCGATCTCCTCGCTATTGGTCAACATCCCGGGTGATCCGGACTCACTGCCCAGCTGCTGGGACGGGTATCCGATCACGCTGCGTGACGGTCCCGAGCGCTCGTTGTCGATTGCCATCACTGCCAGTGCCATCGGCGGGCTTTTCAGCGCGTTTCTGCTGTCGTTTGCCTCGCCGCCGTTCGCGCGCCTCGCGCTGTCGTTCGACCAACCGGAGTTCTTCGCCGCGACCTTCATGGGGTTGGTCAGCGTGCTTTCCATCTCCAAGGGCAATCTGCTGCTATCGCTGCTGTCGTTGTTCCTCGGCGTGGCAATCGGCTCCATCGGCACCGACCCGCTTTACGGGGTGACGCGGCTTACGTTCGGCATCGGCCTGCTCGACAACGGCATCGATTTCGTCGTGGTGATGATCGGACTGTTCGCCATTGGCGAGGTCATTGACGCGCTCGCGTCGCGCCAGGGTTACGATTTCAACGTCAAACGCAAGGGAGCCATGAAAGTCCTCGGCTTGCGTGACATATGGAAGCTGCGCGGCTCGATCTCGCGCGGCACCGGCGTGGGCAGCGTGATCGGCATCATTCCCGGCGCCGGAGCCGCGGTGGGTGCACTCGTTGCCTACGGCGTGGAGCGGCAGGTGAATCGCCGCCGCAGCGAATTCGGCACTGGGATCGAAGACGGCCTCGCTGCGCCCGAGGCCTCCAAGAACGCCACCACCGGAACTGCGATGATTCCGTTGCTTACCCTCGGCATCCCGGGTAGTGCCGGCGCGGCGATCATGCTCGCGGCGCTGACGCTGCACGGCGTTCAACCAGGGCCGCTGTTGTACAGCAAGAACCCCGAGATGCTGTACGCGATCTTCGCCAGTTTCACACTCGCCAATCTGTTCATGGTCGCGATCTCGGTGTTGGTGGCGCGCGCTTTCGGCATGCTGATGAAGACCGATCCGACGGTCATCTGCGCCTTCATCGTCGTGTTCAGCGTCGTCGGTGCATTCGGCGTGCGCAACAACATCGCCGACGTGTACATCTGCCTCGGCTTCGGCATTGCCGGCTTCTACATGAAGCGCTTCGGCTTCCCCACTGCGCCCCTGGTGCTGGGCGTGATCCTCGGCCCGCTTGCCGAGAGCTACTTTCTCACGTCGATGGCGAATTACCACGACGATCTCAGCATCTTCTTCACGCGGCCCAGGAGTGGCGCACTGATGGCGTTGGCGTTCGGGTTCATCTTTTGGGCGCTCGCGCCGGAGCTTAGAGCCGTGTGGCGGCGGGTGCGGGGCTGACCCGGATGGATCTCACGTTCAATCCCTATCTGGCGTTCAGCTGGTGCGTGTTGGCCGGTTTCATGATGTCGATGGGCGCGGGCGGAGGCGGCATACTCGCGGGCATCGGTCACATCTCGATTCTCGGGATCGGCGATGCGAACATGATCAAGGTCGTGAACCAGATACTCGAATTCTCCAGCCGCATCGTCTCGGTTCCGCTCTACCACCGCCAGAAGCGCCTGGTGTGGAGCCTCGCGCTCAGCTTTGGCCTGGGCGCGCCGATCGGCGCTATCGCGGGCTCGTGGATCTCGAAGGCGTACTTGTCGGACATGGCGGTGTATCGTTCCCTGTTCGGGCTGCTGGTGGCATTTGTCGCGGCGCGCGTGTTGTACGAAGGCTGGGGAAAGGCCATGCTGACGCACGCCGGCCTGCGCAAGGCGCAGGAGGCATCCGATCGTGTCGCGAAAAGCGCCCGTGCGGCCGGCGCTACGTCCCCGTCGGACGGTGATGCCCCGTGCACCACGCATTTCGGCCGGTGGATGAGCCGCGTGCGCTTCGGCGGCGAGCACTTCGAATTCAACCCGATGGCAGCCGCAGCCGGTGGTTTCGCGATCTCGTTCATCGGATCGATGCTCGGCGTGGGCGGAGGGTTTCTCGTCACGCCATTCATGGCGAGCCTGCTGTTGTTCCCGATGTATCTGGTGGTCGGTACCAGCCTGGTCGCATTGATGATTCCTCTTACCGTGAGTGTGCTTACATACATTGCGCTGCAGGTAAACATCGACTGGCGGCTGGTGGCGATCGAGGTGCCCGGCGTGCTCGCCGGTTCGTTTCTCGGTCCGTTGCTCAACCGCTACATGAACGAAAAGGCGCTCAAGACATTCGTTGCCGTCGTGCTGCTCGCGATCGGCGTGCACTACGTGTTGTTCTGAAAGGAGGTCTCCAATGGCAAGCACGCAGAACCGTTCGCGCCGCGCTTTTCTCGAGCGCGCGGCCTTGGCCAGTGCAGCATTCACCGCCGCGCCGCTGCGCGCCCAGGATGCGGGTAATCTGCCATCGAACATTCCGCAATGGATGAAAATCCAGGGCGAGCCGGTCAACTGGCATCCGTACGGACTGCCTTCCGAGTTTGAAAAGCGCGTGGTGAAATTCAAGCGCGCCTCGGTGCAGCCGACCGAGGGTGTTTCGCTCACGCCGCTGCAGCATCTGCACGGCACGATCACCCCGAGCGGACTGGTATTCGAGCGCCAGCACGGCGGCGTTCCGAACATCGATCCGGCGCAGCACCGGCTGATGCTCCACGGAATGGTGAGAAGGCCGCTGATCTGGACGATGGACGATCTGCTGCACTTTCCTTCGGTGTCGCGGGTATTGTTTCTCGAGTGCTCCGGCAACACCTCGCGCGACTGGCGCAGTCCGGTGTCGAAGGACGTACAGCAGACGCACGGGCTGCTGTCGTGCTGTGAATGGACCGGCGTGCCGCTCGCCACGCTGCTCGACGAAGCGGGCCTGCAGCCGGACGCGCGCTGGGTGCTCGCCGAGGGCGGCGACGCCTCGGGCCATACGCGCAGCCTCCCGGTGGAGAAATGTCTGGAGGACATCCTGGTGGTCTACGCGCAAAACGGGGAGATGCTGAGGCCCGAGCAGGGATATCCGCTCCGGCTCATCGTTCCGGGTTGGGAGGGCAATGTATGCGTGAAGTGGCTGCGCCGGTTGAAAGTGGGCGATGCGCCGTTCCATACGCGGCAGGAAACCTCACGCTACACCGACCTGATGCCCGACGGCAGCGCGCGCCAGTTCTCGTTCGCGATGGAGGCGAAATCGGTGATCACGCGCCCCTCGGGCGGGCACCGGGTCACCTACAGAGGGTTCCACGAAATCTCCGGGCTTGCATGGAGCGGCCAGGGGCGCATCCGCCGCGTCGACGTTTCGACCGATGGCGGTCGCAACTGGCGTGAGGCCGCGCTGCAGGAACCGGTGCTGCATCGAGCGCTGACGCGCTTTCGCTTCGCCTGGAACTGGGACGGCAGCGCGGCGCTGTTGCAGAGCCGTGCGATGGACGAGACGGGCTACGTCCAGCCGACGCGCGCGCAGATGATTGCGTTACGCGGCTTCAACTCGCGCTACCACTACAACGCGATCCAGAGCTGGGGCATCGCCGCGAGCGGGGAGGTGACCCATGTCCAGGTCTGAGGTATTCGCGGTACTGTACGCACTTGGCCTTGCGGCGGTGGCGAGCCCGCTCCCGGCGCAAACCTTCGGATTCGGCAAGCCGGCGACCGGGCGCGAGATCGCCGGCTGGGACATCGATGTCTCCCCCGACGGCAAGGGTCTGCCAAAGGGGAGCAGCACGGCGGCGAAGGGCAAACCGCTCTATGAATTGCACTGCGGCGCGTGCCACGGCATGACAGGCGAGGGCAAGCCGGCCGACCGGCTGGTAGGCGGACGGGGCACACTCAATACCGACAACCCGGTGATGACCGTCGGCAGCTACTGGCCCTACGCGCCTACCGTCTATGACTACGTCAATCGCGCCATGCCGTTCAACGCGCCGCAATCGCTTGCGCCGGACGAGATCTATGGAATCACGGCGTACCTGCTGTTCGTGAATGGCATCATCGGCGAGAACGAGGTGATGGACGCGTCGTCGCTGCCGATGGTGCAGATGCCGAATCGCAAGGGCTTCACCGTCGATCCGCGGCCTGACATCGTCAACGTTCCCTGCCGCAACGACTGCAGGTAATGCGTCGCCGCGGGCGGGATCGTCAGGCCCGCCGGCTGCCCTTGATGCGCGGCCAGCGGGCAAGTGCCCAACCCGCGGTACGCATCGCCTGATGGACCGGGCTGCACTCCAAGCACACGCCGGTTTCGTCGCAGGCGCCCGCATTATGGGCGATGCATTCGCGCCTGATATCCTCACCGCGCGGCTTGCTCGATCGCGCAGCCTTCTTCGCATTGCGTTCCGGCATGGTCTCCTCCTCCTGGCGATGTTGAGGCTACGCGGATATTCGCATTTCGCCACGCGCCAGGCATGCATCCGTTGATCCAGATCAATCCGCCGAAGGGCTCCGAATATAATCGAACGATGCCGCATACGGGCAACGACAAGCGCGCCGATGGGCACCTCGACGTGCTCGGAGCAATCCCCGCCGAATACCGCAAGGCGGTGCTCGAGCAGTGCGAGCGGCGCGTATTGCGCAAGGGCGGGACGATCTGGTCGCAGGGTGAGCCTGCGGACTACGTCGCGTTCGTCATGAGCGGCAAGGCAATGTCGTCCTACCAGAGCCGCAACGGCAAGACGGGGACCACTGGGTTCTGGTGTCCCGGCGACATTCTCGGCGCGGGCGACCTCGGCTCTTCGATGACCCGCATGATGACCCTGCGCTGCATGGACGAGTGCATCATCTACACCCTCTCCCACGAGCGCTTCAACGCGCTGGTGCGGCGCTTTCCGGAACTCGCGCAGGCAATGATTCGCGCGCTCTCGGTGCGCCTGCGCTGGGTGGCGCAACTCGCGGTAATACTCGAGACCCAGTCAGCGTTTGAGCGCATCTGCGCCATTCTTTGCGCGCTCGCCGAGCGTTTTGGTGCGCCGAGCGATCTCGGCGTGCTGGTCGACATCCGGCTCACCCACGAAGACCTCGCCGCAATCGCGGGCGTTTCGCGCCAGTTCGCGA
This sequence comes from Betaproteobacteria bacterium, assembly GCA_016195915.1. Lineage (GTDB taxonomy): Bacteria > Pseudomonadota > Gammaproteobacteria > Burkholderiales > SG8-39 > JADGRQ01. Next base: position 92,136 of record JACPYS010000058.1, on the reverse strand, counting down.
ACACGACGCTGCGCTCGCTTCAGAAGCGCGGACTGCTCGTCACGCGCAAGCGCAGCCTGATCCTCACCGACCTTGATGCGCTCGCGGCGCTCGCCTATCTGCGTTAGGGCCATACCGCCATGAAGGTATCAGCGTATCAGGAACACCGATCCATTCTCGACTTTGACCGGATAGACTTCGAGCCTCTCCGCCGCGAGGCCGAGGGTTTCGCCGGTGCGCAGATCCCACTGCCAAAGGTGCTCCAGACACGTGAGCGTGGTGCCGTCGATCGAGCCTTCGCACAATGCAGTGCCCTGATGAGGGCAATAGGCCCTGCACGCGAAGAATCCGGATTCGGCATGGACGACGCACACCTCGCGTCCATCCCCGGTTTCTACCTGTTTGAGCGCGCCGACGCGAACCTCGGACACTTTGCAGAGCAGCGTTTTCGCCATGGCTTTCAATCGCCCGATTCTACCGGTTTGCCCTGCGTGTCGCGGTGAATGTCGCCGGATTTGTCAACTGGTTGACAGCGGGTCGGCACAGCGGGCATTCCCCCGACAGACGCCGGTTGTGAAACTGCGCGTGGTGTCCGCGCTCTTGCTGTACGCTCTCGCCGGACGCATGCTTTGCATTCGCTGATGTTTTCGGACCGCTCGTGAGATGACACGCCAAGCCGCGATTGCAAACGCCGAGCGCTATTTCGACGGCGGCGGGTTTCGTGCCGAGCTGGCTCGTCGTGTAGCGATTCCCACGGAAAGCCAGAATCCGGAGCGCGCCGGCGAACTGGAGCGCTACCTGTCGTCGGAACTGCAGCCGGCCTTTGAAAAGCTGGGTTTTCGCTGCCGGATCCTGCCGAACCCGGCGCGACAGGGCGGTCCGTTCCTGTACGCCGAGCGGATTGAAAGCGCGGAGCTGGTGACCGCTTTCAGCTATGGGCATGGCGATGTGATACGCGGGCAGGACGCGCAGTGGCGCGACGGCCTGTCTCCCTGGCGCATCACCGTCGAAGGCGAGCGTTGGTACGGACGCGGTACCGCCGACAACAAGGGCCAGCACAGCATCAACCTCGGCGCGGTGGCAGCGGTGCTCGAGGCACGCGGGCGGCTTGGTTTCAATTTCAAGCTTCTGATCGAAACGGGCGAGGAAGTCGGCTCTCCCGGACTGCGCGCGGTGTGCGAGCAGCAGTGCGATGTGTTCCGCGCGGATGTGTTCATCGCCTCCGACGGGCCGCGCCTGTCGCCCGAGCGAGCGACCATCTTTCTCGGTTCCCGCGGGGTACTCAACTTCGATCTTTCCGTCGATCTGCGCAAGGGCGGGCACCATTCGGGCAACTGGGGCGGGCTGCTTGCCAACCCCGGCACCATCCTCGCGCATGCGATCGCGGGCATCACGACTTCAAGCGGCGGAATCCGCGTTCCCGAATGGCGGCCCAAGACGCTGACCAGTGCAGTTCGAGCGGTGCTCGCCGATTGCGAAGTCAGCGGCGGGCCGGATGCCCCGGATATCGATCCGCATTGGGGCGAACCCGGCCTGAGCGCGGCGGAAAAGGTCTACGGCTGGTCGAGTTTTGAGGTGCTCGCATTTCGCACCGGCGATCCGGACCGTCCGGTCAACGCGATTCCTCCCCGCGCCAATGCGCATTGCCAATTGCGCTATGTGGTCGGAATCGACCCTGCCGACATCGTTCCGGCTTTGCGCCGCCATCTGGACAGAAACGGATTCGCGATGGTGAGGGCGACGCAGGCGCGCGATGGTTTCTTCGCCGCCACGCGCCTCGATCCGCAGCATCCGTGGGTACACTGGGCCGTGAGATCGATTCAGGCCACGACCGGAGCCAAGCCTGCGATCCTGCCCAATATAGGCGGTTCGCTCCCGAACGACGTGTTTGCAGACGTACTCGGGTTGCCGACCGTCTGGGTGCCTCACTCCTATGCGGCCTGCTCGCAGCACGCGCCCGACGAGCACCTGCTCGCGCCATTGGCGCGCGATGCGCTGCGCATCATGACGGGACTGTGGTGGGACCTGGGAGAGCGCGGTACGCCGAAGCGTCCGTAACTTCCGCTCAGACGACACCCTCGCTCCGCAGCCGCAGTATTTCGTCGTCGCTCATCCCCAGCATTCCCTGCAGGACGTCCGCCGTGTGCTGGCCGAGCGTGGGCGGGGGCACGGTGTGCTCGATTGGCGTCTCGGAAAACCGCATCGGGCTGCGCGTCAGCTGCACTTTGCCCGCGATCGGGTGCGGAAGCTCGAATTTCAGGCCGCGCGCGATCGCCTGCGGTTCCTGAAATACCTGCTCGAGGGTGTTGATCGGGCCGTTCGGCACGCCCGCGGCTTCCAGCGCATCGACCCAGTCGCGGGTCGCGCGCCTGGCGACGATCGCATTCAGGGTCGCAGTGAGCGCGGCCCGATTTTCGACGCGCTTGCCATTGGTCGCGAAGCGCGCGTCGTCGGCAAGTTCAGTGCATTTCGCGACTTCGCAGAATCTGCGGAACAGCTTGTCATTGCCGCACGCGAGGATCATGTCGCCATCGGCGGTCCTGAACGTCTGGTACGGCACGATGTTCGGATGCGCATTTCCCAGGCGCTTGGGCGAGATCCCCGTGGCGAGATAATTCGCGCCCTGGTTGGCGAGGACCGCGACCTGTACATCGAGCAGCGCCAGATCGAGATGCTGGCCCACGCCGGTCTCCGCCCGATGCGCGAGCGCCGCGCACACCGCAATCGTGGCGTACATCCCGGTCATGACGTCGGCAATGGGAATGCCCGCCTTCTGCGGACCGCCGCCGGGCAGGTCGTCGCGCTCGCCCGTGATGCTCATCAGCCCGCCCATGCCCTGAATCATGAAATCGTAGCCGGGTCGCTCCCGGTACGGTCCGGTCTGGCCGAATCCGGTGACCGAACAGTAGATGAGCCGCGGGTTAATCTTCTTCAGGTCATCCCATGCGAGACCGTAGCGCGCCAGGTCTCCGACCTTGTAGTTCTCCAGCAGCACGTCGCACTTCGCGGCGAGTTCGCGCACGATACGCTGGCCTTCGGGTTTCGACAGGTTGAGGGTAACCGACCTCTTGCCGCGATTGGCGCAGGCGAAATACGCCGATTCACTCGTGTCATTGCCCTGCGGGTTTTTCAGCCAAGGCGGTCCAAAGGCGCGCGAATCGTCGCCGGATCCGGGGCGTTCGATCTTGATCACTTCGGCGCCGAGGTCAGCGAGGTTCTGTCCGGTCCAGGGCGCCGCCAGCACGCGCGAGAGGTCGAGTACCCGGATATGCGAAAGAGGGCCTGCCATGGTATTTCCTTTCAGGAACTGCGCCAGCGCGCGCTTCTAGCGGCCGACGAACTTGGGTTTGGTCTTGGCGAGGAACGCCGCGCGCCCGATACGGTAGTCCTCGGTGTCCAGCGACTCGAAGTTCGCGTCGATTTCCGCTTCCGTAAGGGGCGGGGCGGCCGGTAGCAGCCGACGCACGTAGTGCTTGTGCCAGCGCGCGACCAGCGGTGCGCCTGCCGCGATGCGCTTCGCGGCTGCATAGGCTTCTTCCTCGATCTTGGCGTCGGCGACGACCCGCGTGAGCAGTCCCTTCGCAAAAGCCTCGTCTGCCTTCAGCATGCGCCCCTCGAGCAGGATTTCCAGCGCCGTCGCCTTGCCGATCAACGGCAGTAGCGAGGCGAGCTCATCGTAGGCGATGGCGAATCCCAGCCGGTTGATGGGAACGCCGAAACGCGCGGAACGTCCCGCGATGCGCAGGTCGCACTGGCAGGCAATCTCCAGCCCGCCGCCCGCGCACGGACCCATGATCATCGCGACGGTGGGATGGGGGCATTCGGCGACTGCGCGCAGGGCGCCGAACACGTACTCGCGATGATAGGCCTTCGCCTGCTCACGCGTATCGCGCACGCGCTCGAATTCGGCGATGTCCGCGCCAGCGGCAAACGCTTCACTTCCCGCTCCGCGCAGTACGACACAGCGCAGGCTGTCGTCTGCGGAAAGTGTTCGCAGGCAAGCGGCGAGTTCGCCCCACATCGCGAGCGTCAGGGCGTTGAGCTTGCCCGGATTGTCCAGCGCGACGGTCGCGATTTCGCCGTCGCGCACCACGCGAATGCCTGGAGTCATGGGTTTCCCATTCGAGTTCGACGCCGATTTTACCGCGCGCCCGCACGTGATACGCGTGCTCCCGCAGCACCTCTCAAACGAGGCGCAACACCTCGCGCGCAGCCTCGACCTTGCCTGCGACGAAATTTTCGTGGCAACGCTCTATCGCGGGCAGATCGTAGACGTAATTGACCATCAATCCGCAGGATTCACGCAATCCCCGCGTTGAACGGTTGGCGAGATAGTTCAGGCGCTCGATGCGCGCGCCGTTGCCGAGGTGAAAACTAGCCACCGGGTCGCTTTCCGCCTCGCGGTATTGCGTGATCAGGAGATAAGCGCCGCCCAGTCGCAGCAACGCCTCGCGCACCGGTTTTTCGGCAGCCTCCAATGCGGCAAGCTCAGGCACCTGGAGAGGATCGCCGAACGCCTCATGCAACAGGTTGCGCGCCTGGTTCACGCGCGCCTCCGCCCCCTTGGGAAGCCGTTTCGCATCAACGGGCGAACCGCGCCGCAACCATGACGCAAAACCCGGCATCGGGGAAAGCGTGCAAAAACGCGTCAGGCGCGGAAACTCCGTCTTCAGCGTTTCGCACACCTGTTTGATGAGAAAGTTCCCAAGCGAGACGCCGCGCAGACCGGGCTGGCAATTGGAAATCGAATAAAACACCGCACAACGCGCGCGCTCCGGATGCAGATCCACGTTGTCGCCGTCGATCAACGGCGCGATCGCGTCGGGCATCGCGTTGACCAGCGCAACCTCCACAAAAATCAGCAGATCCTCCGGCAGTATGGGATGAAGAAACGTGAAGCACCGCCGGTCGGGCTGCAGGCGGCGCCGCAGATCGCCCCAGTCACGAATGGCGTGCACCGCCTCGTGGTGGATGATCTGCTCCAGCAGGTGCGCCGGAGAATGCCAGTCCACGCACGCCAACTTCAGGAATCCGGGGTCGTACCAGGAACTGAGCAGGTGATGAAAATCGGCTTCGACGGCAGCCAGCTCCGGGTGTTGCTTGAGATCGCGCAACAGCTCGGTCCGAATGCGCAGCAACGTCGCGGCCCCTCTCGGGGCGCGGTTAATGCGGCGCAGAAGTTCCTGGCGCGGCGGTTCGACCTCGTTGAACAGCTCGACCAGGGATTCTGCCGAGCGCGTCTCGGCGTACCGGTGGGCCTGCTCGAGCACGCGTTGCGGGTCTGGAGAGAATTCCTCGGCGAGCATGGTCACGAATTCTGCGTGCGCCTCGCCGGACAGCGCTTCGTACTGCTCGATGACTTGCGCTGCGAACTTGACGCTGTTCGCCGTTCCGCGCTCGCTCATCAGCATCCTGCAGGCATTGCGTACAGTTCGCACGGAAGCGCGGTCGCGTGCGCGCTGGCGCGCCTTCTTGAGTCCTTCGAACATGGCTCGTCCGATTGTAGGTGCGCGGTATCAGGCGTCAAGCCGGCCGTGTTTGATCGCCAGATCGGCCGGAATCTCGACCGGGAAATCGAGCAGGATCTGGGCATACGACTTGCCCAGCGGATCCGAAGAGAGCGAGGACGTTCCGCCACCGGCGAGCGCATCGTGCAGCAGAAAATTGAGTGCGTTCAACCCGGGCAGCTCATGGCGCTCGACGCGGTTGCCGGTCATCAGGTGGGCAAAGTATCGTCCCACAGCCTCCGGGGTGAGGGCGCGGCGGATCCAGGGCAGGTACTCGGGCTTGCGCGCGATGACTCCGATGTTCGAGGTATTGCCCTTGTCGCCGCTTCTTGCGTGCGCAAGCCGTAGCAGCGGCACAGTGACGGGTTTTTCGGGCGGACCCGCGACGACGCCGGTGGCCTCCGGCGCCCGAGGCGCGGGATCAGCGACCGGCGCCATCACCTCCACCGGTGTTTCGCGGTCCTCGAGCAGCACTCTGAGCTTCACCTTCTGCTTGGGTATCAGGGTCGCGAAATGCCGGATGCAGGCGCGGATTTCCGGCCGGCCGCCGAAATGCCCGCGCGTACCGGGTCCCATCGAAACGCCGGCCGAGGCGAGTTCCTTGCGCAGGCACTCCAGCGCCGCACGCGAGGGATGGCGCGCCGCAATCCGGAGCACCACTTCGCGCGCGTCCTTGATCCGGCCATGAGGGCCGTACATCGATTCCGTACCGAGATATTCCACGCGCGTTTCGGCGTAATCGCCGAGACCCTTCGCGGCCATCATGCGGCGCGTACGCGCGAGGAACGCCTCCGCCGTCTTCTTCGCCTTCGCCTGCGCGTTCAGACCCCGGATCATCTGCAGCGCTTCGATCTGGAAATCGCGCTCGTAGGTGACCGAGACCTTGTAGTCGTTGGTCGGCGCTCGTCCACATGCACCCGAGACGCGGACCCGCTCCGTTCCGGCGGTTTCGACCCGCAGGTTGCGGAAGTCGCAGATGACGTCGGCCAGTATGTAAGCGGCGGGATCGCCGAGTTCATAGAGTATCTGTTCGGCGACCGCGGCGGGCGACACCAGCCCTCCGGTCTCTTCGGGTTTGGTGACGACAAACGATCCGTCGGCGGCGCATTCGAGGATCGGGTAACCGATGCAGTCCCAATCCGGCACCTGGTCCCAGTCGGTAAACAGGCCGCCCGTCGCCTGCGCGCCACATTCGATGATGTGCCCTGCGAGCGAACCTTGCGCGAGCCGGTCGAAGTCGTCCCACGCCCAGCCAAATTCGTGGGCCAGCGGTCCGAGTGCGACCGCGCTGTCCACGCAACGACCGGTAACCACGACCTGCGCGCCGAGCGCCAGGGCCCTGGCAATGCCGGCGGCGCCCGTATACGCGTTGGCCGAAAGAACGCTCCCGGGCAGCGGTTCCCCGGTTTCGAAACAGCGCGCTCCCACGGCACGCAGGGCGGGGATCTCGGCCATCACGTCGTCACCCACCACCGCGGCGACCCTGAGGGAAACGCCCGCATCGCGTGCCAATCTTTCGATCGCCCGCGCACAGGCCACCGGGTTCAGCCCGCCCGCGTTCGCCACCAGTTTCACGCCCCGCCGCGCGATCGTCTCGAGGTGTTCACCGATCGCGCCGGTAACGAAATCGTGCGCGTAACCCATATCCGGGTGCTTCTGTTTCTGACGCGCAAGGATCGCCATCGTCGTTTCGGCGAGGTAGTCGTAGACCAGGTAGTCGATGCTCGGTGCAGCGAGCAACTGCGGGGTGGCGAGCGTGGAGTCGCCCCACGCGGCGCTGGCGCCCCCGATGCGAACGATCTTGTCATTTGCCATCATGCCCATGCTAGCCTTGCGCCCTGTGACGAAGCAAGCGGCAGCTGTTGCACCGTCAGCACTGAGAGGAGCGCATGCCGAAGTTCGAATCACGCATCGACGTGCAAGGCCCCGCGGCGACCCGGAACCGGGGGCAGTGGCTCGCACGAATCGCCGAATGGCGTGCACTCGAGCGCCGGTCGCTCGATGCGGCCCATGCCGCCGAAAAACGCTTTCGCGAGCGCGGCCAGCTGATGCCGCAGGAACGCGTGGCGCTGCTGCTCGACACGGGCTCGTCGTGGCTCCAGCTTTCCTCGCTCGCCGGTTATGCGCAGGAGGTGGACGATCCGCGCAAATCGATCCCCGGCGGCGGGACGATTACCGGTATCGGGGTGGTCTCAGGCGTGCGCTGCCTGATATCGGCCACCAACAGCGCGATTGCCGCGGGTGCGCGCCAGCCGATGGGCCTCGAGAAACAACTGCGCGCGATGGACATCGCGCTCGAGCAAAAACTGCCGTTCGTGCATCTGGTCGAATCCGCCGGCGCGAACCTGCTCACCTATCAGGTCGAGCATTTCATCCGCGGCGGAGGCCTTTATTACCGCCTGGCGAAGCTCTCCGCGGCGGGAAATCCATTGATCACCATCGTGCATGGCGCTTCCACCGCGGGCGGCGCCTACATGCCGGGGATGTCGGATTACGTCGTCATGGTGAGAAACCGCTCGCGTGCTTTCCTCGCCGGGCCGGCGCTGCTAAAGGCGGCAACGGGAGAAGAGGCCGACGAGGAAACCATCGGGGGCGCGGAAATGCACGCCACGATTTCGGGACTCGCCGAATACCTCGCGGAGGATGATCGCGATGCGATCCGCCTCGCGCGCGAACTGATAGGCCTGCTCGAGTGGGAGAGGGCCATGCAATCCGATCCCGGCGATCCGCCGGCTTGCGCGGCGGAGGAACTGCTCGATTTCGTGCCGCTCGAGGCGCGCAGGCCGTATGACGTGCGCGAAGTGCTGGCACGCATCGTGGACGGATCGGTGATTGCGGATTTCAAGCCGCTCTACGGCGCGGCGACGGTCTGCGCGCATGCCCGGCTCGCGAGTCGCGCGGTTGGATTCATCGGCAACAATGGACCGCTCGATCCGGCCGGCGCCAACAAGGCGACGCATTTCATCCAGTTGTGCTGCCAGTCGGGTACGCCCCTGATATTCCTGCATAACACCACGGGCTATATCGTCGGCGTCGATTCCGAGCGCGGTGGCATGATCAAGCACGGCTCCAAGATGATCCAGGCGGTGGCCAACGCCAACGTGCCACGAATCGCGCTTCACATCGGCGCTTCCGTGGGGGCGGGCAATTACGGCATGTGCGGCCGCGCCTTCAACCCTGATTTCGCCTTTACCTGGCCAAACGCGAACACCACCGTCATGGGCGGCGAGCAGGCGGCACTCACCATGGAGTTCGTCGCGCGAGCCGCGGCGAAGCGTCGTGGTGCGTCACTCGATGAGGCAATGCTGGCCGAACAGCATGCGCGCATCGTCGCCGGCTTCGAGCGCCAGGCGGACGCGTTCTACACTTCCGGACTGCTGCTCGACGACGGCATCATCGACCCGCGAGATACCCGGGCGGTTCTCGGCATGGCGCTGGATCTGTGCGCGAGCGCACGCCGGCGCAGCCTGCGGCCGGTGCAATTCGGCGTGGCGCGGCCATGATGCGATTCGAGACGCTGCTGATTGCGAACCGCGGCGAAATTGCGTTGCGCGTGATGCGCAGCGCCCGCCGGCTGGGCTTGCGTTGCGTGGCCGTGTACTCCGATGCCGACCGCGATGCGCCGCACGTTCGCGCCGCCGACGCCGCGGTGTGGATCGGACCGGCAGCCGTGGCAGAGTCCTACCTTTCGATCGCGCGGATACTCGATGCGTGCCGCCGCACGGCTGCACAGGCGGTGCATCCGGGTTACGGTTTTCTGTCGGAGAATCCGCACTTCGCGCGCGCCTGCCGAGAGGCGGGAATCGTATTTGTCGGCCCGCCGGCCGAGGCGATCGTCGCGATGGCCAACAAGTCTGCTGCCAAGCGCCGCATGCAGGCGGCGGGGGTCGCCTGCATCCCCGGCTATTGCGGCGAGGATCAGTCCGATGCGAGGCTTGCGGGCGAAGCCGGGAGCATCGGCTATCCGTTGATGATCAAGGCGGCCGATGGCGGCGGCGGTCGCGGCATGCGACGCGTCGCAAGCCGGGACGCGTTCCAGGCCGCGCTCACGTCCGCACGAACGGAAAGCGAGCAGGCGTTTGGCTCGCGCGAGGTCCTGCTCGAGCGGGCTCTGGAGCAAGCGCGCCACGTGGAAGTGCAGGTATTGGCCGATGCGCACGGCCACGTCGTGCACCTGGGCGAGCGCGATTGCTCGGTGCAGCGCCGCCACCAGAAGGTGATCGAGGAATGTCCGTCCCCCGCGGTGGACGCGAAGCTGCGCCACCGGCTCGGCGAGTTGGCGGTCACGGCTGCGCGCGCGATCGGCTACATCGGCGCGGGCACGGTGGAATGCCTGCTCGATCCGGGCGGCGAATGTTTTTTCATGGAAATGAACACCCGCCTGCAGGTCGAGCATCCGGTGACCGAGATGGTGACAGGACTCGACCTGGTCGAACTGCAGCTGCGGATTGCGCAAGGCGAGGCGCTGCCGTTCGCGCAGGAAGACGTGGAAATGCGCGGCCATGCGATCGAGGCGCGCCTGTACGCTGAAGACCCCGAGCAGGATTTCCTGCCGCAAACCGGCACGGTCGCGCTCTGGCGGGTCCCTCAGCGCGTGCGCGTGGATGCCGGAATCGTGCAGGGCGCGCAGGTCACGCCCTATTACGATCCGATGCTCGCCAAGATTGTCGCGCACGGAGCTACCCGCAACGAGGCGCGTCACCGGCTGATCGCGGCATTGCGCGAGACCTGCGCGCTCGGCGTCGTCACCAATCGCGATTTCCTCATCGCGTGTCTTGCGCACCCCGAGTTTGCGGCCGGAAGCGCGGGCACCGGGTTCATCGAAGGGAGCAGAGCGGCGCTTTCGCCGCCCGCACCGCTCGAGGGTGATTTCCTGCGCGCTGCGCTGATTTATTATGCCGAAGGCCCCCGCGCGGTTCCCGGGATGCAGCTTCCGGTGGGAGCGCTGACCCAGGCGGTTGAAATCGAGTGCGACGGGATGCGCCGCAAGCTGCAAGTCCGGCGCGACCGCGAGGCTCTCTGGATAGCGAGCGAAAAAGGCGAGCCAGTGTCCGCGGCGATCCGGGGTCGCGAACTCGAGATCGGCGGCGTGAGCGTTGCGTTCGATTGCGCATGGACCGAGGAGCTCCTGTGGCTGCAGGCCGGCGGCCCGATGCGGCGCTTCCGCGAAGTGACCTTGGCGCCCGGCATAAGCGCCAGCGCGGGCGAGGCACTGGTGCGTTCGCCGCTTGCCGGCCGGGTGAGCGCGGTTCTTGCCAGACCCGGCGAGGTGGTGAAGCGGGGACAATCAGTGGTGGTGATCGAATCGATGAAGATGGAGAACCACGTGGCCGCCGGCGTGTCGGGGGTCGTCGAGGAGATCCTGGTGCATGTCGGAATGCAGGTTGCCCCGGGCGCGCGACTGGCCGTGATCGGCGCACGGCAGGCGGTGCAGGCGTGAGCGCCGTTCTCATGGTCGAGCGCCATGCGGAACATATCGTGACGCTCACGCTTAATCGCCCGGACGCGCACAACGCGCTCAGTCCGGAGCTGGCAGGCGAACTAGAGCATTGCGTGGAGGCGTTGCACGGTGACAATGAGTTGCGCGCCGTGGTTCTTACCGGGGCGGGGGAGAGCTTTTGCGCGGGTGGAGACATCAAGTCGATGCGCGAAGCCGTGGCGGGCGACCGCTCGCTGCGCGCGCAGCGCAGCGAGCGGTTCGCGGGGTTGCTTGCCGCGATGCGCGCGCTTCCCGTTCCAGTGCTCGCGCGCGTGAACGGCCCGGCGCATGGCGGAGGCGCAGGGCTCGTGTCGGTCGCCGACATCGCGATTGCCTCCGAAACCGCGACCTTCGGATTCACCGAGCCAAGAATCGGCATCGCGCCGGCAACGATTTCCCCCTACGTTCTGGAGCGCATCGGCGCGGCAGCGGCGCGCAGGCTGTTTCTCACAGCGCAGCGCTTTCCGGCGGAGGAGGGCCTGCGCCTGGGGCTGTTCGATCGCGTCGTACCTCGAAGCGCGCTCGATGCGGCAGTAACGCAGGAGTTGGATGCGATCCTGCGATGCTCGCCGAGCGCGCTTGCGGCATGCAAGCGGTTGATCGCTGAAGTCCCGCGGCTGGAGCAAGCGGCCGCAATCGTGCATACCGCTCGGGTGCTTGCGGACCTGTGGGAAACCGACGATGCGCGCGAAGGGATCGCCGCCTTCTACGAAAAGCGCAGGCCGCGCTGGTCACGCACAAGCTGAGGGAGGGGAACGATGCCCGGGCCTTTGACTGGCGTGCGCGTGCTCGACCTTTCGCGTGTGCTCGCGGGGCCCTGGTGCGTGCAGAACCTGGGGGACCTCGGTGCCGACGTGATCAAGGTGGAGCGCCCGGTGGCCGGCGACGACTCGCGCCACTGGGGGCCACCCTGGCTGAAAAACGCCCAAGGCGAAGCGACGCGGGAATCGGCCTATTACCTCTCGGCCAATCGCAACAAGCGCTCGGTGGCAATCGACATTTCGGTGCCGCAAGGCCAGCAGCTGGTGCGGGACCTCGCGAAGCGAGCCGACGTCGTGATCGAGAATTACAAGGTCGGCGGCATGAAGAAATTCGGGCTCGACTATCAAGCGATGCGAGCCGTCAACCCTCGTATCGTGTATTGCTCCATCACCGGGTTCGGCCAGGACGGGCCTTACGCCGAGCGGCCTGGATACGACTATCTGTTCCAGGGACTGGGCGGCCTGATGAGCGTTACCGGCGAGCGCGACGACCGGCCCGGAGGCGGGCCGCAGAAGATCGGTATTCCGATCGTGGATCTGTTCACCGGCATGTACGCGACTGTTTCGATCCTGGCTGCGCTGCATCATCGTGACATCTGCGGCGCCGGGCAGTACGTCGACGTCTCGCTGTTCGACACGGCAATGGCGATGAGTTCGGGACAGCTGTCGAACTATTTCTTCAGCGGCAAGGTACCGGGACGCATCGGCACAGCGTCGGCCAACATCACGCCTTACGACGTGTTCCCCTGCGCCGACGGACAGATGGTCGTGGCGAGTGCCAACCATTCCCAGTTCGAATCGCTGTGCCGCGCGATGGACAAGCCCGAACTCGCCGCCGACGAGCGTTTCGCTGACAACGCTGCGCGAATGGCGAACCACGATGCGCTGTTCGAAGCGCTTTCGTCGGTATTTCGCACCAGGACCTGCGCCGAGTGGGAGGACATCTGCTATCGCGCGGGCGTACCCTGCGGGCCGATCAATGACTATCGCCAGGCGCTCGCCCATCCGCAGGCCGCACATCACGGCACCAAGATCGAACTTGAGCACCCGCACGGCGTGCGCGTGCCGGGGGTGGCGAATCCGATGCGTTTTTCCGAGACGCCCGTCGAATACTGCCGTGCGCCGCCCTTGCTTGGCCAGCACACGCGCGAGGTGCTCGGAGAGGAACTCGGGATGGGCGAAACGGAGTTGGTCCGGCTGGAAGCCGAAGGCGTGATTGGCGTGCTGCGCTAGCCAGTTGAAGCGCGCAGGTCGCTCATTTCGGTTGCCGTCTTATCGCCCCGTGAATTCGGGCTTCTTCTTGGCGAGGAAAGCCTTCACCCCGATGTGGAAGTCCTCGGTGCCGAAGCAGGCGTAGGATTCCGCGTACTCGTCCGGGCCAAGCGGGCGCGGATCGGCGAGCCGCCGTGCGAACTTCTTGTGCCAGCGCGCCACCAGCGGCGCGCCATCGGCCACGCGGCGCGCCAACGCATATGCTTCCTCGACGGCCTTCGTGTCGGGCACGACCCTGTTGACGAGGCCTTTCTCGTAGGCCTCGCGGGCGCCGAGGATGCGGCCTTCCAGCAGGATCTCGAGCGCGACGGGCCGTCCGACCACGTTGATGAGCCCCTGCATTTCCGCGTAGGCGACCACCAGGCCGAGGTTCTTGATCGGCACGCCGAAGCGGGAAGATTCCCCGCAGATGCGCAGATCACACTGCGAGGCGAGTTCCAGTCCTCCGCCCACGCAGGCACCCTGGATCAGGGCGACCGTGGGATGTCTGCACTCCGCCACGGCATGCATGCTGCCGGCGATGTCTTCGCCGTACCGCCTGGCCTGCTCCACGTTCGACCGCACCGACTCGAATTCGGAGATGTCGGCGCCGGCGGCAAAAGCCTGCTCGCCGTCGCCGCGCAGCACGATGCAACGCACCGAGTCATCGGCGGAGAGTTCGCGCATCAGCTCACCGACGCGCATCCACATCGGTCTGGTGAGCGCGTTGAGCTTGCCCGGGTTGGAGAGCGTGACGGTGGCGATGGCGCCATCGCGGGCGCAAAGGATGGAAGCGGTCATACTCACCTATAGAAAAGTTGCACGAGTCCCAGCCCGGTGACGGGCACGTAAGTCACCAGCATCAGCACCGCAAACAGCACGCCGATGAACCAGATATTCACCTTCGTCACCTCCCAGACGCTCGCTTTCGCGATCGAGCAGGCGACCATCAGCACGCTTGCCACCGGCGGGGTCTGCTGACCGATGCCGAGATTGATTGTAACCACCAGGCCGAAATGCACCGGGTCGATGCCCACGGCCTTCACCAGCGGCATCACCACCGGAATCACCAGGATGATCGCCGCCGCGGAATGCAGGAACATCCCGAGTATCAGGAACAATACATTGAGCAACGCGAGCACCACCCACTTGTTGGTCGTAAGTTCAGACATCGCGAGTGCAAGTTTCTGCGGCGCCTGGATTTCGGTCAGATGCGACCCGAGCAGCGCCGAGGTGGCCACCAGCAGCATCACCACCGCGGTTTGCACGCCGCCCTCGATCATCGCGTTCTTGAGGTGCGCAACGTCCAGCTCGCTGTACACGACCAGGCCGATGAACAATGCGGCCACCACCGCAAGCGCCGCCCCCTCGGTTGCGGTGACCACGCCGCCGAAGATCGCGCCGAGAATGATGATCGGCAGCGTAAACGCCCAGAACGCCTCGCGGAAGGTGCGCCAGACGCGCACCCATTGGAACTTCTCCTCGATGGGCAGGTTGTAGCGGTGCGCGAACCAGTACGCCATGCCCATCAAACCGAATCCGCCCAGCACACCCGGCACGATCCCGGCAACGAACATCTGCACCACGGAGGTTTCCGCCATCACTGCATACAGGATCATCGGGATTGAAGGCGGGATAATCACCGCCAGTGTCGCTGCCGAGGACATCACTGCCGCGGCCACCGCCTTTGGGTAGCCTTTCTGTTTCATCGCCGGGATCAGGATCGAACCGAGGGCGGACACGTCCGCCACGGCGGAACCGGAGATTTCGGCGAAGAACATCGAAGCGCCGATCGACACCATCGCGAGGCCGCCGCGGACAAAACCGAGCAGCGCGGAAGCGAAGGCGATCAACCGCGTCGAGATGCCGGAAGCATTCATGATGGCGCCTGCAAGGATGAACAGCGGGATCGCGATCAGCGGGAAGTTGGTGGCGCCGTTGTACAGGACGAGCGGCAGATTGGGCAGCGATGCCGCGCCCTGGCTCACCACCATTGCCGTCACGGCCACCAGGCCGAGCGCCACTGCGATCGGCACGTCGATCACCACCAGCGCCAGCACGCAAATGAAGAGCAGCAGGATTTCCATTTCAGTGGGATCTCTCGCCAGTCGCTTCCTTCCAAGGGTGCGACGAGCGTGCCTCAGCGAGCGCCTGCGGCAAGGTGAGCAGCTCGGCAATCACGATCAGCACCGCACTGATCGGAACTACGGACTGAATCCAGTTCACCGGGACCATGGGCAGGCTGACGAGATTGTCGGTGGCGAGTACGCCAAGTACCGCATATCCGGTCCAGCCCACGAGCAGAAAGAACCCAACCACCAAGACCTCGGCGGCTACGCGCGCGGCGAGCCTGACCCTGGGAGGCAGCATGGCAACGACTTCCGGGCAGCCGATGTGGGCGCGTTTCACCGCGGCCAGCGCCGAGCCGTAGAAAGTCAGCCAGGCGAGCAGGATCGAGGCGACCTCGTCGTACCACACGAGCGAGGTGCCAAAGGTCCGAAATACCACGCCCATCGTGACTTCCGCGGCAATCATCGCCATCAGAGCGACAACCAGCCACTCGAGGGCCCGTTCGTAGCCCCCGCGCACCGCAGCCAGATTCATGCGGCTATTTTCCGAGCGCTATCGCGCGCTCGATGACTTCCCTGGCGATCGGCACTTCCTTGGCGAATTCATCGTAGATGCCCTTGCTGGCGGCGATGAAGGCATCCTTGTCGGCTGAGTTCACCTGGATCCCCGCCGCCTTCATCTTCGCAAGCAGCTCGTCGTCGTCGCGCACAGCTTTTTCGTATACGAATGCCTGTGTCTCTTTCGCTGTGTCCTCGAGGATCTTGCGCGCGTCGGCGGGGAAGGTCGCCCATTTCTTGCCACTGACCACGAGATAGGACGGCGTGTAGACGTGGCCGGTCAACGACAGGTACTTCTGCACTTCGTAGAACTTGGCGCTCGCGATCTGGGCGAAAGGATTCTCCTGCCCGTCCATGACCCCGGTCTGCAGCGCTGTGAACACCTCGGAGTACTTCATCGGGCTGGGATTGGCACCGTAGGCCTGGAACATTTTCACCCGCCACTTGCCTTCCGGCACGCGCAATTTGATGCCGTTCAGGTCGGCGGGCTTATTGATCGGGCGCTTGTTGTTGGTGATGTGCCGGTAGCCGTTTTCCCACACCGCGAGAACCTTCAGGCCCTTCTTCTCCACTTCAGGCTCGAATTTCGACCAGAACAGCTCCTTTTCGATGCGTTGCATGTGTTTGCGGTCCTTGACGAGATAAGGCATCTCGAACACGCCGAAGATGTCCGATTCGGAGGACATCACAGTGGACGGTTCCACCATGTCAATCGTCCCGAGCTTGAGCTTTTGCAGCATTTCCTTGTCGCCACCCAACTGGCTCGACCCGAACACGACGACCTTGATCTTCCCGACCAGCTTCGTATTGGCGCGCTTCGCGAACTCGTCGGCCGATGCGCCTATCAATGAACCGGGCTCGCCGACATGGCCGAGCTTGAGCTCGGTCTGGCCGAAGGCGGTGGCGGATACGGCAAGCGTGGCGAACGCAACAAATCTGAACATGCGCATGATCCTCTCCGTTTTTGAATCTGATTTATGCTGCGGCGCGTTGCACCGGGGTCGCTCCGCGGGCGCAGGCGAAAAGGTAATCCATCGCCGCCTGCACCCCGGCGGGCTTCGCCTTCACGCCCGCGATCTGCAATCCCATTTCCACGCCCGCAAGCGTGCCCATCAGCATCAGGTCATTGAAATCACCCAGGTGGCCGATGCGAAACACTTTGCCGGCAAGTTTGCCCAGGCCGGTGCCAAGCGACATGTCGAAATGCTCGAGGATGACCTTGCGTACGTGGTCGGCGTCGACGCCCGTGGGAACCAGTACTGCGGTCAGCGCACCGGAATACTCGGCGGGATTCCTGGCCAGCACTTCGAGTCCCCAGGCACGTACCGCGCGCCGCGTCGCCTCGGCGTGCCGTGCGTGGCGCGCGAAGACATTGTCCAGTCCCTCTTCGAACAGCATGTCCAAGGCCTCTCGCAAGCCGTAAAGCAGGTTGGTCGCCGGCGTGTAGGGGAAGTAGCCGTTCTTGCCGCTTGCCAGCATCTCGTCCCACGCCCAGTAGCTGCGCGGCAATTTTGCGGTTTTCGATGCTTCCAGCGCCTTCCGCGAGATCGCGTTGAACGAGAGTCCCGGCGGGAGCATCAATCCCTTTTGCGAGCCTGCAACAGTTACGTCCACGCCCCATTCGTCGTGACGGTAATCGATCGAGGCGAGCGAGGAGATGGTATCGACCATCAACAACGCGGGGTGCTTTGCTGCGTCGATCGCCTTGCGCACATCGGCGATGCGCGAGGTGACGCCGGTGGACGTCTCGTTGTGCACGAGGCAAACGGCCTTGATCTGATGCTGCGGGTCTGCACGCAGGCGGTCCCCGATCGCGACCGGGTCCGCGCCGCTGCGCCAGTCACCTGGAAGGAACTCCGGGGCAAGGCCCAATCGCGTTGCAAGCTTGTGCCAGAGGGCTGCGAACTGCCCGGTTTCATACATCAGCACCGCATCCCCGGGCGAAAGCGCATTCACCAGCGCCGCTTCCCATGCGCCGGTTCCGGAGGCCGGATAGATGACGACGTCACCCGCAGTCTTGAACGCTTTCTTCAGGTCGGCGATGACCGACTTTCCGAGTTCACCGAACTCGGGTCCCCGGTGATCCATGGTCGGGAAATCAATTGCTCTGAGCACCCGGTCCGGGACGTTGGTGGGACCGGGAATCTGCAGGAAATGACGGCCGGCGCGGTGGGACATGAAGCCTCCAAATTTTGCATTCAAATCAGGTTATTGTGCGCGGCAGAAGGGCAACACGTTGCGCATATCCGCGTTTTTTTGTATTCTGCATGCAATTCTATGGGGGCGCAAGTATGGAGGATGTCGCCGCGCTGGAGCTGCCGCAGATCGCTCGCCGCCCGTTGCACGAGGAGGCGGCCGACCGGCTGCGCGAGTTGATCGTGCACGGGCAGCTCGGCGCGAGTACGCGCTTGAACGAGCGAGTTTTGTGCGTGCAGTTCGGCGTTTCGCGCACCCCGCTCCGCGAGGCGATCAAACTTCTTGCTGCGGAGGGACTGGTCGAATTGCTGCCCAACCGGGGAGCCATTGTTGCGAAGATCGATGCGGTACGCGTTGCTGAAACGCTCGCGATCATGGGCGCGCTCGAGGCCCTCGCGGGCGAGCTCGCCTGCAGCAATGCAGACGATGCCCAGCTCGCGGAAATCCGCGCCCTGCATTATGAAATGCTCGCCATGCATGCGCGCGGCGACCTCGCCGGGTATTTCAAGTTCAACCAGGCGATCCACCTCAAACTGGTGAAATCCTCGGGCAACGTGATGCTCTACCAGATCTACCGGCAGCTGAACGCGAACGTGCGCCGCGCCCGCTATATGGCGAACCTCACCCGGCAGCGCTGGGACGAAGCGATACGCGAGCATGAGGAAATCCTGGCCGCGCTGGGTGTGCGGGACAGCACGCGCCTGAAGGCGCTGCTAGCCGATCATCTTGCGCACAAACTCTCCAGCGTCATCGGCGCAATTGCTGCATCCCCGGCTGCAGCATGAACATGTCCGGAGTCGAGCGCAGCCTGCGCGCCGAGTTTGACGGCGAGGTCTATTTCGACTCGCCGAGCCGCGGGCGCTACGCAACCGACGCGTCCATCTACCAGATCGAGCCACTCGGTGTGGTGGTTCCGCGCACCGAGGAGGCGGTGCGGGTCGCGGTACAGATCGCGGCGCAGTCCGAGATGCCCATCCTGCCGCGTGGCGCAGGTAGCTCCCAGTGCGGACAGGCGGTCGGCCGGGCGCTGGTGATCGATTTCACCAAGCATTTGAATCGGGTAGTCAAGTACGACGCCGAGGCGCGCACCGCGGTGGTGCAGCCGGGGCTGGTGCTCGACCAGCTTAACGCCACGCTGCGTGCGGACGGGCTCTGGTTTCCGGTCGATGTCTCGACCAGTGCCCAGGCGACCTTGGGCGGGATGGCGGGCAACAACTCCTGCGGCTCCCGTTCGATCGCCTACGGCAACATGGTGCACAACGTCAACGCGATCGACGCGCTCACGGCCGGTGGCGAACGTTGGAGATTCGGCCCGATGTCGGCGGCGAAAGAGGCTTCCGAGGGACCGGCCGGTTACCGTGACCTGGCAGGCAAGCTGCGCGACCTGTACGAGCGAGAGAAAGCCGAAATCGAGGCGCGTTTTCCCAAGGTGCAGCGTCGTGTCGCGGGCTACAACCTTGACCACCTCGGACCGCCGCACGCCAACGCGGCGCATATTCTTGTCGGATCAGAAGGAACTCTTGCTGTAACCGAACGATTACATTTAAGGCTCTCGCGCCTCCCGCCGGCGAGAACGCTTGGCGTAGTCCACTTCTCCCGTTTCTACACGGCGATGGATCTCACGCGGCATATCGTGAAGATCGGACCTTCTGCGGTCGAACTGATTGATCGCACCATGATCGGGCTGGCGCGCGAGATCGATGCGTTTCGCGCGACGGTGGAGCGCTTTATCCGGGGCGAACCCGACGCGATTCTCCTGGTGGAGTTCTCCGGCGAGGACGGCCAGGAGCAAGTCGCCAAACTCAGACAGCTCGTTCAGCTGATGGGTGACTTGGGGCAACCCGGAAGCGTGGTCGAAGTCACCGACGCAAAGCTGCAAAGGGAAATCTGGGAAGTGAGGAAGGCCGGCCTCAACATCATGATGTCGATGAAGGGTGACGGCAAGCCGGTATCGTTCATCGAAGACTGCGCGGTGCCCCTCGAGCACCTCGCCGAGTACACCGACCGCCTCACGCAGGTGTTTCGCAAGCATGGCACGCGGGGGACCTGGTACGCGCACGCGTCGGTCGGTACGCTCCACGTGAGGCCGATCCTCGACATGCGCGCCGGTGGCGCGGAGAAGATGCGCGCGATCGCGGAAGAGGCCTGCGCGATGGTCAAGGAGTACAAGGGCGCTTATTCGGGCGAGCACGGCGACGGGCTGGTGCGCTCGGAATGGATCGCGCCATTCTTCGGACCACGCTTGACCGCCGTCCTCGGTGAAATCAAGGGTTGGATCGATCCCAAGGGCCTGATGAATCCAGGAAAGATCGTCCGGCCCACGAAGATGGACGACAGATCGCTGTTTCGTTTTTCCTCCGGTTACGCCACCAAAGTGCCCGCCCCGGCACTGGACTGGTCGGAATTCGAGATTGACGCGCCTGCCCGCGGCCAGGGTTTTGCCAAGGCCGTCGAGATGTGCAACAACAACGGCCATTGCCGCAAGTTCGATGCCGGCAGCATGTGCCCGTCTTTTCGCGTAACGCAGGACGAAAAGCACCTTACGCGGGGCCGGGCTAATACGCTGCGATTGGCACTTTCGGGCCAACTCGGGCCCGACGCGCTCACCGCCGACGCTGTCAGAGAGGTGATGGAGCTGTGCGTCTCATGCAAGGGCTGCAGGCGCGAATGCCCCACCGGCGTGGACATGGCCCGCATGAAGGTCGAGTTCCTACATCATTACAAGCGGCGCCACGGGCTGACGATGCGCGATCGGATGGTCGGGTGGCTGCCGCGTTACGCGCCTTGGGCGTCGAGGCTGGCGCCCATCGTCAACACCGTCCAGGACCTAGGCAAAGGGTGGCTGGGATTCGCAAGCGAGCGCTCGCTCCCAAAATGGCGCAGCGGCGCGCCTCCAGCCACTGTCGGAGGGGATTGCGACGTCGTGCTGTTTGTGGATACCTTCAATCGCTGGTTCGAGCCCGAGAACGCACACGCCGCGCTCAAGGTCCTGCAGGCGGCCGGCTATCGCGTGCACGTTCCGCCGCCCGCATGCTGCGGCCGGACGTTCCTTTCGGTAGGGCGCGTCGATGAGGCCCGCGCCGAGGCACGCGGCATGCTGGAGGCACTGGGGCCGTACGTCGAGCGAGGGATCCCGGTCATGGGTCTCGAGCCCTCGTGCCTGTTTTCGCTGCGCGACGAGTTCAAGGTACTCCTGCCCGGGGCGCGCACCGAGGCGCTCGCGATGCGGGCGTTCCTGTTCGAAGAATTTCTTGCGCACGAAGCCGCACGTGGAACCCTCAAGCTCGCGTTGAAACCCGTGGCGAAGAAAGCGCTGCTGCACGGCCATTGCCACCAGAAGTCCTTCGGCGCAATGCCCGCGGTCGAACAGGCGCTGCGACTTGTTCCGCAACTGGTGGTGGAAACGATCGAATCCTCCTGTTGTGGGATGGCGGGCAGCTTCGGCTACGAGGCCGAGCATTACGGCGTCTCGATGCAGATGGCGGAGGCGAGCCTGCTGCCCGCGGTGCGCGCGGCCGATGCGCAGACGCTGATCGTCGCCGACGGCACCAGTTGCAGGCATCAGATTGCCGATGGTGCGAAAAGGCAAGCGCTGCACGTCGCCCGGGTGCTGGAGATGGCGTTGGCATAGCGCGCCCAAACGGCCAATGGAAAAGGAGACCGAAGCCACAGGGGTACTCGTGCGCTCGCGCATCGAGATCGCGCGCATGCTGGAGGAAATCAGACGCGCCAACAAACCGATCACCGCCGATCTCGACGGCGGCGAACAGATCTTCATCAGCCGGTTGCTGCTGGTGGAGCGCTCGGAAGGCTACCTTCTGGTCGAATACAGCACCAGCAAGTCCGCCAACGCCAGCGTGCTCGCGCTCGATTCGGTGGCGTTCCACTGCTACGAGAGCGCCGCCAGCATCGAATTCCCGGCGCGCACCCCGCAGGAGACGCAGTACGAAGGCCGCCCCGCGATTCGCCTGCTGTTTCCGGAGGCACTCGTGCGCGTGCATTGCCGCGCGCACTCCCGAATCAAAGTTCCGCAGAGCGTTTCACTGCGCTGCATCGTCGACAGCGCTGGCGCCGTTCCGTTCGAGGCGCGCGTGACGGACGTCAGTCCCGGCGGAATCGGGTCGATCGTTTACGATACCCACGTCCACCTGGAGCCGGGCATCCATCTGCCGCGCTCGAAAATCATCTTCCCGAATGGCCGGGCAGTGCTCGCGGACCTCGAGGTCCGGCATGTGCGTACGATCGCGCAGCAAGACGGGACATCCGCCCTGCGCGCGGGCTGCCGGTTTGTCACGGCAACGCGCGATCTCAAGCGGCTGATAGGTGTCTTCGTGAGCGAGATCGCGGCCCAAGCCAATGAAGGATAGCCAGGCGTCCGGGATTCCGGCCGCTCGACACTCGCAGCGGCGCGCGCCGTCCTATTGTCACTTGACAAGGCCTCTGCTAGGCTCGCCGCGCCATGCCCAAACGCACCGAATTCCGGCTCTGCTCGACGCGTGAATACGCGAGCCTGCACGGCATCAGCCGCCAGCGCGTGCTCGCGCTGCTCGATGCGGGAAGAATCGCCGGCGCGAGTTGGATCGGCGCGCGCTGGGCGATCCCGCGTGCTGCGCGCATTGCTCCACCGGCGCGCTCGCGCGCTGCGTCGCCCGGCCTCGCGCAGCTCACGCCACTTGAAAATGCCTTGCTTGCGGAGTTTTTCGAACGGGTTCACGCGCTGGCGGGTGCGCGCCTGGAGCGCGTGGTCGTATTCGGCAGCCGCGCGCGCGGCGGTTCGCGGGCCGACTCCGATCTGGACGTCGCCGTGTTCGTGGCCGGAAACGAGGACCGCGCATTGCGCGCCGGAATCTATACCGCCGCCGCCGAGGCCGCCGCTGTGCTGGAGGGCGGGGACCTGGCGCTGCTGCAGCCGTCGGTGATTTTCGCCGGAAGTCCGCGTACAAGCTTCGTCGACATCGTAGAACGCGAGGGACGAGCGTGGACAAGCTGACGCGTGCGCGAGTCGCGCTCAAGCTCGAGCAATTGGACTCCAAGCTCACGTCCTTTCTCGCCAACTTCCAGGCGCGCAACCCGCGCGAATGTGCAGCGAGCATGTATTTCGCGGTGTTCCATGCTGCTGAGTCGCTGTTGTACGCGAAGGGCATCGAGGCGACGAGTCACAAGGCGGTGGCGGGTCTGCTCGCGCTGCATTTCGTGCGTCCCGGCACGCTGCCGCACGAGACCTCGGCGAAGTTCTCGGCACTGATGGCCGGACGCCACGACGCCGACTACAACGAGGCAATTCCGTTCGGCACCGAGGACGCACTCGCCGCCGCCGCGACCGGGTCGGCCCTGCTGGCCGATCTGCTGCGTGCGCTTGACGACGTGAGCGGGGCGCCCTCGAGTAGCGCGGCGCGGAAATTGATCGCGCGCATTGCGAAAACGGTGTCGCGCAAAACCTCGCCGGGCTGATCGGCACCGACCCTGAAAACCAGGAGTCCGGGAATCAGGCCGCTTGACGAGCGTTCCCTGTTCGATTCGGTCCGCATCCTGGCGCGCGCCGAGCCGCGCTTCGCTTTGGTCCTCGGGCGTCACGGTCCGCCACCGCTGTGGCCGCGCGAACCGGGCTTTGCGACGCTCGCGCTGCTCATGCTGGAGCAGCAGGTATCGCTCGCACAGGCGCGTGCGATTTACGCGCGCATTGAGCTTGCCGCCGGCAGCGTCACACCGGAGAACACCGCGAAGCTTGGTGAAGCCGGGTTGCGCGCGATCGGCGTTACGCGGCAGAAGTCGGCCTACCTCGCTCGGCTTGCGAGGGAACTCGAATCAGGCGCGCTGGATCTCGATGCGCTCGCTGAGTTGCCGGACGCCGCCGCCGCCCTCGACGAATTGCACGGCGTGGGGCCTTGGACCGCGCAGTGCTACCTGCTGTTCGCGCTGCGCCGGCCCGACGTGTTCCCTGCCGCCGATCTCGCGCTGACGGAGGCTGTCCGGCAACTTTGGAAGCTGCGCACCCGGCCTTCGGCACCATCCCTTGCGCGCCGCGCCGTTGCATGGAGCCCGCACCGTGCTGCCGCCGCGCGGTTGTTGTGGCACTACTATCTGTCGGAACGCGGAGTGCGTTTGTAGGACCATACGAGCATCGCGACTCCGGCCAGCACCATCGGCGCCGAAAGCCACTGCCCCATGCTCATGCCGAGCGCGAGCAGGCCGAGAAAATCGTCGGGCTCGCGCGCGAACTCGCAGGCGAAGCGCGCGATGCCATAGCCGACCAGGAACATGCCCGAAACAGCACCCATCGGACGCGGCTTGGCGGAATAGAACCACAAGAGAACGAACAGCAGGATGCCTTCGCCGGTCATCTCGTAGAGCTGAGAAGGGTGGCGCGGCAGCGGCCCGCCGCCGCGAAACAGCATTCCCCACGAAACGTCGGTCACGCGGCCCCAGAGTTCGCCGTTGATGAAGTTGCCAAGCCTGCCCGTGGCGAGGCCGAGCGGTACCAGCGGGGCGACGAAGTCCATCACCGCCAGCCAGTGCCCGCCTGACTTTCTGGAGAACCAGGCCATCGCGAGCAGCACGCCGAAAAAGCCGCCGTGGAACGACATGCCGCCCTGCCAGATGGCGAAGATCTCGAGTGGATGGGAGAGGTAGTACAGAGGCTTGTAGAAGACGACGTAACCGAGCCGCCCGCCCGCGATCACGCCGAGGATGCCGAAGAACAGCATGTCGTCGAATTGCACGCGGGTAATCTGTGCCTGGCCTGCTGCGATACGCCGCGTCCCCAGCCACCAGAATGCCGCAAACGCAGCGAGGTACATCAGCCCATACCAGCGCACCGCGAGCGGTCCGATGGCGATGGCAACGGGATCGAAATTCGGATGCACCAGCACGGAAGACCCGTCCCGCTCGGATAAAATGGGATTCTATTACCCGCAAGGACATTCCATGGCAGACAACCGTCGCAGTCAGCTCATCACGCAGGGCGTCGCGCGCTCGCCCAACCGCGCAATGTTGCGCGCCGTAGGATTCAAGGATGGCGATTTCGACAAGCCCATCGTCGGCGTGGCGAATGGCCACTCCACCATGAACCCGTGCAACGCCGGCATCCAGCCGCTGGTGGACCGGGCGATCGCCGCACTCGAGGCGGGCGGCACCAAGCCGCAGGTATTCGGGTTTCCGACCGTCACTGACGGCATCGGCATGGGCACCGAAGCGATGAAATACTCGCTCGTGTCGCGCGAGGTGATCGCCGATTGCATCGAGACCAGCGTGAACGGCCAGGCGATGGACGGCGCATTGGTGGTGGGCGGCTGCGACAAGAACATGCCGGGCGCGGTGATGGCGCTCGCGCGCATGAACGTACCGGGCATTTTCGTCTACGCCGGTACCATCAAGCCGGGCGTGTGGAAGGGCCAGGCGCTGACCATCGTAAGTCCCTTCGAGGCGGTCGGCGCCTTTGCGGCGGGCAAGATGTCCAAGGAGGACTACGACGGCATCGAAAGAAACGCCTGCCCGACGGTGGGCGCCTGCGGCGGCATGTACACCGCCAACACCATGTCGTCTTCGTTCGAGGCGCTCGGCATGAGCCTGCTCGGTTCCTCTCAGATGGCGTCACCGGATGCGGAAAAGGCGGACAGTGCTGCCGCTTCGGCCAAGGTGCTGATCGCGGCGATCAGGAACAATCTCCGGCCGCGGCAGATTATCACGCGCAAATCGATCGAGAACGCGATCAGCCTGGTGATGGCCACGGGCGGGTCGACGAACGCAGTGCTGCATTACCTGGCGATCGCGCACGCGGCGGAAGTGAAGTGGACCATCGACGACTTCGAGCGCGTGCGCAGAAAAGTGCCGGTGCTGTGCGACCTCAAGCCATCCGGGCGCTACGTCGCGACCGACTTTCACCGTGCGGGCGGCGTGCCGCAGGTGCTGAAGATGCTGCTCGCGAACGGCTTGCTGCACGGCGAGTGCGTGACCATCACGGGCAAGACTCTCGCGGAGGAGTTGAAGGACATTCCGGCTGAACCGCGCAAGGACCAGGAGGTCATCCGGCCCTGGACGGACCCGATGTACGCGCAGGGACACCTGGCGATCCTCAAGGGCAACCTCGCGACCGAGGGGTGCGTGGCGAAGATCACCGGGTTGAAGAATACGTCGATTACCGGTCCGGCGCGGGTGTTCGACTCCGAGCCGCTGGCGATGAAGGCCATCATGGCGAACAGGATCAAGCCGGGCAACGTGATCGTGATCCGCTACGAAGGGCCCAAAGGCGGACCGGGCATGCAGGAAATGCTCGCCCCCACCTCTGCGCTGATCGGCCAGGGACTGGGCGAATCCGTCGGATTGCTTACCGACGGGCGGTTCTCCGGTGGCACCTGGGGCATGGTAGTGGGGCACGTCGCGCCCGAAGCCTACGTGGGCGGCACCATTGCACTGGTGAAGGAAGGCGATTCAATCACCATCGACGCGAAAAAACGGCTGATCCAGCTCAATGTGCCGGCAAAGGAACTCGCCGCGCGGCGCAAGAAATGGAAGCAGCCCAAGCCGCGCTATACGCGAGGTCTGCTCGGCAAGTACGTGAAGCAGGTGTCGACGGCTTCGAAGGGTGCGGTGACAGATTAGAAGTACAGGGGAACCCGGGTTCCCCCGTACCCCTTCCTGAATTCAGAACCCGGATCCCGGCTGCTTGAGGAACTCGGTTTCCTCGGGCGTGCCGGTGCGCGCAAGCGCGGCGTTGCGGTGCGGAAAGCGCCCGAACCGGCGCACGATCTCCCAGTGCCGGACCGCGTATTCGAACACGTCGTCGGTTTCCGGATAGGTCGCGAGCCGCGACATGAGGGCGAGCGAGCGCCACTGATCGTCGAGCGACTCGCTGTGCTCGAACGGGAGGTAGAGGAACATGCGCTCCGCGGGCCGCATGCCAGTGTCGTAACCTGCATCGACTGCGTGCCGCGCGGCGTCAAGTGCAAGGAAGTCGGTAGCGAAGGCACGCGGCTTGCCGCGAAACATGTTGCGTGGAAACTGGTCGAGAACGATCGCCAGCGCAAGGCAATCGCCGGGCGCGTTCGACCAATCCGACAGTTTCCCGTTTGCCCCTTGCTCGTGCAGGGAGCGAAACCGCGCCACGATCTCCGCGTCGAATGCAGGGTCTTTTCTGAACCAGCGCGGATCGCGAGATGCGCTGCGCTCGTATACGCCGAACCAGAATCGCAGGACGTCTGCGGCGCGCGGGTGTTTCGTATCCAGCATGCACCAATGCTGCAATAATCGCCGCCTCGCCGCAAATCACCGTTCGCATGCCCAACCGCCTGGCGCAGGAAACCTCGCCCTATCTTCTGCAGCACGCAGCCAACCCGGTCGATTGGTACGCGTGGGGGCCCGAGGCGCTCGAGCGCGCAAAGGCCGAAGACCGGCCGATCCTCCTTTCCATCGGATACTCGGCTTGCCACTGGTGTCACGTGATGGCGCACGAAAGCTTCGAGGATGCCGAAGTCGCCGCGGTGATGAATCGGCTGTTCGTCAACATCAAGGTGGACCGGGAGGAGCGGCCCGACCTCGACCAGATCTACCAGAGCGCCCACCAGATGATCGCACGTCGTTCCGGCGGCTGGCCGCTCACGATGTTCCTTGCGCCCGACGGCACGCCGTTCTTCGGCGGGACCTACTTTCCGAAAGATGCGCGCTACGGCTTGCCGGGATTTCCCGATCTGCTCGAGCGGGTGGCAGCCACATGGCGCAACAGGCGCGCAGAGCTCACAGAGCAGGGAGCGCAGATCCTTGCAGCGTTCTCGCGCACGCTGCCTCGCGGCAGCGCTCGCCGCTCCGGGTTTTCCGCAGCGCCGATCGAAGGCGCGATCGAGGCGCTGCGCTCGAGTTTCGACCGGCGCTTCGGCGGCTTCGGCGGCGCGCCGAAGTTTCCGCACCCTGCCGATCTCGAATTGTGCCTGCGCCGCTGGCGGGTCGCGGGAGACGCCGACGCGGGCGCGATGGCGCTGACCACGCTTGAGAACATGGCGAAGGGCGGGATCTACGATCAGTTGGGCGGCGGGTTCGCTCGCTACAGCGTTGACGCGTTCTGGTTGATCCCGCACTTCGAAAAGATGCTCTACGACAATGGTCCGCTGCTCGGCTTGTGTGCCGAAGCCTGGCAGGCCTGTCACGACCCGCTCTATGCGCGCGTCGCACGCGAATGCGCCGCCTGGATGCTGCGCGAGATGCAATCCCCGGAAGGGGGCTTCTACTCTTCGCTCGATGCCGATTCGGAACACGAGGAAGGCAAGTTCTACGTCTGGTCGCGCGAGGAGCTACGGGGGCTGCTCAGCGACGCCGAATACGCGGTGCTGGCGCCGCACTATGGGCTCGATGAAGCCGCGAACTTCGAAGGCCGTCACTGGAACCTGCACGTATCGAAACCGCTCGCAACGGGCGCGCAGGCGTTGTTGGAATCGGCGCGGACGAAGCTGTTCACGGCGCGCGAAAAGCGCGTTCGCCCCGGGCGCGACGAGAAGCTGCTGGTGTCCTGGAACGCCCTCGCGATCAAGGGACTGGCGCGCGCGGCGCGGGTATTCGGCGAGCGCGCCTGGCTTGATGCCGCGCGCCGCGCGCTCGATTTCATCCGCCGCGCAATGTGGCGGGAAGGGCGGCTCGCCGCGACCTGCAAGGATGGCCGCGCCCACCTCAAGGCGTATCTTGACGACTACGCTTTTCTGCTCGATGCCGTACTCGAATTGATGCAGGCCGAGTTTGTTCCGGCCGATCTCGAATTCGCCGAACAGCTGGCCGGCGTGCTGCTGGAGCAATTCGAGGACCCGGCCTCGGGAGGTTTTTTCTTTACCGCCCGCGACCACGAGCAGCTGATACACCGCCCGAAACCGGGGCGCGACAACGCCACGCCCTCTGGCAACGGGATTGCGGCATATGCGCTGCAACGGCTGGCGGCGCTCACAGGCGATGCGCGCTACAGCGCGGCCGCCGAGCGCACGCTGGAGTTGTTCCTTCCCTCGATGCACGAGTACCCGGGCGGATTTGCGTCCCTCCAGCTGGCCTTGGGCGAGGCACTGGTGCCGCCGACAACGGTGGTGATCCGCGGCGACCCCGTGCTAGCGCGCGCATGGACACGAGAGCTCGCGCAGGAGCATTTGCCTCATTGCGTAGTGCTTGCCGTTCCGGCCGGGGCTGCGGGGCTGCCGCAGACCCTGGATAAACCGCTCGAAAAGCCGCCTGTCAACGCGTGGATATGCCAGGGCGTTACTTGCCTGCTGCCGATCGACGGCCTGGACGCGCTCAAGAAGGCCTGTGAACGCGCGGATATCCGCTAGCGAGGCGCGGTTTTTCTACCTGGGGAGACGTGATGAAACACCTGATATTGCCGGTCGTGATGCTCGGCGCCATCTGCGCCGCGCCGGCGCAGGCGAGCGAAGAGCTTGCCAAGAAATATGCCTGCATGGCCTGCCACACGCTCGACAAGAAGAGCGTCGGGCCGGCATACAAGGACGTGGCGAAGAAGTACGCAGCCGACAAGGGCGCGCAAGCCAAGCTCGAAGACAAGGTGAAGAAGGGTGGCGCCGGCGTATGGGGCCAGACGCCCATGCCGCCGAACGACAAGCTGCCCGCGGCTGACGTCAGCGCCCTCGTGAAGTGGGTCCTGTCGCTGAAATAATCGCGACCGTCCGCTGGAACAAGAACCGGGCAAGCCCGGCTCTTTTCGTGTTCGACTACCCGAGTACCGCTAGCGCGTACGTCTGTTTCCACGCAGAGGCGCGGAGTATGATATCGGACCCGTTTCAACCCCCCTTGGAGATGCCATGAAGCAATCGAAGCTGGTATTGACCCTTGTTGCGGCTGCGGTCGGTCTGATCGGCTGCGGTGAGGAAAAGAAACCCGAACCGCCGAAAGTCGCGGCGCCGCCGCCGCCTTCGATCGAGATCAAGATCGGAAGCGTCGCGCCGCTGACCGGGGGGATCGCGCATCTGGGCAAGGACAACGAGAACGGCGTGCTCTTGGCATTGGACGAGGCGAACGCAGGCAAGATCAAGATTGACGGCAAGGACGCGAAGTTTGTAATTATGAGCGAGGACGATCAGGCCGATCCCAAGGTCGGAAAGACCGTGGCGCAGAAATTGGCCGATGCCAAGGTCGCCGGTGTGGTAGGCCATCTCAATTCGGGTACTTCGATTCCGGCTTCCGAAGTTTACAACGGAGCGGGCATTCCCGTGATTTCCGGTTCGGCGACCAACCCGAAGCTGACCGAGCAGGGGTTCAAGGTGCAGTTTCGCGTGGTCGGGCGCGATGACCAGCAGGGTCCCGCGATCGCAAGCTACCTCGCAATCAACAATAAGCCGAAGGTGGTAGCTATTGTCGATGACGCCACGGCTTACGGCGAAGGACTTGCGAACGAGGTCGAGAAGACTCTCAAGGCCGCCAAAATCAACGTGCTCCCGCGCGAGAAAGGCACCGATAAAACCGTGGACTGGAAAGCGGTGCTCACCAAAATCAAGGGCAGGAAGCCGGACGCGGTGTTCTACGGTGGTATGGACGCCACTGCCGGGCCGCTGCTCAAGCAGGGGCGCGAACTCGGCATAAAGGCGGTGTTTGCGTTCGGCGATGGCGCGTGCGACGGCGACAAGATGAAGGAACTCGCAGGCGAAGCGGCGGAGGGTCTCATGTGCTCAACTGCGGGAATCCCCGCCGCGGCTGCCGATTCCAAGTTCTTGGCCGCCTTCAAGAAGAAATTCAACAGCGACCCGAAAATCTACTCGCCGTTTACGTACGATGCTGCGAACCTGCTGATCGAGGCGATGAAGAAGGCGAACTCTGCCGATCCGGCGAAGTACCTGCCCGAGTTAGCAAAGATGGACTACAAGGGCGCCACTGGCAGAATCATGTTTGACGAAAAAGGTGATCGCAAGGATCCTGAGATTACTACGTCCGTCATGAAGGGCGGCAAGCTTGAGCCCGTTGCGATCTTCAAGGCCGGCCAGACCGTATCGTACGAGGTCTTTCTGAAGGCGGCAGCCGCGGCGCCGGCGGAAGCGCCGAAACCCGCCGCCGAGGTTGCCAAAGACGCTGCGAAGACGGCGGCCGAACCGGCCAAGGACGCCGCAAAGAAATAGGCACCTTCCATCGGTTGGTGAAAACGGCACCTGCGGGTGCCGTTTCCTTTTCCCGGCCCGGTTCCGGCACAATAGCCGCGCCGTGGACATCTTCATCCAGCAACTCATCAACGGCGTCACGCTCGGCAGCGTGTATGCGGTGGTGGCGCTCGGCTACACGATGGTGTACGGCATCATCCAGCTGATCAACTTCGCGCACGGCGAGGTGGTGCTGATCGGGGCGATGGTCGCCTTCTCGGTGATCACGGCGCTCGCGCCGGGTGGCTGGCCGCCGCTGATGGTGGTAGCCGCCGGCACGATGGTCGCGATCCCCGTATGCATGGCGATCGGCTATGGCCTCGAGCGGGCTGCCTACCGGCCGTTACGCAATGCGCCGCGCCTTGCGCCGCTCATCTCCGCGATCGGCATGTCGATCATCCTGCAGCACCTCGCGCTTTTGGTGTGGAGCCGAAACTTCATCGCTTTTCCGCAGATCATCAGGAGCGAGCCTTACCACATCGGCGGCGCGATCATCACCAACGTGCAGATCGCGATCATCGCAACCTCGGTGGCAATGATGGCGGGCCTGGCGTTG
This sequence comes from Betaproteobacteria bacterium, assembly GCA_016195915.1. Taxonomy (GTDB): domain Bacteria; phylum Pseudomonadota; class Gammaproteobacteria; order Burkholderiales; family SG8-39; genus JADGRQ01. The sequence goes on along the minus strand of JACPYS010000058.1, from coordinate 60,674 downwards.
ATCGTATACCGCACGCGGCTGGGGACAGCGATGCGCGCCACGGCGCAGAACCAGCATGTCGCGGGCCTCATGGGTGTGGACATCAACCGCATCATCGCCGTGACGTTTCTGATCGCGGCCGCACTCGCCGCGGTCGCGGGCGTGATGGTCGGCAGCTATTACGGCATCGCCCATTACCAGATGGGTTCCCTGCTCGGCCTCAAGGCGTTCTCGGCGGCCGTGCTGGGCGGAATCGGCAATCTTCCGGGCGCAATGCTCGGCGGCGTGCTGCTCGGCGTGGTCGAGGCGCTTGGTGCGGGCTACATCGGCGATTTCACCGACAACTGGTTCGGCTCGAATTACCAGGACGTTTTCGCCTTCATGGTGCTGATCGCGGTCCTGGTGTTCCGTCCGACCGGATTGCTCGGCGAGCGGGTGGGAGAGCGCACGTGAAGGGCAGGCATCCCGCGCTCGTCTGGGTCGGGGCGGGATTGGTTGGGATTGCGCTGCTCGCGCTGCCGTTTGCACTCGCTCAGGCCGGAACGGCATGGGTGCGCATTACCAACTTTGCCATTCTCTACGTGCTGCTCGCACTGGGCCTGAATATCGTGGTCGGCTTTGCCGGCCTGCTCGATCTCGGCTACATCGCGTTCTACGCCCTGGGAGCCTACGTCTATGCGCTCCTCGCTTCGCCGCACTTCGGCCTGCACCTGCCGTTCTGGCTGATCCTGCCGATCGGTGCGCTCGTGGCGTGCCTGTTCGGGGTGCTGCTGGGAGCCCCTACGCTGAAGCTGCGCGGCGATTACCTCGCCATCGTGACGCTTGGATTCGGCGAAATTATCCGCATCTTCCTCAACAATCTGTCGCAGCCGGTGAACATCACCAACGGCCCGCAGGGGGTGTCGCGCATCGATCCATTCCGCTTCGGCGGTTTCGATTTCGGCAAGAGCGAAACGCTGTTCGGCCTCGCATTCAGCGGGCCGGTCAAGTACTACTACTTCCTGCTCGCGATGATGATGGCGGTGATCTTCGTGACGGTGCGGCTGCAGGATTCGCGCATTGGCCGCGCCTGGGAGGCGGTACGCGAGGACGAGACCGCCGCGCGCGCGATGGGCATCAACACCACCAATATCAAGCTGCTCGCCTTCGCCATGGGCGCTTCGTTCGGCGGGCTGGCCGGCGGGATGTTCGCCGCGATCCAGGGGTTCATCAGTCCCGAGAGTTTCGTGCTGGTCGAATCGATCATGGTGGTGTCGATGGTGGTGCTGGGCGGCATGGGCAATGTCTGGGGCGTGATCCTCGGCGCGGTGCTGCTGTCGTTCGCGCCGGAGGTGCTGCGCTACACCGTGGAACCCGTGCAGAAATCGATCTTCGGAAAATCGCTGATCGAGCCGGAGGTGATCCGCATGCTGCTGTTTGGCCTGGCGATGGTCTTGATCATGCGCTTCCGTCCCGCGGGATTGCTGCCTTCGGCGGTGAGGAAGCGGGAACTCGCGGAGCGCAAGGGATGAGCCTGCTGCTCGAGGCGAGCGGTGTATCCAGGCGCTTCGGCGGCGTGCAAGCGCTGACCGGCGTGAGCTTCTCCATCTCGCGGGGCGAGATCTACGGTCTGATCGGGCCGAACGGCGCGGGCAAGACGACGCTGTTCAATCTGCTCACGGGCATCTACCTGCCGGACGAGGGAAGTTTCGGTTTCGACGGCCATCCTCTTTCACGGCTCAAGCCGCACCAGGTTGCCGAGGCGGGCATCGCGCGCACCTTCCAGAACATCCGCCTGTTCGCCAATCTCTCGGCGCTGGAGAACGTCATGATCGGACGCCACGTACGCACCCGCGCCGGTGTGCTCGGCGCGGTGCTGCGCGATTCGGCAACGCGCCGGGAAGAGGCGGCGATCGAACGGCGCGCGCTCGAGTTGCTCGAATACGTCGGGATCGCGGCGCGCGCGAACGAAGCCGCGGGCGGCCTTCCCTATGGCGACCAGCGCCGGCTGGAGATTGCGCGCGCGCTCGCCACCGACCCCAAGCTGCTCGCGCTCGATGAACCGGCGGCTGGAATGAATGCCTCGGAAACGCTCGCGCTGCGCAAGCTGCTCGAGCGCATCCGTGCCGACGGCACCACCATCCTTCTGATCGAGCATGACATGAAGCTGGTGATGGGCGTGTGCGATCGGGTGCTCGTCCTCGATTACGGCGAGCGCATTGCGGAAGGGCCGCCTGGGGAAGTGCAGAAGGATCCGCGCGTGATCGAAGCCTATCTCGGCGTTCCCGCGGCCGCATGAAGCTGCTCGAGATCGAAGGACTGGAGGTGCGCTACGGTGGCATCCGCGCGGTGAAGGGCGTTGACCTCGCCGTCGATGAGGGTGAACTGGTGTGCCTGATCGGCGCGAACGGGGCGGGCAAGTCTTCCACGCTGCGCGCGATTGTCGGGTTGACGCGCGCGGCAGCTGGAAGCGTGCGTTACAAGGGCGCGGAAATCGCCGGACGGCCGGCGTTCGAACTGGTGCGCGAAGGTCTCGTGATGGTGCCCGAGGGGCGGGGCATCTTTGCGCAACTCACGGTCGCGGAGAACCTCGTCATGGGCGCGTTCGTGCGGGACGATGCGGCCGCAATTCGGAAGGATCGGGAGCGGATCTACGCGCTGTTCCCGCGTCTGGAGGAGCGGCACGGGCAGACCGGCGGAACGCTCTCCGGCGGCGAGCAGCAGATGCTCGCCATCGGCCGCGCGCTGATGAGCCGGCCGAAACTGCTGCTGCTCGATGAACCTTCGATGGGGCTCGCGCCTCTGCTGGTCGCGAAAATCTTCGAGATCGTGCGCGACATCGCGTCGCAGGGAGTCACCATTTTGCTGGTGGAGCAGAACGCGAAGCTCGCGCTGGAGGCGGCGAGCCGCGGCTATGTGATGGAATCGGGAACCATCACGCTCGCCGACGACGCGAAAAAACTGCTTGCCGATCCGAAGGTGCGCGAGGCGTATCTGGGGGAGAGCGTTGGCTAGCCGGCGCGCGCTGATTTTGCGCGTGTCCGAGCCGAGCGCGTTGTCAAGCGCGATAACCGCTTCGCAAGCCATTTACTGAATGACGCCTGGCTTTCTCCAGACGGCATGCCGGCCAACATTCCTTCGACGCTTATGTCTTCGTCGAAATCTACCCAGTGGATACCCAAACCGCGGCCGATCAGCCGCCAGCGCTTGCGTTCTGCCGGAGTGGCACGCAATAACCGCGGGTACCACGCGAGGGGAACCGAAATGCTTCGGCCATCGCTCAGGTCGACGCAAAGCGTGTCGTCCGAAACAGTCACGTCTTCGGCAACGGGCACGGATCTCAGTACTGTCGGCCCAGGGCGGCTCCATATCCTAGTCTCTCGTACGGTCATCCTACCGCCGCTTTCTCAGTACGCGAAGCCGCTTAAGAGTGCCTGAGGAATGCCGTGCGCCGCGAGTTCTTCACGCACGATCTTGCGCACGAGATCCTGCGTTACGAATTGCCGGAATTTTCACGAAGAAGGCGCTCCATCTCCATCAGTACAAGCCCACGCCAACCGGGAAGTTCCGGATCAACACCATACTTGGAGCGCACGATCTGCTTTGCGTGCTTTTCCGCTTCGTGTCGCGCATCGGCACTTACAAACGCGGCGGGCTGCGGCGGCGATGGCGTGGTTTGAGTGGGAGTTGACCGGACAGCGACGAGCGCCGGTTTGCGTGCAAGCTCTGCCTGGTACTCAGCTTCAAACTGCTGGACAAGACGTTCCGTGTTCTCGATTAGAAGTTGTCGTTCCTCTTCGGTGAGGTGACGCCCTTCAGACGACGTGTACCGCGGCAATGCTCGCGAGTGCCGGTGAGTGCCTCGGTATCCATCGCGTGGACTGGCATGGCAGCCGGCTGTCGGCGGACGGCCTGAACTTTATTGCCACTTTTCGGCGGCCGATGCCGAGTCGGTGAGGATTGCGTTGAATCAGGCCGGCTCGCCGCGCGGGCTGGTCTGGGCTGGGACGGTGCACGATGCGCCCGGTTTGACGGACGACTTGCTTGCGCGGGCCAACGTACTCGCCTGCCGGAGATTCGAGAAACCCGTGGCGTTCGAGGAAGTCCAGGCGGCCGAGCAGGCCGGCGCGAGTTGCCTGCTGACTCACCGCGTGCAGCGCGTGCGGACATACCTGTCGAGCGCCCGCCGTCGCATGATCAGCCTTTACCAGGCACCTGATGCGGAGTCCGTGCGGCTTGCGCTTTAGGATGCCAGCATGCCGGTGGAGTGGGTCTGGACGTTTCGGCGGTTTGGTTGTTGAGTGGCATGGAGAGGCCGGGCGGAGCTGAGCGGCGCGGTGTCGATGGCTTTCAGGACTCGCGCCGTTTCTCCGCTTGCCCCTGCGCTCTAAGCGCCATCACCTCGATGTCGTTGTCGCCGATCTCCGGCGCCGCTCTAACGCTCAACTTCCGCTTCAGGATCGCCAGGTCCGAGAGAAGCTCCGGCTCGCCCTTTCCCTTCCAGATGGCAGGAAGCAGCGCGTAGTTCCCCGCTCTGCCATACGCTTCGAGGAAACGGACCAGGTTGACATCGGACTGCGCGTGCATCGTATTCATCCGGCAAGCGATCACGAATCGCTGCCCGGTGCGCAGATCGTCCTCGGGTGGCAGGCGAGAAGTGATCAACACGCGATAGTGAGCGGGATTCTCCGCAGAGATGCCACGCACTATTGCGAGGTATATGTCATCCTGATTGTCTATCCGCCCAAAACGCTCGCGCCATCGCTCGAAGATCTTCCTGCTGGCGTCGGCGTCGGTGAATAGCAATGCGATCGCGGGCGGATAGGGTGGTCCCCAATCGGCGAAGGCGGTTCCAGTCCAGCCAGCACGGTCCCATAGGTGAATGTCGATGATCGAGCGGACGTTGAGATCGCGGTGATTCTTCGGTGGGAACAACTTCCCGAGGTTACCGGCTGGCTGATCCTTTTCTTCCTTCTCATCCTCCTGCGGCTTGAGCTTGCGGCGGACGATATTAGGACGTGACGGCCGAAGCGCGAATGTCTTCTCCGCCAGCTTAGTCCAGTCACTCAGCCGAGCTACGCCGCTTTTGAATAAGCGTTGGCGGCTATTCCCGGCCACCGCGATCATCGCGATTCGGTGGAGTACCGCATCGTCGCTGAAAAAGCGCGTGAAGGTGGCATTCATGTCCCGCACTGCACAAGTGGCGGTAAAGATTGATCCTGCGAGACCCACGAGCATTTTTTGGATTTCGTCTTGCTGTCCGTATGTCGCGGGCAGCCGGCCAGCGGGCCAGCGAACGTTCGCCGTCATTCGCTCTGGATCGACGGTGAATGTAGGTCCGGAAGCATCGGCGCTCTCTTCAATCGTGACGGTGAACGCCTCTGCGTGCGGCGGGGCGTCAAGATTGATCGTGGTCGCAAATAGTGCCTCGATCGAACCGATCACTGCCTCGGCGACGAGAGTCGCGGCTTCAGAACCTTGATGGTGTAGCTCGACTCGTATACCCAACACCGTCGACGCATAGATCTGCGGTCCCGGCTCGTTGAAGATGACCGGACTATGCAGACTGCCTGAAGCGGGTTGGCTCGCGAGCAGCGTAAACAGTTCGGTGAGCTTTTCTGGCGTCTCTTCAGGCGGAATCCACCCTTCGTTTCGCAGTAACTGTTCATAGCCGAGCGCGTAGAGGAGCGACGTTCGGCTATGTTGCAGGCCGAGACCACCCAGGACGTCGGGGACTCCGCCAGACTGCTGGAGTTCAGCCGGCGCAAAGTTCATGATCTGACTGCTGAGCACCATATCGAATTCCTGCAGACGCCTCTCCGCGAGCTCTTTCGACGCATCGCTAAGCGGTAGCCCGGCGACACATCCCCGAACCAGCCGGATCGCCTCAAACGCATCGGGTAAATGACGAAGCTCGATCGTGATCCACCCCAGCAGCATGAGGGTAGGCACGACCGAAGCTGGAAGGTTGCTATCCTCCTCCGCTTCGATGAAGATAGACGCGATTGCAAAGATGCAGCTCGCGCGCGCTGCCCAGAGCAGGCCGGCGCCGCGATATGCAAGCGAGAGCAATTGCATCGCCTCAATAAGTGCACCGGTGTATTCTTTCTTGGTGAGCTGATGTGCGGCTCTGCCAAGCAGGCGAATCATTTCGAAACGATCGTCGAAGTCGAGCTGCTGGGCACGCTTGAGAAGGACGAGTGCGCCTTGGCCCTCGCTGGTGCGCTCCGACACAAACGCCGAGAGCTGGTCGACGAGACTGGCGTAGCCGGGATCGTTGGTTGCGACATTGCCGAAGACCTCGATCATCCGTATGAGACGCTCCGCTGGAAACTCCCCAAGGCCCTTCGCCTGCTCGACGACCTCGGAGAATTGCGGCCAAAGGGCGGCGAGGGCTCCCGGATTGCGGTCGACTAAGGCTTGATTGCTCTGGATCGCCAGTAACGACATTCGCGCCTCCAAGGCATTGTTCGGTCGTTTGGCGTCCTTGGCCATTAGATCGAGACGATGGCTCAATCGTGCAATACGTTCGGCGAGCTTGGCCTCATCGGCCGTCAGATGTCCGTGGATAACGGCGTTGAAAAGAAGCTGAGCGAGGTTGCACAGAAACTCGAGATTCCGAGCATGATCAGTCTCCAGCGCGAAAGTCTCGAACGCGTCATAACTGGTATTGAGCAGCGCGATGTCATCGAACCACCAGAAGCCCGTCCAGTATCGCTCATAGGTCGCTTCGAGCCGCTGTCGGTATGTGCCATCGGCTTCGGCGAGGCGAATGGCGCGCTCGAACCGCCCGTCGGTCTCGATTCGGGGCCGCTCAAGGTTACGGGATAGCTTGGCTGCGACCAAAGCTTCGGTCACGCGCTGCAGCTCCATGCCTGCAAATATCTGCGGGTCGCTGAGCCCCTTCTCGATATCTTCGAGCTGCTGCGCACGTGAGTAATCGGATGGGCCTAGGCGGCGCACGTTTGCGACCTCCTGTCCGACGCCCAGATAGTTGAACGCGAGATCCTTGCGGTCGCCGTCGATGACCTGCTCGACAATCCAGGTCTTGTCGAGGATCGTGACGGTCACGCCATGCTGCTTGGTGAGTTCATCCTCCAAGCGGGCGCGATCCTTGGCGCGGGCGAACCGAGCGGTGATGCAGTAGATTTTCTGATATCCACGGTCTGTCGCGACAATGCCGGCCACGTCGCCGCGGATCTTCTCGGCCCATGTTCTCTTGGCACTGAAAGCGAACGCCCAGCGTTCGCTACGGGCGTTGGGTTCGCCGACATAAGAGAGGGTCGCGATCTCGTCAGCGATCGGAATTGATTCCGTATCGGCTTTGCTGTCCCCGCCACCCTCTGGCCCGGTGGCGGGTTTCAGATTTGGGCAGATCGTGCGCTCGCACAGCTTGCGGCAAAAGATCTCGAAGTCGTGCGTTTGGTTACGCGCGGTGATCGTGTCTAGGTGATATTCAAGTGTCGGCGCGTCGAGTTGGTATGTTGTCCGGTCGTCGGTGTCGGAATAGTATTCAGGGCGCAGCTGGCGCATGAAGGCCGATGGAGAAACGCGTTCACGCCCTTCGATTGCTCTATCAACCATTCATTTTTCCTAGTGTCCCATTGGCGGCAATGGGTAGTCCAACGCTCCAATCCGGTCTAGAACGCCTCGTAAAAGTGTCAAGTTGTATTCGTGGTTTCATCAGAGCCGCGATTCGAACCACCGCAGCGTCGCCTCCGTAACAGTCTAGCGCGTCCAAGAGTCTCGGCTAGGAGCGCTGTCAATTGCTACCGACCAGCCTTCTTCCATTCCGCATTCTTGAAGTAGCCGAGATCACGTTGAATCTGCTCCGCCATCCGTTCGTTCTCCGCGGTCCATTCAGGCATGTAGGCGTAGTCGCCCTGTTTGGTGGGCGGCACGCCCCAGGCGAAGCGCTGGTACGGGTCTTTGGAGGGCGTGAGGCCGGTGCTCCAGGTCTTGTCAGAAAACGGTGGATTGGCGACGACATAGTCGTAGGTGCGAAGCCTCTCGCCATCCTTGAACTTGGGCGCGTCCAGTGTGTTGCCGGAGAGAATGTTGGCGGTGGGGAAGTCGTGCAAGATCATGTTCATGCGGGCCAGGCCTGCCGTGGTCACGTCCTTCTCCTGCCCTTCAAGCGTGATGTGCTTGCCCGCCTGCGCGGCCACCTTCAAGAGCAGCGATCCCGAACCGCAGGTGGGGTCGTAGGCGGTGGTGGATGCTTTTGTGTTGTCGGGCGCGATGCCGATCACCTTGGCGATGATGCGGCTGACTTCGGACGGGGTGTAGAACTGCCCCTTGCTCTTGCCGCTTTCGCTGGCGAAGTGCCGCATCAGGAACTCATAGGCGTCACCGAGGATGTCGTCATGCTCGGCGCGGTTTTGCGAGAAGTCGAGAACAGGGTTCTGGAAGATGCCGATCAGGTTGGTGAGGCGCTCGACCAGCGCGGCGCCTTCGCCCAGTTTCTCCGGGTCGTTGAAGTTGGGGAAGTCGCTGCGGGCCAGACGTGTGTTGGCGTCGATCAGCGGCTGGATGATCTGGGTATTGATCTTGTCGCCGATGTCGCTCTTGCCCTTGAGGGCGATCATGTCCTTGAAGCTGGCACCCTTGGGGATGATCACCGGCGGGGCGAAGTCATCGCTGTTGCCGTACTTATCGCTGATGTACTTGATGAACAGCAGGAACAGGACATAGTCCTTGTACTGGCTGGCATCCATGCCGCCGCGCAGCTCGTTGCAGGAGGCCCAGAGGGAGGAATAGAGGTCGGATTTCTTGATGGCCATGAGTTATTGCCGCCAGAGCTCTTAGCGACAGCTTAGGCGGAACTGCTGGCGATCGCCAGAGCAGATCGCCGCGCTCGTCGCGCAGTCGCAGAAGCGTTCGGCCGTGTTCGACGTGATCGCCAACCCGACCGACGTCACGGTCACCACAAGCAAGACGTGATCACGCGGCAAGCAACGCGCCTGCGGGCTGGCGCCGTTGACGTTGTCGTCATCGGCGCCGGTCACTCAGGCCTGGCGATGAGCCATGTGCTCGGCCAGCGCGCGATTGGGCACGTGGTGCTCGAGCGCGGCGAGGTCGCGAACGCCTGGCGCACGGAGCGCTGGGATTCGCTGCGTCTGCTCACGCCGAACTGGATGACGCGGCTTCATGCACGGCGCCGAGGACGATGTGGGCGAACTCGCCGCGCATCTCATCCCTTGCAAGAGACATTCCGATCTCGATGTCGCCATAGGTGGTCGAGGGACGATCTACGACGGCCGGCTGTTGTTCCACCATCCCCAGGTTGACTCCTGGCTGACGGCCGGAATCCGGTCGATCACGGTATTGACGAGGCGCTCAGCCGACTTTTCAGTTCGCGTGATGTAGATGGGGCTGATTGCCTGGCGGTACGCGTCGAATCGCATCGGCCCCCGCGGCGGCTTGATCTTCGGCAGCGCGTGTTTCAGCTCGGCGCGGACCCTGCTGCGGTCGCTCAGGTCGCCCCTCAGCGTGTCGAGCGCGGTACCGATGAGGGCGGCGGCGATCCAGCCGCATTCGCTGTACCGGCTGGGCCAGGTTTCGTAGGCCGCGTCATAGTCCCGCACGAACTCCCTGTTTTCCTGCGTCTCGAGGGCCGCGCTATACGCGCCGACGGTCACGATGCCGAGGGCGGCGTCGCCGATCGAGGGCAGGATCGTGTCGACCGTGAGCGCGGAATGACCTGCGAGCGGCAACTGCTGCCCAAGCTCGCATTGTTTGTATTGCTTCACGAAATGCACCGCATCGGCTCCGGCAAACCACGCGTACACCGCATCGGCTTTCATCGAACCGGCCTCACGCAGGTAGGGCGCGAAATCCGCGGTGCCGAAAGGCGGGTAGATCTCCGCAACGATCTCGCCACCGCCGGCCCGGAAGCCGGCCATGAACGCTTCTACCGAATGGCGGCCGCCCGCGAAGTCCGCTGCCATCACGATCACCTTGCGGTAGCGCGTGTTCTTCATCATCCAGGTACCCATGGGGTAGTTCGCCTGATCACTGGTCTCGCTCAGGCGGAAGATATTGGGCGAAGCCTGCTGCGGCGAAGTGAGCACCCGGGTAAAGGCTGCCGGCACCAGGAGCGGGGTAGCATGCTCGTGCACATAGCTGCGGATTGCCAGCGCCACCGCGCTGCTGATCGGCCCGACCACGAAGTCGACGCCGTCGCCCTCGACGAGTTTCCTGATCTTGGCTAGCGCAAGCGCGGGCCTGGCTTCGTCGTCTTCCTTGACAATCCGTATCTCGCGTCCGCCGGCGCGGTAGCCGAGCTTATCGAGGTAGAGCTCGAAGCCTTTGGCCGCGTCGGTGCCTTGCGCGGAGTCCACGCCGGTGCTCGGCAGCAGCAGGCCGATTGTTACGTGACCGAGGCTCACGGCGCCACCTTCACGGCGAGATATTCGCCGTTGCCCACCGGCACGAGACAGGTCGTGAACTGAGGATCGGCGTTCACCAAGGCGACGAAGGGCGCCATCTCCGCCGCGTGAGACGTGGCATTGTCCGCGACCATCAGCCCGCCGGGGCGGAGAACCCCGCGAAGACGAGGCCACCAACCGGGATACTCGGGCCGCTCGGAATCAAGGAACACCAGATCGTACGCATCCTGCCCGGCGTGCTGCAGGAATCGACCTGCGTCACCGTGGATCAGATTGATGAACGGCGCGAGCCCCGAGCGCGCAAAGTTGGCGCGAGCGAGCCCGACTTTCGAGTCGGCGAACTCGACCGTCGTGACCCTGCCGTCGATCGCGCTCGCAGCTTCCGCAAGCCAGATGGTGGAGTATCCGTTTGAGGTTCCGATTTCGAGAATCCTGCGCGCCGCAGTGACGCGCACGAGAACAGACAACAGCTCGCCAGTGTCGCGCGTGATATTCAGCATCCGCCCGGAACGCGCCGCGGTGGCGCGGTCGGTCGCCTTGCCGAAGTCCTCGAGCTCCGCCTTCAGGGCTGCCAGCGAATCACTCATCAGCGGCGCGGCCGGTGAAGCGATTCCACTCTTGAATTTCAGCGATGTGCGCCAGGTCATGCTGGTGCATGAACGCCGGCATGTCGCACAGGGAGATGGTACCGACACCGTTTTGCGTTCCACTGCGAACCCAGGCTTCCGGCGGCAGCGCCTGAAGGGCGTCGATGTTGGTTTGACGCGCAGCCTCGAAGCTTCCCAGGCCGGCAGCAAGCGAAAGTGAGCGATGGTTGCGCTCGCGCGCGAGTTTCGTTCCGTCGAAGTCCGCAAGACGAGGGTTCGCCTCCGTTTGCAGCCGCCAGATGCGTAGAGCGAATCCCTCGCGTTCGAGGTCGGCCAGGTGCCAGACCTGTTCCACGGGCGAGAAGCCGCCGCCAGGGCCCGGCGTACGCACTTCCTGCGGCGTGAGCGACTCGAATGTCTTGCGAAGGAACGTCGTCATTGCCGCGGGCGACTCCATCGGTTCGCGCCGCTCGACCTTGCTGAGCTTCATGTACTACACGTGGCCTCCTCGATAGGGGTGATGCAGTGCTCACTCAGATCCACACATCGGCGTGCGCAGTCTTCTCACCGCCAGCGTCTCCGGTGTTCACGGTTCCAGCAGCTTCAACGAGCATTGCGCGGCACTCGGCCTTCGCCGAGGTCTTGTGTTCGACGCCTTTGGGAATGACGAATAACTCGCCTTTCCTTACGCGGACATCATGGCTCCGGAAGTGGATCACCATCTCCCCGTCGATCACGATGAACACTTCGTCGGTGTCCTTGTGGTCGTGCCACACGAACTCCCCCTCGAACTTCACCAGTTTGAAGTGATAGTCGTTCATCTGAGCGATGATCTTCGGCGACCAGCGTTCGGAGAACCTTGAGAACTTCTCGTCAAGATTGATCGCAGTCTGCATGGACCTCCCCGGCTGTTGTGACCGCAAATGTCCCGATCCACTCGCGCGACGCTCGCGCCGCGCCGGCCTGCAACCAGCTTTCAGCGCAGCGTGAGCGGAATTCTACGACGCCGCTACTTCGGCGACTGAGCGGTATCCGCCTGAGTGGTAAAGCTGTCGGCGAAGAACTCATCCTCCGGCAGCTTGCACTGCGTAAAGAAATCGCGCCGCGCGGAATCCACCATGATCGGCACGCCGCAGGCATAGACCTGGCACGCCGACAAATCGGGCAGATCCTCCATCACCGCACGGTGGACGAAACCGCTGCGGCCGGTCCATTGGTCCTCGGGCAGCGCCTCCGAGACAACCGGTATGTACTTGAACCCGGCGTGCTCCGACGCCCACTTGACCGGTAAGTCGTTCAGGTAGAGGTCCCCGGGCCGGCGCCCTCCCCAGTACAAGGTCATCGGCCGCTCGAGGTTCTTGTTCAGCGCGTATTCGATGATCGACTTGATCGGTGCGAACCCGGTGCCCGAGGCGACGAACACGATCGGTTTCTGCGAATCCTCGCGCAGGAAGAACGTGCCGTGCGGCCCTTCGAAGCGCAGGATGTCGCGCTCCTTCATCTTGGTGAATACGTGATCGGTGAAATTGCCGCCCGGGACATGGCGCACATGCAGTTGTACAAGTTCATCGTCATGCGGCGCATTCGCCATTGAAAAGCTGCGCCGTGTTTTGTCCTTGAGCAGGAACTCTATGTACTGCCCGGCAAGGAACTGCAGCCGCTCGTTGGCCGGCAGTTTGAGAAACAGGATCGCCACATCCTCGGTCACCCGCTCGATTTTCTGCACGCGGCACGGCAGGGTCTTGATCGGGATGTCCTTGGCGGTGCCTACGGTGCGCGCCTCGATCACCAGGTCGCCGCGCGGTATGGCCTGGCAGATAAGCGCTTTGCCGGCCGTGCGCTCCTCGGGTGGCAACGCTTTCTCCTGATAGACGCCGTAATCCACGCTGCCGGAGATGATCTGCGCCTTGCAGGTGCCGCAGGCGCCGTTCTTGCACCCGTAGGGAAGGATGAAGCCCTGCCGCAGTGCTGCGGTGAGGACTGCCTCGCCTTCCTCGACTTGGAATATGTGGCCGCTCGGCTGTAGGGTAACTGTAGTCATCGATCAGGTCGTTAAAATACTCGCATGCAAAGGCTGCTCATCGCCGGCTACGGCGACATCGCGCGGCGCGTCGCCGACAGGCTTCCGGCTCAAGTCGAGGCGCGCGCGCTTGCACGCCGCAAGGCCGTGCATGAGCGCGTCCTGCCGCTCGTCGCAGATCTCGACTTCCCCGATTCGCTCGCGCGCGTCGGTGGCTGGGCCGACGCCGTGCTCCACTGCGCGCCGCCGTCGTCCGAAGGAGAAGCCGACGCGCGCACCGCGCGGCTGCTGGTTGCCCTCGAGCGAGGCGCGATTCTACCAAGTCGCATGGTTTACATCAGCACCAGCGGCGTGTACGGGGACTGCGCCGGGGCGCTGGTGGACGAAACGCGCTCTCTGCGGCCGCAGACGCCGCGCGCGCGGCGCCGGGTTGATGCCGAGCGGCGGCTGACCGACTGGTGCGCGAGGCAGAGCGTGGCGCTTGTCATCTTGCGCGTACCCGGCATCTATGCCGCCGATCGCTTGCCGCTCCAGCATTTGCGCCGGGGGTTGCCGGTATTGCGCGACGCCGATGACATCTACACCAATCACATCCACGCGGACGATCTGGCCGCGATCTCCCTGCGCTCGCTCGAGGCCGATGCGCCCGGCGGGATCTACAACGCGAGCGACGATACGCAGATGAAGATGCGCGAGTGGTTCGACCTGCTTGCGGACCGAAACGGCATGCCGCGCCCGGCCCGGGTTTCGCGCGCCGATGCGGAGAGCCGCATTCCTGCGGAAACCCTCTCGTTCATGCGCGAATCGCGCCGCCTCTGCAATCGGCGCCTGAAGGCGCAGTTGGGCGTGAAGCTTGCCTATCCGACCGTGCGCGAGGGCGTACCGGCATGCAGCCTTCCGCGCGAGGCGTCCGCATGACGCGGCATTGCACGCCGCCGGGCGCTGGCGCAATATCCGCCGGAATCGTTCGTTCAATTGCTGCCATCACCTGACCTGATCCTATGCCGCCCGAAGCTTCGCTGGCAGTGTTTGTAAAACGGGATTGCCCCACCTGCCAGCTGGTCGAGCCGATCGTGCGCGCCTTGTCGGTGCGCGAAACCGCAATCGAGGTGTATTCGCAGGACGACCCGGGCTTCCCCGAGAATCTCGAGGCCGTGGTCGACGACCGCGAACTGGGCGCGTCGTTCCGCCACGGGATCGAGATCGTTCCCACCCTGATCCGCTTCGAGGATGGCAAGGAGGTCGCGCGCACCGAAGGCTGGGACATGAAGGACTGGCGCAGGGTCACCGGCATCGCGGACCTGGGCGAAGGGCTGCCGCCGCTGCGGCCCGGGTGCGGCTCGAAAAGCGTGCAGCCGGGCGTAGCCGAATACCTGCGGGTCAGATTCGGGGACCCCGGCATCAAGGCGCGCAAGATCGAATTCGGCGAGTACGACGATCCGGTCGAGGTATGTTTCGAACGCGGCTGGAGCGATGGTCTGCCGGTGGTGCCGCCCACGGACGTGCGCGTGCTGCGCATGCTGCAGGGAACCACGCGCGCATCCGATGAAGTGCTCGGCAGCATTCCGCCGAATCTCGCCGAGTGCACCGTGGAGAAGGTCGCCATCAATGCCGTGATGGCCGGCTGCAAGCCCGAATACATGCCGGTGGTGCTCGCGGCACTCGAAGCTGCATTGGAGCCCGTGTTCACGCTGCACGGGTTGCTTGCGACGACGTATTTTTCCTCGCCGATCATCATCGTGAACGGCCCGGTCGCGAAGCGCATCGGGATGAATTCCGGCCTCAATGCCTTGGGGCAGGGCAACCGCGCCAACGCCACCATCGGGCGCGCGCTGCAGCTTATCGTGCGCAATGTCGGCGGCGGCCGGCCGGGCGAGGTCGATCGCGCAACCCTCGGCGGGCCGGGCAAGTACACGTTCTGTTTCGCCGAGGACGAATCCGACCCGGGCTGGGAGCCCTTGTCGGTTTCGCGCGGCTTCGCACCCGGCGCGTCGACGGTCACGCTGTTCCAGGGCGAAGGCGTGCAGGGTTTCGTCGACCAGAAGTCGCGCTCGCCCGAGGATCTCGCCCGTTCCCTCGCGATGGGTCTGAACGCCATCGGACATCCGAAGATGGTATCGACGCAGCGCGCGATCCTGGTGTTGTCGCCCGAGCACTACGCGATATTTTCCGCCGCGAAATGGGACCGCAAACGCATCGAGCAGGCCATCCATGCCGCGACCGTGCGCGCAGGGAAAGATCTGATTGCCGGCGCGCAGGGCGTCGGCGAGGGCATACCTGCGTCGCAGGCAGGCGAGGCGGTGCCGAAGTTTTTCGACGGCGGGCTCATGATCGTGCGGGCCGGCGGTCCGGCGGGATTGTTTTCTGCGATCCTGCCCGGCTGGCTGGCCGGTCGAAACCGCCTTGAACTGCAACCCGTGACCAAGGAGATCAAACCATGACCGGCATGCAATGGATGCGCGATCCGACGCCCGAGACTTCGCCGCTCAAGCGGCTGCGCCTGAAACCGCCGCGCTCGCTCGACGGGTTGACCGTCGGGTTGTTCGACATCGGCAAGGCGCGCACCAAGGAGTTTCTCGACCGTGTCGAACAGCGGCTGCACGAGCGCAGCATCAAGACTGCGCGCTTCGGCAAGCCGACCAATGCCAAGGTCGCCACCCCGGAGATCCTGCAGAAGGTCGCGGACGAAGCCGACGTCGTCCTGATTGCGCTCTCCGACTGAGGCTCATGCACGTCGTGCAGTCTGCACGACCTCATTAACCTCGATTCGCGCGGCATCCCCGGCGTTTCGGTCGTCACCGAAGGGTTCACGGACGCCGTGGCCGCGCATTCGCAGGCGCTCGGTTTCGAGCCCGCGATCGTGTTCGTTCCGCACCCGATCCAGAACCGTACCGCGGAAGAACTGAACCAGCTTGCGGACGCTGCAATCGAGCCCGCGCTCGGAATGCTGACTGCTGCTGACTAGAGCCCTGCAGCTTGGGATCTTTGTCCGGAGGAACCCAGCCACGCCCCCACCGCCTGGTTGAATTCCTGCGGCTTGCTCTTCATGACCCAGTGGCCGCAGGCGAATTCGAGCACCTGGCTGCCGGGACGCCGGCGCAGGGCTTCGACCCAGGCGGTCGAATGGAACTGGAAAGGCTTCCTGCCTCCGTAGATGTAGAGCATCGGCCAGGACGGCTCGAAACTCACGAGGTGCCGATACGAGCCATGCGCGCCGAACCAGCGGATGTAGTAGGGATAGCACATGTTCGAGCCGATGAATTGCGGATCGGACGGACAGCGCAGCGCGCGCGCCATCGCGCGTGTCATGCGCTCGCCGATGCGTCCGCCGATGCGCCAGGCGATCGCCAGCCAGAGCTGATAGCCGAACACCATCGCCTTCGCTTTCGCGCTCATCGAGCGCACATGCGCGCGAGAACCGGCATCGCCGATGTCCACGCCGACGATGCGTTCTACGAGCGAAGGATGACGAATCGCAAACTGGTAGCCGAACAGGCAACCCCAGTCGTGCAGCATCAGCGTGACTTTTTCGCCCGGGCAGGTCGTTTGGACCACACATTTCAGCGTCGCGACGAGCGCATCGAGCGAATGCGCCTGTCGCGGCCGGGCAATGTCGAAGCCCGGCAGGGTGAAACGGATGCAACGGAATCGCGCCTTGAGGAATTTGACCTGGTCGTCCCACAGGCGGTAGGTGTCCGGCCAGCCGTGCACCATCACGATCGCGTGCGTGCTTTCGCCTTCGACAAATACGTCGACGCCGTCGATCTGCAGCGAGGCGTTCATTCAGCCGGCCAGCGCGCGAAACAGGCGTAGCGGGTTTCGGGGATGGCGGGTCCGGATGTCACGGCGTGCACTCTAGCGCAGAGTGCCCAGCGGCGTTGGCCGGGCGCCGCTGGCGGATGCTATCGTGCGGCATGACACTTACACTAACAACATTCATGCAGAGGAGTCCGCATGACGCTGCTCGTGATCACAAACCTTCCGGACCGCGCCGCGGCGGAAAAGCTCGCCGATGCGCTGATCGAAGGCAGGCTGGCTGCCTGCGTTAACATCCTTTCCCCGTGCCGTTCGGTGTACTTCTGGAAAGGAGCGGTGCAGCACGACGAGGAGTTTCCGTTGCTGATCAAGACCACGCGCGAGCGCTACGCCGCACTGGAGGACGCGATACGCGCAGGACACCCCTATGAACTTCCCGAAATCATCGCTGTCCCAGTGGAACGCGGCCTTCCTGCCTACCTCGACTGGGTCGCCGGACAAACCCGGACCTGAAATCTCCCCACGATGCTCAAGCGACTGATTGCATTGATCGCACTTGCCGGCGTTGCATTCGCCGCCGCAGCCGCTTTTCCCTTCGGCGGCAGCGACGAACTGCTCGAGCCCGAGAAGGCCTTTCGCCTGTCGGTGCGGCCGCTGGATGCGAACACTGCCGAAGTGAGTTTTGTGATTGCGGACGGGTATTACCTGTACCGCGACAAATTCGCTTTTGCGCTCGCGCCGCCCGATGCGGAGAAAGTTGTGAAACTCGGCGCGCCGGTGTTCCCGCAGGGTCTGGTCAAGGAGGACAAGTTCTTCGGCAGGATGGAAACCTACCGCAACGCCGTCGCGATCCGTCTGCCGCTCGAGCGGCTCGATCCTGCGGCGCAGACGCTGCAACTGAGCGTGACCTCGCAGGGTTGCGCGGACCTCGGGGTATGTTATGTGCCCACCGAGATGCACGCAGAGTTGAGGCTTGCCGCGTACACCGGAGGCTCGCCTGCACTCAGCGAAGGGCCGAGGATCGTGCAGCCGTCGGCGCGCATCTCGATCTTCGCCAGCGATTACGACATTGCGGAGCTGTTCCAGACGGGAAGCTTCTGGCTGGTGCTGGCGAGTTTTCTCGGTTTCGGCGTGTTGCTCGCGTTCACACCTTGCGTCCTGCCGATGGTGCCGATCCTCTCGGGCATCATCGTCGGTGAAGGCCGCGGCCTGAACAAGCTGCGTGCGCTCACCCTGTCTTTGGCCTATGTGCTGGGCATGGCGGTGACCTATGCCGCGGCGGGAATCGCCGCCGCCTACTCGGGGTCGCTGCTTGCCGCTGCGCTGCAGAATGCGTGGGTGCTCGGGGGATTTGCGCTGGTATTCGTGTGGCTCGCATTGTCGATGTTCGGTTTCCACGATTTGCAGTTGCCCTCGTTCCTGCACCAGCGCCTGGCCGACGTGCACGGCCGCCTGTCGGGTGGGCGCATTGCCTCGGTCACGGGAATGGGTGTGCTCTCGGCTGTCATCGTAAGCCCCTGCGTAGCGGCCCCGCTCGCCGGGGCGCTCCTTTACATCTCGCAGACGAGGGACGTGATGCTCGGAGGTGCGGCGCTGTTTTCGATGGCGCTCGGTATGGGCGTGCCCTTGATCGCAGTGGGCGTTTCGGAGGGCGCGCTGCTGCCCAAATCCGGTCCCTGGATGAAGACGGTGAAGGAGTTTTTCGGCATTCTGATGCTGGCGGTGGCGATATGGATCGTCTCGCCGGTGGTGCCCGAGGCAGTGGTGATTTACGCCTGGGCGGCGCTGCTGGTGGGCGGAGGCGTATTCCTGCGCGCGATCGACCGGCTCCCGGCCGCGGCATCGGGGTGGGCACGGCTCGGAAAAGCGCTCGGTCTGATGTCGCTGGTCGCAGGCCTGTCGCTCATCGTCGGAGCGCTTTCGGGCAGCCGCGACCCGCTGCGGCCGCTTGCCGGTCTGATGGCGCCGGCGGGGCAGACGATCGCTGCGAGCGGCGTGCATTTCGAGCGCGTCGGCTCGCTTGGCGAGCTGCAGCAGCGGACCGCAGCACCCGGCCGGCAGGTGATGCTCGATTTCTACGCCGACTGGTGCGTGTCGTGCAAGGAGATGGAAGCCCTCACTTTTACCGACCCGCGTGTGAAGGCGAAGCTGGAGAAGATGCTGTTGCTGCAGGCCGACGTGACGGCCAACACGAGCGAGCACAAGGATCTGCTCAAGCGCTTTTCGCTGTTCGGACCGCCAGGCATCATCTTCTTCGATGCCCAGGGGCGCGAGATCCGCGGGCTGCGCGTCATCGGCTACCAGAACGCGGAGCGGTTCCTGAAGACGCTGGAGCTGGCGGGCGGCGCATGACGTGAGCGTCATGACGAATCACGTCACCGGGCTGGATCACGTCGTCATCTGCGTGCACGATCTCGAGCGCGCACGCAGCACCTATGCACGCATGGGGTTCACGCTGACACCCCGCGGGCATCACTCGATCGGCTCGCAGAATCACTGCATCATGTTCGGAGCCGATTACCTCGAGTTGCTTGCGGTACCCCGGCCGCACCCGGCAAACCAGTATTTCAGCGATTTTCTGCTGGGCGGAGACGGGCTCGCCGCAATCGCGCTCGCCTGTGACGACGCGCATGCCGCGCACGCGGCGTTTCAGGGCGCGGGTATCGATGCCGCGGCGCCGCTTGACTTCTCGCGCCCCGTGCAGATCGGCGCGGAAACGCGCGACGCCCGTTTTCGCATCATGCAGTTGCAACTGGCGCAAACTCCGGGCTGCCGCACTTTCGTCTGCCAGCACTTCACGCGTGATCTCGTCTGGCAGCCGGAAAGCCAGTCGCATGCGCTCGGCGCCACCGGGCTGGCCGCTGTGGCCGTGATGGTCGAGGACCCGGAGGGGTCCGCGCGAGGCTACGCAGCGCTTTTCGGCGTCACGCCGCAACACATCGAGGAAGGCTTGTTGGTCGAGACGGGGACGGCTCCGATCGCGCTTGCCACCCGCTGGAAGCTCGGCCATCGCCTGCACGGTGTGGCGCTGCCCCTGCGCCCGCGGCCGCTGGTGGCGGCCTTGTTCATCCGCGTTGCCGATCGCGCTCGCGCAGCGCGCGCGCTGCGCAGAGGGGGATTTTCTCCGCTCGCGCTTGCGGACGGTTCGTATGCGCTCGGGGCTGATCAGGCCCACGGCGTCACGCTGGTGTTCGGCTAGGCCCTCAATTTTTTCGCTGCTTCGAGCGCGAAGTACGTCAATATTCCGTCGGCGCCCGCGCGTTTCATTCCGACCAGCGCTTCCAGCACGCAATCCTCCGGCAGCCAGCCTTTGGCGATCGCGCCTGCGAGCATCGAGTATTCGCCGCTCACCTGATACACATAGGTAGGCGCGCGGAATTCGTCCTTCACGCGCCGCACGATGTCGAGGTAAGGCATGCCGGGCTTGACCATCACCATGTCGGCGCCCTCGGCCAGGTCCATGCCGACTTCCCAGAGCGCCTCGTCGGAGTTCGCCGGATCCATCTGGTAGGTCTTCTTGTTGCCTTTGCCCAGGTTCGCGGCCGAGCCGACCGCATCGCGAAACGGCCCGTAGAAACCCGAAGCGTATTTCGCCGAATACGCCATGATCTTGGTATGAACGTGCCCCGCTTTCTCAAGCGCGGCGCGGATCCTGCCGATGCGGCCATCCATCATGTCCGAGGGCGCCACGATGTCCACGCCGGCCGAAGCCTGGGCAAGCGCCTGCTTCGCGAGCACTTCGAGCGTGACGTCGTTGAGGATATAGCCCGATTTGTCGACCACCCCGTCCTGCCCGTGGGAGGTATACGGATCGAGCGCGACGTCGGTCATGACCCCCAGTTCGGGAAAATTTTTCTTCAGCGCGCCCACGACGCGCGGTACCAGCCCCTTCGGATTGAAGGCTTCTTCGCCGCGCAGCGATTTCTTCTTCGCCTCGATGACTGGAAACAAAGCCATCACCGGCACACCCAGTTTCAGGCATTGCTCGGCAACCGGAAGGAGTTTGTCTAGGGTCATGCGCTTCACGCCCGGCATCGAAGCCACCGCCTGGGTGGTGCCCTTTCCGACGTCGCGCTCATCGAGCACGAACACCGGATAGATCAGGTCGTTCGTGGTCAGCACGGTCTCGCGCATCAGGCGGCGGGAGAAATCGTCGCGCCGCATGCGGCGCATGCGCACCGCGGGGAAGCTTCCATAGATGTTCATGCGGATCTCGCTCTTTTCGGGTGGTCGATGACCACGATCGCTTCAGGGGAAATTACCGGCCAAGCCGCGGATTCAACGAACATTTTTCCATGGGAACTTTTAAGCCGGTCGGACTATCTTACCTTCAGACGATGTGAGTCGTCTCCCGCTTCTCCTCCCTGGGCGGGATGCCTTAATCCCTATTAAGGCGTTTTGCCCCCGGTAGAAATCCTTTTACCGGGGGCGTTTTATTTCTCGCCTCGGCGTGTGGCGCAAGCCACGCGGCAAGCACTTCTCGCGCCTCTTCCACGCCTTGTCCGGTCTTGCTGGAGAGCAGCCCGCAATCGGTGTCCAGACCGAGTTCTACCAGCGCCCGGCGCGCGCTCGCCAGTGCGCGCGTCTGTTCGTTGCGCGTGAGCTTGTCCGCCTTGGACAGCAGCGTGAGCAGCGATACCCCGCGCGCGCGCGCGATCGGAGCGAGCCAGGCAAGCATTTCCCGGTCATTCGGCGTCGCCGGCAGGCGTGCGTCCATGATCAGTACCACCCCGGCCAACGCCTTGCGTCCCGCGAGGTAGCCACCGACCAAGGCCTCCCAGCCGGCGCGTTGGGATTTGGCGACTTTCGCATATCCGTAGCCCGGCAAGTCCACGAGCCGCGCGCCGTCCGGCAGGGAAAAGAAATTCAGTGTCTGCGTCCGCCCCGGTGTCTTGGAGATGAAGGCAAGCCGTCGCCGTCCCGCGAGCGCGTTGATCGCGCTCGACTTGCCCACGTTGGAGCGCCCTGCGAAGGCGATCTCATGCGGACCTTCGGGCGGCATGTCTTCGAGCCGTCCAGCCGAAGCGAGGTACTCGATGTGCTCAAAGGTCACCGCAGAAAGCTCGCGCGAACAGTTCATATAGAATAACGGGTTTCGACGTGCAGCGACGGGGAAAACGCATGGATCGAGCTCTGGCCTACCGTGCCGGTGCGTGGCTTGCAGGTGCCGTTCTGGCCGGTCTGTCGGGCGGGGTTTGCGCACAGGAAGCGAAACCCGACGCGACCAAGGGTCAGGCGATTGCCTCGCAGGTATGCGCAGCCTGTCACGCCGCTGACGGCAATAGCGTCGCGCCGGCGAACCCGAAGCTCGCGGGACAGATTCCGGAATACGTGCACAAGCAGCTCGCCAATTTCAAGCCGCGGGGAGACAAGAAACCCGAGCGGGAAAACCCGGTGATGGGTGGAATGGTAGCGAACCTTTCCGACGCCGACATGCGAAACGTGGCGGCCTACTACGCGAGCCAGAAACTCAAGCCCGCTGCTGCGCGCAGCAAGGAACTCGCGGCGACGGGGCATAGACTCTACCGCGGAGGAAATGCGGCGAGCGGCGTGCCCGCATGCTCAGGTTGTCACGGCCCCGACGGCGCCGGCGTGCCGAGCCAGTACCCGCGCGTCGCCGGCCAGTACGCCGAGTACATCGAAGTGCAGTTGAAATCGTTCAAGAGCGGCGAGCGTGCCAACGATCCCAACCGCATGATGCGCGGCGTGGCCGAACGCATGAGCGAGAAGGAAATCAAGTCGGTTGCTGAGTACATCGCCGGGCTGCGGTAGCCGCGCGCCCCCTTTTCGCGTCCCCGGTGATCGAGGACGGAATAAACCCCGCGTCGCGACTGTTCACTCCAGGAGAGATTGATGGATGAACGCCTGCCCCAATTCGTGCGTGTCTGGGACCTGCCGGTCCGCGTGTTTCATTGGCTGCTCGTTGCGCTGATGACGACGTCGGTTGCGACGGGTCTCACCGGCGGCAACGCGATGCTCTGGCACATGCGCTCGGGGTACGCAATTCTCAGGCTGGTCGTATTCCGGATTCTGTGGGGCCTGATTGGAAGCACGACGGCGCGGTTCACGGATTTTCTGTACCGACCCCGGCGCGTGATCGCGTTCGCGAAAGCGATGATGGCGGCGGCAGGGGACGTCGGCAAGGCTTGCGGTGGTTGCCACGACGAGTTTCGCGCGAAGTAAGAGGCAGCGTGCCTCTCCCGCGATAGCGTGATGCACGCCGCCGAATTCGTCGCCCTGATTCCGCGGCTGCGGCGTTACGCGCGCGCGCTGGTTGGCGATCGCGCGAGCGCGGATGACCTGGTCCAGGACACGCTCGAGCGCGCCTGGGCCAGGTTTCATCTGTGGCAGCGCGGCACCGACCTGCGCGCGTGGCTGTTTACGGTGATGCACAATGTCAACGCTAACCGGGCGCGCGCTCTACGGGTGCATTCGGAGTTCGACGAAGATGCGCCGGAAGCGCAATTCAGGCCGGCGGAAAACGGTTTGCTCGAATTGCGCGACCTGGAGCGCGCGCTCGCGGACTTGCCCGTCGAACAGCGCGAGGTGCTTCTGCTGGTGGCGCTCGAAGACATGAGCTACACAGAAGCTGCCGCGACCCTCGGGATTCCGATCGGCACGGTGATGTCGCGCCTTTCGCGCGGACGCGAGCGGCTGCGGGTTCTGATGCACGGCCCGCAGGCGGCGGTCAGGCTCAAGCGGGTCAAGTGAAGCAATGGACGACGTGACTGAAACCGATCTGCAGGCCTACGTCGACGGCCAGCTGCCCGAGGCGCGGCGCGCCGACGTGGAGGCTTACCTTGCGGCGCGCCCGGAAGAAACTTCGCGCCTGGCCGCCTATCGCACCCAACGCGATGCCTTGCGGGAGCTGCATGCCGACGTGCTTGCCGAACCGCCGCCCGCGCGGTTGGTGCACGCAGCCGAGGGAATCCGTGGTGCAATGCGCGCGCGCCTGGCGCGCTGGGGGTTGGCGGCAGGTTGGATTGTACTCGGGCTCGCGGTCGGCGCTACTGCGGGTTGGCAATTGCACGCGTGGAATTCACCGGTGGCGCGCGCCGCTCCGGGCATCGCGCGCCAGGCGGCGGTGGCGCACGCGACCTATACACCCGAGGTGCGTCATCCGGTCGAAGTCGGCGCGGACCAGGAGGCGCACCTGGTGGCGTGGCTTTCCAAGCGTCTCGGCGGGAGCGTGCGTGCCCCGCGTCTTGCAGGCTTTCCCCTCGTGGGCGGGCGCTTGCTTCCCGGCGAGAGCGGCCCGGTGGCACAGTTCATGTACCAGAACGAGTCCGGACGGCGGCTCACGCTCTACGTGCGCAACGAACCGGGTTCGGGCGCGGAGACAGCGTTCCGCTACGCACGCGAGGGGAAGATCGGGGTGTTCTACTGGATCGACCGCAGCTTCGGCTACGCGCTTTCCGGCGAGCTCGAACGCGAAGAACTTTACGCCGTCGCGTCGCAGGTCTATCGGCAGCTCAATCCCTGAAACGCGCGGGGAACGCCGAAATGCGCATCCGCACGCCCACCGAGATCCTTCCCTCGGAAATCACCCGGCGCGAATGCTACGAGGGGCGGCGTGTATTCTTGCGCCGCGCGGCTGCGCTCGGGCTTGCAGGCAGTGCATTTCCCGCGGGCGAGCTGCTCGCGCAGAACCCCGCCGCCGCAAGACTTGCCGGCGCGAGGAGCGGCTACAGCGCGATTGAAAAGCTGACGCCCTACAAGGACGTCACAAGCTACAACAATTTCTACGAGTTTGGCACCGACAAGTCCCAGCCGGCGCAGTTCGCGCACAAGATGGCGACGCGGCCGTGGACGGTGGCGGTCGAAGGCGAGGTGCGGCGGAAGAAAGTCTTCGACATCGACGAACTTCTCAAGCTCGCGCCCATGGAAGAGCGGATCTACCGCATGCGCTGCGTCGAAGGATGGTCGATGGTGATTCCCTGGGTCGGCTATCCGATCGCGGAACTGATCAGGCGCGTCGAGCCGACCGGGCGCGCAAAGTACATCGCGTTCGTCACCCATACCGATCCCGCATCCATGGTCGGGTTGCGCCTGCCGGTGCTCGACTGGCCGTATGTCGAGGCGCTGCGTCTGGACGAGGCGATGCATCCGCTCGCGCTGCTCGGCTTCGGGCTCTACGGCGAGGTGCTGCCCAACCAGAACGGGGCGCCCGTGCGCATGGTGGTGCCGTGGAAATACGGATTCAAGAGCGGCAAGTCGATCGTGAAGATCCTGTTCACCGAGCATCAGCCGGCGACCTCATGGAACGTCGCTGCCGCGCACGAGTACGGTTTCTACTCCAACGTCAATCCTGCGGTCGATCATCCGCGCTGGAGCCAGGCGAGCGAACGGCGCATCGGCGAGGACGGTTTCTTCCAGCCCAAGCGAAAGACGCTCCCGTTCAACGGCTACGCCGAGCAGGTCGCGGGCCTGTACGCCGGGATGGACCTGAAGAAGAATTTCTGAACGGCCGGTGATGCCGCAGCCGAAACCGTCGCAGCTGACGGCGATCAAGGCGGTGTTGTTCGCAACCTGCCTGGTGCCGTTTTCAAGGTTGCTCTACGGCGCGTTTGCCAATACGCTCGGGGCGAATCCGATCGAGACCATCAGCCGCTCCACCGGCTGGTGGACGCTCGCGTTCCTAATGGCCACGCTGATGGTGACGCCGCTGCGCCGCATTACGGGGATGGGTTGGCTGTTGCGGTTGCGCCGCATGCTCGGGCTGTATGCGTTCTTCTACGCCTGCTGGCATTTCACCGCTTTCATCTGGTTCGACCATTGGTTCGACGTGATGGAAATCGGCAAGGACGTGGTCAAACGCCCGTTCGTCACCGTCGGATTCTCCGCATTCGTATTGCTGTTGCCGCTTGCCGCCACGTCCACAGATGCCATGCTGCGCCGCCTGGGGCGCAACTGGCAGCGGCTGCACCGGCTGGTCTACGCGATTGCGACGCTCGGGGTGCTGCACTACTGGTGGCTGGTGAAACGCGACATCACCGAACCGCTGATCTTTGCTGCGGTGCTGGCGTTATTGCTGGGCGTGCGTCTGGCGTGGCGGCTGCGCGAAGCGCCGGTTAACATCCAGCCCTCGTCAACGGGAAGCCGATCATGAACGGAGCCGAATGCCTCGCTCGAACACTGGTCGCCTGCGGCGTGGACACCGTATTCGCGAATCCCGGTACCTCCGAGATGCATTTTGTCGCGGCCCTCGACAAGGTGCCCGGCTTGCACTGCGTGCTCGGCCTCGCCGAAACCGTGGTCACCGGTAGTGCCGACGGTTACGGCCGCATGACGGGCAGACCCGCCGCGACACTGCTGCACTGCGGGCCCGGCTTGGCCAACGGTATAGCGAATCTGCACAACGCCAAGCGGGCGTTCACCCCGGTGGTGAATATCGTCGGCGATCATGCGACCTGGCACCGGGTGCACGATGCTCCGCTTGCGTCCGACACCGAGGGCCTTGCGCGCTGTGTATCGCAATGGGTTCGCACTGCGTCCGCTGCTTCGACCCTGGGTAAGGACGCAGCGGCCGCGGTGCATGCGGCGTTGAGCGCGCCCGGGCAGATTGCAACCCTGGTGTTGCCCGCCGATTGCGCCTGGAACGAGGGCGGTACGGTCTCGGAGCCGCTTGCGCCGCCCTCGCGCGCCATGCCGGCTCTGGACAACGTTCGCACGATCGCCCGGGCGCTGTGCTCCGGTGTGGCGGGAATGCTGCTCCTCTCCGGCCCGGCATTGAGCGAGCAAGGTCTGCGCGCCGCCCAGCGAGTCGCGCAAGTCACCGGCGCCAGGTTGCGCACCCCGACACAGGTGGCGCGCATGGCGCGTGGCCGCGGGCGCGTGCCCGTCGATCGCATACCGTATGTCATCGACCTCGCACTCGGCGTGCTCGCCGGTACCAAACACCTCGTGTTGTGCGGCGCCAGGCCGCCGGTGGGATTTTTCGCCTACCCGGGAAAACCTAGCACGCTTTGGCCGGCTGACTGCACGGTGCACATGCTGGCACGCGCTGAGCAGGATGTAATTGGCGCACTGGAAGCGCTCGCGGATGAACTGGGGGCGCCGCGCGAGGCTGCGATTCCGGACCCCGGTCCGAAGCCGGAGGCGCAACGCGGCGTATTCAAGCCGGACGCCTTCGCTTTGACGCTTGCGGCGCTTCTTCCGGAAGATGCGATCGTCGCGGAGGACGCGGTCACCTCCGGACGCGCATTGCTCGCGCCGACTTTTGCCGCCGAGCCGCACGACTGGATTCAGGTGACCGGCGGCGCGATTGGCCACGGCTTTCCTGCGGCCACCGGCGCCGCGATCGCCTGCCGCGAGCGCAAGGTAGTCTGCCTGCAGGCGGACGGGGGCGGCATGTATTCGCTGCAGTCGCTCTGGACACAGGCGCGCGAGCGCCTCGACGTCGTGAACGTGATCTTTGCCAACCGTTCCTATGCGATCCTGCGCGGCGAACTCGCTGCGGTCGGCGCCAGGCCCGGGCCCGTCTCCGAGGAGTTGTTCGACCTCGGGCGGCCCGAGCTCGATTGGCGGCTGCTTGCAAACGGCATGGGCGTGGAGGCAGCGCGGGTCGATACGCTGGAGGGATTCGCAGACGTGTTTCGCGCCGCCTGCGCGCGACGCGGGCCGTTTCTGATCGAATTCCGGATTTAGCGCAGAGGAACCCGGATTCCCCCGTACCCCCCTCGCTATTCGCTCTGGCGCGGGGCAAGCGGGCCGGCGGGAAGCGCTGCGCCCCCGGCAGGCTCGAGCGTCGGTGTTTCGCTAAGCCGGCGGCGGCTCGAAAGCCAAACCTGCAGGCGCTCGAAGTACAGGTAAATCACGGGCGTGATGTAGAGCGTAAGGAACTGCGAGACGACCAGGCCGCCGACCACCGTGAGTCCGAGCGGCATGCGCGCGCCACCCCCGGCACCAAACCCGATGGCGATCGGCAGGCTGCCCATCAGCGCCGCCATGGTGGTCATCATGATCGGCCGGAAGCGCACGATGCCCGATTCGTAGATCGCGTCTCGCGGGGTCTTGCCCTCCTTGCGTTGCGCCTCGATCGCGAAGTCGATCATCATGATCGCGTTCTTCTTCACGATGCCTACGAGCATGATGATGCCCACGAACGCATACATGTTGAGTTCCACGCCGAACGCCATCAGCGTAACCAGCGCACCGAGGCCCGCGGTCGGCAGACCCGACAGGATGGTGAGAGGATGGACGAAACTTTCGTAGAGAACGCCGAGCACGAGGTAGATGACGAGAATCGACAGCAGCAGCAGGATCCCCATACCCTGCAGCGACTTTTCGAACGCCTGCGCGGTTCCCTGGAAGGAGGTGTTGAGAGTCGCCGGCACCCGCAGCTCGCTGGTGGCCCCGCGCACCTGGTCGATCGCCTGGGAAAGCGCTACGCCCGGCCTCAAGTCGAACGCGAGCGTCACCGATGGAAGCTGGCCGAGGTGGGTCACCGACAGCGGACCGACGCCGAACGAAAGCTTGGCGAGCGCGTCGAGTGGAACCAGCGCGCCGGTGGAGGAGCGCACGTAGAGCATCGGCAGCGCGGAAGGATCGGTCTGGAAGCGCGGCTCGAGTTCGAGGATCACCCAGTACTGGTTGGTTGCGGTGTAGATGGTGGATATCTGCGACGACCCGTAGGCATTGTTCAGCGCCGCCTGGATCTGCTGCGCGGATACCCCAAGCGCCGATGCCCTCTCGCGCTGGATTTCCACCATCACCTGCGGCCTGCTGATCTCCAGGTCGCTGGTCACGTCCACCAAGCCGGGTAAAGAGCGCAGCTTCCGTTCGATGCGCGGCGCCCACTCGTAGAGCATTTCGGTGCTCGCACCCTGCACCACGAACTGATACGGCGCCTTGGTCAGCCGGCCTCCGATGCGGATCGCGGGCACGTTCTGCACGAACGCCTTGATGCCGTTCAGGCGCGCGAGCTTGGGCCGCAGCCCGCGCACCACTTCGTCGGCATTCTTGCGTTGTCCGAAGGGCTTCAGCGTGATGGTCATGCGCCCGCTGTTCATCGACGGATTGAAGCTGCTCGCGCCGACGTACGACATCAGAGCCTCGACGTTCGGGTCCGTGCGGATGATCTCGGCGACCTGGCCTTGCAGCGCGACCATGCCCTCGAAGGAAATGTCCTGGGGACCCTCGGTGATGCAAAACAGCTGCCCCGAATCCTCGCTCGGCAGGAATCCCTTGGGCGCGCGCGCGAACAGCACACCGGTGGCGACCACGATCGCAAGGAACAGGATCAGCGTCAAGCCCTGGTGCGCCAGCACCCAGCGCAGGCTGCGGGCGTAGGCGTCACGGATCGCATCGAAGCCCTTCTCGAACAGCATGTAGGTTGCCCCGTGGCGCTGACGGGCAGAGTGCGGCTTGAGGATGCGGCTGCACATCATGGGGGTGAGGGTGAGCGAGATGAAGCCGGAAATCAGGACCGCGACGATGATCACCACCGCGAACTCGTGCAGCAGGCGTCCGAGGATGCCGCCCATGAAAAACACCGGGATGAAGACCGCCGCCAGCGACAGCGTCATCGACACGATGGTGAAGGCGATCTCTTTCGAGCCGTCGAGCGTCGCCTGCATCACGTCCTTGCCCATCTCGACGTGCCGGCTGATGTTCTCCAGCATCACGATCGCGTCGTCCACTACAAAACCGACGCACAGCGTGAGCGCAAGCAACGAGATGTTGTCGATGCTGTAGCCGAATACGTACATCAGCGAAAACGTGCCGATGATGGACATCGGAAGCGCGATGCTCGGGATGATGGTCGCCGGTATATTGCGCAGGAACACGAAGATCACCATCACCACCAGCGCGAGGGCGAGCATCAGCGTGAAGTTGACCTCCCGCACGGACGAACGGATGCTGACCGAGCGGTCGAACAGGACGTCGATGTTGATGCCCGGAGGCACCTCGGCACGGAATGTCGGCAGCAATTTCTTGATCGACTCCACCACCTCGATCGTGTTCACGCCGGGTTGGCGCTGGATGGCCAGCACGATGCCGCGCTTGTCCTTGAACCATGCGGCCACCTTGTCCGCCTGCACGCCGTCGATCACGCGGCCGAGCTCGTTCAGGCGGATCGGCGATCCGTTGCGGTAGGCGACGATGACCGACCTGAATGCCGCCGCGTCGGGGAGCTGACCGGTGGACTGAACCGCAAACATGCGATCCTTGCCGAACAGCGTGCCGGTCGGCAGGTTGACGTTGGCGCTCGCGACGGCCTGCTGCACCTCGTTGATGCCCACGCCGCGCGCCGCGAGCGCACCTGGATCGAGCTGAACGCGCACCGCGTACTTCTGCTGGCCGAAGATTTGGACCTGCGCCACACCATTGATCGTCGAGATGCGCTGCGCGAGGAAGGTTTCGGCGTACTCGTTGACGGTGGACAGCGGCATCGTGTCCGAAGTGAGCGCGAGGAAATACACCGGGAAGTCCCCCGGATTGACCTTGCGGAAGGTCGGCGGTGTGCTCATCGTCGGCGGCAATTGCCGCGCCGCGGTGGCGATTGCGGAATTGACGTCCTGGGCGGCCGCGTCGATGTCTCGCTCGAGGCTGAACTGGATGGTGATCGCTGTGGTGCCTTGCCCGCTCACCGAGGTCATCTCGTCGATGCCGGCAATGGTCGAGAACTGCTTTTCGAGCGGGGTGGCAACCGCGGAGGCCATCGTTTCGGGGCTGGCGCCCGGAAGTTCCGCGGTGACCTGGATGGTGGGGAAATCTACGTTGGGCAAAGTACTTACAGGCAGCAGGCGGTACGCTGCCGAGCCGAAGATCAGAATGCCGGCCATGACCAGCACGGTCATGATCGGGCGGCGGATGAACGGCTCGGAGAGGTTCATCCCTTGCTCGCGTCGGGCTGGATGCTCACCTTGGCGCCGGGTGACAGCCGCAGCGCTCCCCGCACCACAACCTTCTCGCCGTCCTTCAGCCCCTTGGCAATGATCACCGTATCACCTTCGGTGCGGGCGACACTGATCGCGCGGATCTCCGCGGCCATATCGGGGTTCACCACATAGACATACTGGCCTACCGGTCCGGTCTGCACGGCCCGCGACGGTACCGCAATCGCGTTGGGCTCGTCGTAGAGCCTGACGCGCACGTTGACGAACTGTCCCGGCCAGAGCGCGATATCGCGGTTGTCGAACTGCGCACGCATGCGGATCGTGCCGGTCGCCTGATCGACGGTGTTATCGATGAATACCAGGCTGCCGTTCGCGAGCGACGTTCCCGATTTCGACTCCGACACCCCGACCGCGAGGGTGCCGGCCGCCATGTACTTGCGAATCGCCACGAGTACCTGTTCCGGCACGCCGAAATTGACGTATACCGGCTTGACCTGGTTGATCACCGCGAGCGCGGCGGTGTCATTGGCCTTCACGAGATTGCCGACCTGCAACAGAATCTTGCCGGGAATCCCGTCGACCGGCGAGGCGATGGTGCAATACTCCAGATTCAGCCGCGCGTTCTCGAGCGCCGCTTCGCTCGCCTTCGCGGTCGCCTCCGCGACCGCTGCATTGGTGCGAATCTGAGCGTACGCTTCCTTGGAGACGAAGTTCTTTTCGAGGAGTTCCTGATAGCGGCGTTCCTGTGAGCGGGCCTGGTCGCGTGCCGCGGCGTCGCGCATTGCGTTCGCCTCCGCCTGGCGCAGCGACGCCTCGAAGGGACGAGCGTCAATGCGGAACAATGCCTCGCCCTTTCGCACTTCCCTGCCTTCGGTAAAATTGACCGCGACGATCTGGCCGTCGACGCGCGCCTTGATCGAAACGCTCGAAAAGGCCTCCACATTGCCGATCGCCTCGACCATCACGGGGACGGTTCGCTGTTGCGCAGGTTCTACCGATACGGGGACTGCGGCGGCCGGGCCGGCGGAGCGCTTGGCTGAAGCCGCGTCATTGCCGCAACCCGACAGGCAGGCGAGCGCCGTGACGGCGAGCGTGATCCAGACAAATACGGTGCTACGGCTCACCATGCTGGAATCGACTCCTGCGAATAAAGTTCTTCCACGTGTTCGCGCGGGCGCACCAGCTCGGCCCGCGCGCCGCTCACCACCACCTCGGGGCAGCGAGGCCGCGAATTGTAATTCGAACTCATTGCCATGCCATAGGCGCCCGCTGAGCGGATCGCAAGCAGCCCGCCTGACACGATCGACAGTTTGCGTTCCTTGCCGAGAAAGTCTGCGGTCTCGCACACCGGCCCGACCACGTCGTAGCTGTCGATGGCTACGCCGGCGGGACGCACCGCCACGACTTCGTGCCACGCCTGATACAGAGCGGGGCGCAGCAGGTCGTTCATGGCTGCGTCCACAACGGCGAAGTTCCGCGCCTCACCACGCTTGACGTACTCGATGCGCGTGAGCAGCACGCCCGCATTGCCGACGATGGCGCGACCCGGGTCGACGATGAGCGTTTCGCGCCGCGCGCCCAGGGCGCCGCACAAGGTCGCAATGAATATGCCGATCGAGGGCGGGGATTCGTGGTTGTAACGAATACCGAAGCCGCCGCCGAGATCGACGTGCCGGAGTGCGATGCCATGTCTCTCGAGCCGTTCGGCGAGCGCCACGATGCGCCGCGCCGCGTCCGCAAGCGGCGCCGGATCGGTGAGCTGCGAGCCGATGTGGCAGCCCACGCCCGCCACCTCGATGTTCGGCCGGGCAGCCGCATCGCGGTAAAGGCGTTCAGCCTCCGCGTAGGACACGCCGAACTTGTTCTGCTTCAGGCCCGTCGAGATATAAGGGAGCGTCTTTGCATCGACGTCAGGATTGACGCGAAACGCGACCGCTGCGCGCAAGCCGAGCCGCCGGGCAATCGCGTCGGTGCGCTCGAGCTCTTCCCCGGATTCGAGGTTGAGGCACAGGATGCCTGCCTCGAGCGCCTGTACGATCTCTGCCTCGGTCTTTCCAACACCCGAAAACACCACCTTGCGCAGATCGCCGCCTGCCGCGCGCACGCGGGCGAGTTCCCCTCCGGAGACGATGTCGAAGCCGGCCCCGAGACGCGCGAGCAGGGAAAGCACCGCGAGGTTGGAGTTAGCCTTGACGGAATAGCAGATGAGCGCGCGCCGGTGTGGGTCGGCGACCGCGAAAGCCTGCTCAAACTCCCGATACGCGCTTTCGATCGCGGCGCGGGAGTAGACGTAACAGGGCGTGCCATAGCGTTGCGCGACGACCTCCAGCGAAAGGCCTTCCGCACAATAGACGCCGTCGCGGTACGCAAAGCTCATCTGCCGACAACTCCCTTCGTGAACACCGGTAAGAAGACGTGAGAAAAGGACCTGCGGATTCAAGCGCGCGGCTCGGAAGGCCGCAAGTTCCGCCTCGCTAATTCCGCTCCGCTAATTCCGCTCCGAACTGTTTTCTTTACCCGGTTGCGTCGGTTCGCTCGGGTAAGGCGTTGGTTTCTCCGGTATGGGCCTCTCCGGCCTAACGCCTGGCGGAGGACTGTCGCGGAAGTAAAGGGCCCCCTTCTGCCCGCAGGAAGAAAGCATGACCAGCACAGCGAGCAGGGCCAGCTTCGGATATAACGCGCGGATCGACATGGTCTTGGGATGGTAGCAAGAAAGGTAAAGGACCGAAGAGTGCCAGCTCGAAGCGCGGTGCGGACCGGTGCGTAACCGCGTTCGTTCCGGCTCATGGCTCACGTTTGGGAGGCGTGGTCCCGGGGGCACCTGCCGGGGCCGGTGCTTCGGACTCCGCCTCCGGAGGGGTCTCCTTGGGCAAACTCTCCCGGTAGAACCACTCGGTACGGCGCGCGTCACCGGGCAGGCTGCCTCTGGAACTCTCAATGTAAGCGCTGACTACCCCTTCCGGAGGATCTCGCTCGATCTCGGGGACGCCTTTTAGAACCCTCTCCATGTAAGCGATCCATATCGGCATGGATACGAGTCCGCCGGTCTGGTTACGTCCTAGAGTGCGAGGCTGATCGAAACCGACCCACGCAATGCCGACCAGGTCGGGCTGGTAGCCGCAAAACCAGGCGTCGATGAAATCGTTGGTCGTTCCGGTCTTGCCCGCAAGATCGTGTCGCCCCAGTCTTGCAACCCGCGCGGCGGTACCGTAGCGCGTGACGTCCTTCATCATGCTGTCCATGATGAAGGCATTCCTCGCGTCAATTACGCGCAATGATTCCTCACCGGCGCGTATCGATTTGGCCGCGCCGAGAGAATTTCCACGGTCGTCGACGATGCGCTGGATGAAATACGGCTGGATCAGAAATCCGCCATTGGCGAACACACCGTAGGCGCGCGCCATCTGCCAGGGCGTAACCGATCCCGCCCCGAGTGCCATGGTGAGGTAGGGCGGGTGCTTGTCGGCGTCGAAACCGAAACGGCTGACGTAGTCCTGCGCGTATTTCGTGCCGATCGCCTGAAGCACGCGGATCGAAACCATGTTTTTCGACTTGGCGAGCGCGGTGCGCAGGGGCAGCGGACCTTCGAACTTGCCGTCGTAGTTCTTCGGCTCCCAGCGCTGGCTGCCGGTGACCTCGGCTTCCACCACCAGCGGCTCATCGGCGACGACCGTTGCCGGCGTGAACCCCTTTTCCAAGGCTGCCGAGTAGATAAACGGCTTGAACGAGGATCCGGGCTGGCGCCAGGCCTGGGTCGCATGGTTAAACTTGTTGCGCGTGAAGTCGAATCCGCCTACCAGTGCGCGCACCGCGCCGTCCTGTGGGTCGACCGAGATGAACGCTGACTCGGCTTCGGGCAATTGCGCGACCTGCCAGAGCCTCTTCTCATCCTGCGTGATCCGAATCAGTGCGCCACGCCGCAGGCGCCGGGCCAGCGCGGTCTTCTCATCGAGCGCTCGCGCGACGAATCGCAGTCCTTCGCCCGAGATCCTCACTTCCTCGCCCAGCTTGGTCACGGCGCGCACTTCCTTCGCGTCGGCGGAAGTCACGAGGGCCACGCGCAGGTCGTCGCTGTCCTCGTGATTGGCGAGCGCGTCGTCGTAATCTTCATCGCCGGCGTCGTCTGCGAGTTCGACGAAACCTTCTGGTCCACGGTAGCCGTTGCGCCGGTCGTACTCGAGTACGCCCCGGCGCAATGCGCTGTAAGCAGCGTCCTGGTCCGCCTTGCGGATGGTGGTGTAGATGCGAAAGCCCCGCGTGTACACGTCTTCCGGGTACTGCTCGAAGACCGCCTGCCGCACCATTTCGGCAATATGTTCGCCGTGGAGCGCGAACTCGTTCATCTCGCGTTTTACCACCAGCGGAGCCTTCGACGCTTGCTCGAACTCGTTTGCGTCGATGTGTCCCAGCTCGCGCATGCGGCGCAGTACGTACTGCTGGCGCTGCCTGGCGCGCGCGGGATTGACCACCGGATTGAATGTGGATGGCGCCTTGGGAAGCCCGGCGAGCATCGCCGCCTCCGCGAGCGTCAGCTGGTCGAGCGACTTGCCGTAGTAGATCCGGGCGGCGGCGGAAAATCCATAGGCGCGTTGTCCGAGGTAGATCTGGTTGACGTACAGTTCGAGGATCTGGTCCTTGCCCAGATTGTTCTCAATCTTGAACGCGAGCAGCGCCTCGTAGAGTTTGCGCACCAGCGTCTTTTCGGAGGAGAGAAAGAAGTTTCGCGCCACCTGCATCGTGATCGTGCTCGCGCCCTTCCGCCGGCCCCCGGTCACCAGGTTCGCGTACGCCGCGCGGGCGACGCCGAAATAGTCGATCCCGGCGTGCTGGTAGAAACGCTCATCCTCCGCGGCGAGGATTGCCTTCTTGAGCCGCTCGGGAACCTCGCCGATGGATACGATCGTGCGCCGCTCTTCGCCAAACTCACCGATCAGCACGCCCTCGGTCGTATAAACGCGAAGCGGGATCTTCGGCTGGTAATCGGTGAGCACTTCGAGCGACGGGAGATTGGGGTAAGCCAGAATCAATACGAGGCCGGCTGCGCAGGCACCCGCGACCAACAGTCCTCCCAGGAGGGCCAGTGGAAACAGAAGAAAACGCAACCACATCAGAGGGTTCCGGGCACAATGGCAGGACGGCAATCGACCGCGCAGAAGATGCCGTAGCACGCACCATTGCGGCGGTAAAGAGACAGAAACATTATAATGGCACCTGCTGTGTGAACAAATTGCTTTACATGGACTGGGGGTTGTTGCTAGGATTTAAAGCGAATTATACGTATTGCGCCTAAGCGGCCAATGCGGAAAGGAAAAACGCCTTGCAACTCGACCTCTTCACACCCAAGGCTCCGCCGCTGTTCGGGTTGGACATCAGCTCGTCTTCGGTGAAGATGCTAGAGATTGTCGACGCCGGAAAGGGTGTGCTGCGCGTGGAGCGTTATGCCATCGAGCCCCTGCCCCGTGACGCGGTGGTCGACGGGAACATGAATTCTCTTGAGGTCGTCGTAGAAGCGGTCAAGCGAGTCTATAAGCGGCTCGGAACGCGCTCGAAGCACGTCGCCATGGCGGTGCCGACGGGCGCCGTGATCACGAAGAAAATTATTGTCCCGGCGGGTCTGCGCGAGGAAGAACTCGAGGTGCAGGTCACGGCGGAAGCCAACCAGTACATCCCGTTCGCGCTCGAGGAAGTGAATCTCGACTTCCAGGTGATCGGCCCGTCTCCCTCCTCGCCCGAGGAGCAGGAGGTGTTGATCGCAGCGACGCGCAAGGAGAAGGTCGAGGACCGCGTGGCCGTCGCCGAATCGGCGGGCCTGCTGCCAAGCGTGATGGACATCGAGTCCTTCGCCCAGCAGGCGGCTCTCGAACTTGTCTGGAAGGCGCTGCCGGGTGCGGGCAAGGATCAGAACATCGTGATCGTCGATGTCGGTGCCAACGTGATGAACGTGTCGGTGCTCCGAAACGACAACACGGTATATACGCGCGAGCAGGCATTCGGCGGCAACCAGCTCAGTCAGGATATCGTCAGCCGCTACGGCATGAGCCCCGAGGAAGCGGAAAACGCAAAGCGCTCGGGCGGCCTGCCTGACGATTACGAGGCCGAAGTGCTGCGTCCGTTCATGGAAAACCTTTCGCTGGAAGTACAGCGCGCCTTGCAGTTTTTCTTCACGTCGACGCAATATCACAGCGTCGACCATATCCTGCTCGCCGGCGGGTCGGCCGTGTTGACCGGCCTGGAGGAGGTGGTGCATACGCGCACCCAGGTCAATACGGTGGTGGCGAATCCGTTCGCAACGATGGGGCACTCGGAGCGCGTCCAGTTGAAGAAGCTGATGGCCGATGCGCCGTCGCTGATCGTCGCCTGCGGGCTCGCCATGCGGAGGTTCGACCCGACATGATCCGCGTCAATCTTCTTCCCCATCGCGAGGAACGGCGCAAACGGGCGCGCAACTATTTCTTCGTGCTTGCCGCCGGCACCGCCTTGTTGGGCGCGGTGATTGCCGGTGCGGCGTGGTTTGTAAATGGGAACCGCGTCGATGCGCAAGTTCAACGCAATGATTTCCTGAAAAAGGAGATTTCCGGGCTCGAGAAGGAGATTGAGGAGATCAAGAAACTCCAAGATGAGATCGCCGCGTTGCTCGCGCGCAAGCAGGTGATCGAGGCGCTTCAGACCGACCGCGCGCAGACCGTGTATCTGCTCGAAGAACTGGTAAGGCAGGTGCCGGAGGGCGTGTATCTGAGGACGGTGACGCAAAAGGGCGCGCGCATCAGCCTGGCTGGATACGCGCAATCCAATGCACGCGTATCGGTGCTGATGCGCAACATCGAGTCTTCACAATGGCTCGAACAGCCGCAGCTAGTGGAGATCAAGTCGGGCACTGCCGAGAAGCGCAAGGTGAGCGAATTCAACATGAACCTGTCGCTCAAACGCCCCAAGGCCGACGCGGGCAAGGATGGCGCGAAGGGCGACGCCAAGCCCGCCGCGAAGGCTGCCGCAGCGGCCAAGAAGGGGTAGGGCCATGGCGTTCAACGTCAGCGAATTCCTCGAAGACTTCAAACACCTCAACCCGAAGGATCCCGGAACCTGGCCGGCATTGCCGAAGGCGGCGGCTCTGCTTGGCCTGCTGGTCGCACTGCTTATTGCGGCCTATGCTCTCGTCTGGCAGGGGCAGATGGATGAGTTGGACCAGGGCGTGGCGCAGGAATCCAAGCTCAAGGACGAATACGTGGAAAAGAAGAAGAAGGCGATCAATCTCGACTTGCACCGGCAGCAATTGCGCGAAATAGACAGTTCATTCGGCGCGCTTCTCAAACAGCTGCCAAACAAGGCGCAGATGGACGGTCTCCTCAATGACATCAACCAGGCCGGACTCGGGCGCGGTCTCGAATTCGAACTGTTCCGGCCTGCGGGCGGTGAGATATCGAAGGAGTTCTACGCTGAGCTGCCGATCTCCCTCAAGGTCACCGGCAATTACCACGACATCGGCGCGTTTGCCAGCGATGTGGGACAGCTATCGCGCATCGTGACGCTGAACGATGTCTCGATCAGCAGTGCCGGCAAGGACGGCAGGCTGAACATGGACGCAACCGCGCGGACCTTCCGCTACCTCGATGACGAGGAAATCGCCAAGCAGCGCCAGTCGACGCAGGCCGCGAAGAAGGCCGCGAAAAAATGAGGAAAGCGCTGATCACGTGTTGCGTGCTGCTTGCGACCGGTTGCGGCGGCGAGCAGCACAACGATCTCAGGCAGGAGCTCAACGGGCTTACCAAAGAATTGCGCGGCAGGGTCGAACCGCTGCCGCAGGTCCGGCAGTATGAACCGGTGCCGTACAAGGCGGAGGGGCAGCTCGACCCGTTTCAGGCCTCTCGTATCGAGTTTGGACAGG
The DNA here is from genome assembly GCA_016195915.1 of Betaproteobacteria bacterium. Classification (GTDB taxonomy): domain Bacteria; phylum Pseudomonadota; class Gammaproteobacteria; order Burkholderiales; family SG8-39; genus JADGRQ01. Next base: position 22,239 of record JACPYS010000058.1, on the reverse strand, counting down.
CGGCGAGCACCAAGGGACCGGCCAACTCCCGCTTGCAGGCCGAGCAGAACCGGCCGAAGGAGCCGCTAGAGTCCTACCCCCTCGAGGCAATCCGGATGGTGGGTACCCTCACGCAGGGCCCGGAAACCTTCGGCATCGTGCGGGCCGGGCCGAATCTGTTTCGCGTCAAGAAAGGCAACTACATGGGCCAGAATTTCGGCGTGATCAACGCCATCGACGATAGTCAGATCAGCATCAAGGAGCTGGTTCAGGACGGCGGCGGCGACTGGGTGGAACGCGCCGGCGCGCTGCAATTGGTTCAGGAGGCACAACGATGACTAAATTCCGAGCCGTTTTCCACGTGGTGACGCTGTGGCTGCTGGGGCTCGGATTGGCGTGGGCGCAGGCCAACAGCATCGAGGCGTTCAACGTAACCCAGCAGGGCGGCAAGGTCGTGGTGCGCATCCAGACCAAGCTCCCGCTGGCCGCGGTGCCGCCGAACTTTACGGTGGCCAGTCCCGCGCGTCTCGCAATCGATTTCGCCAACACCGCGAATGCACTCGGACGCGCGAGCCAGGACATAGGCGAAGGCGAATTGCGAAGCATGAACCTCGTACAGGGCGCGGAGAAGACGCGCCTGGTGCTCAATCTGCGCCGCTCGGTGAGCCACGAAATGGCCGTCGAGGGCAACACGCTCGTGGTGACGCTGTCCGCGGCCGCGGTGGCGCCGATCGCATCCAGCGGCGCGCCACCAAGTTTTCCCGAAGGAAAGGGCAGCACCAAGCACGCGATTCGGGATATCGACTTCCGCCGCGGGCGCACGGGCGAGGCCCGCGTGATCATCGACCTGGCGGACGCCGATACCGGGATCGACTTGCGGCAGCAGGGACAGAACCTGGTGGTCGAATTCGTCAAGACGTCGCTGCCGGACAACCTGCGGCGGCGCCTGGACGTGGTGGATTTCGCCACGCCGGTGCAGACGATCAACACATTCCAGCAGGGCGAGAACGTGCGCATGGTGATCGAGCCCAAGGGCAATTTCGAGCACAACGCGTACCAGACGGACACCCAGTTCGTGGTCGAAGTGCGCCCGGTCGCCGCCGATACCTCGGCCCGCGCAACGCAGAAGGGCCGCTACACCGGCGAGAAGCTGTCGCTCAACTTCCAAAACGTGGAGGTGCGCGCGGTGCTCAACGTCATCGCCGATTTCACGGACCTGAACGTGATCACCAGCGATACAGTCACGGGCAGCATCACGCTGCGCCTCAAGGACGTACCCTGGGACCAGGCGCTCGAGATCATTCTGCAGACGCGCGGCCTTGACAGCCGGCGCAGCGGCAACGTGATCTGGATCGCGCCGCGTGACGAACTTGCGACCCGGGAGAAGATTGCGCTGGAAGCGCAACAGCAGATCGTCGAACTCGAGCAGACACGCACCGAATCGTTCCAGATGAATTATCAGAAGGCGTCCGAGGTGCAGAAGCTGCTCGGTGACAAGACCCAGCCGATACTTTCCAAGCGCGGCAGCGCGGTGGTCGATGCGCGCACCAATACCCTGTTCGTGCAGGACACGCCGAGCAAGCTCGAGGAGGTGCGCAAACTCCTGGCCAAGATAGACGTGCCGGTGCGCCAGGTGATGATCGAGGCGCGCATCGTCGAGGCTGCCGATACCTTCAGCAAGAACCTCGGCGCACGGCTCGGCATGCACGACTTCAGCGGGAATAACAAGGTTCTTGGCAAGGACGGCGCCCGATATACGGTCGGCGGCTCCCTGACCGACACGGGCGGCCACGCGGGCTCGGTACAGGGAACACCTCAGGCGGCGACCGGGGTCTTTCTCCCCGACTCGCTTAGCGTGAACCTCCCGTCGTCGGGCCTGAATACGTTGAACCCGGGCGTGTTCTCGTTCATTCTGTTCAACAAGGCGGCGACCCGCTTTCTCAATCTGGAGGTTTCGGCACTGGAAGCCGACGGCAAAGGCAAGATCGTTTCCAGCCCGCGCGTGCTCACCGCTGACCAGGTCGAGGCGCTGATCGAGCAGGGCACGGAAATTCCCTATCAGCAGGCGAGTTCCAGCGGCGCCACCACGGTGGCGTTCCGCAAGGCCAATCTGTCGCTCAAGGTGAAACCGCAGATCACGCCCGATGGCAACATCATCATGACGCTCGACGTAAACAAGGACTCGCCCGGCGCGACCACGCCCGCGGGGGTACAAATCAGCACCAAGCACGTCAAGACCGAAGTGCTGGTCGAGAACGGCGGCACCGTGGTGATCGGCGGCATCTTCGAGCAGACCGACCGGACCGATATCACGCGCATCCCCGTGCTCGGCGAGCTGCCCTACGTGGGCTTTTTGTTCCGCAACCAGGCGCAGCAGTCCGCACGCACCGAGCTCCTGGTGTTTATCACGCCCAGAATCGTCAACGAAAGGCTGACCGTCCGCTGAAGAACATCCCCGCCTTGCCTGCGCCTTCGACGCCGGAATCGGCGCCGGGCGTCCTTTGAAGGCCGGGCCGGTGCCCGGCCTTTTCTTTTCGCCGCGCCGTTTACAATCCTGCCATGGGCGACAACCAGAGCATTTTTCTCGTCGGCCTGATGGGCGCCGGCAAGACGACCATCGGGCGGCTGCTCGCGCGGCGGCTGAGGCGGACGTTCTTCGATTCCGACCATGAAATCGAGAGCCGCTGCGGCGTGCGCATCTCGGTAATCTTCGACGTCGAGGGTGAGGCAGGATTTCGCGCGCGCGAGTCCGCCGTGATCTCCGAATTGACTGCGCTCGAAGGAATCGTGCTCGCGACAGGGGGCGGCGCCGTGCTCGCCGAAGCCAACCGCCGCCATCTCGCGGCGCGCGGCACGGTCATCTACCTGCATTCCGCACCGGCCCATCTGTGGGAGCGGACGCGGCACGGCAGGAACCGGCCGCTGCTCGCGACCGCGGATCCGAAAAGGCGCCTCGAGGAACTCTACGTGCAGCGCGACCCGCTCTACCGCGAGGTAGCCGATCTGGTCGTCGAAACGGGACGGCAGAGCGCCTCTATCCTGGTAAGACGGCTGGTCGCTCAGTTCCCGGAATCATGCAAACTCTCCGTGTAGCGCTCGGCGATCGTGGCTACCCGATCCACGTCGGGCCGGGGCTGCTCGAGTCGGCCGATCTGTTCGCGCCCCATCTCGGCGCGACCGCCGCAGTGATCACCGATGCGCTGGTTGCCCCGCTCCATCTGGAACGGCTGGCGAGAACCCTCGAGCGCGCGGGCGCGCGCGTGGTCTCCATAGTCGTCCCCGATGGCGAACAGCACAAGGACTGGCGCACGCTCGATCGCGTGCTCGACGAGCTGCTCGCATCGCGCTGCGACCGCAGCGTCACGGTGGTGGCGCTCGGTGGCGGAGTGGTCGGCGATCTCGCGGGCTTTGCGGCGGCGATCTACCAGCGCGGCGTCGCGTTCATCCAGGTTCCGACGACCTTGCTCGCGCAGGTCGACTCCTCGGTCGGCGGCAAGACCGCAATCAACCACGCGCGCGGCAAGAACATGGTCGGCGCATTCCACCAGCCGCGCGTGGTGGTCGCCGACGTAGGCACGCTCGCGACCCTGCCGGGGCGCGAACTGCGGGCGGGTCTCGCCGAAGTGATCAAGCACGGACTGATCCTCGACGCCTCCTTCGTCGCCTGGCTCGAAGACGACATGCCCAAGCTCCTGGCGGGGGACGCGGCCGCCCTGACGCGAGCCGTGCTCCGCTCCTGCGAACTCAAGGCGCAGGTCGTGGTTTCCGATGAGCGTGAGCAGGGCCTGCGCGCGATCCTCAATTTCGGCCATACGTTCGCGCACGCCATCGAAGCGGGCATGGGCTACGGGGCATGGGTGCACGGCGAGGCGGTGGGCGCGGGAATGGTGATGGCGACCGAACTATCACTGCGTGCCGGACTGATAGGGCCGCAGGACGCGCGCCGTCCGAGCGCGCTTATTTCCGCTGCCGGCTTGCCGGTCGCCGGACCGGCCGGACTTTCGCCGGAGCGGTATCTCGAGCTGATGTCGGTCGACAAGAAGGCGGCGGGCGGCCGCATCCGGTTTGTGCTCCTGGAAGCGATCGGCCGCGCGGTTATACGCGGTGACATCCCGCCCGGACTCGTTTGCGATGCAATTCAAGGCTGTACGGCTCGTGGCACTGCGTCATCCGCTGCAACCTGAACTACCCCGCTAACCCCTTGATCGCAGGGAGCTTGGCAGGTATATTCATCAGATCGCCCTGCATTTTTGTGCATAGCCGCAAAAATGTGTGCGGGCGTCTGATTCGCAGAGGCCTCGTGTGGAACAGTTCGCTGCGCCGCCGTCCCAGGGACTTTACTCCCCGCACAACGAGCACGACGCTTGCGGTGTCGGCTTCGTCGCAAATATCAAGGGAAAGAAGAGCCACTCGATCATCGAGCAGGGCCTGACCATCCTGAAGAATCTCACCCACCGAGGCGCGGTGGGCGCGGACCCGAAGACTTCCGACGGCGCGGGTATCCTGATCCAGATTCCGGACCAGTATTTTCGCGAAGAACTGGCGGCGCACAACGTTAAGTTGCCGCCCGCCGGGCATTACGGCGTCGGAATGGTGTTCCTGCCCCGCGAACCCGCGTCGCGTCGCGCCTGCGAGTATGAAATCGAGCGCGCCATCAAGGACGAAGGCCAGGTTCTCCTCGGTTGGCGCGACGTTCCGGTCGACAGCTGCGATCTGGGCGAGAGCGTGAAGAAGCTCGAGCCCGTGGTCCGGCAAGCGTTCATCGGCCGGGGTGCGGGAGTAACCGTCACCGACGCACTGGAGCGCAAGCTCTATATCATCCGCAAATCCTCCGGTCATGCGATTCAGGCGCTTAAGCTTGCCCACGGCAAGGAGTTCTTCGTGCCGTCGATGTCGGCGCGCACGATCGTCTACAAGGGAATGCTGCTTCCCTACCAGGTCGGCCTTTACTACAAGGACCTGCAGGATGCGCGCGTAATGTCGGCGCTTGCGCTGATTCACCAGCGCTTCTCGACCAACACTTTCCCTTCGTGGGACCTGGCGCACCCGTTCCGGATGATCGCGCACAACGGCGAGATCAACACGCTGCGCAGCAACGTCAACTGGATACGTGCGCGGCAGGGGGCGATCTCGAGCCCGATTCTGGGCGACGACCTCGCCAAGATCTGGCCGTTGATCTACGACGGGCAGTCCGACTCGGCATCGTTCGACAATGCGCTCGAGCTGCTGGTGATGTCCGGCTACTCGGCAGCCCACGCGATGATGATGATGATCCCCGAGGCGTGGGAGAACCACACGCTGATGGATCCGAGCCGTCGCGCGTTCTACGAATACCACGCGGCGATGATGGAGCCGTGGGACGGTCCGGCCTCGATCGCCTTAACCGATGGCCGCATGATCGGCGCGACGCTCGACCGCAACGGACTGCGGCCTTCGCGCTACATCGTCACTGACGACGACCTGGTGATCATGGGCTCGGAGTGCGGCTGCCTGCCGGTGCCGGAGGAGAGCATCGTCAAGAAGTGGCGCCTGCAGCCCGGCAGGATGTTTCTCGTCGATCTGGAAAAAGGGCGCATCGTTGACGATGCGGAACTCAAGGATACGCTCGCTTCGGCCAGACCCTACGCCGAGTGGATCGAGCGCATCCGCGTGCGGCTCGACGAGGTGGAAAGCGACAGGCAGCAGCCGGTGCGCAGCGCGATTGCACTGCTCGACCGGCAGCAGGCGTTCGGCTATACGCAGGAGGACGTCAAGTTCCTGATGATTCCGATGGCGATGACCGGCGAGGAGCCTGTGGGCTCGATGGGCAATGACTCGCCGCTCGCGGTGCTTTCCGACAAGAACAAGACGCTGTATCACTATTTCAAGCAGCTGTTCGCGCAGGTGACCAATCCGCCGATCGACCCGATCCGCGAGGAACTGGTGACCTCGCTGGTTTCGTTCATCGGACCGAAACCCAACCTGCTCGGCATCGACGAGATGAATCCGCCGATCCGGCTCGAAGTCAGCCAGCCGGTGCTCGACTTCTTCGAAATGGAAAAGGTCCGCAACATCGAGCGCTACACCGACGGCAAGTTCAAGGCGTTCGAACTCGACGTCACCTACCCGCTCGCCTGGGGACGTGAAGCGATCGAAGCGCGCCTTGCGAGCCTTGCCGCGCAGGCGGAAGACGCGGTGCGTTCGGGGTACTCGATCATCATCATCTCGGATCGCAAGATCGGCGCCGGGCAGGTCGCGATTCCGGCGCCGCTCGCGCTTTCGGCGATCCATCAGCATCTGCTCAACAAGGGGCTGCGGACCTCGGCGGGTCTGGTGGTCGAGACGGGATCCGCGCGCGAAGTGCATCATTTCGCGCTGCTGGGCGCCTACGGCGCGGAAGCGGTGCACCCGTACGTTGCGCTCGAAACCCTGCTCGCGCTGGACGCTGCCGCGCTTGGCGGGATCGACGGCGGCAAGGCGATCAGGGCCTACATCAAGGCGCTGGGCAAGGGGCTGAAGAAAGTGATGTCGAAAATGGGCATCTCGACGTACATGTCCTATACGGGCTCGCAGGTGTTCGAGGCGGTGGGGCTCGCGCGCAGCCTGGTGGACAAGTATTTCACCGGCACCGCGTCCTCGGTCGAAGGCATCGGCGTGTTCGAGATTGCGGAGGAGGCGATACGCGCGCACAAGTCGGCATTCGGCAGCGACCCGGTTCTCGCCGCGGCGCTCGACGCTGGCGGCGAGTACGCGTTCCGGGTGCGCGGCGAAGAGCACATGTGGACGCCGGACGCGATCGCGAAACTCAAGCGCTCGACGCGCCAGGGCTCGTACGCGACGTTCAAGGAATATGCGCAGATCATCAACGATCAATCGAAGCGGCACATGACCTTCCGCGGGTTGTTCGAGTTTCGCTTCGGCGAGCGCAGCCCGGTGCCGATCGACGAGGTGGAGCCGGCGAAGGAAATCGTCAAGCGTTTCTCCACCGGCGCGATGTCGCTCGGCTCGATCTCGACTGAAGCGCACACGACGCTCGCCGTCGCCATGAACCGCATCGGCGGAAAGTCGAACACGGGCGAGGGCGGAGAGGACCGCCGCCGCTATGCCCCGGTGATGGCGGGCGAGACGCTGCGCTCGCGCCTGGGCAGGAGCCGGGTCGAGGCCGACATCGCGCTGAAGGAAGGCGATTCGCTCAAATCGAAGATCAAGCAAGTGGCTTCCGGGCGCTTCGGCGTTACCGCGGAATACCTTGCCTCGGCCGAGCAGATCCAGATCAAGATGGCGCAGGGAGCCAAGCCGGGCGAAGGCGGCCAGCTGCCCGGCCGCAAGGTATCCGAGTACATCGCGGAGCTGCGTTTTTCGACGCCCGGGGTCGAGTTGATCTCCCCGCCGCCGCACCATGACATTTATTCGATCGAGGACCTCGCGCAGTTGATCCACGACCTGAAAAATGCGAACCCGGCGGCTTCGATCTCGGTGAAGCTTGTTTCCGAAGTCGGTGTGGGAACAGTCGCGGCCGGCGTCGCGAAGGCCAAGTCCGACCACGTCACCATTTCCGGCCACGATGGCGGCACGGGAGCATCGCCCTGGGGCTCGATCAAGCACGCCGGTACGCCCTGGGAGCTCGGTCTTGCCGAAACCCAGCAAACGCTGGTGCTCAACCGCCTGCGCGGAAGAATCGCGATACAGGTCGACGGACAGATCAAGACCGGACGCGATGTCGTCATTGGCGCGATCCTCGGTGCGGACGAATTCGGCTTCGCCACCGCGCCGCTGGTGGTCGGCGGGTGCATCATGATGAGGAAGTGCCATCTGAACACCTGCCCTGTGGGCGTCGCCACGCAGGACCCGGCGCTGAGGAAGAAGTTTTCCGGCAAACCCGAGTACGTGGTCAACTTCTTCTTTTACGTCGCTGAAGAAGTGCGCGAACTGATGGCCAGACTCGGCGTGCGCAAATTCGATGAACTGATCGGCGCCACGCAGCTGCTCGAGATGAAAAAGGGCATCGAGCACTGGAAGGCGAAAGGGCTCGATTTCTCGCGCGTCTTCCACATGCCCCAGGCGCCGGTTGAGGTTGCGCGTTTCCATTGCGAGACGCAGGACCACGGACTGGAGAAGGCGCTCGACAACCGCCTGATCGAGCTCTCGCGGCCGGCGCTTTTGCGCGGTGAGAACGTCACCATCGAGATGCCGATCCGCAACATCAACCGCACGGTCGGCACCATGCTCTCGTCGGAGATCGCGAAGCGCCATGGTCACGAAGGCCTGCCGGAGGAAACCATTCACCTGCGCTTCGCGGGCTCGGCCGGGCAGAGCTTTGGAGCGTTCCTCGCCAAGGGGGTGACGCTCGATCTGATCGGCGAGACCAACGATTACTGCGGCAAGGGCCTCTCCGGCGGGCGCATCAGCGTGCAGCCCTCGACAAAATTCCGCGGCGAGCCGACCGAGAACATTATTACCGGCAATGTGGTCCTGTACGGCGCGATTGCCGGCGAAGCCTATTTTCGCGGGGTGGCCGGTGAGCGCTTCGCAGTGCGAAACTCGGGCGCGCGGGCGGTGGTGGAGGGCGTAGGCGACCACGGCTGCGAATACATGACCGGCGGCACGGTGGTCGTGCTCGGCGCGACCGGGCGCAATTTCGGCGCCGGCATGTCGGGTGGAATCGCCTATGTGCTCGATCTCGAGGGGGAGTTCGCGAAGTATTGCAATCGCGCGATGGTCGAGCTCGAACCGGTGCTGACCGAGTCGGAGCAGCAAGGCAGGATCGCGCGGGAGCTGTGGCACCTGGGGCAGGCGGACGAAGTCATGCTCCGTTGCCTGATCGAGAATCACGCGCGCTATACGGGCAGCGGCCGCGCGCACGAAATTCTCGAGAAATGGCCCGAGTACCGCGTTCGCTTTGTCAAGGTTTTCCCCAACGAGTACCGGCGCGCGCTTGGCGAGCTCGCCGCCGCGCACAGAAGAGTGGCGGCCTGAATGGGCAAGATAACGGGATTTCTCGAGTATCAACGCCTGAAGGAGGCGTCCGAGGACAGCCAATCGCGCAAGCGGCATTACCACGAATTCGTCCGTCATCTGAGCGACGACGAGGTGAAGCTGCAGGGCGGGCGTTGCATGGATTGCGGCATCCCGTTCTGCATGAGCGGTTGCCCCGTCAACAACATCATCCCGGATTTCAACGATCTCGTCTGGAAGCAGGACTGGCGCAACGCGATCGAGACGCTGCATTCGACCAACAATTTCCCGGAATTTACCGGGCGGGTCTGTCCTGCGCCGTGCGAGGAAGCCTGCACGCTGCGCATCAACAGCGATGCGGTCGGCATCAAGTCGATCGAGCACGCCATCATCGACAAGGCCTGGGAACAGGGCTGGGTCAGGCCCGTGCCGGCCGCCCGGCAGACGGGCAAGCGTGTCGCGGTGGTGGGATCGGGACCGGCCGGACTGGCCTGTGCCCAGCAGCTTGCACGCGCCGGGCACGCGGTGGTGGTATTTGAAAAGAACGACCGCGTGGGCGGACTGCTGCGCTATGGCATCCCCGATTTCAAGATGGAGAAATCGTTGATCGACCGGCGCCTCGAGCAGATGAGGGCCGAGGGGGTCGTGTTCAGGACCAACCACATGGTTGGCAGGGCGCCGTGCGGCGCAGGCAACGCCGCGGCGACATCGCTCGATCCGACGACCATTGTGGACGAATTCGACGCCGTGGTGCTCGCCGGCGGCGCCGAGCAGGCGCGTGACCTGCCGGTGCCGGGGCGCGAACTTGACGGGGTGCACTTTGCGATGGATTTCCTGCCACTGCAGAACCGCCGCGTCGCGGGCGACGCGGGCGTGCGCGAGTTGTGGGCGAAGGGCAAGCACGTGGTGATCATCGGCGGTGGCGACACCGGTTCCGACTGCGTGGGGACTTCCAATCGCCATGGCGCGCGATCGGTCACCCAGTTCGAATTGCTGCCGATGCCGCCCGACGTCGACAGGAACCCGGTGTGGCCGTACTGGCCGCAGCGGCTGCGCACTTCCTCCTCGCACGAGGAGGGCTGCGAGCGCGACTGGTCGATCGGCACCAGCGCGTTCATCGGCGAGCATGGCAAGGTCAAGGCGCTCAGGGCCGTGCGCCTCGAGTGGAAGGACGGTAGGATGAGCGAGGTGCCGGGCTCCGAATTCGACATACCGGCGGACCTGGTGTTGCTTGCGATGGGTTTTGTATCACCAGTGCAATCGATGCTGGAAGCGTTCGGCGTCGCCAGGGATGCGCGCGGCAACGCGAATGCAACGACGGACGGCGATGGCTGCTATTCGACCAGCGTGCCGAAGGTGTACGCCGCGGGCGACATGCGCCGCGGCCAGTCGCTGGTAGTGTGGGCGATCCGCGAAGGCCGCCAATGCGCGCGTGCAGTGGACGAGTTTTTGATGGGAACTTCCGAGCTTCCGCGCTAGGATGCCAACCATGACGAAGACGTTCCCGGTGGTCCCGGCGCGACGCGAAACGCGACGTACGCGACGACGAGACGCGGCCGCCTCCAGCCCATGAAGCGCTGAGAGTCTTTCCATCAACGCATTCGGGGCCACGGCCGCAAGGTCGTGGCCCCTTTGTTTTTTCCGGAGATCCGACATGCAGACGCACGACGCACTGATGTTCATTACCCAACGGCCCGAGGTCACTTTCATGCGCGGCGAAGGTTCGTGGCTGTACGATGCAAATGGGGAGGCGTACCTGGATTTCGTCCAGGGATGGGCGGTCAATTCTCTCGGCCATGCTTCCGCCGTGATGCAGGAGGCGCTCGCGCGCCAGGCGGCGAAGGTGATCAATGTCAGTCCCGCTTACTACAACGAGCCGATGGAACGCCTTGCCGCACGGCTCGCGGAATTGAGTGGCCTCGATCGCGTGTTTTTCACCAACAGCGGCGCGGAGGCCAACGAGGGCGCGATCAAGCTTGCTCGGAAATGGGGAAAGATCAGAAGAAACAGGGCTCACGAGATCGTGGTCTTCGAAGATGCGTTTCACGGACGCACGCTTGCCACTATGTCCGCCTCCGGCAAGCGGGGCTGGGACAAGCTGTTCGAACCGAAGGTCCCGGGCTTCGTGCGCGTGCCGCGCAACAACCTCGAAGCTGTGCGGAGCGCGATCGGCCCGCGCACCTGTGCGGTGATGCTCGAACCGATTCAGGGCGAGTCGGGCGTGCTGCTGTTTACCGACGAATTCCTCCAGGACCTGCACAAGCTGACCCGGGAATTCGGCGTGTTGTTGATACTCGACGAGATCCAGACGGGAGTGGGCCGCACGGGGACCATGTTCGCGTTCGAATCGGCCGGATGCCCGCCGGACATCATGACGCTGGGCAAGGGCTTGGGCGGCGGCGTGCCGCTCGCGGCGCTACTCGCACGCAAGGAGATCTCGGTATTCGAAGCGGGCGACCAGGGCGGAACCTTCAACGGCAACCCGCTGATGACCGCAGTGGGCGATGCCGTGGTGGCGGAGGTGTCGAAGCCGGAATTTCTCGCGGGCGTGCGCGAGGCCGGCGACTATCTCGCGCAGCAGCTCCGTGCGCTATCTGTCGAACTTGGCTTGGGTGAAGTTCGCGGAAGAGGCCTGCTCGTCGCTCTCGAACTCGGCGAACCGATCGGCAAGCAGGTGGTGGAGTTGGCGCTCGAGCACCGGCTGCTGATCAACTCGCCGCGGCCGGCGTGCTTACGTTTCATGCCTGCGCTCAACGTCACGCGTCAGGAGATCGACTCGATGGTCGCGAAGCTGCGGGCGGTCGTGCACGCCGGGCGTTAGCCATGAGTCAAGCAGCAACCGGCGTCTGCCAGAGCGCAAGCTCCGCGAGCAGATCGTCGGGCCGCTCTGCCGCCAACTGCGGGCGCCCCGCGAACACCTCGCCGGTTTCCGCGTCGAGGCATAGCTCGTCGCCTTCGCGCAGCAGCGTCTCGCCAAAGCGCACGGTGCGCGCTGCAAGTTCGATGGAAAGCGTGCCGAGCCCCACCACGCAGGGTTTGCCGAGCTGTCCGGCCACCACCGCCGCATGCGCGGTACGGCTGCCGCGTGCAGTGATCACGCCCTGTGCGGATTCGATCGCCGCGATGTCCTCGGTCGACATGTCCTCGCGCACCAGGATTGCCGTGCGCCCCGAGCGCGCGAACTCAGCGACCGCAGCGGCATCGAGCGCGAGACGTCCCGCGGCGACCCCGAGGCCCGCGGGAATGCCGCGCCCGAGCGCCTGGAGCCCATCGAGATTGGCGAAGCGCACGCGCCGGATCGCGGCGAGGTCGATTCCCGCGAGGCGGGAGAGCGCATCGGCTGGTGTGATGAGCTCTTTGCGCACCTGCTCCACCGCGATGCGCAGCGCCGCCCAGGCCGTGCGTTTCGCCGTGCGCGTCTGCAGCATGTACAGCCGGCCGTCCTGGACCGTGAACTCGATTTCCTGCGCATCGCGGAACTCCTGTTCCAGCGCGTGCCGCGTCTGCGCGAGCCGCGCCGACACTTCGGGCAGCACGCGCGCGAGGCGATCGGCGTCGCCTCCGGCACTGCGGCCGGAAACCAGGTCTTCGCCCTGGCTGTTGAAAAGGAAATCCACGTAAGGGCGGTTCTCCCCGGTCGTCGGGTCGCGCGTGAACGCCACCCCCGACCCCGAGGTGCCTCCGGCGTTGCCGAACACCATGCGCTGCACCGTAACCGCCGCGCCGAGATCGTCGGCGATGCGGTGCATGCGCCGGTACTCGCGCGCGCGTGCTCCCTGCCATGAATCGAAAACCGCGCCAACCGCGGTCTCCAACTGCTCAAAGGGGTCCTGCGGAAAGGGCTTGCCGACGAGATCCGCGTAGAGCGAAAGATAGTCGCGCGCGAGCTCCGAAAGCGCCCGATAATCCAGCTCTCGCGCCGAAGCGAGCTGCTCCTCATCGATGCGTTGCTCGAGCCGTTCGCGAAACGGCGCCGGATCGGCAGCGTGCACCACCTCGGCGAAGGACTGCACCAGGCGCCGGTAGGAGTCCCATGCCAGGCGCGGATTTCCCGTGAGACGCAATAGGCCGCGCAGCGTCGTGTCGCACAGACCAACATCGAGCAGCGTGTCCATCATGCCGGGCATGGATACCGGTGCGCCGGAGCGCACCGAGACGAGCAGCGGCCGGCGCGTGGAGCCGAATCCCAGGCCACTCGCACGCTCGATGTCCGCGAGGCCCTCGCGCAGCGTCGGCGCGAGGATGCGGTGCAGGCGTTCGCGGTCGGCGAAGTACGTCTTGCACGCGGAAGTCCCAAGCACGAATGCTTCGGGCACCGCCAGCTCGCGCCGCGCCATGCGCAACAGGTTGTGCGCCTTGAAGCCGAGCTCCTCGGCGCCCACCATCTGGGCGTGCGGCGCGATGGCGAACAGAAAGCGCCCGCCCGCGCCTGGGTCGACAAGGTTCATGCGGCCATCACATCCTTGAGCACGTAGTCGCGCAGCGTCAGCGCGCTGTGCATCAGCGCATCAGCGGAAGCTTCGAGGTTGCGCGAGAGCTCGCCAAGCGCGAACAGCACGCGCGTGCCGCAGGCGCCATCGAGCAGCGAGGCTTTAACGGTCCGATGAATCTCGTCGCTTTGCTGCTCGATGCGCACGATACGGTGGATCGCCTCGAAGAAATCCTGCACGTCCGCACGCGGCACGCCGCGGCGCACGACGCGCGCGGCTTCAATGGCCTTGAGATACTCTTGCGTGCCCTCGACCAGCAAACCGGCCAGGCCGGTAAGCGGCTCGAACACTGCGTCCGGGGGAATTTCGCCGGCAAGCAGCGTCAGGTGAAAAGCGGCGTCCTCGAGTTCGTCGGCCACATCGTCGGTGGCTTCGATCAGCGCACATACGCTCGCGGCCTGGTCCGAGCGCTGGGCGAGCTCGCGCACCAGGTTCACCAGATCGTCCGCGCGCCGCTCCCAGAGTTTGGCGCGCTGCGCATTGTGCGCGAACCGCGCTTCGGCTCCGGACAGGCGCACGGCGAGCAGGCAGTCGCGCACGCCGCTTGCCATCTCGATCGCTAGCGCCACCTGCTCGGAGGCGTGATCGAGCACCGTCTGCTGCGCCGAATGGAAGTAGCCGAACAATTCGCCGCGCAGGCCGTCGAGCACCAGGCTGGCCGGCTTCCCCGCCATCAGCAGTTCGGCCGAGGAGCGCAGCGCGAAGCGCAAGAACTCGATCGCGCCCTTGCGCCCCAGCAGGTCCTCGAGCCGCGCGCCGAACGAGGCGGGCGCCTTGCCGAGCGACGCCAGCGCGTCGAACACCGCCTGCTCCCCGCCCATGCGCAGGAACGCCATGTGGCCGACGCCGTTCTCCGCTGCCCAGGCGAGCAGCTTGCCGACTTCGCGCTTCGCCACCAGCAGCCGCAGGCGTTTGCGCGCACGGTTCCAGTCGATCAGGAACACCAGCCGCGAACCCAGTGCCGCGAGATAGGCGTCGAGTTCCTCGAGCGTAGCGGCGCGGAAGCTTCCCACGGCAAGGTGGTAGACGCCGTCTTCGAATGCCGCATCGCTGCGCGAGCGCGTGTCGTTCCACTTCACTTTCCAGCGGGCGAGCATCTCCTGAAAGAAGATCAACCGCGGCAGGTGCACGTCGGTATAGGTCACGGTCGCAGCCAGATTCTCCACGTGCACCACCAGCACGTGCGCGTCGGTGGTGCCGATGTCGTTTTGCAGCACCAGCCGCTCGCCCGCGCGGGTGGCCGTGGTGGCAAGGCCCGGGTGGTCGAATTTCAGGGCACGCGTCGAGTTCACTCCGCGCATGAACGCGGCGATGCGCGCGCGGTCCTCGGCATTGATGCCGTAGACGCGTGCGCCGTCGATGTTCTCCGAAGCGATCGAAGCCTGCAGTGCGTTGAGCGCCGTGTGCATGTCCATCACCAGCACGTGCAGGCTGTCGGCGTCGCTGCGCGCCCCGCTCGTCATGCGCGCCACGGCTTGCGCGTCGGCGAGCCCCTCGCGCAGCGCGGTTTCGATGCGCGTCGCAAGCGACTCGGCCTGCGGCACACCGTACGGGCCGGGCGACGCCGGGCCGACCCCCGCGATCACTGCATCGAGCGCGCCGTCGGGCTCGCCTGCCGCGATCCGCTCGCTCTTCAGGTCCGGCCGATCACGTTCGCCGAGTCCGGCAAACGAGATCGCGAGCTGCAGCAAACTGAAGTAGTACTTGACGCGGTCGTTTGCCGCGAGCGCGGCGTTGACAAGCGCCGGGAGCAGCAGAGTTTGCTCGCCGAGGACATCGAGGGTGCGGTTTTACGCCGGTCAAAGGATGCGTTTCCGGATCTGCGTGACGGAGATTTCCGCGATCACGACGACCGCGAAAATCGCCACCAGGACCATGGCGACGCGGGGCCATTGAAACAGATTGAGGGCGGTGTCGAGCGCCATGCCGATGCCACCCGCGCCCACCAGGCCCAGCACCGCCGACTCGCGCACATTGATGTCCCAGCGGAACAGCAGGATCGACCAGAAGGCCGGCTCCACCTGCGGCCAGTATCCCTTCGAGATCACGGACGGCCAGGGCGCACCCGCCGCGGCGAGCGCCTCGATCGGCCCGGTCTGCGCCTCTTCGAGCGCCTCGCCGACCAGTTTGCCGACGAAGCCGATCGAGCGGAACGCAATGGCGAGCGTGCCGGCGAGGGCGCCCGGCCCGAATACCGCCACGAACAGCAGTGCCCACACCAGCGAGTTCACCGAACGGCTCGATACGAGCAGCAGCTTGGCGAAATAGTTGACCACGCGGTTCGGAACGACGTTGTGCGCGGCGGCGGTGCCGATGGGCAACGCCATCAGCACCGCGAGAATCGTGCCGAGAGACGCGATGTGCAGGGTCTCCACCAGCGCCGCGTGCACGCCCTCCGGATAGTGGTAGAACGCAATCGGCCACATGCGCACGAACAGGTCCTGCATCTGCTCGGGCGCGTCGTACAGGAACTCGGGAATGATTTCCACCGCGCGCGCCGACGCGACGATCGCGGCGACGAGAACCAAGTAGACCGAGAAGCGGGCGACGCGCTGCCCGGCGGTAAAACGGCGCCACTCGCGCACGCCGGTCGCGGCCGCATTCATTTCCGGATCATTCCTCGTCCACCTTTCCGCGCTCGAGAAACACGCTCCGCACCCAGCTTGCGAGCACCTCGCCCGCCATGATCATGCCGATGATGGAGAGCAGGATCGCGCATACGAAGTCGTAGTCAAAACGCTGGAATGCGGCGAACAGCGTTCCGCCGATGCCGCCCGCGCCGACGATGCCGACCATGGTCGAATTACGCAGGTTCGAATCGAGCTGGTAGGTGGCGAAACCGGTGAAGCGAGAGAACACCTGCGGCATCACTCCGTAGCCCACCACGCTAAGGAATGGCGCGCCCGTCGCGCGCACTGCCTCCACCTGCTTGAGCGATATTTCCTCGATCGCGTCGGCAAACAGCTTGCCGATGAAACCGACCGACGCCACCGACAGTGCGAGGATCCCGGCCAGGGCACCGAAGCCCACCGCCTTGACGAACAGGATCGCGACGATCACCGGATGGAACGAACGGCACATTGCGATCAGCGCGCGCGCGGGCCAGGTGACCCAGGCCGGCATCAGATTGCGTGCGGCGAACAAGCCCACCGGAAGCGAAACGAGGATGCCCAGCGACGAGGCCAGGATCGCGATCTCGAGGCTCTCGGTCAGCCCCTTCACCAGCGTGTCGGGCTGCGCGATGCGCGGCGGCAGCATGCGGCCGATGAAGCGCGCGCCCTGATCGAGCCCCACCACGAAACGCGTCCAGGTGAAATCGAGCCGCGATGTCGCGTAGACGACATAGGCCGCAAGCGCGATCCATCCGGCCCGCGCCCACCAGTTCGCGGGGAAGGCCGACGGCGCCACCGCAGCCGGGTGAGTCAGCGCCTTCGCGGCCACGCGAGCCGGGTCCCCGTTCACGCGATCCAGTCCTCGCCGCCGTAGATGGCCTTCAGCACCTCGTCCGAGAGACCGCCGGGAGCGCCGTCGTAGACGACGCTGCCATCAGACATGCCGACAATGCGGTCGGCAAAACGCTTCGCCAGTTCCACGTCGTGCATGTTCACCATCACCGGGATCGCGCGCTCGGTGCAAAGCTCGCGCATCAGCGACATGATTTCCACCGAGGTCTTCGGATCGAGCGAGGAGGTCGGCTCGTCGGCCAGCAACAGGCGCGGCTCCTGCATGATGGCGCGCGCGATGCCCACCCGCTGGCGCTGGCCGCCCGAGAGGCTGTCGGCACGCTGGTTGGCGTAGCTTGCAAGACCTACATTCTCGAGTAGCGCGAACGCGCGCTCGATGTCGGCCGGGGGATACCTGCGCAACCAGGCTCTTAGCGGGGAGACGTAACCCAGTCGGCCGCTGAGGAGGTTCTCCATGACCGTGAGGCGCTCCACCAGGTTGTATTCCTGAAACACCATGCCGATCTGCCGTCGCGCGAGCCGCAACGCCTTGCGATCGAGCTTTGCGATGTCCTGGCCGCCGAAAATCACTTCGCCCGCGGTGGGCTCGACGAGCCGGTTGATGCAGCGGATGAGCGTCGATTTTCCGGTGCCCGATGGCCCGATGATCGCGGTGATGCCGCGATCGGAAATCTCCAGCGAAATCCCGTGCAGCACCGGTTTACCCTTGGCGTACTCCTTCGAGAGCCCTCGCAGCACCAGCGCCGCTGCGCTCATTTTCTGCCGGCCGCTTCCGCGCGCGCTTTTTCCCTCTCGAAGGCGGCCCGCGTGAACGCCTGGCCGCTGTCTCGCGCGACGCCGCGGATCAGTTCCCAGTCCTTCCTGTAATCGATGGGCCACCAGCGGTCCGCGCCTTGGAAGCCCTTGACCATCTCGGGCGGGTATTTGAAGTTGTAGGTGCACTCGCGAATCCTGCGTTGCAGCGCCGGATCGAGGTCATGCGCCATCGAAAGCCCGCCGGGCGGGAAATTGCGGCTCCGCCAGATGATGCGGAAATCGTCCATCTTCACGACGCCGCGCTCGGCCATGCGCACCAGGACGTCGTGCGCTATCGGAGCGGCGTCGAAATCGCCGCTCGCAACGCCCGACACCGAGTTCTCGTGCTTTCCCGAGAAGAGCACCTTGTAGTCCCGGTCTGGCACCAGTCCCTCTGCGGGAAACAGCGTGCGCGGCGCAAGGTTGCCCGAGTTGGATGAAGGCGTGGTGTGCGCGACGCGCTTGCCCTTGAGGTCCGCGAGCTTCCGGAACGAGCTGTCTTTCTTCACGATCATCCACAGCTGGTAGCCTTGCGGCCCGCTCGCATCGCCGCGGATGCCGATGGGGATCGCGCCGCCCACATTGACCGCGAAGGCGGTGTCGCCGGAGGACATGGTCCCGAGGTGCATGCGGCCCGAGCGCATCGCCTCGATCGCCGCGGCGCTCGAGTAGACGTCGTAGAAGCGAACCTTTCGCCCGGTGCACGTGGCCAGATGCTCGACGAACGGCTGCATCAGCTTGTTGAAAACGGCAGGGTCGTCGAGCGGAGAATTGGTGAAGAACAGCGTGTCCGGGTCTTTCTGCCGCCGGGGCTCCTTCGGCGTATCGGCGAGGAGATCGCCGTCCTCGTCGCAATAGGGCGTATCGAGATCGCCGCGGCTCTTGCAGGCGTCCTGGGAGTACGCCGCTCCCGCGACCAATGCCGATGCGAGGAAGGCCGCTGCGAGAGAGATTTTCATTTCTTCGTTTTCTCTTCGGCAGCTTTCTTGCGTGCCGCCTCCTCGCGCGCGGTTTCTTTTTCGTAGGCGCCGCGGTTGAACTTGTCGCCACCTGCCTCCGCCACCTGGCGAACGACTTCCCAGTGCTGCTTGAAGTTGATCGGGAAAAAACGGTCCGCGCCGTCGAAGGCCTTCTTCATCTCGTCGGTGAAGCGGTAGTCGTAAAAACATTTCAGCATCCGGTCGCGAAATGCCGGCTCGAGGTCGTGCGCGTAGGCGAACGAAGAGGTCGGAAACTTTTCGCTGCGGTAGATGACGCGGAAATTCTCTTCCTTGATCTGCCCGCGCACGCCCATGCGGTGAAACACATCGGAAGCCACGGCGGCAGCGTCGTAGTCGCCGGAGTTCACGCCGAGCACCGACTGGTCGTGCTTGCCCGAGAACAGGATGTTGTAGTCCTTGCCGGGTGCCAGGCCCTGTTTCGGGAACAGCGCCATTGGCGCCATGTGGCCGGAGTTGGACGAAGGCGAGGTGTGCGCAAACCTTCTTCCCTTCAGGTCGGCAAGCTTCTGGTACGGGCTGTCCTTCCTTACGATCACGATCAGGTTGTAGCCCTGAAAGTCGTTTTCATAGCCTTTGATGGCGAACGGTACAGCTCCGGCCAAGTTGACCGCGAACGCGGTCGGTCCGGTGGAGAACCCGCCCACATGCAATCGCCCGGAGCGCATCGCCTCGATCTCGGCGGCGTTCGACTGGACCTGGAAAAATACCACGCGCTTGCCGGTGCACTGGGAAAGGTGGTCGGTAAACGGCTTGAACACCTTTTCGTACACCGCGGGGTCCTCCACCGGGGTATAGGTAAACACGAGCGTGCCCGGCACCTTCAGCTTCTTCGGGTCCTTTGGCGTGTCGGCGACGAGGTCGCCGTTTTCGTCGCAATACTGGGCATCCAGATCGCCGCGGTTCTTGCACGCGTCCTGCGCGAGCGCGCCGCAGGAAAACAGGGTTGCCGCGACAGCGGCGAGCAGAGTCTTGGGCATTTGCGGCCTCCTGGATGGAAAGTTACCTCTTGCTGCGCGCAGCTTCCTCTGCCGCCCGCTCCTTTTCGAACCCGCTCTGGTTGAACCCTGTGCCGGAGTCCTCAGCGACCTTGCGCACCAGCGCCCAGTCGTCCTGGTAACTCACCGGCAGGAACCGGTCGTCGCCGAGGAACTCCTTTTTCATCTCCGCGCTGAAACGGAAATCGAAAAAACAGTTCTTCAGGCGCTCGGCGAGCGCGGGTCCCAGGTCGTGCGCGTGCGCGAACGACGAAGTGGGAAACCGGCCGCTGCGGTAGATGATGCGCAGATCGCCGTCCTTGATGATGCCGCGGTTGACGAAACGCTCGTAGATGTCCGACGTGATCGGGGCCGCGTCGTAATCGCCGTTCACGACGCCCATCAGCGACTGGTCGTGTTTACCCGAGTAGAGCACCTTGTAGTCCTTGTCGGGCACCAGGCCTTCGGCAGGAAAGAGCGCACGCGGTGCCATGTTGCCGGAATTGGAGGAAGGCGAAGTATGTGCGACCTTCTTGCCCTTCAGATCGGCAAGCTTGTAGTACGGGCTGCCCTTCTTCACGATTACGACCTGGGTATAGGTGCGGGGACCCTTTTCATTGCCTTTGATTGCGAACGGTACGGCGCCGGCAAGATTGACCGCGAAACCGGTCTGTCCGCTCGCGTAGCCGGCGACGTGCAAGCGTCCGGCGCGCATCGCCTCGATTTGAGCGGCATTCGACTGCACCGTGAAATAGGCGACCTTCTTGCCCGTGCAGTTCGCGAGGTGCTCCTGGAATGGCTTGAACAGGTTCTGATACACCGCAGGATCCTCGATCGGCGTATAGGCGAACACCAGAGTCGAGGGATCTTTCAGCTTCTTTGCATCCCTGGGGCGGTCGGCGACGAGATCCTTGTTCTCGTCGCAGTAGGCATTGTCGAGATCGCCGCGATGCGCGCAGGTTTCCTGCGCGAAACAACGGGCAACGCCGAGCATCGCGAAAATGGCGAACGCCGCCGCCTTGCATGCGAAATTCATGTCCCCTCCGGATTCTGTAACGACGGACCCGCGTGCGACGCCGGAGTGTAGCCCCGCATCGATCGATCAGCAACCGGTTAACCCCGCGGTCCACAGAGCGAAAAAGCCGCGCATGCGGGGATCGCACGATGGACGCAGACAGTGAAACGCGTCGTGTGCCCTACTGTCCGGTTTGCTCCTGCCGGATCAGCCATCTGCGATCCGCCCTTATCAACGTCAGTGTCTTGCGAGCGCTTTCGCTCAGTCTGTCCGAGCGGTAGTCCTGCACGAAGCGCACCCTTGCCTGATCGCCCTCAACGCTGATCTCGAGGTCGCGAAGTCTCACATCGATCCATGCTTTTCCGGTGATCTGCGCACGTCGTTCCCGTTCCCACTGCCGAAGTGTTCGTCCGCCGGAGACGGCGAAGTCCTTGGCGTAGGAAGCAAGGTACGCGTTGAGATCCTTTCTCGACCAGGCATCCGCCCAGTTGGCCAGCGCAGACGAGATCTCGTTTCGCTCGGATGGGTCGTTCGATTCGGAGCCTGAGCGCGCCGATTCCGCGCGCCGTTCGATTTTCGCAGGTACGCTTTCCGAGAGCTTGGCCTGTGCAGATTGCGGCATGGCGGGTTCGGCCGGAACTACTTGCCCGCGCCTGGCGAGCCCCGCCCGCGTGGATTCGGCCTTGGCCCGCTCCGCTGAGGCAAGCTGCTCGGCCTTTGAGAGTTCCGCGCGGGCGGACTCCGCTCTTGCACGCTCCCCCTGGACAAGCTGTTGGGCCTTTGCAAGCTCGGTAACAATGGATTCGGCCCGCGCTCGTTCGGACTGGGCGAGTTGCTGAGTTCTAAGTAGCTCGGCCCATACTGATTCGGCTTTGGCGCGTTCAGACTGCGCAAGCTGTTGAGCCTTGGTAAGTTCGGCGACGGCCGATTCCGCCTTGACGCGCTCCGCCGGCACGACTTGCTCGGCCTTGGCGAGCTCCGCTCGCGTGGTCTCGGCCGCGGCGCGTTCCGCCTGGACAAGCTGCTGGATCTTGGTGAGCTCGGCACGCGCGGACTCTGCTTTGACGCGTTCTGCTTGAGCAAGCTGCTGAGCCCCAGCAAGCTCGGCGATGGTCGATTCTGCCTTGACGCGCTCCGCCGGAGCAACTTGTGCGGCCTTCGCGAGTTCCGCCCGCGCGGACTCGGCCTTGGCTCGCTCCGCCAGAGCAAGTTGCTCGGCTTTGGCGAGATCGGCGCGCGTGGTCTCCGCCGCGGCGCGTTCAGCGTGCGCTACTTGCTGTGCCCTGGCGAGTTCGGCCCGTGCAGCTTCCACCTTGGCGCGTTCAGCAAGCGCGAGCTGTTGAACCTTGGCTCGCTCCGCTAAAGCAAGTTGCTCGGCTTTGACGAGTTCGGCTCGTGCCGCGTCTGAAGCAGTGCGTTCCGCCTGGACAAGCTGCTGGATCTTGGCGAGCTCGGCACGCGCGGACTCTGCTTTGACGCGTTCTGCTTGAGCAAGCTGCTGAGCCTTAGCAAGCTCGGCGATGGTCGATTCTGCCTTGACGCGCTCCGCCGGAGCAACTTGTGCGGCCTTCGCGAGTTCCGCCCGCG
>JACPYS010000061.1 GCA_016195915.1 Betaproteobacteria bacterium | reverse complement strand
CGCACTCGCTCCAGATAGGTGCCGCAGGCCCGCTCGTCGGGAAACATCTGCTGGAAGTCAAGCAAGGTTGTCGGAAAGCGCTTCGCCACGCCCGAACACTACCGGTAGGGGTCTTGGGCGTCAACCGGATAGGCATGGAACAAACCGGGCTGCTTCTCTCTGCCCGCGGAGATGAGGTGGCGACCGCGCTCGATGAGTTCAACCGTGGCTATTTGCGAGCGACAAACAGGCTTGCGGGATTGCCGGAGGTCCGGCGTTATATCGCTTCCGATGCCGATCGCCAGAAGGCGGAGCCGGCGGTCGCGGCAATTCTGAACGCCTGGCAGGCGCCCGATTCCAACCTCCGCGGTATCGGAATCCTCGATGCGTCAGGAACGGTGGTCATGGGAACCGAGGAACCGCTTGCCGGGCAGAGCCTGGCTTTTTATGACTACGTCCAGGAAGCGCTGCGCGGATCGCCGGTTATTTCCAATTTCCACTTCGCAGGCCGGGCAATTGAATCGGTGCCGACGGTCGCCTATGTGGCCCCTGTCAAGGATGCGAAGGGCAGAGTCCTGGGGGGGGTGGTCTTGTGGGTGCGCGCGGCATCCCTATGGAAAGTTCTCGACGATAGAAACGAAAAGGCCGGGGAGAAGAGCTTCTCGGTCATGTTCGATCAGTTCGGGGTGAGGATCGCTCACAGCTACAGCAAGGAGATCGTGTTTCATCCCGGGGGCCGGTTGGACCCCTGGGCGGTCGATGCCATGGTGGCCGGGCGCCGGTTCGGGGAAAAGACGCGGGAGTTCCTCGAGGCGCCGCGAGAGTTTCCTGCGCAGTTTGATCGCGCGAGAACGGCATCCCCTGACACCCAGGTCTTCCGGGGCTACGCGCCAGTCAACCAGTCGTGGAACCTCGGGGTCGCCCGCCGGCTCAAGACGGTTCCCTGGACTCTTTTTTACATGATTCCAGAGCGCTCGCTCGAAGCGCCGATCGAGACTCTTGCCGAACGGGTGGCGCTCGTGGCCGTTGTGGTCATCTTTTTTGCGTTGCTAATCGGATTCGCTATCGCGCGTGGCATTCTCAAACCCATCGCGGCGGTTTCGAAGGCGGCAGAGGCGCTCGGAAAAGGCGACCTGCGGGCGCGCTCGGAAGTTGCCAGCGGGGACGAGATCGGGCGACTGGGGCTGGTCTTTGACGCAACCGCCGAACGGCTCGAAGCGATGATCGAGTCCGAGAAACAGACTCATATGAGCCTTCAGGCAGCCGTCTCCGAGTACACGGCCTTCGCGGAAAAAGCTGGCAGCGGAGATCTGACTGCCCGCTTGAATACGGACGCGGGTCACATTACCGGGCGTCTGGGTCTGGCGCTCAACAAAATGGTAGAGAGCCTAAGTGCGCTGGCCGTCCCGCTCAAGCAGAGCGCGTCCGTGCTCGCTTCGTCGTCGAGCGAGATTCTCGCCACCACCACGCAGGTGGCTTCGAGCGCGGCGCAGACAGCGAGCGCGGTGAGCGAGACCACGGCGACGGTGGAGGAGGTGAAGCAGACCGCGCAGGTGGCGAGCCAGAAGGCGAAATACGTCTCGGAGAGCGCGCAGAAGGTCTCCCAGGTTTCTCAGACCGGGCGCAAGTCGGTCGAGGAAGCGGTGCAGGGCATGCACCGCATCCAGGAGCAGATGGATTCGATCGCGCAGAGCATCGTGCGGCTGTCCGAGCACAGCCAGGCGATCGGCGAACTCATTGCCACGGTCAACGATCTGGCCGAGCAGTCGAACCTGCTCGCGGTGAATGCCGCGATCGAGGCGGCGAAGGCGGGCGAGCAGGGCAAGGGTTTCGCGGTGGTGGCGCAGGAAGTCAAGAGCCTGGCGGAGCAGTCCCGGCAGGCCACGGCGCAGGTGCGCACCATCCTGGGAGACATTCAGAAGGCGACCGGTGCCGCGGTTTTGGCCACCGAGCAGGGGAGCAAAGCGGTGGAAGCGGGAGTCAGGCAATCCACGCAGACCGGCGAGTCGATCCGTTTGCTGGCCGAGAGCATTGGGGAGGCGGCTCAGGCTGCGACGCAGATCGCGGCTTCGAGCCAGCAGCAGATGGTGGGCATGGACCAGGTGGCGCAGGCGATGGACAACATCAAGCAGGCGAGCGCGCAGAACGTGGCCGGCACCAGGCAGGCGGAGGCCGCCGCACGGAACCTGCATGAACTGGGACAAAGGCTGACGGAGTTGGCGGCGCAATACAAGGTGTGATGGTGGACCGGAACACCGCAGTCTTGAAGGAGAACAGGACATGACCATCGGCAAGAAGATCATCGGAGGATATGCGCTCGTGCTCACGTTGCTGGCGGTCGTGACGATCGGCGCGTTCTATTCGCTCGGCATGATCAAGGCGACGTACGATCGCTTCCTCGACGTGAACGAGCGGCTCGCGGAGAGCGCCAGCGAAATTCGATCCGAAGTAGGCAATCAGGTTGCACATTACCGGGGAATGCTTCTCTATCCCGAGCTTGAGAAGCAGTTCGCCGGAAACCTGCAAGCCGACTGGAACAGGATCAAGGACACCATCGAACTCATGCGCCGCCTTGTTCCGGCCGCCGATGGGCTGGCACGGGTGAACGAGATTGCGGGGCTCCAGGAGAAGTACGAGCAATCGCATCAGAGGGTGCTCGAGCTTGTGCAGCAGTGAAAGCGTGCGCAGGCGCTTGCTCTCGCGCACGAGCAGTCGCAACCGCTTGGCGAAGCGTTGATCGAAAAGGTCGGGCAGTTCAAAGACCGGGAAATAAAATCGGAAGCGCAGGAACGCGCCGAGCTCGCTGCGGCGGTAAGTTTTACTTTTCTTGCGATGGGAATTCTCTCGGTTCTCGGCCTGATCGCCGGCCTGGCTCTGGGTTTCTACCTCAGTCGTACCATCACCCGGCAGCTTCGGGAAAGTATTGCTCAACTCGCATCGTCGTCATCCGAAATTCTCGCTACCACGACACAAGTGGCCGCGGGTGCAGCCGAGACGGCGACGGCGGTGAGCGAGACGACCGCTACGGTGGAGGAGGTGAAGCAGACTGCGCAGGTGGCGAGCCAGAAGGCGAAATACGTCTCCGAGAGCGCGCAGAGGGTCTCGCAGGTTTCTCAGGCCGGGCGCAAGTCGGTCGAGGAGGCGGTTCAGGGCATGCACCGCATCCAGGAGCAGATGGATTCGATCGCGCAGAGCATCGTGCGTCTGTCCGAGCACAGCCAGGCGATCGGCGAACTCATTGCGACGGTGAACGATCTGGCCGAGCAGTCGAACCTGCTCGCGGTGAATGCCGCGATCGAGGCGGCGAAGGCGGGCGAGCAGGGCAAGGGATTCGCGGTGGTGGCGCAGGAGGTCAAGAGTCTGGCGGAACAGTCCCGGCAGGCCACGGCGCACGTGCGGACCATCCTGGGTGACATTCAGAAGGCGACCGGCGCCGCGGTGCTGGCCACCGAGCAGGGCAGCAAGGCGGTGGAAGCCGGGGGCAAGCAGTCCGCGCAGACCGGCGAGTCGATCCGTTTGCTCGCCGACAGTATCGGCGAGGCTGCGCAGGCTGCGACGCAGATCGCGGCTTCGAGCCAGCAGCAGATGGTGGGCATGGACCAGGTGGCGCAGGCGATGGACAACATCAAGCAGGCGAGCGTGCAGAACGTGGCCGGAACGAGGCAGGCGGAAACCGCCGCCCAGCAGTTGCACGAGCTGGGACGAAAGCTGGGCTCGATGATCGAAAACAAGGCCGCCTGAGCCCTGGAGCCCAAAGATACCGTGGCCAGAAACAACGACGAACTTCTCAAACGGCTCCTCGCAACGTTCCGGGTCGAGGCGGACGAGCACCTCAAGGCGATGTCCCTGGGGCTCGTCGCGCTGGAGACGACGCCGGCGGGAGAAGAACGCACGGCGCTGGTCGAAAGAATATTCCGGGACGCGCACAGCCTGAAGGGCGCCGCGCGGGCCGTGAACCTGTTGGATGTCGAATCGGTCTGCCAGTCGCTGGAGAGCGTGTTCGCCGGGTTGAAGACCAATCGGCTCGCCGCCACGCCGACGCTATTCGATCGGGTGCACGAGGCAATCGACGCCGTGAGCGCCCTGGTTGCGCCCGAGTCCGGCGCTGCCGGTTCCGGGCGACCGGCAATCGCTGTGCTGGTTCGGCGGCTCGACGACGCATTGAAAGGGCCATTGTCCGAAGCGCCTGCCGAGCCCAACGCGGTCGACGCCGCGCTCGTTCCCGCGCCCAGCCTGGCCGCCGAAACGGTCCGGGTTTCGACTGCGAAACTCGATGCGGTGATGCGCCAGGTCGAGGAGTTGCTGTCGCCCCGGCTCGCGGCGGGTCAGCGAGTCAACGAACTGCGCGAGACCGGCGTTGCGCTCGCGGCCTGGAAAACGGAGCGTGCCCGGATTCAGCCTGCGCTGCGGATGTTCGAACAGTCGCTTGCGCGAGGCGGCAAGGCGAACGGCGAGCTCGGGAGACGGCAGGAACTTTCGAAGCTGCTCGAATACGTGGATTCGGAAGACTTGTCCATGAAAGCGCTCGAAGACCGCCTGGCACGGCTGAAGAAGTCGGCTGAACGCGATCAGCGCGCGCTGGCGGCAATGACCGACAGCCTGCTGCACGATGTGAAGGAGATGCATCTGCTGCCGTTCTCCTCGCTGCTCGAAATGCTCCCGCGGCTCGCGCGCGATCTTGCGCGGAACCAGGGCAAGCAGGTGGAGCTGAGCCTGCGGGGCGGCGAGATCGAAGTCGACCGGCGGATTCTGGAGGAGATCAAGGACCCGCTGATTCACATGCTGCGCAACTGCATCGACCACGGCGTCGAGCCGCCGGCCGTGCGCGAGGGGAAGCGCAAGCCGCCGCAGGGGAACGTCGCGGTCGCGATATCGCAGACCGACAGCGGTAAGGTCGAAATCCTCGTTTCCGACGACGGCGCGGGCATCGATGCCGGAAAAGTGATGGCGGCGGCACGCCGGATCGGCGCCGTTTCCGCCGATGAAGCGGAAAAATTCGGCGAAGAGGAGACGCGGGCGCTGGTATTTCGATCCGGCCTGTCCACCAGCCCGATCGTCACCGATCTTTCCGGGCGGGGGCTCGGGCTCGCCATCGTACGGGAGAAGGTCGAACGGCTGGGCGGTGCGATCGGCATCGCATCGCGCCCCGGCGCAGGCACCAGCATTCGCATCGCGCTTCCGCTGACCATCGCCACATTTCGAGGCATCCTGGTGCGAGCCGGCGAACGCTTGCTGGTGATTCCCGCGGTGAGCGTCGAGCGCGTGTTGCGGGTGCCGGTCGCGGACGTCCGGACCGTGGAGAACAGGCAAACGATCCCGCTCGGCGGCCAGGCGGTTTCGCTGGTCTCGCTGGGCGATGTGCTGGAACTGCCCCGCAGCGGCACGCCGGGCGGATCGCAGCGCGATGCGCAGGTGGTCGTTATTGCGCTGGGCGGCGTGCGCATCGGATTCCGCGTCGACGAAATCCTCGGGGAACAGGAGGTCCTGGTCAAGCTGCTCGGCCCGCAGCTCGCACGCGTGCGCAACATCGCGGGTGCGAGCGTTCTTGGAACCGGACAGGTGGCGCCGGTGCTGAATGTACCGGACCTGCTGAAGTCGGCTGTAAAGCCCGCCGCAGCGCCGCACACGATGCCGGTCGCCGGTGAAGAGTCCGCGGCCGAGAAGGCGGGACGATCAGTCCTGGTGGTCGAGGACTCGATCACCTCGAGGGCGCTGCTCAAGGGCATTCTGGAGTCGGCGGGCTACCGGGTCGCCACCGCGGTGGACGGAATCGACGCCTATACCGCGCTGAAGGCAGGGGAGTTCGACCTCGTGGTGTCGGACGTGGAAATGCCGAGGATGGACGGGTTCGATCTCACGGCCAGGCTGCGCTCCGACAAGCGATTCGCGGAATTGCCGATCGTGCTGGTGACGGCGCTCGAATCGCGCGAACACCGCGAGCGCGGGATCGACGCCGGTGCCAATGCTTACATCGTGAAAAGCAGTTTCGACCAGAGCAACCTGCTCGAGGTCGTCCGGCGACTGATCTAGCAGCGCAGATCGGCAAGCATGAAATGAGGCGACCCCTGTGATCAAAGTCCTGGTGGTGGAGGACTCTCCCGTGATCCGCGAATTTCTTGTCCACATCCTCGGATCGGATCCGGGCATTCAGGTCGTGGGCTCGGCGCTCGACGGCGAGGAGGCGCTCGAGGCGGTGCGGCGTAGCCGTCCCGACGTGATCACGATGGATATCCATATGCCGAGAATGGATGGACTCGAGGCGACGCGCAGGATCATGGAGACGCAGCCCACCCCGATCGTGATAGTAAGCGGCAGCACCGATCCGCGCGAAGTGACGACGACGTTCAACGCCATCGAGGCGGGCGCCATCGCGGTCCTGCCGCGCCCGCACGGCATCGGCCATCCGGATCATGAGGCCACGGCAAAGGAACTGGTGCAGACGGTGAAGCTGATGTCGGAGGTGAAGGTGGTGCGGCGCTGGTCGCGGGTGCGGCGGGATGCGCCCGCGCCTCGCCCTACGGAGTTCGGTCTTGCCAGCGAGCCGGCGAGAGTCCGCGTTGTCGCGATCGGCGCCTAGACCGGGGGGCCACCCGTGCTGCAGACCGTCCTCGCGGCGTTGCCGAAGGATTTTCCGGTCCCGATATTGATCGTCCAGCACATGGCAGCCGGATTCATCGGCGGGTTCGTCGAATGGCTGGCTCAGTCCTCCGGCCTGCCCGTGCATCTCGCAACGCACGGCGAGTTCATGCTTCCCGGGCACGCGTACGTTGCGCCCGACGGCTCTCAGATGAAGGTCGAACACGGCGGGAAAATCGCGCTGACGGCGGACGAACCGGAGAACGGTCTGCGTCCCTCGGTCTCCTGCCTGTTTCGCTCTGTGGCGGAAGTTTATGGATGCGATGCGGTCGCGGGTCTGCTCACCGGCATGGGGCGCGACGGCGCCGAGGAGTTGCGGCTGTTGAAGGAGAAAGGCGCCGTTACGTTTGCACAGGACAAGGACAGCTCGGTCGTCCACGGCATGCCGGGCGAGGCAATCAGGCTTGACGCGGCAATGCTCGTTCTACCGCCCGAGAAGATTGGCGCGGTGCTGACGAGCCTGGCGAACCACAGAGGCAATACGAGGCGCGATCCATGAAACTCAAAAAGAACGGAACCAATGGCGTAGAAATTCTCATCGTCGAGGACAGTCCGACCCAGGCCGAAAAGCTGCGGGCCTTGCTCGAGGAGCACGGCTACGCGGTCGCGGTCGCGCCCGACGGCAAGCAGGCCTTGGCGGCGGCACGCGGGCGCAAGCCGACGCTCATCATCAGCGACGTCATGATGCCGGAGATGGACGGCTTCGAGCTGTGCCGGGAAATCAAGGGCGACGAGCGGCTCAAGGACGTTCCGGTGATCCTGCTCACCTCGCTCTCCGAAGTCCGGGACATCATGAAGGGGCTGGAGTGCGGGGCGGACAATTTCATCCGCAAGCCGTACGAGGATCACTACCTGCTCGCCCGCGTCGACCACCTGCTGATGAACCTCGAGTTGCGCAAGAGCCAGAAGATGCGGATGGGGGTGGAAATCTATCTCGGCGGGCAGCGGCACTTCATCACCGCCGAGCAGCAGCAGATCGTGGACCTGCTGGTCTCGGTCTATGAGGAGGCGGTCCACATCAACGAAGAGCTGAAGCTGCGGCAGCGCGAACTCGCGAATTCGAACCGCTCCTTGAGCGGCCTCTACCACGTCGCCGAGGGACTGAACCGCGCGGTGAGCGAGCGAGAGGTATGCGAGAAGGCGCTCGAGCACGCGATGGAGCTGCCGGGGGTGCGGGCGGGATGGATCTCCCTGTGTGAGAAGGGGAACGACGCCTTCCGCACGGCAGCGACGCGCAACCTGCCGCCGGCGTTGCTTGGCGAAGGCGCGATCGAGGGCCCATGCGAGTGCAGGCGTCGGTTCCTTGTGGGCGAGCTGGATCGGGTCACCAGTATCGTGGAGTGCGAGCGGCTGAAAGGCGCCGCCGGCGACACGCACGGCCCGCGCTACCACGCCAGCGTGCCGTTGTGGATCGGTGACCGGAGCCTGGGCATCATGAACCTGGTGGGGGCGGAGCAGGGCCTGATCAGGGAGGACGAGCTGGAAACGCTCCACGGGGTCGGGCACCAGGTGGGGATTGCGTTGGAGCGGGCGAGGCTGCATGAACATCTGGAAAAGCTGGTCGCGGAGAGGACCGAAAAGCTCGCGGCGGTCAACCGCGTGTACCGCGTGCTGAGCGGGATCAACACCACCATCGTCCGCATTCGCGACCGCAACGAACTGTTCGAGGAAGCCTGCCGTATCGCGGTCGAGGATGGCAGCTTTCGCATGGCCTGGGTCGGGATGTTCGATCGAGGTGCGGGGCGGGTGACACCCGTGGCGGTGCGCGGCGAAGATCGAGGTTATCTTGAAAGTATCGATCTCACGATCGAGGACGTGCCGGGGAACTGCCGCCTGCTGGCGGCGGCATTGCGCGAAAAACGCGACGTCGTCTCCAACGACATCGAACACGATCCGGCAATGGCCTACCTCGCCCCGCAGGCGCTCGAGCGCGGTTTCCGCTCGGTGATCGTGCTTCCGTTGGTCGTGGATGCCGAGCCGGTCGGCGTGCTCGCCCTGTATGCGGGCGAGCGTGATTTCTTCGACGCCGAGGAACTGCCACTACTACGCGAGATGGCCGGAGACATCTCATTCGCGCTGAAGCACATCGAGAACGAGGAGCGGCTGAATTATCTCGCCTACTTCGACGAAATCACCGGGTTGCCGAACCGCACGCTGTTTTCAGACCGTTTCGCTCAACGGCTGAGCGCCGCGCGTCACGACCGGCAGCTTTGCTCGCTGATCATACTCGACCTTGAACGCTTTCGCTCCGTCAACGAGACGTTGGGCCGCCAGGCCGGCGACGAACTGTTGCGTCTGCTCGCGCAGCGGCTGAAGGATGGGTTGGACGAAACCGACGTTCTGGCCCGCTTCACCGGCGACTGCTTCGGCATTGTTACCCAGCGCACAGGTGCGGTTTCGCTCATCACGAAAGCCCTCAATCAAATTCTTTTCCGCGTGCAGGCGCAGCCGTTTTCGGTGGGCGGCAAGGAACTGCGCGTGGCAGCGAAGGCCGGAGTGGCGGTGTATCCCGGCGACGGCGAGGACGTCGAGACGCTGTATCGCAATGCCGAAGCGGCGCTGCGTGACGCCAAGTCATCGGGCCAGAGATATCTCTTCTACGCGCGGCAGATGAATGCCCGGGCGGCGGACAGGCTCACGCTCGAGAACAAGCTGCGCAGAGCGGTCGAGCGGCAGGAGTTCGCGCTTCACTATCAGCCAAAAATTTCGCTCATCACGAAGCGCATCACCGGCGTCGAGGCCTTGATCCGGTGGGCGGATCCGGAGGCGGGCCTGGTGTCTCCGGGGCTGTTCGTCCCGGTGCTTGAAGAGACCGGGTTGATCATCGAGGTCGGGACGTGGGTGATGAGGCAGGCGCTCATCGATCTGGATGCCTGGTGTTCGGCGGGGGCCGAGCCGGTGCGGAT
Organism: Betaproteobacteria bacterium; assembly: GCA_016195915.1. GTDB lineage: Bacteria > Pseudomonadota > Gammaproteobacteria > Burkholderiales > SG8-39 > JADGRQ01. The sequence continues at coordinate 68,125 of JACPYS010000061.1, read as the reverse complement.
CGCGGTGAACGTGTCGGCGTTTCAGCTCAGGCAGAAAAGCTTTGTTGACGATGTGCGCAAGGTGGTCGAAGCGCGCGAGGACCTCGCCGGGAGCCTGGAAATGGAGATCACCGAGAGCCTGGTGATGGAAGACATCGAGGAAAACATCCCGAAACTCAAGGCGATCCGGGAACTCGGCGCCACCGTGGCCGTCGACGATTTCGGCACCGGCTACTCGTCGCTCAGTTACATCGCGAAGCTGCCCATCAGCGCCTTGAAGATCGACCGTGCATTCATCATGAACCTGGCGGACAGCCCCGACAGCGTGAGCATCGTGCAGACCATCATTTCGCTTGCGCATTCCCTGAGGCTGAACGTGGTTGCGGAGGGCGTTGAAACGGCCGAGCAGGAAAAACTGCTGAGCCTGTTCCGCTGCGACGAGGCGCAAGGGTTCTGGTTTGGACGTCCGGTTCCCGCGGATCGAATATTGGAGTCGTTGCGGAAGCCGGCATAGGAGGGTTTATCGGAATCCTTCCGGGGGCTTGGCATGAACCAGCCATGAACCAGGCAATTCGAATCTTGCATCTGGAGGACGATCCGTACGACGCGGAGCTGATTCGGGCGAAGCTGGCCGCGGATGGCCTCTCCTGCGACATCGTCTGGGCGGACGGAAAAGGAGCCTTCGAGTCCGCGCTGGCCGGGCAGCGGTTCGACGTCGTTCTCACGGACTATAACCTGCCGGGCTACGACGGGATGTCGGCGTTGGCACGGATTCGCGATGAACGGCCGGAACTGCCGGTGATCCTCCTCTCCGGCGCCCTGGGCGAAGAGGCCGCGGTGGAGTGCATCAAGGCCGGCGCTGCAGACTTCGTGCTCAAGCAACAACTCCAGCGGCTCGGCGCGGCAGTGCGAGGAGCGCTCGAACGCAGCCGGCTGGCGCGGGAGGCCCGGGAGGCCGAGCGTGAGTTGCGCGAGAGCGAAGCGCGCTTCCGCATCCTGACCGAGATGTCCTCCGATTTCTACTGGGAGAGCGATGCCGAGCACCGGCTGACGAAGCGCGGTTCGGCTGCCAGATCGAGCGCGGCGAGCGTATTCGGCCGGCCCACGCAAATTGGCGAACGTCGCTGGGAAATACCTTATCTTTCACCGGACGATGCGGGCTGGCAGGCGCACCGGGCGGCGCTCGACGCGCACCGGCCGTTCCGCGATTTCGTGTTCTCGCGCCTCGGCTCGGACGGCGCCGAGCGCCATCTCATGATCAGCGGTGATCCGGTGTTCGATGAGTCCGGCGCATTCAAGGGCTACCGCGGCGTTGGAACCGATATCACCGGGCGCAAGCAGATGGAACTTGCAGTGCGCAACGCGGAGCTGATGTATCGGGCCATCTTCGATCACGCGGTCGAGGGTATTTTCCTCGTGAATGCGGAGGGGCGCGTGGTTTCCTCGAATCCGATGCTCGCGCGCATGCTTGGCTACGATTCCGCCGAAGCGATGAGCCGGGAAGTCGGCAGCGTCGCGCGCCAGGTTTATGTCGAGCGAGGCGCGCGCGGCCGCTTTCGCAAGCTGCTCGATGCGCAAAGGATGGTGGAAAATTTCGAGACGCAGTGGCGCCGCAGGGATGGCAGCACCTTCTGGGTCTCGCTCACGGGGCGCATGATCGGGGAGGAAACCGGCGGATTGATCCACCACCTCGGCACGGCCAGGGACATCACCGAGCGCAAGACGCAGCAGGACAAGATTGAACGGCTGAGCCGCGTCTATGCGATTTCGAGCGGCATCAACGCAGCGATCGCCCGCATCCATGAGCGCAATGATCTGTTCGAGGAAGCCTGCCGCGTCGCCGTCGAACAGGGCAGATTTCGCATGGCCTGGGTGGGCATGCTCGACGGGGCCGCAGGCCGGGTGACGCCGGTCGCGGTGCGCGGTGAGGGAAGTGACCATCTTGCAAATATCGACATCACGATCGGGGAAGGGCGTGGAAATTACCCGCTCATCGAAGCCGCTCTGCGCGAAAAGCGTCATGCCGTCTCGAACGACATGGAACACGATTCGAACGTCGGGCCATTCGTCAATCGCGCGACCGAGCAAGGCCACCGGTCGGTGATCGTGCTGCCACTCGTGGTCGATGGAAGGTCCATCGGGATTTTCGTTCTTTACACCGGGGAGCGAAACTTCTTTAACGTCGACGAAATCGAACTGCTGCGCGATCTCTCCGGAGATCTCTCGTTTGCACTGGAATACTTCGCGAAAGAGGAAAAGCTCAACTATCTCGTGCTGTACGATCCGCTCACCGGCCTCGCCAACCGGACCCTGTTCCAGGATAGACTCAGCCAGTACGTGCACGCTGCGCAGCAGGGTCAGGGCAAGCTTGCGCTGGTGCTGGCCGACGTCGAACGCTTCAAGACGATCAACGATTCTCTCGGCCGGCAGGCGGGCGACGAACTGCTCAAGCAGTTGGCGGTGCGCCTTGGGCGCGCGGCCGGCCCGGGCAACATCGCGCGGATCGGCGGCGACCATTTTGCAATCGTATTGCCACAGATGAAAGGGAGGTCGGAGATCGGGCGCAGCGTCGAGGCGATCTGGCACGACTGGTTTGGGCAACTGTTCCGGGTGAATGACACCGAGTTGCGGATAGCGGCAAGAGCGGGGATTGCGGTGTTCCCGAACGATGGCGCCGATGCGGAGACGCTGTTCTCCAACGCCGAGGCGGCTCTGCGAAGAGCGCAGGAAACCGGGGAACGGCACGCGTTCCATACGCGCGAACTGACCGGGAGCGTCGCCGAGCAGTTCACGCTTGAGAATAAACTGCGGCAGGCGTTCGAGCAGGACGAGTTTGTGCTGCACTACCAACCCAAGGTCGACGCGGAGACGCGGCGCATCGTAGGGGTCGAGGCGCTGATCCGCTGGCAAAGTCCGGAACTGGGCTTGGTGCCGCCGGCGCAGTTCATTCCGCTGATGGAGGAAACCGGGCTGATTCTGCAGGTGGGCTCGTGGGCGCTCAAACAGGCATCGCTCGACCACCGGAAATGGGTCGAGCAGGGTCTCAAGGCGCCGCGCGTTGCCGTCAACGTATCGCCGATCCAGCTGCGCCAGCGCGATTTCGTAGGCGCCGTGGAGCAGGCCATCATGGAGGGCGTTGCCCCGACGGGCATCGATCTGGAGATCACCGAGAGCCTCGTCATGGAGGACGTACAGGGCAATATCGAGAAACTGAAGTCGGTCCGCGGCCTCGGCGTCCGGATCGCGATCGATGATTTCGGCACCGGCTATTCCTCGCTCGGCTACCTCGCCAAGCTGCCGGTGCAGTCGCTCAAGATCGATCGTTCGTTCATTATCACGATGCTGGACGACGCGGATACGATGACGCTGGTTTCGACCATCATTTCGCTCGCGCACTCGCTCAGGCTGAAGGTCGTCGCCGAGGGGGTCGACGCGGAGGAACAGGCCAAGTACCTGCGGCTGCTGCGTTGTGACGGGATGCAGGGTTTCCTGTTCAGCCGCCCGTTGCCTTTCGACCAGATGACGGCGCTGCTGCAGTAGCCGGTGCCAGGTTGGCGCCATGGAACGCCCTTCGCCCTAAAATGCAAGTCCTCGCAGAAGATTCGTGCGGAGAGCGTCATGCAGCCTGAGCGAACGCGGATTGTCGTTTGGCTGTGGGTGGCATCGGCGTGGCTGGCGATTCACTGTACCGGTGCCCTGGCAGCGCAGGGGCCATCGGGAAACGCGGCCGGCGCTTATTCCGGTCGCCTGCTCGTCACGGGCTCGAGCACCATGGCTCCGATGATCGTCGAGATCGGAAGACGGTTCGCCGCGCTGCACCGCGACGTGCGGATCGTGGTACAGACGGGAGGCTCCGGCCGCGGAATCAGCGACGTGATCCATGGAAAGGCCGACATCGGTATGGCCTCGCGCGCGCTCACCGCGCAAGAGAGCAGCCTCTACAGCTTCGCCATTGCGCGCGACGGCATTTGTCTGGTCGTACACAAGAACAACACGGTCCAGAAACTCGACAATCGGCAGGTCGCCGGTATCTACGGTGGAGCGCTCACCAACTGGAAGAAAGTCGGTGGCCGGGATGCCGCGATCGCGGTGATGAACGCAAGAGAGGGCTACGCGTCCGTTGAGCTGTTTACGCATTACTTCAACATCCGATATACCGATATCAAGGCGCATGCGGTGCTCGGAGACAACTCTGAGCGCCTTCAGGCCGTCATCGGAAATCCCGACGCGATTGCCTACACGTCGGTCGGTTCGGCGCAACGCCAGGCGGCGCAGGGCGCAGCCATCCGGCTTCTTCCGGTAGAGGGCGTGGCCGCAACGCAAAAGAACATCCGCAGCGGGAACTTCCCATTGTCCCGCCCTCTCCTGCTGCTCACCAAAGAGCCTCCGGTCGGGCTGAGACGCGAATTCATCAACTTTTCGCTTTCCTCGCAGGCGACCGAAGTCGTCGTGCAGCATGATTTTGTTCCCTATCTCGACTGATGGACCTCGTTCGAAATCCACGGCGGGGCGCGGATAGATGATGGGCTGGAGAAATCACGGGCTCGATCGTTTCCGGTTCGCCAGCCTCCGGGCCGAACTGGCGGCGGGGTTTGCCGCCATGGTGGCGTTGATGATCGTGGTCGGGATGGTGTCGCTCTTCGCCCAGGATCGCTCGGTGGGCGCGGTCAAGAAACTGCTCGCGAGAGACGGCCGGATCGCCGAACTGAGCGTGAGAAGCAAGGTTGCGATGGTCAATGCGCGGCGCGCGGAGAAGGATTTTCTGCTGTTCCAGCGCGAATTCGGTTTCGACGAGGCGAGGTCCCGCTACGTGACCCTGTTGCGCACCAATCTCGCGGACATCCGCCAAAACATGACCGAGGTTCGTGCCTTGGGCGTGGATCCCGGCCTCGACCGCGAAACGGTGGAAATCGAGCACGCAGTCGCCCGGTACGAGGCGGGTTTCTTCAGGCTCGTCGAACTGTATGGCCGTCTCGGAAACGTCAAGACCGGTGACGAGGGGCTGATGCGGGAAAAGGCACACGAAATCGAATCGCTGGTGAACGGCGGCAAGAGCGATCGGCTCATGGCGGACTTGCTGATGCTGCGGCGGCACGAGAAGGACTTCATCGCTCGCGGACTGGAAAAATATGTCGAGGCCTTTACGGGTGGAGTCGAGAAACTCAGAGCGGATCTTGCCGTTGCCCATCTGGCGCCCGAAACCACAGCGAGACTCGGGGCGCTGACCAGCGAGTATCTGGATCTATTCGAGCAATACGTTCAGACCGATACCAAAATCGATGCGGAACGCGCGAGCTACATCGCGGCGGCACACGCGGTCGAGCCCCTGCTGGAGCGACTTTTCTTCGAAGCTAGCGAGGCAGCGGTCGCCACTCGAAATGACGCGGAGCGCGTGGCGAAGCTTGCTGCCTGGTTTATCTCCGGCGCAGGACTCCTCGCGGTCCTGCTCGGGTCGGCCGTAGCCCGGCTTGTCGCGCGCAGCATCACCCGTTCGGTCGACGCGTGCGTCGATTTTGCGAGCCAAGTCGCAAAGGGTGACTTGACGATCCGGCTCGCGTCCCAAGCCCAAAACGAGTTTGGCGCGCTGGCATCGGCGCTTAATCGGATGACAGACGCTCTGTTGGAGCGTGAAGCAGGACTGCGCCGGGCTCAACTCGTGGCAAGTCTCGCACACGTCGTTTCGGGGCCGGATGGCTCCTTCGAGAGCTGGTCCGACAATCTCCCGGCGCTGATCGGGGTCGAATCCTCACGAATGCCCCGGAGCACTCGTGAGTGGCTGGAGATTGTGCACCCGGAAGATCGCGCAATGTTTCGCGCGAAGGCCATCGAGGGCGGCGTCAAGCGCGCGCGAATGGACGTCGGGTACCGGCTGCGGCGCGCCGAGGACGAATGGATCCATATCGACCAGGTGATGGAGCCGCTCTCGGGCGCCGCCGGACCGGATGGCCGGATGCGCTGGTTCAATACGCTGCAGGACGTTACCCAGCGCAAAGCCGTAGAGAACACGATCGGGCGCCTCAATCGCGTGTATGCCGTTCTTAGCGGCATCAATGCGCTGATCGTGCGTGTTCGCGACCGCGACGAGCTGTTCAAGGAGGCATGCCGTGTCGCGGTGGAGATCGGAGGCTTTCCAATGGCGTGGCTCGGCGTCGTCGACCGGGCGGAAATGAGAGTCAAGCCGGTCGCCTGGCACGGTGCCGGGAAGGGCTACATCGAGCGCATGGAGTTGAGCCTGGACGATGCCGGTTCCGCGGTACGCGGCTTGGTCCGGCAGTCGGTCAAGGAACGCAAGGCGATGATGTCCAACGATTTGACGCAGGACCCGCGGCTCTCCCTGCAAAGAGAGGCTCTCGATCACGGCTTCCGGTCCCGGGTTGTGTTGCCGCTTGTGGTGAACGAGGAGGTAGCGGGAGTGCTGGCGCTGTACGCCGGGGAGGCCGGGTTCTTCGACGAAGACGAAATGAAACTCTTGAACGAACTGGCGGGGGATATTGCGTTTGCGCTCGAGCATATCGAGAAGGCGAACCAGCTCGATTACCTCGCCTACCACGATCCGCTCACCGGGCTGGCCAACCGCGTCCTGTTCCTGGAACGCGTCAATCAGCACGTGCGCGTCGCCGGCCCCGCCGACAGCAAGATCGCGGTGGTCCTCGCCGATATCGAGCGCCTCAGGACCATCAATGAATCGCTCGGCCGGCAGGCGGGTGACGCGGTGATCAAGGAATTCGCCCGGCGCCTGGCGCACGCGGCCGACCCGGCCGCACTCGGGCGCGTCAGCGCCGACCATTTCGCGATCATCCTGCAGGCGGTCAAGGGGAAGTCGGAGGTGGCGCGCCGGTTCGAAGCCATTTGGCGCGATTGTCTGAGCGCGCCTTTCGTGCTGGAGGCCAGGGAACTCTGGATCACGGCCAAGGCGGGAATCGCGCTGTATCCGAACGACGCGGCCGACTCAGAAACGCTGCTGCGCCATGCCGAGGCGGCGCTGAGGAAGGGCCGGGAACTCGGCGAGCGGTACCTGTTCTACACCCCGGTGCTGACCGAACGCACCGGCGAAAAGCTGACGCTGGAAAACCAGCTGCGCCAGGCGCTCGAGAAGGAGGAGTTCGTGCTGCATTACCAGCCCAAGGTCGACGCGGAGACGCAGCGCATCGTCGGGGTCGAGGCGTTGATCCGCTGGCAGAGCCCCGAACTGGGCCTGGTGCCTCCGATGAAGTTCATCCCGCTCATGGAGCAAACCGGGTTGATCCTGCCGGTGGGGACCTGGGCGCTCAGGCGTGCCTCGCTGGACCACCGCCGCTGGCTGGAGCAGAAACTCGCCGCCCCGCGGGTCGCAGTCAACGTGTCACCGATTCAGCTTCGGCAGCGCGATTTCGTCCACGCCGTGGAGGAGGCGATCATGGAGGGACTTGCCCCGACGGGCATCGATCTGGAGATCACCGAGAGCCTCGTCATGGAGGACGTTCAGGGCAATATTGAAAAGCTGAAATCCGTGCGCCAGCTCGGCGTGAAAATCGCGATCGATGATTTCGGCACCGGCTATTCTTCGCTCGGCTGCCTCGCCAGGTTGCCGGTGCAGTCGCTCAAGATCGATCGTTCGTTCGTTATCACGATGGTGGACGACCCGGACACGATGACGCTGGTTTCGACCATCATTTCGCTCGCGCACTCGCTCAGGCTGAAGGTCGTTGCCGAGGGCGTCGATGCGGAGGAACAGGCCAAGTTCCTGCGGCTGTTGCGCTGCGACGAAATGCAAGGCTACCTGTTCAGCCGCCCCGTGCCTTTCGAACAGATGACCGCAATGCTGACGCGGTAGGCACGCGGCGCACGCAGGAACAGGAAAGCTCCATCCACGAATACAATCCGACCTACCCACACACCCACTGGAACCCGATCCACCATGAAAGCCGTCGCCCTTACCCGCTATCTGCCGATTACCGATCCCGAATCCTTCCTCGATGTGACGCTCCCCGAGCCGGTGGCCGCCGGCCGCGACCTGCTGGTGCACGTGGAAGCCGTTTCCGTCAATCCGGTCGACACCAAGCGCCGGGCGCCGAATCCGAAGGTCGAAGCGCAACCCCGCGTGCTGGGCTGGGATGCCGCCGGCGTGGTGAAGGCGGTCGGGAATCAGGTGACGCTGTTCAAGCCCGGCGACGAGGTGTACTACGCCGGCGACATCACCCGCGCGGGCAGCAACAGTGAATTCCAGCTGGTCGACGAGCGCATCGTCGGAAGAAAGCCCCGTTCCATGAATTTTGCGCAGGCGGCGGCGATTCCGCTCACCGCCATCACCGCGTGGGAGGGATTTTTCGATCGCATGAAGATCGACGCAGGCGGCGCGAACAAGGGTGCCACGCTGCTCATCATCGGCGGCGCGGGCGGGGTCGGCTCGATCGGAATACAGCTCGCGAAACTCGCGGGGCTCACCGTGATCGCCACCGCTTCGCGCCCGGAAAGCGAGGCTTGGGCGAAGCAGATGGGTGCCGACCACGTGATCAGCCACCGCGCGCCGATGCGGCGGCAGATCGAGGCGGTCGGGCTGAAACACGTGAATTACATCGCCAACTTCAACGACACCGACACCTACTGGGCGCAGATCGGCGACCTGATCGAGGCGCAGGGCTCAATCGTGTCCATCGTCATGAACCGCGCACCGCTCGCGCAGGAGGCGTTGCGGGACAAGTGTGCCGCTCACTGCTGGGAGTTCATGTTCACGCGGGCCCGTTTCCAGACCGCGGACATGATCGAGCAGCACCGCCTGCTCACGCGCGTAGGCGAGTGGATCGACGCCGGCCGCTTGCGCGGCACGCTGCGCGAGACGCTCAGGCCGATCAATGCCGTCAATATGCGCGCCGCGCACGCGCGGGTCGAGTCCGGCACCATGATCGGCAAGCTGGTGGTGGCGGGATGGGCATGACCATGACCACCCAGACGCTGAATTTCATCAACGGCGACTTTCTGCCCGCCCGATCCGGCAAGATTTTCGAGAACCGCTCACCCGTGGACGGACGGCTGCTCGCGATGGTTGCCGAGGCAGGCGAACCGGAAGTCGACGCCGCGGTGCGCGCAGCACGCGCGGCGCTCGCAGGCCCTTGGGGCCGCATGGCCATCGCCGAACGCGTCGACCTGCTCTACGCGGTCGCGAACGAGATCAACCGCCGCTTCGAGGATTTTCTCTCAGCCGAGGTCGCCGATACGGGCAAGCCGGCAAGCCTCGCGCGCCACCTCGACATTCCGCGCGGAGCGGCCAACTTCAAGATCTTCGCCGACGTGGTGAAGAATGTGCCGACCGAGTTTTTCGAGATGTCCACCCCGGACGGCAAGGGTGCGATCAACTACGCGGTTCGCGTGCCCAAGGGCGTAGTGGCGGTGGTCTGCCCGTGGAACCTTCCGCTTTTGCTGATGACGTGGAAGGTCGGACCCGCACTCGCCTGCGGCAATGCAGTGGTGGTCAAGCCATCGGAAGAAACGCCAAGCACTGCGACACTGCTGGGCGAAGTGATGAACGCGGTCGGCGTTCCGAAGGGTGTATACAACGTCGTGCACGGTTTTGGCCCGGGCTCGGCCGGAGAATTTCTCACACGTCATCCGGGAATCGATGCCGTGACCTTTACGGGCGAAACCCGCACCGGCATGGCGATCATGAAAGCCGCCGCCGAGGGGGTGAAGGCGGTTTCATTCGAACTCGGCGGCAAAAACGCGGGCATCGTGTTTGCAGACTGCGACTTCGACGCGGCGGTGGACGGGATCGGCCGCGCGGTGTTCGCCAACTGCGGGCAGGTGTGCCTGGGAACCGAACGCGTGTACGTCGAACGGCCGATTTTCGACAAATTCGTCGCGGCGCTGAAGCTCAAGGCGGAGGCGATGAAGCCAGGCCGGCCGGAAGATCCGGCGACGGGCATCGGCCCGTTGATCAGCCGTGAACACCAGAACAAGGTGCTCTCGTACTACCGCAAGGCCGCCGAGGAAGGCGCGACCGTGGTGACGGGCGGCGGCGTACCGAACATGGAGGCGGGGGTTGCCGGCGGGTCCTGGATCCAACCCACCCTCTGGACCGGCTTGCCGGAGACCTCGGTGATCGTGCGCGAGGAGATTTTCGGGCCCTGCGCTCATCTGCGAGCGTTCGACTCCGAGGACGAAGCCGTCGGTCTGGCGAACGACACGCCCTACGGACTGGCGACGACGATCTGGACCGGCAATCTTTCGCGCGCACACCGGATCGCGCCGAAGATCGAGGTCGGCATCTGCTGGGTGAACAGCTGGTTTCTGCGCGACCTGCGCACGCCTTTCGGGGGATCGAAGCAGTCCGGCATCGGCCGCGAGGGCGGCGTCCACTCACTGGAGTTCTACACGGAACTGCGCAATGTCTGCATCAAGTTGTAAGTCCGCGGCGAATCGATCGACCAATGCTGCAGATGTGCAATGGAGGAAAAACCATGCAACGCCGTGAATTTCTTGGAACTCTCGCCGCCTCTGCCCTGATTGGGTGCATTTCCGGGCGCGCCTTCGCCAACCCACCCAAGGACGCCAAAGCCGTGGAAGCCCTGCATACGAACTGGAAGGAATTTCTGGCGGCGGGAACCCCGGTTCCCGCGCCGACCGAAACCGTCAAACGCCCGAATCCCGAGTGGCGCAAGCTCCTGAGCGCGCAACAGTACGACGTGCTGAGGGAGGAAGGCACGGAGCGCGCCGGCACCAGCCCGCTCGACGGGGAAAAGCGCGCCGGCGTGTTCGTCTGCGCCGGCTGCGGGTTGCCGCTGTTCACCTCCGCGATGAAATTCAACAGCGGCACCGGCTGGCCGAGCTTTTTCACCACCATTCCCGGAGCAATGCAAACCAAGACCGACTACAAGATCGTGTTCCCGCGCACCGAGTACCACTGCGCCCGCTGCGGCGGGCACCAGGGACACGTATTCGACGACGGCCCGCCCCCCACGGGCAAGCGTTACTGCAACAATGGCGTGGCGCTGCGTTTCATTCCGAAGGACGCAAAGGCCTAGCCTGCTGTGGCCGTACAATAGCCGCCTGCCGGAAATCGGGAGGTGGAATGCAAGCCCTTGTTCGCTTTGCGATCGCGGCGTATGCCGCGTTGGCGTCCTTTGCCGTGCTCGCGCAAGCGTACCCGTCGCGCCCGGTGCGCATCATCGTTCCCTTCGCCGCCGGCGGCCCGGCCGACATCTATGGGCGCGTCCTGGGGCAGAAGCTCTCGGAGGTGCTTGGTCAGGGTTTCGTGGTGGAAGACCGCCCCGGCGGCGGCTCGGTGATCGGCACGGACGCGGTGGCGAAGTCCGCCCCCGACGGGTACACGCTGCTGATGATGTCCAATACCCACACCACCAACGAATCGCTGATCCCGAAGAAGCCGTTCGAGCTGATGCGCGATTTTCTTCCGGTCGCGCCGGTGAATTATTCCGACCTGGTGCTGGTGGTGCACCCGAAGGTGCCGGCGAATTCGCTCGCCGAACTGCTCGCGCTGGCCAACGCGAAGCCCAAGGGCATGAACTATGCGTCCTCCGGTCCCGGCACGCCGTACCACATGGCCGGAGAGTTGTTCAAGGCGATGGCAGGCGTGGACATCGTGCACGTGCCCTACAAGGGAAGCGCGGGTGCGCGCACCGATACGCTCGGTGGCCAGGTCGAGATGATGTTCGACGCGATCACCACCATGGCACCCAACGTGCGGGCCGGCAAGTTGAAGGCATTCGGCACCACGGGCAAGCTGCGCTCGACGGTGTTGCCGGAGGTGCCCACGGTGGCCGAGGCGGGGGTGCCGGGCTATGAAGCGACCATCTGGCTCGGCATCATGGCGCCGGCCGGAACCCCCGCGAGTATCGTCAGCCGGCTGAACGCCGAGGTCACGAAAATCGTGAACAGCGCGGAGGTGAAGGAAGCTTGGGCGAAGCAGGGCGCGGTGCCCATGAGCATGACGCCGGATGAATTCGGTCACTACCTGCGCCAGGACATCGAAAAGTGGGCGAAGGTCGTCAAGATCTCCGGCGCCAAGGTGGATTGACCCGGTGGGGGTCCGGCTCACCGTCAACGGCGCAGAGCGCGAGGTCGATGCCGCGGAGGATACCCCGCTCATCTACGCGCTGCGCAACTCACTTGGCCTGAAAGGAACACGCTTCGGTTGCGGCGCCGATCAGTGCGGTGCGTGTTACGTGCTGCTCGAGGATCGCGCGGTGGCCGCGTGCGACACGCCGCTTTGGGCAGCGGCGGGGAAACGCGTCACCACGGTCGAGGGCCTGGGAACACCGGAACGCCCGCATCCGCTGCAGCTCGCTTTCCTTGCCGAGCAGGCGGCGCAATGCGGCTTTTGTTCCTCCGGCATTCTCGTCACCTCCGCAGCACTGCTGCGGGGCAATCCCGATCCCTCCGATGCGCAGGTGCGCGAAGTGCTCGATCGCCACCTGTGCCGTTGCGGCACGCACAACCGCATCGTGCGGGCGGTGTTGCGCGCCGCACGCGAGATGCGCGCGCACACGGAGGCGGCATGAACCTCGCGTACCGGCTTGCGGCGGGTCAGGACAGCGGCGCAAAGCGGCTGCCGGGCAGCCTGCACGTCAACCGGCGCCTCTCGCAGTGGCTGCGCGTGCGCGCCGACGGCGTGGTGGAGGTAACTTCCGGCAAGGTCGAGATCGGGCAGGGAATCACGACGGCACTCGCGCAGATTGCCGCCGGGGAACTGGATGTCGCTCTCGCGCGCATTCGCATGGTGCCGGCGAGCACGCCGCGCAGCCCGGACGAAGCCGTGACCTCGGGCAGTCTCTCCATCCAGGAATCGGGCACCGCGCTGCGCCACGCCTGCGCCGAGATGCGTTCGATTTACCTTGCGTCAGCTGCCGCGAGTCTTGGTGTCGAAGTGGACACGCTGCGCATCGAGGACGGCGAAATCATCGCCGCGAGCGGCGCGCGCAGCAGTTACTGGCAACTCGCCGATGACACGCTGCTCGATCGCGAGGCGAGCGGAGACGTGGCGCCGAAGGCCGCAACGGAGCCAGCCTTGGCCGGGCGCGCCACCCCGCGTCTCGATCTTCCGGACAAGATCTTCGGCATACCGCGCTTCATCCAGGATCTCGAACTGCCCGGCATGCTGCACGCGCGCGTGCTGCGGCCCGCGTCGCCTTTCGCACGGCTGGAAAAGCTCGACACCTCGCGAACGAAACAGCTGCCTGGAGTGGTCGATGTGGTTCGCGACGGCAACTTTGCGGGCGTGCTGGCCGAGCGCGAGGAGACGGCCGTCAAGGCGCTCGCGCGCCTCGCACTGGATGTGCAATGGAACGAAACCGACGCGTTGCCCGATTCCGCGACGCTGCCCGCATGGCTCAAGGCGCAGCGCGCCGAGACGAAAGTTGTCGATGAGCGCGTCGCGGACACGCCTGCGGCGGTCTCGCGCAGGTTGCGCGCAAGCTACAGCCGGCCGTACATTGCGCACGCTTCGCTCTCGCCTTCCTGTGCGTTGGCCCAATGGAACGGGAATTCGTTGCGCGTCTGGACGCACAGCCAGGGCATCTACAACCTGCGCACCGACCTCGCGCTCGCGTTCGCACTGCCGCCCGAACACATCATCGTGGAACACGTCGAAGGCGCGGGCTGCTATGGCCACAATGGCGCGGACGACGTCGCGTTCGATGCGGCGCTGCTCGCACGCTCTGCGAACGGCCGTCCGGTGCGCGTTCTATGGTCGCGTGCCGACGAGCTTGCGTGGTCGCCGTTCGGTGCGGCGATGGCGATCGAACTGGAGGCCGATCTGGACGAAGCGGGGTCGATCGTGGCTTGGCGGCACGAGTTGTGGAGCAACGGTCACAGCTCGCGCCCGGGGCGCGCGAAAGCTCCGGCGCTGCTCGGCGCGTGGCACCGCGAGAACCCAAGTGAACGGCTGCCTGCGATCAACCCGCCGCTCGTCTCGGGCGGCGGTGCAGACCGCAACGCAGTTCCGCCCTACGATTTTCCTGCGCGGTGCATCGTCAATCATCGATTGCTCGACATGCCATTGCGCACCTCGGCCTTGCGTTCGCTCGGGGCTTTTGCGAATGTGTTTGCGGTCGAGTCGTTTTTCGACGAGCTTGCGCGCGACGGCGGCGAAGATCCGGTGGGCATGCGCCTGCGTCACCTCAGCGACGCGCGCGCCCGCGCCGTGATCGAGGCGGTCGCATCGCGAGCGAACTGGAGCGGCTGGCAGCCACAGGAAGGATGCGGGCATGGCATCGGTTTCGCGCGCTACAAGAATATGGGCGCGTGGTGCGCGGTGGTCGCGGAGGTCGAAGCTGGGCGGGAGATACGCGTGCGACGCCTCGTCGTAGCGGTCGATGTCGGGCGGGTCGTGAGTCCGGACGGCGTGGCGAACCAGATCGAGGGTGGCGCAGTACAGGCGGCGAGCTGGACGCTGAAGGAGGCCGTGCGCTTCGATCGCAGGCGGGTGACGAGCGATTCGTGGGAGGCTTATCCGATACTGCGTTTTTCCGAGATTCCATCAGTCGAAGTGGTGATCCTCGATCGGCCGGAGGAACCATCGACCGGCGCGGGCGAGGCGGCGCAGGGCCCGGTGGCGGCTGCAATCGGGAACGCCGTGTTCGATGCGCTCGGCGTGCGCGTTCGCGATTTGCCCATCACGCCGGAGCAGATTCTCGCCCAAGACAGCAAAGGCTAGCGCCTTCTTCCAGGTCAGGTGTGCCACAGAGGCCTAAGCTCGGATCAAACAGAGCGGGGACGCGCGATCTGCCAGCTCGGCGCAACCGGTCAGATTCGCCACCGAGGACGTCTGCTTATCGGCGTGAGCGGGCGCCCGCGATCTGCCCAGACGCAGACTCGGCAGCCGCCTGGAAGGTCCGCTCCCGGCAATCACGAATTCACCCTTTCGACGCCAAACGGACGCCGGGGGCGTAGACTGATTCCCGACTTTGGTCGACTGGGCGCTCCGCCTGCTCGATCCCGGTGCTTGCGCATTGTCGTGGCAACCGAAGGGGATTGGGTGAATCGGGAATGCCGGGATTCACGGTTTGATAGTGAAATGTTTATCCACAACAACGACCAGAAAAGTCTGATGAATCGCGGGCATACGCAAGAAATGGCCGCCAAGTTAGGGCGCACTCGGCCATGTTGTGCAGCGAAACTGCGCCCGATATTCGTTAGGATGCACGGGCCATCGTAATGTCATCGGAACCGAAAAGGTCGTTCGCGCATTGGGCTTACGTCGTCGCGTCGCTGTTGCCATGGTTGGTAGTTACCTACGCGATCGTCAACAGCCCGGTCTTCCCGGGTCCAATCGAGATTGTCGCCATTGCAATCGGGGCGGTGGCAACGTACCGGGGGATTCTCCGATCGCGTTCGTGGTGGAGAGCGTTTTTCTGGTTTCTTGCCGTACCGTATCTCTTGGTAGTCGGAGCAATGGCGATTGGTCTCGTTGCGCGGCTATTTCGTTGAGCGCAAGCGTGCATCCTAACCGCGCGCCCCAAACCGACGCGCGGAAAGCGGCGCGCTTCGGTCAACCATCGCAAGCGCGCGCGGTTGGGCGCGAACGTTCGGCCCCATAGAAGAAACAGCGCGGCCTTACAGCGCAGCTACAAGCAAATTTGCACAGTCGGTTTGCTTGTAGCTACAATCAAAGCATGCCGACCTGGGATGAACCGAAGCGCCTACGCAACATCAAGGCCCGCAGCCTGGACTTCATTGGTTGCGAGGCCGTCTTCGATTCCCCAGTCGTCACGTGGGAGGATGACCGCGAGGCCTATGGTGAGCAAAGGCTCAATCTGCTCGGCTGGCTCAACGGCATCGTCGTGCACATGACCTACACGGAGCGAGGCGATGAGCCGCACATCATCAGTCTTCGCAAGGCAGAAAAACATGAAATCAGGCGCTACGCGAAAGAAGTTTCCAGCTAGTCCCGCGCAATGGGAAGCCGTCATTGCCGCCGCACCCGGCAAAGATCGGCCGCTTACCGCTGCAGAGGAAGCCAAGATGGCCAATGCGGTAGTTGTAAAGAAGGGTGGGTACGCCGCTGTGCGGACCGCCCTCGCAGAGAAACGCAAACGGGGTCAACGCGGTCCGCAGGCAACACCAACAAAGAAGTTGGTCAGTGTCAGGTATAGCACAGAGGTCCTTCAGTACTTCAAGTCCACCGGCACAGGCTGGCAGACGAGAATGAACGAGGCGCTTGTTGAATGGGTCGCAAAGCGAACATCGCGATGAAGTGTCCGCAATAGGGCGAAATGGGGCCGAACCCTTTGTTCCTGCGGACGGGCCGCCAGCGTCGTGCCAGTGCAGCGGTCATCTCGGCCCGCCGCAGAACAACACGTTGGGCACCGCCAATACACAGGTGCGCGCTACTATGATATATCAAGCACGATCTGGAGTCCGACCATGAACAAGCAGCTGATCAGTGTTGATCCGGAGATTCACAGCGGTGCGCCGGTCTTTGCTGGGACAAGAGTCCCGATCAAGACCCTGTTCGATCACCTCGAAGCCGGTGATTCTCTGGAAGTATTCCTTGATGATTTTCCGTCGGTCAGTCGCGACGTGGCGGTTGCAGTACTCGAAGAGGCGCATGCCGCGCTGCTGCCTGATGCGCATCCTGCTTGATGAACCCGTCCCTCGCCGGCTCGTTTCACGCCTGGTCTGGCACGAAACGACGACGGTGCCAAAAAGCGGGTGGGCCGGAATTAAGAACGGGAAGCTATTGACGCTGGCGGCTGCGAAGTTCGAAGTGTTTCTAACAACTGACCAGAATATCGAGTTCCAGCAGAATCTTTCCGCACTGCCGATCGCCATCCTCGTTGTAGTAGCAAGAAGCAATCGGATGAAAGATATTGAGCCCTTGGTCCCCGATATTTTGAAGGCGCTGAATCATATGCCCCCAAAGTCACTGAGGAAAGTCGGTACCCAACTTTAGGTGCAACGGACAGGCGAAAGCGGGCTTGCGTTTCTTCGGAATCACCTCGCGCGCCTGCCGTTGACCATGACGTTGGGCATCTTAGGAACCGCCTTCGCGCGCTTGACAGCTTGTAGCCGCATGGCTACAGTGCGCCCATGCTCGAAGTTCGCAAAACGGACTCTTTCATTCAATGGCTCGACGGTCTGCGTGATATTAAAGCGAGAGCTCGCGCCCAAGCTCGAATTGAACGGCTAACCGCGGGCGACCCAGGTGATGTCGAGCCGGTTGGTGAGGGTGTGTCGGAATTGCGAATTGACTATGGCCCAGGCTATCGGGTGTATTTCAAGAAACGAGGCCGAGAACTGATCGTCCTCCTGGCTGGTGGAGACAAAAGCTCTCAGGCTAAAGATATCAAAGCAGCGTTGCAGTTCGCACGCATTCTTTCGGAGAAGCCTCAATGACCAAAATAACCACGACCCGCTACGACGTCGCGGAGCACCTCAGAACTCAAGAAGAAATGGCTGCCTATCTCGAAGCCTGCTTAGAAGAAGCCAATGGCGATGCTGCATTTATTGCCAAAGCGCTTGGCGACATCGCGCGCGCGAAAGGTATGTCACAGGTTGCAAGAGATGCCGGGCTGTCCCGAGAAAGCCTATACAAAGCACTTTCAGGCGAGCGTAGCCCTGGCTTCGATACCATCCTCAAGGTAATCGGGGCGCTTGGTTTGAAACTGCATGCTGAAGCTAATCATATCTAATCGCTATGCCCAACTATAGGTGCAACGGACAGGCGAAAGCGGGCTTGAGTTTCTTCGGAAACACCTCGCGCGCCTGCCGTTGACCATGACGTTCCGTGGCATATTGGTGGACGACCGCGATGGCACTCACTCGGGAAAGAGGAGTATGAGTCAGGCCCGACGCAGACAATTCCTGATCGCGTCGGGCGCGCTTCTCGTCGCGCCGCTCGCTCGCGCCCAGCAGAGCGGAAACGTGCGCCGCGTCGGCATCCTGGTGACCAATCTCCGAGGGGGCACCCAATACATCGACGCGATGAAGGCCGGCCTGCGCGAGCGGGGCTGGATCGAGGGCAAGAACCTCGCAATTGACTTGCGCGACCCGGACGGCAACTCGGATCTCTTTCCCAGGCTCGCGGCCGAGCTCGTCGCGGCGAAGCCGGACGTGATCTTCGCCACGAGCTACCTCGCAGTGCTCGCGGTGACCGACGAGACCAATGCGATTCCGGTCGTGTTCGCAGCGATCTCCGATCCGGTCAAGGCAGGCCTCGTCAAGAGCCTCGCGCGCCCAGGCGGTCAGCTCACGGGCGTCGCGCTCGGCGCGGTTCCGCTCGCCGGCAAGCGCATGGAGATCCTGAAGGACACACTACCACGGCTCAAACGAGTCGCCGTTCTCTACGATTCGGACCGGCAGGGCGAAGCGGGCCTCGACGAGGTGCGCGACGCTGCGGCGCGTCTCGGTGTCACGCTAATCGCGGTCGGCGCGGGTAGCGGCGAGGAAATCGAACGGGCGTTCGCGGAGATGCGAACCCGGAACGCGGAGGCGCTGCTTGTGCCCGGCTCGATCCGGTTCTTCATCGAGCGGGGCCGGATCATCGCACTTGCGCAGCGCTACCGCCTGCCCGCGATTTACGAGTTCCTCGACATGGTGGACCAAGGCGGATTGATTGCCTACGGCCCGGACTATCAGACAGGCTTCCGGCGCGTGGCGTATTACGTTGATCGCATCCTGCGTGGCACACGACCCGGCGATCTGCCGATCGAGGAGGCGATGCGCTACGGCCTGGTCATCAACCTGAAGACCGCCCGCGCGCTCGGCGTCACGATTCCGCAAATCGTGCTGTATCGCGCCGACCGGGTGATCGAGTGACCGCCGCTGCCCGAATGCAGTCTCGTAGGTCAGCGCGCATGCCACCGAACAGCGGCTTGCAGGACGACGCGCCGCAAACGGCGCGCGCCGGAAGCCGGACGTGTGCGCCGGGTATGGCGCGTTACTTAGTCGGTGCGAGTCCGACTGCCAGGTTTTCGCAGAGCCGAAGGCAAGGAGAAGGGCAAGGGCGTCGTCGCGAGGCGAGGTCTGGAGGAAGTCCAATCCGAAACTGCGGGACGATGAACAAAAACCGGATATGAGGCGTGGTGCATCCGGGGCGAGCGGGCACGTGACCGCGAAGCCCTCCATCTGCGGCTGGGATGCACTTTGTAAATTCGGCGTCTATGCAGGGAAGGTAACGTGTCTTACCCCGGGAGATCTGCCGGATCTGTTGGCGCTAGCGAATGAACCCACGCCCACTGGGCAAGGCGCGAGCCGAGCCGAACGAATGGCAGAGGTCAGCAGAAGGCATAGTAGGCGGTGCCCCCGCCGAAGGCCCGAACGATGAAAGGCAAAGGACCGTGACGAAGAGAGACGGGAACGCATCTGACCACCTGCGCAAGCAGGCTGCTGCGCAGCCGCAGGATGAACTCGTCGCTGGATTGTCAGGACAACCCGAGTCGATTCAACCCGAAGCGCTGCTAGCCCACGTGCTGGAACGGGCGAATTTGCAGCGTGCATTGAAGCAAGTGCGCCAGAACAAAGGCGCGCCGGGTATCGACGGCATGACAGTCGATGAACTACCGCAGTACCTCCGAGACCACTGGCTGGAGATAAGCGCGCAACTGGAGGCGGGTAGTTACCAGCCGCAACCGGTCAAGCGTGTGGACATCCCGAAGTCAGATGGGAAGACCCGCCCCTTGGGCATTCCCACGGTGTTGGACCGCTTCATTCAGCAGGCGATCGCGCAAGTTATATCGGCGCAATGGGAACCGCATTTTCACCGTCACAGCTACGGATTTCGCCCGCAGCGCTCGGCCCATCAAGCCGTGCGTGAAGTGCAGACGAACATTCGTGCGGGATACCGCTGGGTGGTGGATACGGACGTGCAATCCTTCTTTGATCAAGTCAATCACGACCGGCTGATGGCGCGCCTGAAAAGTCGCTGCTCGGATGCCGCACTGTTGCGACTGATCAATCGGTACCTGAAGGCGGGCGTGAACGTGGCGGGGACCGTTGAGGCAACAACGATGGGCGTGCCGCAAGGTGGGCCGCTCTCGCCGGTGTTGGCCAACGTGGTACTGGATGAACTGGATTGGGAACTGGACCGGCGCGGCCACCGTTTCGCCCGCTATGCCGATGACTGCAATATTCTGGTCAAAAGCAAAAGAGCGGGAGAGCGGGTGATGGCCAGTGTGACACGCTTTATCAGCAAATCACTGCGACTCACAGTGAATCCGCTGAAAAGCGCGGTGGATCGGCCCATGAACCGCAAGTTCCTGGGCTTCACGGTCACCCGCTACGGGGTCAAGCTCAAGGTGGCCGAACAGGCCATCGAAAAGCTGAAGGCCCGTGTGCGGGAACTGACCCGTCGTACACGAGGCACCAGTATTGGCGCTGTCGTTGCGGAGCTAAGAGTAACCCTGCTTGGTTGGAAAGCGTACTTCGGTATCACCGAGGTGCTGAGTCCTCTGCGCGACATCGACAAATGGATACGACGCAAGTTACGCTGCTATCTCTGGAAACAATGGGGGCCATCGGGCTACCGGGAACTGCGCAAGCGCGGGGTGTCGGTCCGCGACGCGTGGAATACCAGCAAGTCGGCTCATGGCCCGTGGCGGTTGTCCAAGACACCGGCGCTGGCGCTCGCGCTACCATTGCGCTACTTCACCAACTTGGGACTACCAGCTCTTGCATCACGGTAGGAATTCAATTCATCGAACCGCCGGATACGTGACCCGTCTGTCCGGTGGTGTGGGAGGGGGAAGCCGAGAGGCTTTCTCCTATCCCGATTAAGTCCTAGCGAATGTCGGCTGATGGCCGACTGCTGACCTACATCTCCCTCTATAAGCGGGTCACCCGCACGAGCTGCAACTCCGGCAGCGCGAATCACGCGCGTGCCCCGCGACCTGTGATAGCCTTCCTGCAGGGAGAGCAGGTCCGGACGATGGGTCAAGAGCCGGAAAGCGCCGAGAGTGCTCCAAACAAAAGGCAAGTACGAGCTCCGGTACGAAATGGACTTCGCGTAAAGATCCAATTCCCCATGCCGTTACGGCCAGGGCGTCCCGATTGCCGTTGCCGCTTCGATACCATGAGCACTCTAACTGTGAGAATGATGAACGCGGGGGGAACCCATGGCACAGGCAAGGCTTAAACATTTCGGCTGGGGTCGTGAAGGCGAGTGGATCACGCCGGAAGAGGAGGCCTTCGTCTGGACCCGGATCCGGGAGCGGTTCCGCATCGATGAATTCGACGAGGTCACGCCGCCGCGGCTCGAGCAGATCGAGCTTGCTCCGCCGCGCGTGCAGCCGCCCGGGTCGCTCGCCGCGGTCGCGTCCACGGAGCACTATGATCGAGTCGCGCACACTTACGGAAAATCCTATCCGGAGTACGTGCTCGGGCTTGCCGGCGATTATTCTTCGGCGCCAGACGTGGTCGCCTATCCGCGCAACGAGCGCGAGGTCGAGGCCGTGCTCGACTGGGCGGGCGCGGCGCAGGTCTCGGTAACGCCATTCGGCGGCGGCTCGAGCGTGGTCGGCGGCGTCGAGCCGCGCGTCGCCGGGCACAAGGGGGCGGTGACGATCGATCTGCGCGAGATGCATCGCGTCGTCGAAGTGGACGTTACCTCGCGTGCGGCGCGCATTGAGGCGGGCGCGTTCGGGCCGGCGCTCGAGGCGCAGCTCAAAGCGCATCACCTCACCCTGCGGCACTTTCCGCAGAGCTTCGAGTTCTCGACACTGGGCGGCTGGATCGCCACGCGCTCCGGCGGACATTTCGCCACGCTCTACACCCACATCGACGATCTCGTGGAATCGCTGCGCATCGTCACGCCCAAGGGCACGATGGAGACGCGACGCCTTCCGGGCTCCGGAGCCGGCCCGAGTCCCGACCGGCTGCTGATTGGATCGGAAGGCATTTTGGGCATCATCACCGAGGCCTGGATGCGGCTTCAGGCAAGGCCGCAGTTTCGTGCCGGCGGCGCTGTGCGATTTCCGGATTTCTTCACCGCAGCCCGCGCGCTCCGCAGGATCGCGCAGGCGGGGCTCTATCCCGCGAACTGCCGCATCCTCGATCCGCAGGAGGCCTGCAACACCGGCGCGGGCGACGGGAAATCGGCGATCATGGTGCTCGCATTCGAGTCGGGCGATCATCCGCTCGAGGCCTGGATGGCACGCGCGCTGGAATGTTGCCGCGATCATGGCGGGGAACTGGAGCATGCGGACGGCACCGACGCGCATCGCAAAGGCGCAACCGGCCGCTGGCGCAACGCCTTCATCCGCATGCCCTATGCGCGCGAGCGCACCATCCAGAGGGGGATCATCGGCGATACGTTCGAGACCTCGATCACCTGGGAGCGGTTCGAGACTTTTCACGACAAGATCAAGGCGGTGACCGAGCAGGCGATCCACGATGCGACCGGGCACAAAGGCCAGGTCACCTGCCGGTTCACACACGTCTATCCGGACGGGCCGGCGCCCTATTTCACCTTCCACGCAGTGGGGCGGCACGGCAAGCTCGCCGAACAATGGCATGCGATCAAGTCCGCGGGGCTCGACGCGGTGATCGCCGGGGGCGGCACAGTCACGCACCATCACGCGGTCGGACGCGATCATCGCCCGTGGTACGACCGCCAGCGCCCGCCGTTGTTCGCCGAAGTGCTCAAAGCCGCCAAGCGCACGCTGGACCCGCAAGGCCTGCTCAATCCGGGCGTGCTGATCGATCCGTGACGCCATGCTTGACGACCCGGTAGGATCGTACACG
Organism: Betaproteobacteria bacterium; assembly: GCA_016195915.1. Classification (GTDB taxonomy): domain Bacteria; phylum Pseudomonadota; class Gammaproteobacteria; order Burkholderiales; family SG8-39; genus JADGRQ01. Next base: position 45,475 of record JACPYS010000061.1, on the reverse strand, counting down.
CCAAACCGGGCGCGATGAACTACTTGCCCTGCGATGCGTCGATCGTCCAGAGGTGAAGCGCTCGCTCGCCCCAGCGGCCCTGCACCGTCACGATTCTCTCGGGCTTCCAGTCGCCCATGTCGTGTACGTAAGAAATGACGCGCGTGCCCGGCCGCAATTCCCGCCATAGTTTGGGACGCAGCTTCATGTTCACCTCCGGTGACAGGAAAAGCATCACCACTGTCGCTGCGCGTATCTCGGTCGCGAACAAATCCTGTTCCAGAAAGCGGATGCGCTGGGGCACTCCGGCGGCCGCGGCGTTGGCACGGCTCTCGCGAATGCGCTCGGGATCGATGTCGACGCACACACCGTGCGCGCCGCTTTCCCTGATCGCCGCGATCACGACGCGCCCGTCCCCGCAGCCGAGGTCATAGACCAGGTCACCTTCGCGCATCCTGGCGAGGCGAACCATTTCCGCAACCACGTTGTGGGGTGTGGGCTCGTAGGGCACGTCGGGCTCCCGGGATACGGCGGACTGCGCGCTGGTGCGTCCCGCATCGCCGATTGGCGTTAGCACGCCGAGCGCCAGCACGGCCAGGGCGAGGAGCGCCCTGCACCGGATTCCGGTGACAGTTCGGTAGTATGTAAAATGCGTCATTGATGATGTACCGCCGAAGCGCATTGTAACGGCGGCGACATTGATTCCTGCTCGGTCGCGCCGCCTGACATGTCCTCCACTTCCTGCTCCGACATCCTCTCCGGCCGTGCACCCGCAGATGCACCCGTCACCGTCAAAGGCTGGGTGCGCACCCGGCGCGATTCGAAGGCGGGCATCTCGTTCGTGCACGTCTCGGACGGCTCGTCGTTCCATCCCGTCCAGGTCGTGGCGCCGAACACGCTTGCGAACTACGCCAGTGAAGTGCAGCGCCTGACTGCGGGCTGCGCGGTCGAAGCCACCGGCAGCATCGTGCCGTCCCCTGCCAAGGGACAACCGTTCGAGATGCAAGCCAGCGCGGTGAAGGTCGTCGGCTGGGTGGAAGATCCGGACTCCTACCCGATTCAACCCAAGCCGCACACGCTCGAATTTCTGCGCGAGGTCGCGCACTTGCGCCCTCGCACTAACGTGATCGGCGCGGCGACACGGGTGCGGCACACCATCGCGCAGGCCATCCATCGCTTCTTTCACGAGCACGGTTTCCTCTGGGTCAACACGCCGATCATCACCGCATCGGATGCCGAAGGAGCCGGGGCGCTGTTTCGCGTATCGACGCTCGACCTCGCGCACCTGCCGCGCACGCCGGACGGCAAGGTCGATTTTGCACAGGACTTCTTCGCGCGCGAGACCTTCCTCACGGTGTCGGGGCAGCTCAACGTGGAGACCTACTGCCTGGCGCTCTCCAAGGTCTACACCTTCGGCCCGACCTTCCGCGCCGAGAATTCGAACACCAGCCGGCATCTGGCGGAGTTCTGGATGGTCGAGCCGGAGATCGCCTTCGCCGACCTGTCCGACAACGCGAGTCTGGCGGAGTCGTTACTGAAGCATGTGTTCAGTGCTTTGCTGCGCGAGCGCCCGGAAGACATGGCCTTCTTCGACGAGCGTATCGAGAAGGGCCTGATTGCGAAGTTGCAGGGGATCGTGGAATCCGAATTTGTGCGCATGGAGTATGGCGAAGCGATCGCGGTGTTGGAGCGGGCGAACGAGAAATTCGAGTTCCCGGTGAAGTGGGGCATCGACCTGCAGTCCGAGCACGAACGCTATTTGACCGAGCGGCACGCGAAGAAACCCGTGATCGTGATGAACTACCCGAAGGGCATCAAGGCGTTCTACATGCGCGTGAACGACGACGGCAAGACCGTCGCGGCGATGGATGTCTTGGCGCCGGGAATCGGCGAGATCATCGGCGGGAGCCAGCGGGAAGAGCGGCTCGAAGTGCTTGACGCACGCATGGGCGAGAGTCGATTGGACAAGGAACACTACGGCTGGTATCGCGATCTGCGGCGCTATGGCACGGTGCCGCATGCGGGGTTCGGGCTGGGATTCGAGCGCACGGTGGCTTACGTCACCGGGCTATCCAACGTGCGCGACGCGATTCCGTTTCCGCGGACGCCGGGGAACGCGAGGTACTAGAAAGCTCGCTGGCTTCATACGATCGGGTCGCGCTAGATTGGTTTTTTTCGGAGGGCACATGCTCAAGCTCTACGTTGGCAACAAGAACTACTCCTCCTGGTCGATGCGGCCCTGGGTGCTGCTCAAGCAGGCGCAGATCCCGTTCGAAACGGTGCCGGCGCGTTTCGACTCCTTCGCGCCCGGCTCGGCGTTCAAGCAGGTCATCGGCAAGGTCAGCCCCGCCGGACGGGTGCCCGTGCTCCTGGATGGAGAGTTCGCGATCTGGGACACGCTGGCGATCGCCGAATACGTGGCGGAGAAGTTTCCGGACAGGAATCTCTGGCCTGCCGATCGATTCAAGAGGGCGCGCGCGCGCAGCGTGTGCGCCGAGATGCATTCCGGATTCACGGCGTTGCGCGGCGCCTGCCCGATGAACATCGAGGCTTCGCTGCCCGAGATCGGCGCGCTCGTCTGGCGCGACCAACCCGAGGTGCGTGCCGACATCGAGCGCATGGTCGGGATGTGGAGCGGTCTCCTCGAGGCGTGCGGCGGGCCGATGCTGTTCGGCGATTTCAGCATCGCCGACGCCTATTTCGCGCCGGTGTGCATGCGCCTCGCGACATATCACTTGCCGGTGCCGGCCGGAATCGGGGCTTACGTGGAGCGCGTGCGCGCGCTGCCCGGGGTCGCCGCGTGGATCACCGACGCGCTGGCCGAGTGCGACTTCCTCGATTTCGAGGAACCCTACCGGTTGCGCCGGTGATAGCGCGAGCGCGCAAGCCGCTTCAGCGCTCTCCGCCTTCCGGCAGCGATAATCCGGGAAGTGGTTGGCGCATGACCGGTTTCGACCCGGTATAGGACGCTACCAGGTTCAACAGGGCACTACGCAAGGGGGCAGGTCACCGCCACGGCGGGTGCTCGCTTGTCGTTATTCATTGATGTTAGTCAACACCGCCTGCGGGGTTAAGTTACACAATTAAACATCCTAACGCGGCGTGAAACACATCGTGGAGGGGCGATATGCTATCGAGCGCAAAGCATCGTCTTGACGAACTCTCGTCAAGGCAACAGGTCCTATCCGACGAACTCAATCCAACAAGAGAAAGCAAGTTTCTTGAGTTCTACGTCCGCATGATCCCGCGCATGTTGAATGCGGAACGTTGCAGCGTGTTTATTCACGATGTGGTCAACGGAAAAATCTGGTTGAAGGCCGGAACCGCGTTGCAGGAGCGAGGAATCGAAGTTTCGGTGAAAAACTCGATCGTTGGTGAAGTCATTTCCTCCGGCAAGCCGGTCATCACCAGCGATCTTCAAAGCCGCGACGGCACGCACAAGTCCATCGATACCACCACCGGATTCATCACGCGCGAAATCATCTGCGTTCCGATTCGCAGCGCGGACGGAAGCACGATCACCGGTGCGATTCAGGTGCTCAACAAGAAAGGCGGTGGCAGATTCACGGAAGAAGACCAGAGCTTCCTGGAAGAGGTGGGGGAGCACTTTCAGGCCATTGTGGAGAGCATTTACGTAGGTCAGGAAGCGATTGGCATGACCAGGGACGCGGTCACCACGGCTGGTCGCGCAGTCCTTCTGGGTGGCATTGCAGTATTCGCAAGTTTCTTGGTCATTACGGTATTGGGAGTCTACGGCGGTCTTCAGCCGTGGTTCGTCGATAAGCCGCCCGCCACGTGGCAGCCGTACACGCCCCCAGGCGGCGACGGCCGCGCACCGTCGCCCGGACGGTAGGACAGGCGGGAATTCGGCTCGCTCGCACCGAAGGTGGTGCTCGTCGACGCGGGTCGCATGCACGCAGCTGCGCAACGGAAACAGCCGTGCAGCAAATCGGACGTTACAGGATCCTCGGGGAACTCGGACATGGAACCATGGGTTCGGTGTACCGCGGCTACGACCCCCTTATCGACCGCGAAGTGGCGATCAAGACAATCAATCCGGCCGGATTTTCCCGCGAGGCAGAAGAAGGCTACCAGCGGCGCTTTTTCGAGGAAGCGCAGGCGGCCGGCCGCTTGTCGCACCCGGGTATCGTCACCATCTACGATGTGGGCATCGAGGAGTCGCAGCGCAAGCCGTACATCGTCATGCAACTCGTCGAAGGACATTCGCTGCAGCGTGCGCTCGAGGGCGCCGCTAAGCCACTGGAACCTGCCGCGGCGATCGACATTGCGATGCAGATCGCCGCGGCGCTCGAGTATGCACATGCGCGCGGCGTGGTGCACCGGGACATCAAGCCCGCGAACGTCAACCTCACGCCCCAAGGACGCGCCGTGCTGACGGATTTCGGCATCGCCCGGTTCCGGCGCTCGCGTGACGCGGTTGCGCGCGAAGAGGCCGGCACGCTCGCGTTCATGGCGCCAGAGCGCATACAGGGCAAGCGCGCCGACGGTCGGGCAGACCTGTTCTCGCTCGGCGTGATCCTCTACTGGCTGCTCACTGGCGAAAGACCTTTCACCGGTGACGACAAAGAGGTGATGTTCAAGCTGGTATTTCGCGAACCGACGCCTGCGAGCACGCGCAATCCGGTGCTCGGTGCGGAGGCGGATGCCGTACTATGCCGGGCGCTCGCCAAACTGCCCGAAGAACGCTACCAGACCGGTAGCCAGTTCGTCGATGATCTGCAGCGCCTGCTTGCCACCCCGGCCCAGCCGGCCACGGTGCCCCCGCCAGGCGAGGCGCTGTCAGTGCCGGCGCCTCCGGCACGCAGGGCGATTGATCGAATTCGCGGGATGCTGCTGCTCTGCGGCGCGATCGCGATGCTGGCGTTGCTGCTCGCGTGGATCGCCAAAGGACAATGATCACCGCGTGAGGCGTGCCTCGCGACGCCCCGACGCACGGCCCGCTCAGGCCGAGAACAGCACCGGCCAGAGCGCATAGGCACCGAACAGCAGTACCACGGCAAGCATGATGGTGGCCGCCACACCCGCGAGGCCGCCTACAAGATGCTCTCGAAGTCCGGCAATCCGGAGCTTCGAAGCCTGACTGCGGTTCTCGGAGCCGCGGTGCTCCGGCTATCCGTGAAGCCGATCGAGAAGCGGGCGGCGTAGCTCCACTGCGCGCGCCTGGGCGTGAATCTTCAATCCGAGAGTCCGCTACGCGATCCCGTTTCCACGGACGCCGGGGAACGCCAAGTATTAGGAAGGGCGCTGCCCTCCTGATCAGGACCGGAACAGCCTGTTGTATTCAAACAGACGGACCACCTTTGCAGTGATCCTCGAGGCACTGCGAGTGCCTTGGGTTGATCAAGGAGGCCGATTCCTCCGGAACGATCACCGAAGGAACCATAAGGATCGGAGTTCGAAGCGACGATCGCCAGTAGGATCCGACCTTGACGCTCGCACGACCCGCCGGGACGGCCGATCATGCAGAAGGCAATTTCGCAACGCCGATTTCTTCGCGTTGCGCCCACAGTGCGTCAGGCACATCGATCTCGACCAGGTAACGATTCAATGGCAGTCCGAAGTCATCGACATGGGCAGCGGTCTCGAGCGCCGCGATCGCTATCGTCGGTGCGCTATAGACCACCGGTTGCTTGTAGTCGTTCCAGCGGCCGGGGCTGGCGGCGGCAGCGCCACCGCTCAAATCATCTCCCCGGCACTTGCGTGTCTCGGCGGCATTGCGCAGCGCCTGCCCGATGAACATCGAGGCCTCGCTGCCCGAGATCGGCGCGCTCGTCTGGCGCGACCAACCCGCGGTGCGGGCCGACATCGAGCGCATCGTCGGGATGTGGAGCGGTCTCCTCGAGGCGTACGGCGGGCCGATGCTGTTTGGCGATTTCAGCATCGCGGACGCCTATTTCGCGCCGGTGTGCATGCGCCTCGCGACATATCACTTGCCGGTGCCGGCCGGAATCGAGGCTTATGTGGAGCGCGTGCGCGCGCTGCCCGGGGTCGCCGCGTGGATCACCGACGCGCTGGCCGAGTGCGACTTCCTCGATTTCGAGGAGCCCTACCGGTTGCGCCGCTGACCCCCGGTCGCCGCGTACAACGCCGCGCTGATTCAGTTCGGCCGAGTCAGCTCGAGCGTCACTTGCGTCAGCGTCGCGTCGCCGGGGACGCGCTGCAGCCGGAAACCCAGCTTGCGCGCGAGCCCGAGCATGGCGGCGTTGGTCGACAGGACGTAGCCCGACATGCGCGCAATCCCATGCGCCTGCGCTGCCGCCGTGAGGCTCTCGGTCAAACGCCGGCCGATGCCGCGGCCCTGCCACGCGTCGGCGATCACCAGCGCGAACTCGCAGCCCGCGCCGTCTGCCTCGAGCGCATAGCGCGCTACGCCGATCAATGTCTCTTCTCCGCCGAGCATGACCACCGCGGCGAGCGCCAGCTCGCGCGGAAAATCGATGCGCGTCAGACGCGCCACGTACTCCGGCGTCACCGGGCGCGCGCCGCCCAGCAGGCGGCTGTTGCGGGTCTCCAGCGACAGCCCGGTGATGAACCGGTACTCGATGTCGAAGTCATCCGCGCGTAGCGCGCGGATCGAGATCGCGTGCCCGATCACGGGCTGGAATCCTGTCGTCACGCTTGCGCGCATGGTTGCGTTCATGACCCGGTTTTCGTCAGCAATGCGCGCAGTCGGGCGTGTGGCCGCCGAATCTGGCCCGCTCGCGGCGCAAGCCGAGGTCGCGCAGCAGATGGTCGCTCAGGCCTGCGAGCGTCTCTGCCTTCATGCGGCGCGACTGCCGCTGGAACGGCTTGGACCGCGCCAGCTGCCAGGCGCGTTGCCCAACCGGGTCGGGCGCGAGACCCTCCTCGAGGACCAGGATCGCCGGGCCGCCGAGCGACATGACCAGCGAGAGCCCGTTGCGATCAAAGCGGAAGCTTGCGCCGCTCTCGAGCACCGGGTCGCGCGGGTCGCCATCCTGCGTAATCCACACCGAGCCCTGCACCACTGTGAGATGGCGGCCGGCCGCATTCCGCAGCCGAAGCAGTTCACCCCGGTTTAACGTCAGCCCAGCTTGCAGCCTCGTTGCGCTATCCATTCGTGCCTCCTTGACGTATGAGTTTCAGGCATGTAAAAGAAGCCGAAGGGGTTCCGCTTCCTGCCGCCTGTGGCGCAAATAGTGAGGGCGGTCCGGGCGAAGGACAAACGGAGAATTTGCATCTTGTGTATGCGTTTTTGTCATGCGTAGCAAACTCTACGAGATCCCGCCGCTCGATCCGCTGCTCGCCTTCGAGGCGGTGGCGCGCAACCTGTCCTTCACCAAGGCGGCCGCCGAACTGTTCCTCACCCAATCGGCTGTCAGCCGCCAGATCCAGACGCTCGAGGGGAGCCTCGTGGTGGTGCTCTTCGAGCGGCGGCCGCGCGCACTGCTGCTCACGGAGTCCGGGCAGTCGCTCTATCGCGTGGCGCAGGAGGTGCTGCAGCGGCTGCACGACAGCGCACGCAAGCTTCGCGGCGTGGCGCAAGTGCGCGCGGTGACGCTGACCACGACACCCGGACTGGCGGCGCTCTGGCTGATTCCGCGGCTCGCGAGATTCACGCAGGCGCACCCTGGGGTGGACGTGCGCATTTCGGCCGGCAACGAGATCGTCAACCTCGAGCGCGCTGGCGTCGACCTCGCGATTCGCTACACGCAATCGGATCTGGCGGGCGGCGCGCGCCGCCTGTTCGGTGAGACCGTGCTTCCGGTGTGCAGCCCGCAACTGGCGCGCAACCGAACCCGTCCGCTTGCCGAGCCGGGCGATCTGCGGCATCACGTGCTGCTGCAACTCGACGATCCGCGCGCCGCCTGGCTCGACTGGCAGTTGTGGTTTCACGCCCTCGGCATCGAGGACCTGCAGCCCGCGGGCAAACTCCACTTCAGCCACTACGACCAGCTCATTCAGGCGGCCGTGGGCGGTCAGGGCGTCGCGCTCGGCCGGCATCCGCTGGTGCGGGGACTGCTGCGCGAGAAAAAACTCGTGGCGCCCTTCAAGCAGGACATGGCCTCGTCGCGCGCCTATTTCCTGGTCGAATCAAGTCGCGCCCGCACGAAGCCGCAGGTGCAGGCGTTCATCGCCTGGCTGCTCGAGGAAACCGGGAAAGAGACCCTGGAGGAGCGGCCGAAAGAGCGACGCGCACGCCGTTGAATTGAACCTGCCTGCCGCCATGACTCGCCCGCGGCCAATCCGTTAGGATGCCGCCCAATAGACCCAGGAGCCGCATCGTGACCAGCCGCGCCCATGTCCTGCTCTGGACCGACTCGACCGCCGCGTATCTCGATGCGATCGAGGCCGCCGGCTTGGCCGAGCGTGTCGTGGTCGACACCTTGCCTCGCAAGGAGAAACCCTCGGCTGACCAGATGGCCCGGACCGAGGCGCTGATGGCCGGCGGCGTTCCGCCGGGCCTGCTACCGGCGATGCCGAAACTTCGCTGGGCCCAGGCCATGAGCGCCGGCGTCGAGGGCTGGTTCGCTTTGCCCGACCTGCCGGCAAATCTGACGCTCACCTGCGCGCGTGGCACGCACCGGGAATCGATGCCGGAGAACATCATCGGCGCGCTGTTCTATGTAGCCAAACCGTATGCCGCGGCGGTGGAGAACCAGAAGCACGGCAAATGGGTCCATAGCGTCGCGCAGCCGCTGACCGGAAAGACCCTTGGGATCCTCGGACTCGGCGCCATCGGCCAGGAAGTCGCCCGCATCGCCGCCGCGCTCGGCATGCGGGTGATCGGCACCAGGCGTCGGCCCGAACCGATGACCAATGTTGCCGAGGCCTTGCCCGCCGGCCGCACGCCCGAGGTGCTGGCCCAATCGGACTTCCTGCTGCTGCTGTTGCCGGCGACGCCCGAGACCGACAACTTCATCAACGCCGAGCGCCTGGGAATGATGAAACCCGGTGCCTGGCTGCTGAATTTCGGCCGCGGCCATCTGATCAAGGATGACGACCTGATCGCCGCGGTGAAGGCAAAGAAGATCGCCGGCGCGATGCTCGATGTGTTCCGGCAGGAGCCACTGCCCCCCGACCACCCGTTCTGGAGCACCGAGGGGATCATCGTGCTACCGCATATCGGCGGCCCGCACCCGCAGCGCGACAGGATCGTCGCGCGCCTGTTCGTCGAAAATCTGGGCCGCTTCCTGGACGGCAAGCCGCTCAAGGAAGTGGTGGACCGCGAAGCGGGTTATTGACGCTTGCTTACCGCAGTGCATCCGCCGCGCCAGTGTCTTCCAGACCAGCGGCTACGCGCAGGAAAGTAGTCGCCCGTTGTCGCAACGCAGGATTGGACATCGTCCACTTCCCGGCGAGCCGCGCATCGACCAACTCCGGCGCCAAGTTGCGCGCCGCCTGGAATTCCGATATCGCGCGAGCAATTTCCTCCGTTCCGACCCGGTTCAGCACGAGGCACACGCGAGACGCAATATATTTTGGCGCTTCTCCGACGGACCGCTGCGCCCATTCGGCGCCTGTCGCGTAATCCCCGGCGTAAAAGTACGCCCAGCCCAGCGCGCCCAGGATATCGTAGCGCTGAGGGTCTCGCGGACTCAGGCGAAGCGCATTCGTGGCGCACTCGATGCCTCGATGCAGATCGCCGGAGGTTGACTCCGCCATTCCAAGACAACGCAGAGTCACGGAATCGTTTGGATTCAACTCGTGCGCGCGCCGCATGTCCGCCAATGCCGCGCTCTGCTCGCCGGATTGGAACAGGAGCATCCCCTGCCACAAATGCGCAAAGTGATCCCCGCTGTCGATCGCGATCGCGCGCGCGACCGCATCGATGGCCTCGCTGCGCGCCTCGGTGACCGACGTTGCCGTAGCGAAGAAAATGTGCTGCCACTGTGCGGATGCAATTACCTTCAGCGCGGTGCCACAGCGGGAGTCGAGAGCGAGCGCCTCCCGCGCAAGCCGAAGGGCCTCGTCGCGCAAGGCGCGGTCAGCCTCACGAAATGAAACCGACACGGCCGCCACCCCGCGCAGCGCTAGTTCATACGCACTGATATTTCCCTGTCGCGTTCCGCGCATCCGCGCTAACTCGGTGGTCGCAATTTGCGGTGCAACCGCGGCGACAATGGCTTGCGTCACTTCTTCCTGCACGGCGAAGATATCTTCCAGTACGCGGTCGTATTTCTCGGCCCAGATGTGATTCCCTGTCGACGCGTCGACCAGCTGTGCCGTCACGCGGATGCGGTTGGCGGCACGGCGAATGCTCCCCTCCACCACGTAGCGTACGCCGAGATCTTTGGCGACGGACCGCACATCGACGGCCTTGCCCTTGTAGGTGAAGCTGCTGTTGCGCGCGATGACGAACAGCGAGTGGAAGCGCGACAACTCGGTGATGATGTCCTCGGTAATGCCGTCGGTAAAAAACTCCTGCTCGGGGTCGCCGGACATGTTGGCGAAGGGCAGTACCGCGATCGAAGGCTTGTCGGGCAGCGACAGGTCGATTTCGACGGCGGTGGTTGACGCTCTGGCGACACTGCCGTCCGTGCGCGCCGCGAATGCCCGTACCGGGTGGGAGACGTTTTTCACCTGCTGCTCGCCCTGATCGACAAAGCTCGCCGTCACCTTCCCGCGGACCGCGCCGTGCACGGCATCGGAAACGGTAATTCCACCGGGTTGGGCCAAGCCTTCCAGCCGCGCGGCGATGTTCACGCCGTCACCGTAGACCGTGCCGTCTGCCTTCTCGATCACGTCTCCCATGTGTACGCCGATACGAAAGCGCATGCGGCGGTCTTCGGACACGTTTGTGTTGAGGCCATGGAGTTCCTGCTGGACGACAAGGGCCGCTGATACCGCCCCGGTCGCCGTCTCGAACACCGCGAGAACCGAATCCCCGGCCATGTCGATGACCCGGTCCTGCCTGGCTTCGATCTGATTGCGGAACACCGCTCTCGCTGAATCGAGCGCGGCCACTGTCGCACGCTCGTCGGCCGCCATCAGGCGCGAGTATCCCGCCACGTCCGCTGCAAGGATTGCTGCCAGGCGCTGTTTGAGATCGGAACCGCTCACGGGTGTTGGGCCGTCCCCGAACCGGTAGGTTGGCGGATATTACAGCTACCCGATGCTCCGGCCGGGACACCAGTGCCAGTGGCGGCTCCCGGCCGATCGCAGGCATCAGCGCCCAATCGCGTCCAGCAATTGAGTGAGCACCTCCGGCGACGTAATGTTCGGATTGTGGCTCGCCTCTATCTCGTGTGCTCCCCAGCCGTCACGCTTCGCACGCTCGTAGAACTGCCGGAAGATGTCGCCGGGCGGGCAAAGTCTGCAATAAATGTAATGCCGCGGCAGCGTCACCTCGCCATTCTTGAACCGCAGCTTCTGCTCGAAGGTCTTGAGCGGCTGTGGCATGCGCCGCGGCATTGCCCACGCCTTGTCGATCTCGGGTGTGTCCGGCGGCATCGGGTTTGGCGGCATTTTCCAGCCGTCGCCGCCGCTGCGCGCGGCCTCGCGCATGCTCTGCCCCCGGTCGGGCGTGAGATCGAACAGGCTCTCGCCATCGCGCGGCGCGAACGCGTCCAGATAGACGAGCTTTGCGATGCGCCCGCGCGCCCGGTCCGCGACACCCGTAGCGACCATGCCGCCGTAGCTGTGTCCGATGAGAATGACATCGCGCAGGTCCTCGAACTCGAGCACGCCGAGGATGTCCGCGACGTGGGTCTCGAGGTCGATTCCGGGCGCGGCGAGATGCGCGCGCTCGCCGAGTCCGGTATGCGTCGGCGTGAACATCTCGTGTCCCCGCGCGCGAAGCAGCGGCCGCATCTTCTTCCACGCCCAGCCGGCCGACCAGGCGCCGTGTGCTACCAGGAATGTCGCCATCGGTATCTCCTGTTAGCTAATTTAGCCCAACGGCGTCGAGCCGATGTTGCCTTCTTACAAAAAAGTGGTATAAAGAGAAAATGGCTTACATTAATTAGAACGTAATACGTCTACTATAATCTAGGGAGCTTTCATGGATTCCTACATGACAGTAAAGGGTCAGATTGTAATTCCCTCCAAGATCCGACGCAGGTTTGGAATCAAGGAAGGCACGCGCGTGCAGGTGGATGTCGACGAACAGGCGCATCGCATTATCTTGACGCCGGTCACCCGGGACTACATTCACAATCTGCGCGGAAAATACAAAGGGAAAGGACTGTTGACGGCGTTGGCTGCGGAGAAAAAGCGCGAAAAGGAACTCTGATGCCGCGGAAGCCAAAGACGCTGGTGCTCGATTCGTGGGCGGTGCTGGCATATCTCGGCGACGAATCGTCTGCTCACGAGATTGCTGATTTGATCGCAAATGCTCATGAAAACCGCGTTCCGATGTTCATGTCGGTCGTCAACGCGGGTGAGGTCTGGTACATCCTCGCCCGAGAGTTCTCCGAGGCGAAAGCGGACAGCGCCTTGGCCGATCTGAACGGTCTTGGGATCGAGTTGATCGAAGCGGATTGGCTGCTCACTCGGTTGGCCGGAACATTCAAGGCGCGCTACAGAATGTCCTACGCAGATTGCTTTGCCGCGGCGCTCGCGAAGGACCGTAAGTCCGACCTACTCACCGGAGACAAGGAATTCGAACAGGTCGAGGGAGAGGTCAGTATTCGCTGGCTTTGATCGTGTTAGGGGGCAACATGGAAATACCCGAAAGCGTTCAATCGATCCTCAGCCGTTTGATGACTACCCCTTCGCTGGTCTTGGCGCGCCAACTTGAACAGCTGCTAGCCGACCACGGGTATCGCAAGATGGTTTTTGGGCGTATCAACCAGAAGGCGTCGATCGAGGCTGCGTCTGAAGGCGAATATCTGGATTCAACTGTCTGACTCCGCACGAGCGAGCGAGACTTTTATCATTTCATCATGGCATTGGCAAAGCTAGAATCGATGCCTGTGGAAAACATTCAATCGATAGAGTCTCGTCTCGCGGAGATCGAGGCGAAACTGAGCTTCGCCGAAGACCTGCTCGAGGAGTTGAACCGCACGGTCTACCGCCAGCAGCAACAGTGCGATCGGCTGCAGCAGGAGCTGCACGCGCTGCGCGAAACGATCGAGACCTCCGGTCCTGCGGAGCCCGGCAGCCCGGGCGATGAGGTTCCACCGCACTATTAGCGTTGCACGAAGGGCATCGAGACGACCCGGGCTCTGATACCGTTCGGGCATGAGCCGACCCGGATCCCGCTTCAAGCTCTTCTTTCCGCGCCGCGACCGCGAGGCGGCGATGCCGTTCATCATGTTGACGACACTGATCGACATGGTGTCGATCGGTCTGATCATTCCCGTTTTGCCGGCACTCGTAGGCAGCTTTACCGGTTCGCAGGCGGATCAGGCGTTCTGGTACGGGGTCGTGACCTTTACCTTCGGCCTGGCGAACTTTTTCGCGTCGCCGATCCTCGGTGCGCTCTCCGACGGACACGGCCGCCGGCCGGTTCTGCTGCTCGGCTTCTGCGGGCTGGCGTTTAGCTTCCTCGCAACCGCATTGGCCACTGCCCTGTGGATGCTGATCACCGTCCGGCTGGTCAGCGGCGCCATGCAGGCCAACATGTCGGTCTCCAACGCGTACGTCGCGGATATCACCCCGCCCGAGCAACGGGCGAAGCGTTTCGGCCTGTTGGGTGCGATGTTCGGCGTCGGTTTCATCCTCGGGCCGGTGATGGGCGGGCTGCTCGGCGCCATCGACCTGCGCCTTCCGTTCTTCGTTGCCGGCAGCCTGGCGCTGCTCAACCTGCTCTACGGCTGTTTCGTCCTCCCCGAGTCGCTCCCGGCAGGGCGAAGGCGCGCATTTGACTGGAAGACCGCGAATCCGGTCAGTTCGCTGCGCGGGCTGGCCGGGCTGAAGGGCGCGGGGCGGCTGGTCGCGGTGATCGCGTGCAGCGGGCTTGCGCAGTTCGTGCTCTACACCTGCTGGGTGCTGTACACGACTTTCAAGTTCGGCTGGGGGCCGCTGGAAAACGGCTGGTCGCTCGCGGCGGTCGGCGTCGTGTCTGCCATCACGCAGGGTCTTCTGCTCGGCCGCCTGCTCAAGCGCTTCAGCCCGCGGCGGCTCGCCGTCCTCGGTCTCGTGTCATCGACACTCGCCTACCTGATGTGGGGCGCCGCCACGCAAGGCTGGATGATGTTCGCGATCATCTTCGTCAACGTGCTTGGCGCTACCGTAGCGGCTTCCATCCAGAGCATCATTTCCGGCGCCGCGGATGCGAGCAGCCAGGGGAAGGCGCTCGGCGCGGTGGGCGGCCTCAACAGCCTGATGGCCGTGATCGCTCCGGCGATCGGCGCGCCGCTGCTGACGATGGTGTCGCACCTGCCCAAGGGGGACTGGCGCATCGGCGCGCCGTTTTACTTCTGCGCCTTGCTTCAGGCCGCGGCGCTGGTCCTGGCGGTTCTGCACTTCCGCGGCGAGCACCGGGGGCTGCGCGCAACGCCGGGGGCTGAACAGTCCGCAGGTCGGCGTGTAGGATAATCAGCGACGTGAACGAGCCGATCCACCCGGTACAGATCGAGGGATTCCGGCGCATGACGCCCGCGCAAAAACTGCAGATGGTTGCCGATCTCTATGACGCGGGGATCCGGCTGAAAGTGGCGGGCCTGCGCCTCGCGCATCCGGACTGGCCGGAGGAACGCCTCGAGCGGGAAGCGCGCAGGTCGCTGCTGTATGCCGGTACCTAGCCTGCTTGCGCCCTTTCTCGAACCGCTCGAGCGTCTCGGTCTACCCTATTGCGTTACCGGATCGGTCGCGGCGAGCGTGTACGGCGAACCGCGATTGACCGCGGACATCGACGTCGTCCTGCTCCTTGGAATGCAGGATATCGCCGCGCTCCGATCGGCGTTTCCCGACGCGGCGTACTACGTCCCTCCCGACGAAACGCTGCGGCTCGAACTGGCGCGCAATACGCGCGGCATGTTCAATTTGATTCATCATGCGAGCCAGTTCAAGGCCGACATCTATCTGGCCGCCCGCGACCCGTTGCACGCTTGGGCGCTCGAGCATCGGCGCAGGATCAGCCTCGAGGAAAGCGGTGCCTGGATCGCGCCCCCCGAGTACGTGATCCTGCGCAAGCTCGAATATCTGCGCGAGGGCGGGCAGGACAAACACGTGCGCGACGTCCGGTTCATCCTCGCCGCATCTGCGGTTGACCTCGCGTTCGTTGAAGCCGAAGTAGCGCGCCTTGGCCTGCAGACACAGTGGCGGCAGTGCCAGGCTGCCTGAGGTTCTGTGATACGAGGGTCGGCGCCGCCCCGATGTTATTGTTCGACATGGCTACTGCCGAACGCCCTCCATGCTTCGCAGCCGGTCTGTCACCGTGACGATCGAACATTTCGACGTGCTGATCGTCGGCGCGGGTCTTTCGGGCATCGGCGCGGGCTACCACCTGCAGACCCGTTGCCCCGATCGAAGCTACGCCATCCTCGAGGGCCGCGAGCGCATCGGCGGCACCTGGGACCTGTTCCGCTATCCGGGTATCCGCTCCGATTCGGACATGTACACGCTCGGCTACTCGTTCCGCCCGTGGGAACACGCGAAGGCCATCGCCGACGGGCCGGCTATCCTGAAATACGTGCAGGACACGGCACGAGAGAACGGCATCGACCGCAGGATCCGCTTCGGCCACCAGGTCAGGCGCGCATCCTGGTCGACGCCGGAGGCGCGGTGGATGGTCGAGGCGGAGCGCGGCAGCGCGAACGAGCCGGTGCGCATCAGCTGCGACTTTCTCTTCGTATGCGGCGGCTACTACAGCTACGCCGAAGGCTATACGCCCGAGTTTCCCGGCAGGGAGCGTTTCGCAGGACGCATCGTGCACCCGCAGAAGTGGACCGAAGACATCGACTACGCCGGCAAACGCGTGGTGGTGATCGGCAGCGGCGCCACGGCGGTGACACTGGTGCCGGAACTGGCGAAGACCGCGGCGCACGTGACCATGCTGCAGCGTTCACCCACCTATATCGTCGCGCTACCCTCCGAAGACGGCATGGCGAAGCGGCTGCGGCGGTATCTCCCCGCGATGCTCGCCTACGGCATCACGCGCTGGAAACGGGTGTTGCTCGGGATGTACTTCTTCAACCTCTGCCGGCGCAACCCGGCGCGCGCGAGACGGATGATCCTGCGTGGCGTACGGGCCTACCTCGGGCCGGACTACGATGTCGGCCGGCATTTCACGCCGCGCTACAACCCCTGGGAGCAGCGCCTGTGCCTCGCGCCCGACGCCGATCTGTTCCGGGCGATCAGGGCGAAGCGCGCATCGATGGTCACCGACCGGATCGAAACCTTTACCGAAAAAGGCCTGCAGCTCGCATCGGGCGCGGAACTCGAGGCCGACCTGATCGTCACCGCGACCGGATTGAACCTGCAGGTGCTGGGTGGCATGCAACTCAGCGTCGACGGCATGAGCGTCGATCTTGCCAGAACATTCAACTACAAGGGCTTGATGTACAGCGGCGTGCCCAACCTGGCTTCGTCCTTCGGCTACACCAACGCGTCCTGGACGCTGAAATGCGACCTGAGCTGCGAGTAC
This sequence comes from Betaproteobacteria bacterium, assembly GCA_016195915.1. GTDB lineage: Bacteria > Pseudomonadota > Gammaproteobacteria > Burkholderiales > SG8-39 > JADGRQ01. The sequence continues at coordinate 28,983 of JACPYS010000061.1, read as the reverse complement.
CTGTGCCGGCTGCTCAAGCACATGAAAAAGCGCGGGCTGGCGCAATGCACGCCGCGAAACACCGACCCCTCGCTTGCGGAGGAACCCTGGATCGATTTTTCATCGGGCTATGTGCAGCGCACGCTCGAGCAGTTCCCGAAGCAGGGGTCCAGGGCGCCCTGGAAACTGCGCCAGAACTACGCGCTCGACATCATGACGCTGCGCTTCGGCAGGATCGACGATGGCGTGATGGAGTTCTCGAATCCGCCGCTCGCGCCGGTTGCGCTGCGCGCCTGACCAGGGGTTGGCGCAGAGCCTGCGCCGCGCACCGCACAATCCCTGCGCATGCCCGGTACACTGCGGCCTTATGGCCGACCCCGCTGGCAAGTTCACGATCCTGATCGTCGACGACTCGGAGGATATCCTCGAGCTGCTCGAGCTCACTCTGGGCCGGGCATACAACGTCAGGCGCGCCACGGATGGCCGCTCCGCACTGCGCGTCGCGTTCGAAAAACCCCGGCCGGACCTGATCCTGCTCGACGTCGAGATGCCGGGCACCAGCGGCTACGACGTGTGCCGTGCCGTCAAGGCGAGCCCAGCGCTGGCCGATGTACCCGTGATCTTCCTTACCCAGCGCAATGAGGCGCAGGACGTGGTGCAGGGATTTCAACTTGGCGCCATCGACTATTTCGCCAAGCCGATCAACTCGCCGGTGCTCGCGGCGCGCATCCGCGCCCACGTCGAGCTGATCACGCGCCGCGGCCAGCAGGACGAACTGATCCGCGTGCGCACCACGCAGCTCGAGCAAACGCGCCTGCAGCTCATCCGCAGGCTGGGGCGGGCGATGGAATATCACGAGACCACGGCCGTAGGAAACCGGGTCGTGCGCCTGGGGCATTACGCCAGGCATCTGGCGGAGGCGATGGGCGCCAAGCCGGCGCTTTGCGATCTCATCATGAAGGCGGCGCCGCTGCACGACATCGGCAAGATCGGCGTGCCGGCGCAGATCCTGCGCAAGTCCGAGAGGCTGACTGCGCCGGAGCGCGTGCAGATGCAACGCCATCCGGAGATCGGGGCCGAGATCATCGGCGAGCACGACGACCCGCTGCTCAAGCTTGCACGCACCCTTGCGCTGACCCATCACGAACGCTGGGATGGCACCGGCTACCCTTCCGGAATCGGTGGCAGCGAGATTCCCTGGCCCGGGCGCATCATGGCGGTGGTCGACGCCTTCGAAGGCATGACGGCGACGCAGTTCCACCACGAGCCAATGCCGCTCGAACTCGCGGTCGGCGAGATCGTGCGGGGCTCCGGCAAGCAGTTCGATCCCCAGGTGATCGAGGCGTTCCGCAAGGCGCTGCCGGCTTTCCGCAAGGTTCGGGAAACCTATGCGGACGCGCTCGGCGACATGCTGGACCTCGACTTCCTCGCCGCGCCGCCGCCGCAGGCGCCGGCCCGGGACGCGCCGGTCGCGCCCGCGATCGCCTCCGCGGAAAACGAAGCGGCCGAGGCGATCGCGGTCCAGGGCATGCGAGAAGCCGATGAGGCGCGCGCCGGTGTGCTTGCCGGCGCGCAGGCGCGCCTCAAGGTGGAGCGCGACCTGGCTGCCGCGGCCGTGAAGGACGTCTCTACGCAGCATGCGGCGCGCAAACGTGCGGAGGACGCGGGCGCTCGCGAAGCCGAAGCGTTGGGGCTCAACAGGCGCCGCATTGCCGAAGAGGCGGCGGCAGTGCGCGCCGCGCAGGAGCGCGCCAAAGCGGAGCAGGACGCGGCGGACATTGCGCGGCAGGCGGAACGCGTCAAGGCGCAGGCCCTCGCCGAAGCAGAGGCTCGCGTCGCGGCGGAGCAGACGCTCGCGGCCGCCGTGGCGCAAAGGAAGCAAGCGGAGGAAGCTCTGGCGAAGACTGCCGCGGACATCGCGGCGCGCGAAACCGAGGCGCTGGAGATTGCGCGCAAGCGTAGCGTCGACGAGGCCGATGCGACCCGCGTTGCTCTGGAGCGCGTCAAGGTCGAGGAGGACGCGGCGAAGCTGGCGCAGCAGGCGGCGCAAGCCCAGGAGCAGTTGCTCGCCGAGGCCGAGGCGCGTGCGAAGGCCGAGCAGTCGCTGGCGGCGGCGGCGGGCGAGAAGCGCACGGCCGAGGAGGCGGCGGCGAAGGCGGCGGAGGCGGTTGCGGCGGCCGAGCAACAGAAATCCGCGGCGGCGAAACAACGGGCAGCGGATGAAACGGCGGCGAAGGCGGCTGTTGAAAGACGCCTGGAGGCCGATGCCGAAGCCGCAATGGCGGAGAAGGATGCGGAGGCGGCGGATGCGCGGGTGCGCGCTGACAAGAAAGCGATTGCCGACATGCAGGTTCGCCTCAAGGTCGAGCGTGATCTGAGCGCCGCGGCGGCAAGGAAAATTGCCGCCGAGCGCTCGGCCCTGATGCTGGCTCGAGAGCGGTCGGCGAGCGAAACGCAAGCGCTCGAGGCTGCGAGAAATCGTCTCGTGGAGGAGTCCACGGCCACTCGATTGGCCGAGGAGCGCGCGAAGGCCGAGGAGGACGCGGCGAGCGCGGCACAGCAGGCGACGCAGGCCACGGAGCAGGCGCTTGCCGAGGTCGATGCGCAAGCCGGAGCCGAGCACGCGCTGGCCGCTGCAGCGGCGCAGAAGCGCAGTGCCGACTAGGCGGCGGCAAAGGCGGCGGCTGCGATGATCGTGACCAGACGACAGCAAGCCGAAGCGGCAAAACTGCGGGCAGCGGAGGAAGCGGCCGCGAAGCTTGCACTCGAACAGCGCCTGGAGGCCGAAGCGCAGGCTGCGTTGGCGGAGAAGGAAGCGGAGGCGGCAAACGCTCAGGCGCTTGCCGACGGGAAGGCGATCGCGGACATGCAGGTTCGCCTCAAGGTCGAACGCGATCTGACTGCGGCGGCGGCGAAGAAGCTTGCGGCGGAGCGCTCGGCAATGGCGCTTGCGCACGAGCGCGCGGCGCGCGAGAACGAGGCGCTCGAAGCCGCCAGGCGCCGCCTCGTGGAGGAATCCGCAGCGAACCGTGCCGCGCAGGAGCGCGCGAAGGCGGAAGAGGACCTGGCAAGGCTGGCGCAGCAGGCGGCGCAGGCCAGGGAGCAGATACTTGCCGAGGCCGATGGGCGGACGAAGGCAGAGCAGGCGCTCGCGGCCGCCGCAAGGCAGCGTGCCGCGGATGAAGCGGCGGCAAAAGCCGCCGTCGAGCAGCGGCTCGGGTCCGAAGCCGAGGGCGCGCGGTCGGAGAATGAAGTCGAAGCGGAAAACGCCCGAAGCGTCGCTGATCAGGACGCGATCGCGGATATGCAGGCTCGCATCGCAATCGAGCGCGACCTGGCAGCGCAGCGCGAGGCGCTGGCGCTTGCCCAGGAACGCGTGCGGGCGGAACGAGAAGCGCTCAACGCGGCGCAGCAGGCACTGCAGGCCCGGGAACAAGCGCTCGCCGAAGCCGAGGCGCACGCAGCCCCGGAGCAAACGATCGCAGCGGCACAGGCAAAAATGCGCATGGAGGAGGAAGCCGAGCGTCGCAAGGCCGAGCCGGTCACGACGGTGCAGGAGCGCGCGGAGTCCACGCTCGCTGGCACGCAACCGTCGCGCGAAGGCAAGCGTGCGAAGAAGTTTGCCGCCATCTATGTCGCGATCGCACTCGCGGTCGCCGTTGCGGTCGCGGGATTCTACCGCGCGCTGCAGCCGCCCCCCGCGCCGCCCGCGGCCCGCGGGTCGTCACCCGAAGCGGTTTCCGTTGCCGGGTCGAGTCCCATCGCGTGGATATCGGAGGGCGAGCCACTGGAACTGCGACTCGACGTCGAGGTCGAGAAGCTGGCGCCACGCGAACCCGCGAACTGAGTCAGCGCGCCGCCGCCGGAATCGCGTGCGCGGCTGGCAGCGGCCCCGCGGCCACCAGTTTCTTGCGGCGCGGGTCGACCGCAAGCTTCAAGCCTTCGAGGCTGCGTGCGCCGAGCAACAGAAGATCGCCTTTTTCGCCGAACACGACTTCGTCGATGGTGAAGGATTTTTCGACCCGGATGATGGCAAAACCGACGCTGCGCGTAATGCGCTGGCCATTGGCCATCATGAATTCCACATCCTTCTTTTCGCGCGCGATGCCGATTTTTTCCAGCACCGCGGCGGGTACCCAAGTGTATTCGCTGCCCGTATCGACCAGCATGCGCGGCAGCTTGACATGGCGGGAACGGTCCACCGAATTCTCGACTTTGCAGCCCACCGAAAAAGTGCCCATGGTTTCGTCTCGATTCGCCGCTCTGGCTGCGACAAGATGAATGTTACGCCGGATGACGGCCTGCATTGCGATTCGCCCGTGCGGCCCGTCAACCGACCACAACTTCGCTGATCTGGATCACCGGAGTCAGGTCTGTGTAATTTGGAATGTCGGCCATAATGGCCTCGGCATGCGGACCGAAGCCGGCCTGGAAGGCTTCCACCGAGTCGCAGAAGATATGGCACATGCCGACGTAGGCGGCCGGCGCTCCCGGTGCGCCGCCGGCCAGACCCTTGTCCACCGCGTAGGACCTGCAGGCGTCGCCCATCTTGTGCTTGACCATCGGCATGTGGGTGTTGGCGTAGTACACGTGGTCGAACCTGCAGCCCGGAATATTGGGGTACATCACGCTGACCTTGATCACGATACGTCTCCTGGTGGTCCTGCCTTGTCGGTGCGGGCGGTCGTCCGCATTGTTGGTAAGTCCCTATTGATCGGTCCCGATCCCATCGAAACTCAGACCGGCTTTCTTCAAACCGTCCGTGAACTTTGCAAGTACGGCCCGATCGCCTGTCTTGTAAAAGCTCTTCACGGCACCGGCATCGAAACGCGGATTGATGCGCATCGCCTCCTGAGCGTGTGTTCTCGCTTTCTCCAATCGGCCCGCCAGGCCCAGCAAACTCGCCAAACGAAGGTGTCCGGAAAAGTAGTTCGGATTTCGAGCCAACGCCCGTTCAAGGATCTGCATGGCCTCCGCGTCCCGCTGTTGCAGCTCCAGTGCGTTGGCAAGGATGCCATAGTAAAAAACCGGACAAAACGGATTGAGGCGCATTCCCTCACGCAGCTGCGCTTCGGCGTCCTGCGGCCGGCCGAGGTCGATCAGGATGCGCGCGAACACGATTTTGATAAAAGCATCGCTCGGGCTGAGGCGGACCGCGAGCTGTGCTTCGCGCACCGCTTCTTCGTGGCGGCCGTGGTAAAGCGCGACCATTCCTTTCGCGCCATGCGCCAGGGGAAGATTTGATTCAAGAACGAGCGCTCTATCCGTGTATTCCTCGGCAAGACGCAATGAACGATCCCGATCCTGGCTGAAGCCGAAATGATGGTCGAGGATATGCGAGAGGCCGACGGTCGCGATCGCCGAAGCGTATCCGGGATCTGCCGCGATCGCCTTCTCGTACAGGACGCGTCCCTGTGCCGTGCCGCCGGGCGTGCCGTTCAACGTGAGATCCAGTGCCGATAGCGCATACGTCCAGGCGTCCACATTCCTGGTCCCGCCGAGCCAGATCTGCGCTGACTCGCCATCGGAAAGACGCAATCGCAACGCGGTCACGATTTCTCGCGTCATTTCATCCTGGATGGCGAAGATGTCGTCCAGTTTTCGATCGTAGCGCTCGGCCCAGAGGTGGTGGCCGTCGATTGCGTCGATCAACTGGCCGGTGATGCGAATCTGATTCTTCGTCGCACGGATGCTCCCTTCGAGCACATACCTGACGCCCAATTCGCGGGAGATTTTGCGCACATCGGTGGGCTGACCCTTGTAAGCAAAACTGGAATTGCGCGCGATCACGAACAGACTGGATATCTTGGACAACGCAGTGATGATGTCCTCGGCCAGGCCGTCGCCAAAGTATCCCTGCTCCGGATCGCTCGACATGTTTTCGAACGGCAATACCGCAATCGAGAGTTTGTCGGGCAGTGACAGGTCGATCGCGCCGACAGTGGTGGAAGGCCGGGTTGCGGCATCGCCTTCGCGCTTGACGCGGTACGCCCTCACCGGATCGGCGATGTTCTTTACCTTCTGTTCGCCCTGGTCCTCGAACGCGGCGCTGACCTTGCCTTTCACTGCGGTGCGAATCGATTCCGATACCGTGATGCCGCCGGGCTCGGCCAAGCCTTCGAGCCGTGCGGCGATGTTGACCCCATCGCCGTACACGGTACCGTCGCCTTTTTCGATCACGTCGCCAAGGTGAATGCCGACGCGAAAGCGCATACGACGATCTTCGGGAACTGCGCTCGAAGCGGCAATAAGTTTTTGCTGCACCGCGAGCGCGGCGGTCACTGCTCCGGCGGCAATATCGAACAGGGCAAGCACGGAATCACCGGCCATGTCGATGACCCGGCCCTGGTTGGCTTCGATCTGCGTGCGGAAGACGGATCGCGCGGCATCGAGCGCAGCGACCGTCGCGCGCTCGTCCTCGGCCATCAGGCGCGAATAACCTGCAGCATCGGCAGCCAGAATCGCCGCCAGACGTTGCCTGAGACCCGCCTCGCTCATCGCGCCCTCCCTGGACGTGGCGCCGCTTGCACTGCGTCACACGAGTTGCACCAACGGACCGTAACGCACCAGTACCGCGTCATTCGTGAGGAGCGTCATCGGCTCGGCAAGCGACTGTGCCACCAGCAGCCGATCGAACGGATCGCGGTGAATCGTCGGCAATGCGGCGACGCGTACCGCATGCGCCGCCGTCACCGGCAACTCCGAGAACCCGCTTTGCGCGAGAGCGCGCACGAGCACGGTCGGGTTGACCTTGAAGTCCCTGCGCCCCAGCGCGCTGTTGATGGCCACTTCCCAAACGCTTGCGGCACTGTAGAACACCTCGTTCGCCGCATCGAGGATCACGGACCGCGCCTCCTTCGGCAGCCGGCGCGAACTCGCCACCGACCAGAGCAGCAGGTGCGTATCGAGCAGGACCCTCAACGCAGCCGGCCCTCGAACGCGGCGATCACCCCGTCCGGCAGCGGTTCATTGAAGTTGTCGGGGATCGTGAACTTGCCGTCGAGCAGACCCAGCCGGCGCTTCTTTCCCCGCCGCGCGAGCGGTCCGAGCCGGGCCACCGGCCTGCCGGCCTTCGCAATTACGAATTCCTCGCCCTCCTGCGCCCGGTCCAGCAGCCGCGAGAAATGCGTCTTCGCATCGTGTACATTCACTTTCTCCATTATGGACTAAGTCTAGTCCACCTGCGGACAGCTGTCCAGCGGCTCCTACCGCAGCGCTTCTGCGTCGCTCGGGTCTTCGAGGCCTGCGGCGATGCGCCAAGCCATCGTGGCGCGTTGCCGATCCTCCGGTCTGCAATAGGCTGACTTGCCGTCCAATCGACCCCGCATGTACTCGGGTGCGAGCCGCCGTACAGCCTCGAATGCCGCCTTGGCGGCCACCATATCACCGGCGCCAACGGCCACGAGGATGTGGTTGGCGTGTGAAACCGGCCAATTTGGAGCTGCCGCCACCGATAGCAGCGCGTATTCAAGTCCCTTAGCATGGTCGCGCAGAAAGAAGCACGCTGCGGCGCGCATGGCATTCGTTTTGTAATGGAACGGGTCGCGTGGGCTGACGCGAATGGCATGCTGCGCGTGTTCCAACGCCCGTTCCGGCTCGCCTTCCATCAGTTCGACGTAACTCAGAGACAGCAACGCGCCGACGTCATTCGGGTTGAGTTCGCAACCGAGGCGTGCGTTGGCAAGTGCCTCGGCCCTGCGGCCCGCCAAGGAGAGCAGCGTCCCCATCGACGCGTATCCCGTACTGCCCGATGGATCCAGCTCGATCGCCTTGGTGGCGGCAGCCACGCCCTCTTGCAACCTCGTTTGCGCATCCGCCCCGGCGCTGGTCATGAACAGGTGCTTGGCCTGCAGCCCTGAAATCAAATTCAGTGCGAGGACGTTGCGCGGATCAAGCGTGAGAGCCTCTCTGGCTTCGGCGAGCGCCCGCTCCCATAGTTGAAAATCAGACTTGCGATTCGCTTCTTCGCCATTCGCGCTTGCGCGCAATGACAAAAAGGGAGTGGAAGCGCGATAGCTCGGTGATGATGTCCTCGGTGATTCCGTCGGTGAAGTACTCCTGCTCGGGGTCGCCGGACATGTTGGCGAAAGGCAGTATCGCGATCGAGGGTTTGTCGGGTAGCGAAAGGTCGATCTCGCCGGCCGCAGGGGAGGGTTGGGATACGCCAGCGCCTTCGCGCTTGACGCGATACGTACGCACCGGCTCGGAAACGTTCTTTACCGTCTGTTCGCCCTGGTCCTCGAAGACGGTGTTGACCTTGCCCTTTACCGCGGTGCGGATCGATTCCGAAACCGTGATGCCGCCCGGCTGCGCCAGGCCTTCGAGCCGTGCGGCAATGTTCACGCCGTCGCCGTACACTGTGCCGTCGGTCTTTTCGATCACATCGCCCATGTGCACGCCGACGCGGAATCGCATGCGGCGGTCTTGCGGAACCGAATTTCCCAGTGCATCGAGTTCCTGCTGCACCGCAAGCGCTGCCGACACGGCGCCAGTGGCGGTCTCGAACACGGCAAGCACGGAGTCACCCGCCATGTCGATGACTCGGCCCTGGTTGGATTCGATCTGCGTACGAAAGACGGCTCGAGCGGAATCGAGCGCGGTCACCGTCGCGCGCTCATCCGCCGCCATCAAGCGCGAATAGCCCGCGACGTCCGCAGCCAGTATCGCCGCCAGACGCTGCCGGATGCCGGTGTCAGCCAATGCCCCTCCCTGCGAGATCTGTCAGCGGAATAGTAACCGCATCAGAGCCGTAAGAACGGCGCGACCGTCCGCGGGGCACTCCCGCAGAGTTAACAGTGGCATTCGAAGCGATCGTAGAGTCGGCAAATTGCAGTTTTCTCCGGAGGGCACAAAAGGTGCAGAATCCTCCATTATTATTTTGTACTGGAGCCTGTCATGGCTGTGATCGCCACCAAGGACGTCGTTTCCATCTTGCGGGCACGCGGGCACCTGTCCATGCTCAAGGCGTTGGTCGAGGCAGCAGAAGACATCGAAGCAGGGCGCGTCTATGCGTGGGACGAGTTCAAGCCACGGCTCGCGCGGTTGCGCGCGAAGGCGAAACGTGTTGCTCGGGCATGAGCGCGCGCGCTTCGCGGAAATCCGGAAGGAAGCAGGCGCCAGTCCTTACCCCAGCCCGACCGTCATCCCGCCGCACCGTCTTAGTCATGGTCCAGGCCTTCCTCGAGTTCGACGTCCATCGATTGCAGGAAGCGCGACACGCAGACGTAGAAACTCGCGGTGAGCGTCAGCTCGACGATCTCGGCGTCGCCGAAGCCGTGTCGCCTGAGCGCGTCGATGCACGCGTCGGAGGCGCCGGGCCCGCGCGTCACTTCGTCGGCGAGACGCAGCACGGCTTTCTCCTGCGCGCTGAACAGCGTCGCGTGTTCCCAACCGGCGAGCGCATCGATCTGCGCCTGCGTGACACCCGCCGCGAGCGCCATCGTGACGTGGTGCACCCACTCGTAGCCCGCGCCGGAGACCTGCGCGCCGCGCAGGATCAGCAGTTCGCGGAGCCGCCGCGGAGTTTTCGCGTGCAGGCGCAGCGGCCATGCAAAATCGAGCCAGGCGCGCAGCATGGGCGGCGCATGCCCGATGACACGGTAGGGATTGGGCAGCGGAATGCCGCGCGAGCGAACTTCATCGAACATCGCACGCAGCGCCGGATCCTGCGGTTCGGCTGGGACCATCTGAAGCCGCGACATGCTCTGCGCTCGAGGATGGCTTTCAGTCGACCTTCGCGCCCGAAGCCTTCACGATCGGGCCCCAGCGCCTGATTTCGTCCTGGATCATCGCCGCCATCTGCTCCGGCGTGCCGCCGACGATTTCGTAGCCGAGGTCGCTCATGCGCTTGATGAAATCCGGCGCTCTTGCAGTCTTCTGGCCGTCGGCGTTCATTCTGGCGATGATCTCCTTCGGGGTGCCCGCGGGCATCGCAAGGCCGAACCACGCGGTGGACTCGTAGCCGGGGACGCCGGACTCGATGATGGTCGGCAGATCGGGCAGCGCGACTGCGCGCTTCGGGCCGGTGGTGGCGAGCGCGCGCAGTTTGCCCGAGCGGACGTGCGAGATCGCCGAAGGGATGTTGTCGAACATCATGTCGACCTGTCCCCCCATCAGATCGGTGATCGCCGGCCCGCTGCCCTTGTAGGGAATGTGCGTGATGTCGAGGCCGAGCATGTGCTTGAACATCTCGCAGGACATGTGGATCGTGGAGCCACTGCCGCTCGATGCGCAGGTCAGCTTGCCCGACTGTGCCCTGGCGAGTGCCACGAGTTCCTGCACCGAGTTGGCCTTCACCGCCGGATTGAGCACCAGCACGTTGGCAAACGAGGCGAAGACGATGACCGGGACGAGGTCCTTGTTCGGGTCGTAGTTGAGCTTGGTGTACAGAAACGGCGTAATGCCGTGCAGGCTGCTGGCGGACATCACCATCGTGTAGCCGTCGGGCGGGGACTTCGCGGCCATCTCGGAGCCGAGGTTGCCGCCGGCGCCGGCGCGGTTGTCCACGGTGACCGGCTGGCCGAGCGTCTTCGACAGTTCGATGGCCGCGGCGCGGGCAATGATGTCAGTTGCGCCGCCCGGGGCGTACGGAACGATGAGGCGCACCGGCTTGGCGGGATACGCCTGTGCGTGCGCAGTGTGCGGTGCGAGGACCGGGAGGGCCAGCGCTGCAGCAAGCGCGAGAGGGGCGAACGATGTCATGACTTCGAATCTCCGGTTTCGTCAATCGATACTACCGTGGAGGTAGCGATGTTGCCATATCATCTCAGCCGCGAACAAAAGGGGAGGCGACATGAGCGAGCCAAGTTTCCGAGAGATTCAGGCCAACGGCATCCGGATGCGCGTGGCCGAGCAGGGCGCGGGCCCGCTCGTGCTGTTCTGCCACGGCTGGCCCGAATCCTGGTACTCGTGGCGGCATCAGCTCAAGGCACTCGCGGCGGCCGGATACCGCGCCGTGGCTCCCGACATGCGCGGCTACGGCGGTAGCGAAGCGCCGGCAGAGATCGAGAAGTACACGCTGCTCCACCTGGTCGGCGACATGGTCGAGCTCGTCAAGGCGCTGGGCGAGAGCCAGGCAGTGATCGTCGGACACGACTGGGGCGCGCCGGTGGCCTGGAACTCGGCGATGCTGCGGCCCGACATGTTTCGCGCCGTGGTCGGCATGAGCGTGCCTTATTCGCCGCCCGCTCACGTCGATTTCCTCAGCGCGCTGGCGAAACGCGGGATCAACACGTTTTACATGCAGTATTTCCAGGAGCCCGGGGTCGCCGAAGCGGAATTCGAGCGCGATATCGAAGCCACTCTGCGCCGCGTCTATTTCAGCGGTTCCGGCGACGCGCCCGAGCGTTCGAGTTTTGGCCTGCTGGCACCGGGCAAGGGCTTCCTCGACAACACGATCGATCCCGAGACGCTGCCGTCCTGGATGAATCGCGACGACATCGCGTATTACGCCGGCGAATTCAGGCGCGCCGGATTTCGCGGCGGGCTGAACTGGTACCGGAACCTGCGGCGCTCGTGGGAATTGTTCGGGCCGTGGCGCGGTTGCGTCGTGAACCAGCCTTCGATGTTCATCGCCGGTGCGCGCGACGGTGTGCTCAAGTTCCCCGCGTCAAAGGCGCAGATCGAGAGCTTTCCGAGCACCCTGCCGGGCATACGCGGCTGCCACATTCTCGACGGGGCCGGTCACTGGATCCAGCGCGAGCGTACGGCGGCGGTGAATGAACTGCTGCTGGGTTTTCTGAGGACCCTCTGACAAGTGCGCACCGCTCTTTAGTACACTGCGTGCATGGACAAAAGCGCTTCCGAGCTGGTCGGCGCCGAGCAGTTCAAGCTCGGCATGCGCAGCCTCGCCTCGGCCGTCAATCTCATCACGGCCGCGCACGCCGGACACCGCCATGGCATGACCGCGACGGCCGTGACTTCGGTTTCGGCGGAGCCGCCGACGCTGCTGGTGTGCATCAACAGGAAGGCGAGCACGCACGCTGCAATCGCAAAGAGCGGCGCGTTCTGCATCAACGTCCTGCGCGCGGCGCACGTCGAGCACTCGCGCGCGTTCAGCGGGGCGCAGACGGGTGAAGCGCGCTTCAGTCCGGGGGAATGGACGCGTCTGGCGACCGGAGCGCCCGTGCTGATCGACGCGCTGGTGTCGTTCGACTGCCGGCTGGAGAAGGAACTCGTGCACGGCACGCACTCGCTGTTCCTCGGCCGCGTCGAGCACATCGTGGTGGGCCGCAAGGGGCGTTCGCTGCTCTACGCCGACGGCCAGTACGGCAAGTTCGCCACGCTGGGCGAGCGGGTTCTGCCGGGCGCGTTGCCCGATTCCCTGGACTGGATGGGCTAAGATGCGGGCGCAAGCATTGCAGAGTGCAACGCAAAACCAGGGGAGCAGACCATGACGACCGGATTTTCGGGGTTGAGTATTCGCCCGTACTTTCATGCCGCCGCAGCGCCGATTTTCGCGCTCGCGTTCACGCTCGGATCGATTGTGTCCGCGGGCGCGCAGGACAAGCCGCTCATCGCCGGTGTGGACGGCACGTTCGCGCCGCACGCGATGCCAAAGATGGGCGGTGGAGTGGAAGGGTTCAACGTCGACCTGATCAACCAGATCGCCATTAAAATGGGCCGCAAGATCGAGATTTTCGCGGGCGAGTTCTCCGGCCTGATCCCGGCGATGAACGCCGGCAAGATCAGTTTCGTCGGCGCACCGACCACGGTGACGCCCGAGCGCGCGCAGAACCTTCTTTTCACCGAGGGCTACCTCAACACCTTCTACGCCTTCGTCGTGCCCGCGGGCAAGCCCGACGTGAAGACGCTCGCGGACCTCAAGGGCAAGACCATTTCGCTCAACAAGGGTTCGGCCTACGACAAATGGGCGCAGGAAAACGCCGCCAAGCACGGCTTCAAGGTGGAGTCCTTCGGCACCAACGCCGATGCGGTGCAGGCGCTCATCTCGGGCCGGGCCGACGTGCACATGTCGGGCAATACGGTCGCGGCCTACGCGGTGTTGAAGACCACCGGTCAGCTCAAGCTGGCGAGCCTTACGGTAGACGAAGGCCTGGTGTGGGCCGCGGTGTTCCGCAAGGACGACGCCCAGACGAGGAACGCCGTGGACGAGGCGATCGAATGCCTGAAGATGGAAGGCACCATCGCAAAGCTGCACGAAAAATGGTTCGGCTTCAAACCAGCGGCCGGCTCAGCGCCGCTGACCGTGTACCCGGGCTACGGCGTGCCCGGGATGGCCGGCCACGACCCGAAAGCGCACAAGCCGAGCTGCAAATAAGCGGTTGAACGACAGCAAGCCGATACTTTCGGTCAGGGGGCTGCACAAGTCCTTCGGCGCCCTGGAGGTGTTGAAGGGCGTCGATCTGGACGTACGGCCCAGGGAACTGGTATTCGTCATCGGCCCGTCGGGCTCGGGCAAGTCGACGCTGCTGCGCTGCTGCAACCGGCTCGAGGAACCCGGCTCGGGTTCGATCCGCGTCGAGGGCGTCGATATCATGGCACCCGGCGTCAACATCAATGCGGTGCGCCGGCGCATCGGCATGGTGTTCCAGCAGTTCAACCTCTATCCGCATCTCGACGCGCTCGGCAACGTCACGCTCGCGCTGCGCAAGGTCGAGGGCAAGACGCGCGCGGTAGCCGAAACGATCGGACGCGGCGCGCTGGCGCGGGTGGGCCTGGCGGAGAAGGCGGCAGCCTATCCCAATGAACTCTCAGGCGGGCAGCAGCAAAGGGTGGCGATCGCGCGCGCGCTCGCGCTCGAACCCGCGATCCTGCTGTTCGACGAGCCGACCAGCGCGCTTGACCCGGAACTGGTCGGCAGCGTGCTCAACGTGATGCGCGAACTGCGCGAGTCGGGCATGACGATGGTGGTGGTGAGCCACGAAATGCGCTTTGCCCGCAGCGCGGCCGACCGGGTGATTTTCATGGACCACGGCGCGATCCTCGAGCAGGGACTGCCCGAAAAACTGTTCAACGCGCCGGATCATCCGCGCATCCGTGATTTTCTCGCCAGCATCGAGCACTAGGGATGTTCGCACGCTTCGCCGATACGTTTTTCAACCTCGAGGTGATGCAGCAGTACCTGCCGAAGATCATCGAAGGTTTTTTCGTCACCGTGCAGCTTGCCGTCGCGGTGGTCGCCGCGGGGCTCACCACAGGATTGGTGTTGGCGGTGGTGCGCGCTTTCCGCGTCAGGCTGCTGAATTTCTTCATCGTGATCGCGGTGGACATGCTGCGCGCGCTGCAGCCGCTGGTGATCATCATCGCTTTCTACTTCGCGTTGCCCAACGTGGGTGTGCGCATGTCGGCGTTCGTCGCCACCTGGCTCGCGCTCGCGCTGGTGCTCGCCGCGTTCGCCGAGGAAATCTTCTGGGCCGGCATCCTCGCCGTTCCGAAAGGGCAGTGGGAGGCGGCGCGCTCTACCGGCCTGGGTTTCCTCGCCACGCTGCGCTACGTGGTGCTGCCGCAGGCCGTGCGCATCACCATTCCGCCGCTCACCAACCGCACCATCGCCATCACCAAGGGCACCGCGCTGGGTGCAGTCGTGGCGGTAGGGGAAATTCTCTACCAGGCGCAAAGCGGCTATTCGTTTTCCTACAATCCTTCCCCGCTCACGCTGGGCGCGCTCGCCTATCTCGTGCTGTTCGTGCCGGTGGTCTGGTTCGGCCGCTGGGTGGAAACCCGGTTCGCATGGAAGCGTTGATCGCCAATTTCTTCAACGCGCAGATCCTGGCGCAGGCCTGGCCGATCCTGCTCGCCGGCTTTTGGATGACGGTAATGCTCACCGTGGTGGTGGTGCCGCTGGGTCTCGCCGGCGGGCTGGCGGTGGCGTTGCTCTCCACCGTGCGCAATCGCGCGCTGCGCTGGACGGTCATTGCGTGGGTGGATCTGTTCCGCGCCTTCCCGCCGCTGGTGCTGCTGATGTTCATCGCCTTCGGCCTGCCGTTCCTGGGGATCGATCTCGGCGCTTTCGGCGCGGTGGCGCTCGCGTTCCTGCTCAATACCTCCAGCTACTACGGGGAAGTGTTCCGCGCGGGAATCGAGTCCGTGGCCCGCGGCCAGTTCGAGGCGGCGCGCTCGACCGGGCTGGGCGTGACGCAGACGATGACGCACGTGATCCTGCCGCAGGCAGTGCGCAACGTCACGCCCGATCTCATCAGCAACACGCTGGAAGTGGTGAAGCTCACCTCGATCGCGAGCGTGGTGGCGCTGCCCGAGTTGCTCTACGCCGCGCGCCAGGCGCAGTCTCTCACGTACAACGCCACGCCCATCATCGCCGCAGGTATCATCTACCTGGCATGCCTGTGGCCGGTGGTGCGGCTGCTTTCCCGTTTCGAGCACAAACAGATCGCCCTGCACTGATGGAAAAGATCCTCGTCATCAATCCCAACTCGACCGAGGCCGTCACACGCGGCATCGACGAGGCAATGGTCCCCTTGCGCATGGCGGGCGGCCCGGCCATCGACTGCGTCACGCTCAGCGAAGGCCCGCCCGGCATCGAGACACAGCAGCACGTCGACGGCGTGGTCGCGCCGCTCGTCGCGCTCGTGCGCGGATGCGAATCCGAATATTCCGCGTTCGTCATCGCCTGCTACAGCGATCCCGGCCTGCACTCGGTGCGCGAGGTGACGAAAAAGCCGGTGCTCGGCATCTCGGAGTGCGGCATCCTAACCGCGCTTACGCTGGGACAAAGGTTTGGCGTGATCGCGATCCTGCAGCGCTCGATCGCGCGGCACCTGCGCTACGTGGGCGCGCTCGGTGTCCTGGAGCGCATGGCGGGTGAGCTTCCCGTGGGCCTGGCCGTTACCGAACTCTCGGATGAGCACAAGACCTTCGGCCGCATGGTCGAGGCGGGCAGGGCGCTGCGCGATGTGCACGGTGCCGACGTCCTGGTGATGGGTTGCGCGGGCATGGCGCGCTATCGCAAGCCCTTGCAGGATGACATCGGCATCCCGGTGGTGGAGCCTACGCAGGCCGCGGTGACGATGGCCATCGGGCGCGTGCGCCTCGGCTGGGGAACGGCTTGAGCGCACCGGCGCCGCCGCGCACGCTCGGCGAGTTGTTCCTCGGGTTTCTGTCGATCGGCGCGCGCGCTTTCGGCGGCGTGCTCCCCTGGGCGCACCGCGTGATGGTCGAGGAACGCCGCTGGCTGACGCCCGAGGATTTCGCCGAGGTGCTCGCGCTGTGCCAGTTCCTCCCCGGGCCCAATATCGGCAATTGCGCAGTGGTGCTCGGGCGGCGCTGGTTCGGCCTCGCGGGTTCGGTGACGGCATTCCTTGGCCTGTTCGCGCTGCCTTTCGTCTGGGTGCTGATGCTTGCGTCGCTGTATTCCGACTGGGTGTCGCAACCGATGGTGAGGGCGGTGGTGACTGGAGTGGGCACCGCAGGCGCAGGGCTGTTCATCGGGACTGCGTTCAGGTTGTGCCGGCCGGCCGCGCGCCGGCCGGCCGCGCTGGTGCTGGTTGCGGGGTGCTTCGCAGCAGTCGGCGTGGCGAGGGTCTCCATGCTGTTCGTGCTGCCGGTCCTGGTGCCGCTGGCATTGTTCGCGGCGCGGCGCGGCTGGGTGTAGGCGCATGCTCGAGCTGGCTCTGTATTTCTCGATGCTCTCGCTGATTTCGTTCGGCGGGATCAGCTCGGTCCTGCCGGAGATGCAGCGCATCGTGGTCGACGTGAAAGGATGGGTCGCGCCGGCTGAGTTCACCCAGCTGTTCGCCGTTTCGCAGGCCGCGCCCGGACCGAACATCCTGTTCATGAGCCTGATCGGCTGGAAGATGGCGGGTTTCGGCGGCGCGCTGGTCGCTCTCGCCTCGTTCTGCCTGCCGGCCGCCTTGATTGCGTACTGGGTCGGCGCCCTGTGGGAGAAATTCCGCGACGCGCCCTGGGTCAAGATGACCAAACGCGCGCTGTTGCCGATGACGGTCGCTCTGGCTCTCTCTGGCGGCTATGTGCTCGCCACGCCGGTGGGCCTTGACTGGCGTTACGTCGTGATTGCCGCTGCGAGCAGTGTCGCGGTTGCGACCACCCGGCTCAATCCGCTGTGGTTTCTTGCCGCGGGCGGCGTGCTGGGGGCAGTGCTGCTGGGATGAGCAGCGCCGCGCCTCAGACCGGCAATTCGCCCGGCAGATTGAAACGCTGGCGCGTGGTGCAGTAGCGGTTGGCGAACAGCCGCCCGATGGGCCGGTAGTGCTGCTCGGAAATCCGCTTGGTCTGTGCGTCGATGATGCCCTCGCGCGCATGCACCAGCAGGATCTCACCGAGCACCAGTTCGCGCGTCGCGCTCACCTCGATGCGGCGGAACACCCTGCACTCGAGGCTCGCCGCGGCCTCGGCGATGCGCGGATGGCTGACCAGCGCGGCGGGCGCGGTGGTCAGGCCGGTTTTTTCGAACTCGCTCTCTTCCTCGGTGAATTCGTAGCTCGAGATGTGCATCGCGTTGGCGGTCGCCTCGTCTACGAGGTTGACGACGAACTCGCCGGTGCGCCGGATGTTCTTCAGCGTATGCTTGAGCGTGCCATCGGAACGCGGATTGATGCCGATCACGCACAGCGGCGGGTCTTCCGAGAATACGTTGAAGAACGAAAACGGCGCGCAGTTCGCCACGCCGTTCGCACTGCGCGTCGAGATCCACGCGATCGGCCGCGGGATGACGAGGCCGATCAGGAGCTTGTAGCGCTCGAGCGGCGGCAGCGCCGCGAGTTCGAGTTCCATCAAGCGACTGCGCGGCGGTAGAACTGGCGTTCGCGCGAAGCGAGCAGCGGTACTGCGTGTTCCATGTAGTGCTTGAACGCCGCGCGCTCCTGGTGCGCCTGGAACGCCGCTTCGTCGTCGTACACCTCGAACAACATCAGGTTCGTCGGGTCCTGCGGGTCCACCAGCACCTCGAACTGCCTGCAACCGGGTTCGGCGCGCGCGGCGAGGGCGTTCGCCGTGACTTCGCGCATGAACGCTTCGAGATTTTCGGGCTTGATGCGGATCTTCACTGTCAGTACGAGGCTCACGGTCTCTTCTCCTTCAGTTCGATGGGGTGACTTCGACGCCGATGCGCTCGACGATCAGCTTGTAGTGCTCGGGCCGGCGGTGTGCTGCGAGGTTGAACATCGTCTTCCTCAGGTTCTCTCCCAGGCCGAGGTCCGCGTTGTGCACGATCACCTCGTCGTCCTCGGACACGGTCTTCGCGGCGATTTCCCCGGTGGGCGCGACGATCACCGAATGGCCGAACATGCGAAAGCCGTCTTCGGCGCCGCACTTGGCCGTCTCCACCAGCCAGATCGCGTTCTGGAACGCCATCGACTGCGCCATGATGAGGTGGTGGTGCACGCGCAATGCCGGGGGCTCCGGGTAGTGCAGGTTTTCCGTAGGCGTGTTGAAGCCGAGCGTCACGATCTCCGCGCCCTGCAGTCCCAGTACGCGAAAGGCCTCCGGCCAGCGCCGGTCGTTGCAGATCAGCATGCCGGTGATCGTGTCCATGAAGCGAAACGTGCGGAAGCCCAGATTGCCGACTTCGAAGTATTTCTTCTCCAGGTGCTGGAACGCTGCGTGCGGTTTGTGATCGGCATGACCCGGCAGATGCACCTTGCGGTATTTGCCCGCGATGTTTCCCTCCGGCGTGACCAGGATCGCGGAATTGAATCGGCGTATGCGGCCCTGTTCCTCGTCGAGTTCGCCGTAGCCGATGTAGAAACCGATGCCGAGCTTCTTCGCTTCGTCGAACAGCGGCTGCGTCTCCGGCGAGGGCATCCTGCGCTCGAAATAGCGCGCATCGACTTCCGACTGGTCTTCCATCCACCAGCGCGGAAAGAAGGTGGTGAAGGCGAGTTCGGGAAAAACGACGAATTTCGCGCCGCCCGCATTCGCTTCGCGCAACAGCGCCACGAGGCGCTTGACCGCGGCGGCGCGGGTGTCGGAGCGGTGCAGGGGCCCGAGCTGGGCGGCGGCGATCTTGAGGTGTCGGCTCATGGTGAGAGAGGAGTGTTCCAGGTCTTGAGTTGGGAGATTTCGGGAATGCAGCGGCCGGCGGGTTGCAATGCATCTGAAGGCACGCGCTGGAGGAATCGCCCGCGTCCCGGCTTGCCGAGGAAGTTGCCGCCGTCGACCACCTGTTCGCCGCGCGAGAAGACGCTCACCGGCCATCCCGTGAGTTCCCGGCCCGCGTAGGGCGTATAGCCCGTCGCGTCGTGCAGCAGTTCCGCGGTTACGCGCACGCGCTTCTCCGGATCCCAGATTGCGAGATCGGCGTCCGAACCGACTGCGATGGTCCCCTTCTGCGGGTACAAGCCATAGGTCTGCGCGTGTCGCGTTGCGGTCAGATTGACGAACTCCTGCAGCGTGAGGCGCCCCGTCTTGTAGCCGAATGAAAACAATAGCGGCAGGCGCAATTCCAGCCCCGGCACGCCGTTCGCCATTTCCTTGAACGTCGTCTTCTCGCCCTTGGGCAGCTTGCCCGAGGCGTCCATCCTGTAGGGCGCGTGGTCTGAGGAATACACGTGCAACGCGCCGTCCTTGAGCCCCTGCCAGCAGGCTTCTTGCGCGGCTTCGTCGCGCGGCGGAGGAGAGCAGCAGAACATCGCGCCCTGCATCCCGATGTCGATGTCCTTCGCCGTGAGGAACAGGTACTGCGGGCAGGTTTCGCCGAACACCTTCACGCCGCGCGCGCGCGCGCGGCGGATCTGTTCGATGCCTTCCGGGGTGGAGACGTGCACCACGAGGATCGGACAGTCAACGAGTTCCGCGAGCGCGATCACGCGCTGGATCGCCTCGGCTTCCGAGCCGCGCGTGTGGCAGATCGCGTGATAGCGCGGCAGTACGTTGCCCTGCTTAACCATGCGCCCGGCCAGCCAGGAGATCATGCCGTGGTTCTCGGCGTGCACCATCACCAGCGCGCCGTGCCTGCGCGCCGCGGCCATCACGTCGAGGATCTGCTCGTCGTGCAGGCGCATGCGATCGTAGGTCATGAAAATCTTGAACGACCGGATGCCGCTTGCGATCGCCGCGGGAAGGTCCGTCGCGAGCGTCTGCTCGTCGGGATTGGCGATGATCAGGTGGAAGCCGTAGTCGATCACCGCCTTGGCGGCGGCGCGTGACGAATAATCCTTGAGCACTTCCACGAGCGAGTCGCCGCGGTGTTGGGCGCAGAACGGGATCACCGTGGTGGTGCCACCGAACGCAGCGGATACAGTGGCCGAATGGAAGTCGTCGGCGCACATCACGCCCATTGAGGAAAGTTGTTCTATGTGACAGTGGCTGTCCACGCCGCCGGGGAGAACCAGCTTGCCGCGCGCATCGACCTCGCGCTCGCCCTTGGTCAGCCCTGGCGCGAGTGCGGCGATGCGGCCGTCGCGCACGCCGACGTCGGAGGGGAAGGTGGCAGTTTCGGTGGCGACATCGCCGCCGCGGATGACGAGGTCGAATTCAGGCACGGGGCGATTATCTGCCCAATGCGCGTTGCGTCACAACAAAGGGGTGGACAGTTTCGCGTCTGCGGCCGGTATGAATTGCGTTGTCCCAGGGCAGAGGAAACGGGATGCTTTTCAGCTATAATCCGGCCCCTCGCGCCCATAGCTCAGCTGGATAGAGTACTTGGCTACGAACCAAGGGGTCGGGAGTTCGAATCTCTCTGGGCGCGCCAGATTTCTCAAGGGCTTACCTTCCGGTAGGCGCTTTGGTTCCATCGATCCTAGAACGACACTCCAGCCGCGGGCAGCCTTCGTCCGAACGTGTTGTTTCAAGTCGTGGACCCTGCGAAAGCTCGGGTGTATGCAGAGGCTGACAAAAGGGGGTAGTTCGACCGATTGAGAGCCGTGGGCGGATACTGAATCTGTGCCGCCGTGGGAGTGGAGAAGTGCGAAAGCTGGAAACTTACGGAGAATGTATGCCTGACGTGCCGACGAACAAGTCTATCGGCCATTGCCGCCGCAGCAGGAATCAATGTGTTTGGGGCGGATAAACGCTATTCGTCAGGTTCCGTAACCCATCCTTCAGCCACGATTGATTCCATGATAGTCACCCCCGAATGGGTCTCCGCGATTGCTTCTGCAGCGTCGGCGCTGTTTTCTGCACTCACCGCAGTCGGAGTCTATTTCGCATACAAGCAGCTTCGAACTAGCCGCGAGATTGCACAGCTTCAGTTTGAGGACGGCTTGGACAAGGAGTATCGAAAGCTGGCGACCGAGCTTCCGACTGCCGCCCTTCTCGCGGAAGAACTACGAGACGATGAGTACAAGAAGTCCTTTGATAAATTTTTTCACTACGTCGATCTATCCAACGAACAAGTCCGCCTGCGTCAGCGTGGCCGCATCGGGCCAGAGGTTTGGCTAAGCTGGTGCGAAGGTATCAAGACGAATCTATCGCTACCGTCGTTCCGGAAGGCCTGGACTGATATAAAGGAACGTTCCAATAGCTTCCAAGAGCTTCGTCGTCTTGAGGTACAGGAGTTTAAGCGTGACCCAATCGCTTGGAACGAAATCTAACCGTGCTCTGCGGAAGAGAGGCATGTATTCGTAGAGCCCCATGTTGCTTCAGCGGGTACCTTGCACCGTTCCGCGAATCGAAAACGTAGCCAGAAGTTTTGAACGGAGGTTTACGTGAATCAGAATGAGGTGCTCGATGAAATCGAACGATTACGTCAGCAGCACAAGGATGGCTTACACGGTTCGGTTCATCAAGAACCTTACAAAGGTGACTTCTTAACCTATTTTCCGCATTACCTTTGGCAATTTCCTCGAATTTAGTATTCGCCCTCGACGCTCATGAAAACTGACGCGCTTTCTCGTCGCGCAGTCCGTACGCGCGCCGTTGGATGACGCTGGTCGGCGACAATTATCTTGACCGACGTGAATAGTTGACGCCGGGCAATTAGGGGTACTCATCAACCAGTCCGCACAAATCCGCAGTTACCCCCCCACCGCTTTGGCGTGGCTTGCGCCAGCGGCGGGGCTCTCCTATGGATTTGTGCGGACTTCGGGCGTAGCCTATGCAATGTATCCGTAGGCCCCGTGTTGCTCAAACGGGGCGCCGCACGCTGCCAGTCTCGTCGTCAGGTTCAAACAAGGATAACAATGATGTCTGCACCGTATCTTCCGAGAAACACGCGTTTCCCTGATATACGTCTCCCGTTGAAGCTTGGCGCATTCTTAATTGCCACATTGGGCACAACGCTGCTAAGCGGTTGCGCCAGTCTCTGCAATAGTTCTACCTTTTCTCAGCTTGGTCCTGACACGTATCAGGCATCCGGGGTTTGTGGCGGGCCAACCGAGGCTGCTACCGCTGGTACGTTCTGCGCTCGAATGGGGAAAAAAGTTCTAGTTACCAACACGCGCGGCTACAACGACGGCGGAGCAACTATATTCCGCTGCCTAAATGCGGATGACCCTGAATATGCCCGTCCGACTTACCAACGCTCTCCCAATGTAATAATTCAAGACAATAGGAAATAATTTGATTACTGAGTGCGCTCCACAGGCGTATGTGCTCGATTTTCGCGATAGAAGGAATTGGTCAAGAGTCGCGAGCGCGAAGCTGGGTAAAGAAATCAGCGTTTATGTCCATGCGGGAGCTTACCCGCTTACCTTTCGGTAAACTCATTCGGTCTGCGCTCCCCAGCTGATTCGCCGCTTTTTCGGCGCCTACAGCTTGCACCACCGCATTTTTTGCCGACGCCACAGCGCTCAGGCACAATGCGTCTTACCACCGTTGAACGCTCAGGAGCGCGTCCATGGACACGTCCAAGGTTTCCAGCAAGTGGCAGGTTGTAATCCCTCGCCAGGTGCGCGAGGCCGAGCACATTCGCGTCGGTAGCGAAGTGGCGTTCGAGCGCACGGCGGAAGGGATACTGCTGCGCCCGGTCGGCGCCGGAAAGCGCATTGGACCGGAGGAGGGTTACGGCATCCTCAAGACACGGCGCCGGGCTGCGACCGACGCAGATATCGCCCGCTCGGTGCGAGCGGCTGCGGTGCGCAACGAGCACAAACGCAAGGCATCGCGATGATCGGCATCGACACCAACATCGTGCTGCGCTATCTCCTTAAGGACGATCCGGTACTGTCCCCGCGTGCATTGGAAATCATCGCCGGAAACGAATGCTTCGTGACGCGTGCAGCGCTGACCGAGGTGGTCTACACACTGGAGAGCTATTACCGTAGTCCGCGTGCGGACATCGTCCGCGCGCTTGACGCACTGCTCAGCCTGCAGCGGATTGCCGTCGAGGAGCGCGCGGTGACCGAACGGGCGGTGTCTTGGTACAAGGGAGGAATGGATTTCGGCGATGCGATGATTGCCGCGTCATCGCACGGTTCGACGCGCGTCGAGACGTTCGATCGAGATTTCGCCCGTCTCGCGCGTAAGCTCCGGACCGCGCCCCCGGTCGAGTTCGCAGTCAAGTAGCGGAGACGTTCGCAATTGCAGATCGAACCTGAGAACGTAGCCGTGCCGTAAGCGCGCATCGCGCTTCTTGGCTTCGTCTGGCTTTGAGTAGCTGCGAAGGCAGGTTGGCGAGCATCGCAGAGCATTGATTTACAAGTCCCCGCAAATTGCCGGGCCAACTACGAACCAAGGGGTCGGGAGTTCGAATCTCTCACTCGGGAAACGTCGTCGGAAAGCCGCGGAATCCATTCCCAACAAAATGTCATCGATTCGCCGAAATGGCAATCAACCGGACAGTCAAGGAATGAAGGAGACAAGCTTGACACTGAATACCTTGCCACCTAGAGTGGGGCAATCCGATCTCAACGGGGAGAAGATCATGAAGAGGAGAAATTTCTTGGCGAAAGCCGGCCTGATGACGGTTGGCTTCGTGATGATGAACGCAGACGTCTCGGCACAGGAGAAATGGAGACCCACGCGCACGATCACGGTGATCGTCCCCTGGCCGGCGGGTGGGGCCTCGGACACGGTGGGGCGCATGATCTCCGGCGTGATGGAGCAAAGCCTCGGCCAGCGCATGGTGGTGGTCAACACCCCGGGCGGCGCGGGCGCCATCGGCACCAAGGAAGTCTGGGCGAAACCGCACGACGGCTACACGCTGACCGCCAACGCGACCGCCGGTTTCGTGAGCTACGCGATGCTGGGCAAGCTGGAACAGTCGCACCGCGACTGGCTCTATTACCTTCCGATTTTCACACCGAACGTGATCTGCGTGAACAGCAACTCGCCCATCAAGACGATCGAGGACTTGGTCGCGGCGATGAAGGCGAAGCCAAATGCCCTGGTCCTCGCCTCCGCCGGCGTGGGCAGTTCGGGCTACTTTGCGGCAGAACTGTTCAAGACGG
The DNA here is from genome assembly GCA_016195915.1 of Betaproteobacteria bacterium. GTDB lineage: Bacteria > Pseudomonadota > Gammaproteobacteria > Burkholderiales > SG8-39 > JADGRQ01. The sequence goes on along the minus strand of JACPYS010000061.1, from coordinate 4,741 downwards.
CGACCAGCGTCTCCTACCGCCACGTCCCCTACGCGGGCGGCGCGCCGGCGGTGATGGCGGTGGCCTCCGGCGAGGCCGAGGTGGTCATGCAGCTCTCGGTCGAGGTCGCCGAACTCCTTCGCGGAGGAAAGCTGCGCGCCCTGGCGGTATCGTCTGCGGCACCCCTTGCAATCGACGGCTACGGCACGATCCCGCCCCTGCAGAAGAGCGTACCGTCCTTCCCGGACTACGGCTCGTACTTCGGCCTCATGGCCCCCGGCGACCTGCCCAAGGACGTCGTCGCCTCCCTGGACGACGCCTTCGCGAAAGCGGCCGCCAGCCAGGCGCTCAAGGACTATGCCAAAACCAAGGGCGCAATCGCCGTCGCTATTTACGGGAATGACGCAAAGGCGCTCACGGAGAGGCTCGCGAGCAAGGAAGCCTGGATTCTGGCCGACTCGGGGACTGCGACGAAATCGCCTGCCGATTTCAAGATTTCCAGGTGAAGTCGACAGGAGCGTGCGAAGCGGAGAAGGAGTCAAACCTTTTCCCACAGGAAGAAGAAAAACGCCGGCCGCGCCGCGACTTCTTCGGCGCGCTCCTCCTGCTCGCCGTAAGCAGCGCTTTCGTGGCCGAGGCCTTGCGGCACCCGTTCAAGGGGAGCGCTTGGGAATGGTATACCTCACCCACCATATTTCCGCTGGGCACGGGCGTGTGCCTCGGCGTGTGCAGCTTGATCGTCGCCGTTAGAGGCTTCGCCGGCTGGCGCGCAGACAAAAAAGCGATCGGTCCCATCCGCTGGGCGGCAGGTCTCGGGGAGTGGGGGATGGGACGCTTCCTCGCCGGCGCAGCGATGATCGTGGCGTTCCTGTTCCTGCTCGGCAAGGTCGATTTTTATCTGCTCGCCGCTCTCACGATCATGTCCTTCGGCACGATCTTCCGCAGCGGTTCACTGGCGAACGCCCTCAAGGTTTCCGCCATCGCCTCCGCCGTCATCCTCGTATTCCTGTACATCATCAGCAGAATCTTCGGGATCGTGTTTCCTTAACGGGCAGCTAGGTGGACGTTCTCAGCATACTCGCCGGAATGGGGAAACTGCTCCTCGATCCGGTCACCATTCTTTATATCTTTATCGGCGCGCAGGCGGGCATCATCTTCGGCATGATGCCCGGTCTTACGACAACGACCGCGCTCAGTTTGTTGACCGGCCTCACCTTCTCGCTCGCTCCGGACAAGGCCATCGCGGTGATTCTCGGCGCCTACGTGGGCTCGGTCACCGGCGGCAGCCGCTCGGCCATTCTGGTCAACATTCCCGGAACCCCCGCCCAGGCCGCCGTTTGTCTGGATGGCTATCCGCTGGCGATGCAGGGCAGGGCGGCCGAGGCCATTGGCCTGTCGGTGACCGCCTCCACCATCGGGACGCTGCTCGGCTTCATCTGTCTTGCCCTCTTCACCCCTCTCATCGGAACGGCGGCCCTGAGCTTCGGCACCTACGAATTCTTCTGGCTGGCTGTTTTCGGTATTGTGATCGCGGGCAGCCTGTGCGCGCCGAAGGACCCTATCAAGGGCTGGATCGCGGGCTTCCTTGGTCTGGTCCTGATGTCCGTCGGCGACGACACCATTCACGCGATCGACCGTTTCACGTTTGGATGGAGCGCACTCTCAGGCGGCTTCGCGCTCATCCCGGTCCTCATCGGCGCCTACGGCATACCGGAAGTGCTCGGCTCGGTGCGCAAGACACAACACCTGGCGATCCAGACCAACGTCGGCCGCGTCGTGCCCAGATTCCGCGAAGTGCTTTCGCACAAGTGGATCATCCTGCGCTCCTCGCTCATCGGCATCATCATCGGGATCATTCCCGGTGTCGGCAGCGACACCGCGTCGTGGCTCTCGTATTTCACGGCGAAAAAAGCGAGCAAGACCCCGGAGAAGTTCGGCCGGGGTTCGATCGAGGGCTTCATTGCCGCCGAGACCGGCGACAACGCCTGCATCGGCGGCGACATTATCCCCACCCTGACCCTCGCGATTCCGGGCAGCGCGCCGGCGGCCGTCCTGCTCGCGGCGATGACGATTCACAATCTCAGACCGGGCCCTTTGCTGGTCGCCGAGCAACCGGAGGTGGTCGGCCAGATCATCGCGATCTCGATGGTATCGACCTTGGCCGTGTTCATACTCAGCCTGCTTTGGGTCCGGCAGATGGTGAAAGTCCTCCTCATCCCCCGCCATGTCCTGATGCCGGCGGTATTCATCATCTGCGTGACCGGCACCTACGCCCTGTCCGGCCGGCTGTTCGACATCTACGTGATGTTCGCATTTGGCTTGATCGGCGTGATGATGAACGAACTCGACTATCCGGTGGCGCCGCTGGTGCTTGGTTTCATCCTCGGTCCGATGGCAGAGGACAATCTGCGGCGCGGTCTCATGATCACGGCGGGGGATCCCACACCCTTTTTCACCCGCCCCGTCTCGCTCGTCCTGTTTCTGATGTTGGTCTTATCGGTCGTCTGGTCGACGAGCCTGGGGCGATGGATCGGCTCGCGCCTCGGGGGGAGAGCACCAACTTGACGCTTCATCGAAGCGGCCTCTCTTCATTCAAGTAGTCGGTCGCGGGGAGGATCAGGGGTAAAAGCCAAAGCCCTTGGCCAATCGGACATTACCCAAGTTCGAGCCCTGCTCGGAGAGCCGGCCAGGGCTCGAACGTTACTGGATCACTAGGACCTCGCGCCAGTGCCCGGATTCGTCTTGTCTGGCGCGCCAGCTTTCTCAGGGGCTTGCCTATCGGTAGACCCTTTTGCTGCGGGACACCGCGTGAAGTCCGCCGGAAACATTACGGGATCGACTTTTTTTGGTCCGGAGATCGTGGCCAAACGCCCGGAGCTGCTAAAGGAGGCTGTGCCTCGTCTCGCCGGGGTCGCGCTGGTGATGAATCCGGAAGCCCGTGACAATCGCGTGTCTCTCGAGGAAGTGAAGAAGACTGCCGCGTCTTTGAATGTGGAAGTTATTGAGGTACCCGCGCGTTCTCCCGGCGAGTTCGATAATGCCTTTGCGCTGATTCTCCGTCGACGCGCAGGTGGTCTGGTGGTGCTCGATGACTCGATGTTCGTCGCCAACATGCGACGTCTCGGGGAACTCTCTGCTGCCAAGCAACTGCCTGGCGCCGGTTCCGCCGAATTTGCGGAGGGCGGCGGATTGCTTGGCCAGCAGCCGACCCGGTGTCTCCCGCTCTAAGCGTTCACCCAGAAGCCGCCACTCCTGAAACCCGCCGCAACCCGTGATAGCCTTCCCGTAGGGAGCGCCTATCCTCACGGGAAGGCGCCGAGGATGCTCGACAAAATAGGCAAGTACGAGGTCCGTAAAGAAATCGGCCGCGGCGCCATGGGTACCGTGTACGAGGGCTTCGACCCGGCGATCGGAAGGCGCGTCGCGATCAAGACGCTGCGCACCGACGTCTTCGATCATTCGCAGCTTCCGGAGGTGCTCGCTCGCTTCAAGCGTGAGGCGCAGTCTGCGGGGCGGCTTTCCCATCCGCACATCGTCACGATCTACGAGTACGGCGAGGAGAGCGGCACGCCGTACATCGTGATGGAGTTCATGGCCGGCACCGAACTGGGACAGTTACTCTCGCGCGGAACGCGTTTTCCGCTCGAGGAGATCGTGCGCGTCATGACGCAGCTCCTCGGTGCGCTCGCCGTCGCGCACGAGAGCGGGGTGGTACACCGCGACTTGAAGCCCGCCAACCTTTTCATGCTGCAGGACGGTTCGCTCAAGGTGGTGGACTTCGGGATCGCGCACGTGGAGGCGTCCGATCTCACCGGCACCGGCGCATTGCTCGGCACGCCTGCCTACATGTCGCCCGAGCAGGTACTCGGCCTGCCGGTGGACTTGCGCAGCGACATCTTCTCCGCGGGCGTGATCTTCTACCAACTCCTGACCGGCGACAAGCCGTTCACCGGCTCGATCCATACGATCAACCAGAAGATTCTGCAGCAGGAGCCGCTCGAGCCTTCGAAGCTGAACCCTTTGCTGTCTGCCGCGTGGGACGCCGTAGTTTCGCGGGCGATGGCGAAGAAGCCCGCGGTGCGGTATGAGTCTTCGCGGCACTTCGCCGAGGCAATCAAGGCTGCGTTCCAGGCCGAGCACGCGCACGACGAGGAGGCCAAGAGAAAGGCAGCGGATGCCTCGGAACACGCGTATCGGGCAGCGGAGGAGCGATCGCGGGTGGAGGCTATGCGTCGTGCCGAGGCGGAGCGCGTCGCAAAGGAAGAGGCGGAGGCGCGAAAGGCGGCGGAAGACCGCGCGAGACAAGAAGCGCAACGGAGGGAGGAGGAAGCCGCGGCGCGGGCGCAAAGGGACGTTGAAGAAAAGGCTCGGGCGGACCTTGCGCGCCGAAAGGCCGACGAGACAGCGGCAATGCCTCAGCCGCGTTCACGAATACCGATGTATGTAGCCCTTGCGATCGTTGCGGTGCTCGGTGTGCTCGGTGGGGGCTTCTACGTGGGTGGCGATACTATTAAGCGGGCAGTTTATGGAGAACAGTTCTCTCGACTGGAGGACGATAAGTTGCGAAGAGAATTCGAAGAAAACAACGCTGCCGCGCTTCGCCGCGCGGAGGAAATTCGCACTAGCCTGGATTTCCACCCCGCCCTATTGAGCTAACGTCGGCGGGCTTTTTCGGTCATCGCTACGCGCTCATGCGCAGCGTGTAATTGTGCCACCAAGGCACCTTTGTCGGGGAGTCCAGGACGCCCGATGCAATGATGAT
>JACPYS010000057.1 GCA_016195915.1 Betaproteobacteria bacterium | reverse complement strand
TCGCGCTAACACGCCCAGCAGGGAACGATTGGCCAGCAACCTCAGTACCGCGAGTGTCGCCGCGCGAAGCAAGACGGCCGCCCCCCATGGCCGACGGCCAGGCGAGTTAACGCCTCTGGGTCGTGTGAAAACTCAGGTTAGGCAAAGCCGTTGGGGCAAACAGCGACACGCTCTGTGGCCTGTTTGTCCTCATCGCGCAACTGCACGTCGGTGACCGCCCCGGTCGGATTGAGCCTCGCGTCGTGAAACGACGACCGAAACCGAAAAATCTTGTCCCAGCGCGTTCGTGATGCCCTCGCGCCGCTGCCGCCCGCGAAGGTAGAGTAGCCTTGCAAGATGAGTATTTTCCGACCTGGGAAAACGGTGGTTGCAGCCCGACCGCGGCCTCGCCGGAATCCGAGCGCCGCTGCCGTCGCTACGCGGCTATCGATCCGAGGCATCTTGGCGCCCGGAACGACCTGTGCCACGAATGCGGCCGGCCGGTCCGAGCTCCCCCCGCCGCATATTCTCGGCTGCCATATAATTCACAGGGTGAACTGCAGTTCGCGGCCGCCCGCTTTGCTCGGTTGCCACGGGGAGCGCTTAAGACCGGGAAACCCGTTTACCTGATCGTGGAGTGGAGCATGGCGCGTCGCAGCGTCCCCGGATCCGTCGCAAGCGTCTTGCGCAAATTCGCTATCAATATTTGTCGAAAGGAACCGCTGTGACGCTAGATGAGCAACTCCAGTCGTACTCGTTCTATCACGTCATCGAGGTTGCCCCCGGGGTATTCACGCGTGGCTACCGACAACTGATGGGGACGCAACGGCCGGTCCTCGATGCCATCCGATCGCTGCCGCTGGCCGGCAAACGCGTGCTCGACATCGGTTGCCGGGACGGTTTGTTTTGCTTCGAAGCGGAACGGCAGGGCGCGGAAGAGATCATCGGAATCGATAACGATCTCTCTCCGGCTGCGGTCGAGTTCCTGATTCCCCACTTCAAGAGCAAGGTGCGGATGCACGCCCTGAACATCATGGACTTGGCGCCAGAGCAGTTCGGCAAGTTTGATCTCGTGATCTTTGCCGGCGTGCTCTATCACTTGCGCTATCCGTTCCAGGCCCTTAAGCAGATTCGCGACGTATTACGGGACGGCGCCACACTGATTATCGAGACCGGAATGTACACGCTGCACGAGGATCAGGCGCTACTGTGGTGTCCGACCGGAACCGAAGGGCCTTACGAGCCAACCAGCGTGACGTTCTTCAACATCAAGGGATTGACGGACACGTTGCGAACTTTCGGCATCACGGTGCAATCGCACAGTTATCTCGACAACCATTCGATTCCGCATGACCGATGCACGCTGATCTGCCAGTTTCATGAGGCCAAGATCGACGAAGAGTTGCGGCGCTATTGGGATGGCCAGCATAAGCTCCATACCGATGCCGCAGAGGGGCCGAGAGTATTGGCGACCTGGGGATTGGTCCTGAATGCAGAGCGTTAGCACGGCCACTATGAACTGCCGGCATTGCAAGACGCCCATCGAACACATATTCCTCGACCTCGGGGTGGCGCCGCCGTCCAACGCGTATCTTTCGGCCGCGGATCTGCAGGCACCCGAACTGCACTACCCCCTCACGCTGAGGGTCTGCGAGCGTTGCTGGCTGGTGCAGACGGAGGACTATGTCCGCGCGGAAGAGCTTTTCCGACACGATTACGCGTACTTCTCGTCCACCTCGACGAGCTGGCTCGAGCATGCCGCGCGTTACGCGTCGGGCATCACGCGGCGCCTCGGTCTGGGGGCGAACAGCCTTGTCATCGAAGTCGCTTCGAACGACGGATACCTGCTGAAGAATTTCGTCGCCGCCGGAATTCCCTGCCTCGGCATCGAGCCCACCGCCGGCACGGCCGAAGCCGCGGAAAAACTCGGCATTCCGGTGTTGCGCGAATTCTTCGGCCTGGCGCTGGGTGAGCGCCTCGCGCGCGAAGGCCGTCAAGCAGACCTGATCGCTGGCAACAACGTCTATGCCCACGTACCGGACATCAACGACTTCACCGCCGGCCTCAATGCCGCGCTCAAGCCCGGCGGAACGATCACGCTGGAATTTCCGCATCTCATGCGGCTGATCGAGCAGGTGCTGTTCGATACCGTCTATCACGAGCACTTTTCGTATCTCTCGCTCAACACGGTCCGGGCCATTTTTGCCGCCAGCGCTCTGCGCCTGTTCGATGTCGAGGAGTTGCCTACGCACGGCGGTGCGCTGCGCGTCTACGGATGCCACGACAACGATGCGCGTGCGACCGCTCCGGCGGTACGGGCGCTGGAACTCGAAGAAGCGCGCCGCGGCCTCGGCAGCCTCGCCGCCTACCTCGCGTTCCAGGCCCGGGCCGATCGCGTCAAGGACGACCTGCTGGAGTTTCTGATCGCGCAAAAGCGCGCAGGAAAGAAGCTTGCGGCCTACGGGGCCGCGGCCAAGGGCAACACCCTGCTCAACTACGCCGGCGTCAAGCGGGACCTGCTCCCCTACGTTTGCGACGCGGCGCCCTCGAAGCAGGGCAAGTACCTGCCCGGAAGCCGCATCCCCATCCTGCCTCCTGCGACGCTCAAGGAACGCAGGCCCGAGATGGTGCTGATCCTGCCCTGGAACATCGCCGGGGAAGTGGTTCGGCAGCACGGCTACATACGCGACTGGGGCGGCCGCTTCGCCGTGGCGGTGCCCCGGATCGAGGTGTTCGCTTGAACATCACCGTGACCGGGGCCACCGGTTTTGTCGGCCGCCACGTCGTTGCGGCGCTGCTCGCGCGCGGGCACGATGTGACGTGCGTGGCGCGAACGCCGCCGCCTGCGACCGAGCTGCCGTGGCGCGACTGCAAGGCCTTTGTTTCCTGCGACGTGCATGACGACACGATCGACGCGGTGGCGCGGCTCGGTGTGCCGGAGGTGCTCGTACACCTCGCCTGGCCGGGATTGCCCAACTACAGGGACCTGTTTCATTTCGAACGCAACCTGCCGGCAGCCTACCGATTCATCAAGCGCATGGTCGAAGCGGGAACGCCGCAGGTGCTGATCACGGGCACCTGTTTCGAATACGGCATGCAGAGCGGCCCGCTCGCGGAAGACGCGCCGGCCCGGCCCGATAATCCCTATGGCCTCGCCAAGAACACGCTGCGGCTGTTCCTGCAGGCGCTGCAGTCGCGGCAGCCGTTTTCGCTTCAATGGGCGAGGCTTTTCTACCTGTATGGGACCGGACAGAATGCCAATAGTGTGCTCGCGCAACTCGATCGCGCGATCGATGCGGGCGAACGGAGCTTCAACATGTCGAGAGGCGAGCAATTGAGGGACTACCTTCCGGTGCAGGAAGCGGCCCGGTCGCTTGCGGCGCTGACCGGGCAAAGGGAATTCAACGGCATCGTCAACTGCTGCAGCGGCCAACCGATCTCCATCAGGAGCCTAGTTGAACGGAGGATCAAGCAGCGAAGCGCGGATATCGCGCTCAATCTCGGCCATTTCCCCTACCGCGATTACGAACCGTTCGCTTTTTGGGGGAGCCGGTATCGGCTCGACCAACTTGTCGGAAAACGATCGCAGTACGATCCTACAGACTATCTGCCCAAGTGACCGTAAACCATCGATGAACGGATCGTGACCTCGGAGATCGAACAATCCGCGCGCAAGGCGCTCGGCCATCACCAGTCCGGACAGATACGCGAAGCCGAGCGCCTTTACCTCGAGGTGCTGCGCGTCGAACCGCGGCACGGGGACGTCAACCACAACATGGGCGCATTGCTCGTGCAAACCGGCAAACCCGGGGCGGCCCTGCCGTACCTGAAAGCCGCCGTGCAATCCGATTCCACCAAGGGCCGGTACTGGTTGAGCTACGTAGAAGCTTTGCTCGCCTCGGGCAATGCGCAGGATGCGTCGATCGTCATCGACGAAGCGAGACGGCGCGGTCTGGAGGGAGCCGAAGCAGACGCCCTGCGGCGGCGCGCCGCGGCCGCTGCGAGGCCGGCGCCGAGCCCGGATGAAATCGATGCGCTGGTGGCCCTGTGTTCCGCCAACCGGCATGCGGAGGCGGAAGCCGCGGCGCGCGAGATGAATCAGACCTGGCCGCAGCACGGGTTCGGCTGGAAGGTGCTGGGCACCGTGCTCGCAGGCCAAGGGCGCCTCGACGAGGCTGTAGCTGCGTTCCAGCGGGCCCTGGAGCTTTTGCCGCCGGACGCGGGAACCCACCACGAGCTGGGAAACGCGCTGCAGGCGCTCGGCCGGCTGCCCGAGTCCGAAGCGAGTTATCGCCACGCGATCGAGCTCAAGCCCGATTTCCACGAGGCGTACTACAACCTGGGGAACGCCCTGGGCTCGCTCGGCCGGACAGCCGAGGCGGAGTCGAGTTATCGCCGGGCAATCGAACTCAAGGCGGATTTCTTCGAAGCGCACTACAACCTGGGAAACGCGCTGCAGACGCTCGGCCGGCCGTCGGATGCGGAGGCGAGTTATCGCCGCGCGATCGAGTTCCGGCCCGATCTCTACCAGGCGCACAGCAATCTGGGTACTGCCCTGCAGTCGCTGGGACGCTCATCCGAAGCCGTCGCTTGCTATCGCCGCGCACTGGAACTCAAACCCGATTTCCACATCGCTTGCGACAACCTGGGAAACGCCCTCCAGAGCCTGGGCCGGTATTCCGAGGCGGAGGCGAGTTACCGGCGCGCGTTGGAGCTCAAGCCGGATTTCCACCGGGCGCACAACAATCTCGGCGGCGTTCTGCTGGCTGTTGGCAGGCCATCCGAGGCGGAAGCGAGTTATCGCCGCGCCATCGAACTCAAACCCGATTTCCACGAGGCGCACGACAATCGGGGCAATGCGTTGAAGGACCTTAACCGGTTGTCCGAGGCCGAAGCGAGCTATCGCCGGGCGCTGGAACTCAATCCCGATCTCCACACGGCGCACAGCAATCTGATCTTTTCGCTCGATCTGCGCGAAGACTGCAGCATCGCCGAGCACCAGGCGGAGCGGCGCCGCTGGTACGCACGGCACGGACAAGGTTTCGCCGCATCGATCAAGCCGCACGAAAATCCGCCCGATCCGGAGCGCACGTTGCGCGTCGGCTATGTATCGGCGGACTTCCGCACGCATTCCGCCAGCGCCATTTTCGCCCCGGTCATCCGACTGCACGACAAGGCCGCGTTCGAGGTGTTCTGTTATTCCGGAGTCAAGCGCGAAGACGAGGTGACCGCCCGCCTGCGGCAGGCCGCGCACGCGTGGCGATCGACGCTGGGTATCCCGGACGAGGCCCTGGCCGAACAGATCCGCAGCGACGGGATCGACATCCTTGTGGACCTTGCGGGCCACAGCGCGGGCAACCGGCTGCTGGTATTTGCGCGCAAGCCCGCCCCGGTGCAGGTCACGGCCTGGGGCTATGCCAACGGCACCGGAGTGGAGACGATCGATTATCTGTTTGGCGATCCGGTGACGGTGCCCCTGGAGGAACGGAGCCTTTACGCCGAGGAAGTGTTCGATCTGCCCTGCTGGATGTGCTACGAGCCGCCCGAATACCTGCCGGAGATCTCGCTGCTGCCGGCGCTGGGCGGCAAGGCGTTCACCTTCGGGTGCATCAACCGGATCGAGAAGATCTCCGACCGGGCGATTGCGCTGTGGGGCCGGATCCTGGCGGCGGCGCCAGGGTCCCGGTTGTTGGTCAAGCACCGGGGGCTCGATGAACCGGGCGTGCGGAATGCTCTGCTTGAAAGGCTGCGAAATACTGGTGTCGGAGCGGAGCGTGTGCAGCTGGTCGGAAGCTCTGCGCACGCCGATCATCTGAAGATCTACCATGAAGTGGATGTCGGGCTGGACCCGTTTCCTCACGGCGGCGGGGTGAGTACGGCAGAAGCGCTGTCGATGGGTGTTCCGGTTGTGGCGCGGATGGGGGACACCGTACCGGGGCGCGTCTCGGCGTCTATCTTGACGGTGCTCGGAATGCCCGAGTGGATTGCGCGTAGCGACGAGGAGTACGTGCGCATCGCGCTGGAAACGGCAAGGGATATCCCCCGGCTGGCGCGCACGCGCGAGGGGCTGAGGTCGCGGATTGCAGAATCGGCAATGGGCGATGTCGAGCGCTACACCCGCGCGGTGGAGGGTGGCTACCGCACGATGTGGCGGCGCTGGTGCGCGGGTGTAGCGGCCGGCTCGCTCGAAGCGAAAGAGTTCGATGCCGCAACAAGAAGCTGAGCCCGGTCCGGAAGCGCACTTTGCGCTGGGAAACGCACTGCATGGGCAGGGCCGGTTCTCGGAGTCGGAGGCGCGTTACCGGCGCGCGATCGAACTCAAACCCGGATTCCACCAGGCGCACAACAACCTCGGCGCCGTACTCGAGGCGCTTGGCCGGATGTCCGAAGCGGAGGCGAGTTATCGTCGCGCGGTAGAACTCCATCCCGGTTATTCCAAGGCGCACAACAATCTGGGGAACGCGCTTCATGCACTTGGCCGGTTGTCCGAAGCGGAAGCCGGTTATCGCCGCGCGATCGAACTCAATCCCGATTACCACGAAGCGTACAACAACCTCGGTGCCGTGCTTGCGGCGCTTGGCCGGATAGCGGAAGCGGAAGCGAGTTATCGCCGGGCGCTGATACTCGATCCCGATTACCACATGGCACACGGCAATCTGGCAAACGCGCTTCAGGCGCTTGGGCGGTTTTCCGAGGCGGAGGCGAGCTATCTCCGTGCGATTGAACTGAGACCCGATCTGCACGAAGCGCACTACAACCTGGGGAACGCGCTGCAGGCGCTCGGCCGTTCGTCCGAAGCGCAAGCGAGCTATCGACGCGCCATAGCATTGAAGCCCGGTTTTCACGAGGCGCACAACAATCTTGGAAATGCGCTGCAGACGCTCGGGCGGTTTTCCGAGGCGGAAGCGAGTTTTCGCCGTGCGCTGGCGCTAAGGCCGGACTACAGTGAAGCGCACAGCAATCTTGGCAACGTATTGCACGACCTTGGCCGGCTGGCCGAGGCAGAGGCAAGTTACCGTCAGGCATTGAAACTCAAGCCGGATTTCCACGAGGCGTACAGCAATCTGATCTTCTCCCTCAACTACCTGCCCGGGCAGACGGCGGCAACGGTGCGGGTTGACGCCGGCAAATACGGCGAGCTGGTTGCCGCCAAGGCGCGAGCGTATTCGACCTGGCTGGTAACGACGAATCGATCGCGACGCATGCGTATCGGATTGGTGTCCGGCGACCTGGGCAGCCACCCCGTAACGTATTTCCTGGAGGGTTTTCTTTCCGAACTGTCTCGTGAGCAGATCGAGCTCTACGCATACGAGACCATGGCAAGGACGGACGCGGTCAGCGAGCGCATCAAGCTTCTGTTTGCCGCGTGGAGACCGATCATCGGAATGAGTGATGAACAACTCGCGCGCAGGATTCACGCCGATGCGATCGACGTCCTCGTCGATCTGTCCGGCCACACGGCCCACAACCGGCTGCCCGTCTTTGCGTGGAAACCCGCGCCGGTCCAGGTGACCTGGCTGGGCTATTGTGAATCGACGGGCGTTCCGGGAATGGACTATATCCTGGGTGATCCGTACTGCACTCCGGCCGATGAAGCGGCGCATTACAGCGAGACCATCTGGCGGTTGCCGGAGACGAATTGCTGTTTTACGCCGCCGGCGATTCCCCTGCAGGTCGCCCCGTTGCCGGCCTTGCGAAACGGCTTCGTTACTTTCGGTTCGTTCAACAACCTGACCAAGATGAACCACGCCGTGGTCGCACTCTGGGCGAGGGTGCTGGCGGCCGTGCCGGATTCAAGGCTGTTCCTCAAGGCCAGGCAATTGGGTGACGCAGCCGTGCGCGAAGACACTCTGCGGCGTTTTGCAACGTGCGGCGTCGCGGCCGGCAGGCTTGTCCTCGAAGGTCATTCATCCCGTGCGGAAATGCTGCGTGACTATGAGCGTGTCGATATTGCCCTGGATCCGTTTCCCGTCCAAGGCGGCACGGTCAGCGTCGAGGCCTTGTGGATGGGCGTGCCCGTGCTTACGCGCCGGGGTGAGCGGTTCCTGGCGCACTTCGGAGAGATGATCGCCAGCAACGCCGGCCTGTCCGATTGGATTGCATCCGACGACGATGGCTTCGTCATGCTGGCGGTGAAACACGCGGCCGGGGTGGATCGTCTATCCCGACTGCGAGCGGGCTTGAGGGCACAGGTACTGGCGTCCCCGCTGTTTGACGCGCCGCGATTTGCCAGGCATTTTGAAGATGCGATGCGCGGCATGTGGCGCAATTGGTGTGACCGGCAGTCGCCTCCACTCATCGCCTGAAGACGATGTCGGAGATCGAACAAACAACGATTCAGGGTCCGGGGCAGGAGGCTTCCGGACCGGGTCAGGGCGAGCTCCACGACCTGGCGACGCTTGTGTCGGAGAGCCGGCACCCTGAGGCGGAAGCGGCTGCGCGCCGGATGATCGGGACCTGGCCGCAACTGGCTGACGCCTGGAAGGCCTTGTGCGCGTCGCTCACGGGCCAGGCGCGCCTGGAAGAGGCTGTACCCGTGTTGCAGAAGACCTTGGAACTGCTGCCGTCGGATGCGGAACTCCACCACCTGCTGGCAAATACCCTGTATGGGCTGGGCCGGTTCTCGGATGCCGAAGCGAGTTACCGGCGTGTGCTGGAAATCCAGCCCGATCTGTGCGTCGTGCACAACAATCTCGGTACTGCGCTCGAGGCGCTCGGGCGGCTTTCCGGGGCGGAGGCGAGTTATCGCCGCGCCGTCGAGCTCGAGCCCGAGCTCCAGGAAGCGCACTACAACCACGCAAACACGCTGCAGGCCCTTGGCCGGCTGGCGGAGGCGGAAGCAGCCTATCGCCGGGCGATCGAGCTCAAACCCGATTTCCAGACGGCGTTCAACAACCTGGGACTCACCCTGCAGTCTCTGGGCAGGTTCTCCGAAGCGGAGGCGAGCTATCGCCGCGCGATCGAACTCAAGCCCGACTACTACATAGCGCATAACAATCTGGGAAACGTGCTTCAGGGTCCGGGCCAGTTGCCTGAGGCAGAGGCGAGTTATCGCCGCGCGATCGAGCTCAAGCCCGACCTCCACGAAGCGCACTACAACCATGCGAACGCCCTGGAGGCCCTCGGCCGGTCCGCCGAGGCGGAAGCCGGTTACCGCCGGGCGATCGAGCTCAAACCCGATTTCCAGATGGCGTTCAACAATCTGGGACTCGTGCTGCAGGCGCTTGGCAGGTTCTCCGAGGCGGAAGTGAATCTTCGCCGCGCGCTGGAGATCAATCCCGCGGTCGCGACCGTCTGGCAGTCGCTCGCGACGCTGAAGGGATTCCAGTCGGATTTCACCGAAGTGAAGACCATGTGCGACACCGCCATGCGCCTGTCGTCATCGAACGTGGACGAGAGGTACGTGGTCTGGGAGAACCGGCTCTACATCCTGAGCTATCACCCGGACCTGCCGGTGGAGGAGATCTTCGCCGAGTTCGTACGCTGGGGAGACTTGCAGGATTGTTCGCAGGCGAGCACACGCCACGACAACGACCGCGACCCGCAGCGCCGATTGCGTGTGGGGTTCGTCTCGCCTGACTTCCGGCGCCACACCTCGCGGTTTTACTTCGAG
>JACPYS010000054.1 GCA_016195915.1 Betaproteobacteria bacterium | reverse complement strand
GCCTCGGCACTCGGCATCGGGACTCGCGTCGCGGGGCCGACGTACGACGCGCTGTACGGCGGGCACTGGGTTCATCCGACCGCCCGGGCGAAGCCGTAGCCACCATGGGTAGTGCCGTTGGGCGCCAACCGGATAGGCATGCTTTGTACTATCCTTCAGTTCGGCAGCAAGAACTTGAGGCGAGAGTACTTGCGGGCGGCGCGTACGTTCACACGCCGAAACCAGCAACAGTTTACAAAGTGATGGAATTTGAGGAATACATAGGGGCATCCGAAGGCATGCCATCGCGGTGGGTCATGGTCGAAGTTACGAGTGGCGAGTTCCACGGCCGACCGATTTCGGAGGCCTTATTCCGTGCGAGAATGAAACGTCCTGCTCCATGTTGCGATGAGGAATGACGCTATGGCTCTTCCAACGATTCCTAAGGGTTGGACTGCTCGCGGGGATCTTCCCGATATTGATCCACGTGTCGCTGATGAGGACCGACTCCAAGCGCTCGACGAGGACATGGCGCAGATCGTCGATTCGACGAGCGACATTACGCTCGATATCGGTTGGTACCCAACGGCGAGCCGGTCTGGCCGTTATGTATGCCGCGCCATTGCATCGAACGAATGGCAGGTGCCATTGGCGGAATTCGAGACGCCAAGTCGCGTGGATGTGTTCGAGTGGATAAACGATTGGTTTACCGAAGCGCGACAAGTAGTCGGCGAGCAAAGTCAGTTGTCCGACGAAGCTGTCGCGTCGGTCCTGGTAGTCTTTGTCGAACCAGTTCTTCCGCAGGACGAGAGGTCTGGTATGCGTCCTCACCGCGAAACTGCGTCTACCGTATCATTTGTCAGGTCGCAACCAATTCCAGCTTCGGAATATGCGTCTTGATCAATTCATATTCTGTGAGCAGGCCCGGCCGGAACCAAGCGGGCAATTTACACTTATCGGGATGATTCCTGGCGACACGCTGGGTCTGGCAGGTGGCGACGATGCAACTGAGGCCTTTAGTCTTCCAATGCTGACGTGCTTCATTGTGCTGGACTACATGCAAGGCGCCACTGAGCTAGAGACGCAGTTCGAAGTAACATGCGGTACCGAAATCATCCAACGAACACCTCGCCACCGCGACCGGCGCGAGAATACTCGTGCCAGGTTTCATTCTCAGGTTTTTACGTTTAGTCCATTCTTGGGGCCACGTGCGGGCGACTACGTCTTCAAATTTATTGTTGACGCTAACGGGAGGGTTGCAAGCTTCTCCCGAAAGCTCACTATTGAGCGTAGCGCCGCCCGGCCCATCACCACGACGACTCACTGACGACGACTCACTAGCAGTCACGCTGGGAACGAATGGGGTGCACGATGGTGCGCCATGTCGGTTACTTCCTGCGTGACGTCGGTCCAGTCCATCATGGGGGCCGTGCAAATTCCGGGCAAGAGTCACAACCACAACACCTGCCTGCGAAATTCCAGGTTTGTGAGCAGCGGTTCGGCCGGTCCCGCATGCGAGACGTGGCCCCGATCCAGGACGCAGGCATGATCGGCGAGCGCCAGGACCAGGTCGAGGTCGTGCTCGACAATCAGGATGGCGATGTCGCGGCGCAGTTGATCGAGCGACTTGAACACCTCCTCGACCACCGCAGGCGCCAGGCCCTCGAACGGCTCGTCCAGCAGCAGCAGCCGGACGTTGCCGGAGAGGGCGCGGGCGATCGCCACCATCTGCTGTTCGCCGCCGGACAGGAGGTCCGCCTTGGTGCCGAGCTTGTCGCGAATGCGCGGGAAGTAGCCGAAGATGCGCTCTTCGCTCCAATGCACTCCGCTGCCTCGCCGGCGTGACAACGCGCCCAGCCTGAGGTTTTCCGCGACGCTCAGCCCGGGGAACAGACGGCGGCCCTGCGGCACCAGGCCGATGCCGGCGCGTGCGATCGCCTCGGGCGTGAGTCCGCCGATCGGATGGTTTGCGAAACGGATGGTTCCGCTGGCGGGCGCCACGATGCCCATGATCGTCTTGATGGTCGAGGATTTCCCGGCGCCGTTCCGGCCGAGCAGCGCGGTGACCTGGTTGGCGCGGACCTCGAGCGAAACGTCGTGCAGGACATGGCTCTTGCCGTAGTAGGTGTTGACGCCGCCGAGTTCTAGAAGTACTTCGCCGGGAGGCGCGTGGCTGCGCGCTCCCATCGTGATCTTGCGTCCGCTGCCGAGATAGACTTCCTGCACCTGGCGGTCGGCGGCGACCGTAGCGGCGCCGCCTTCGACGAGCACCGCGCCGTTCGCCATTGCGGTGATGCGCCCGGCGAACTCGAAAACGCGATCGATGTCGTGCTCGACCAGCAGCACGCCCATGTGCAGCGAGAGCCGCCTGATCATGGCAACGATGCGCTCGCGCTCCGCAGCAGCGAGTCCCGCCAGCGGTTCATCGAGCAGGAGGAGCCGTGGTCGCGCGGTCAATGCCATGCCGATTTCCATCAGGCGCTGGCCGCCGTGCGACAGGTTCGAAACCTGTGCTTCCTCCACGCCTTCGAGGCCGAGGAAGCGGATCAGCGCGCTCGTCTCCTCGTTGACGTGGCGCAGCGTCTCCTTGCGCCGCCACGGATTGAAGCGCTCCGCCGCGTGCGCCTGCACGCCGAGGCGAAGGTTCTCCCGGACCGTCAACCCCGGGAACAGGTTGGTGATCTGAAACGAGCGTGCGATGCCAAGGCCCGCGAACGCGTCCGGCGAGCGGGCGTCCATCGGTGCGCCGCGATACGCGAGACTGCCGCCTTCCGCCGGGTACATGCCCGAGAGCAGGTTGAACAGCGTCGTCTTACCCGCACCGTTCGGCCCGATCAGCGCGTGCAGGCGTGCGTGCGCAAGTTCGATGCTGACGCGATCGACGGCGACGAAATCATCGAAATGCTTGCTTACGCCCGATGCAGTAAGCAATACCGTGCCGGGCGCCGGCGCATCCGCATGCAACAGCGATGCCGGAAGCTCGGCGGCGGGCTCGGGCTTCACGCGCGAAGCCATCGCGGCAAGCGTTTCGGCCTGCTTGCGAAACGGCCCGGTCACGCGCTGCCAGAGGCCGACCAATCCGGTTGGCGAGAACAGGATGAACGCCATGAACAACAGGCCGAACCAGAACAGCCAGGAGGCGGTATATCCCGACAGGATCTCCCTGAACAGGATGTAGAAAGCGGCGCCGAGCGGCGGTCCCATGAAGCTGCGCGACCCGCCGATGATGGCCATCGCCAGAATCTCGCCGGAGAAATTGGGATGCACCGGATCGGCAGCGGCGAACAGCTTGAGAAAGGTGAACAGGCCTCCGCCGATGCCCATCACGACGCTCGAGATGACGAACGCCGCGAGACGGTAGCGCTGGACCGGATAACCGGCGAAACTCGCGCGCTGCTCGCGTTCGCGGATCGCGACCAGCACCGAGCCGAACGGCGAGTTCACCACCCGCCACATGACCACGGCGACGCAGAAGACGATCGCGGCGCAGAAGCCGTAGTAGACCAGCTGGTGGTCGAGATCGAGTCCGAACACCGACGGCCGCGTGATCCCGCGCAGGCCCGATTCGCCGCCGGTGAGGTCGGTCCAGCGGAACGCGACTGTGAATCCGAGCGCTGTGAATGCAAGTGTGAGCAATGAAAAATACACGCCGCGGCGACGCAGCACCAGGAATCCGACTGCAAGACCGAGCACAGTGGTGGAAAGCACGCCGAACAGCAGCGGCGCGAGCAGGCTGTCCTTGAACCAGTGGATCTGCGCGAGCGCCGTCGCGTATGCGGCGAAGCCGAAGAACAGGCCGTGACCGAACGACAACAGGCCGGTGTAGCCGAGCAGAAGATTGAATCCGAGTCCGACCATCGCGAACAGCGCGATTTCGGTCGCGATGCCGTGGGTGAAGCCGATCGCGTGCGTGAAAAACGGCAGCACGGCGAGCGCGGCCGCGGCGATGAGCAATGGATGTCTATGCATTGCCGCCGTTCATTCGAATTTCTCGAATTTCTCGCCCATCAGGCCGCGCGGCCGCACGAGCAGGATCACCGCCATCAGGATGTACATCGAGGCTTCGGCCGCCGGCGGATAGAACACCACCGTGATGCCGCGCACCACGCCGACCAGCAGGCCCGCGTAGACCACCCCCCAGAAGCTGCCAAGGCCGCCGATCACGACCACGACGAATGCTGCGGTGAGGATTTCGGTCCCCATGGCCGGCTGGATCCCGGCGAGCGGCGCGGACATCACGCCCGCCAGCCCGGCAAGCGCGACGCCGAGCGCGAACACGGCGGTCAGCGCCGGTCCGAGCGAGATTCCCATGGCGCGTACCATTTCCGGGTCGCGCGTGCCGGCGCGCACGATCATGCCGAACGCCGTTCTGTGCAGCAGCAACCAGCAGCCGAAAATCGTCGTGGCGGTGACGGCGAGCACCGTGAGGCGGTAGTAGGAGTAGATGAAATCGCCGAGCAGCAGCTGCCCTTTCAACGTCGCGGGAATCGCGAACGGCAGGCCGGTGGTGCCCCAGACGAGGCGCAGGCTCTGCTCCGCGGTCATCGCCAGACCGAAGGTGAACAGCAGCGAGAGCATCGGGTCTTCGTGGTACAGCCGCCGCAGGAACCAACGCTCGATCAGCACGCCGGCCAGGGCGACGCCGATCGGAGAGAGGATGATCGCCCCGGCGAAGCCGAGCCTGCGTTCGACTTCATAGGCGAGGTAGGCGCCCAGCGCGTAAAACGCGCCGTGCGCGAGATTCACCACGCCGCCCAGGCTGAAGATCAGCGACAGGCCGAGCGACAGGACGATGTAGTAGGAGCCAACGAGCAGGCCGTTGAGAACCTGCTCGATGACGATTGCGAACAAGACCCTACGCCATGGTGCAGGCGTTCTCTTCCCTGGTCGGCTGGATCAGTTCCAGCGATTCGTTGGCGCCGGGAACCGGGCGCACGAGATCGAAAATGTCCCACTTGTCCTTCATGCGTGCCTTGTCCTTGACTTTCACCACGTACATTTCCTGCAGCAAGGAGTGGTCCCAGGCGCGGAAGCTGCCTTTGCGCGCCTTCAGGATGTCGAAGCTCGCTCCCTTCTCGAGGTACTCTACAATCCTTGCCGCGTCGGTCGTCCTGGTGTCGGCGATGCTCTGCGCCATGATCCTGACGCCGACGTAGTCGCCCCACGCCTGGTTATCCGGCGGGAAGCCGAACTTGTCGCTGAAGCGCCTGGTGAAGGCCTGCGCCGCCGGGACCTCGAGGCCGTGGTACCACAGACTCTGCCAGTGTCCGGAAATCGAGTCGATGCCCGCGCCCCAGAACGGGATCGTGTCCATCACGCCACCCGCGAGTGGGTAGGGCAGGTTGTATTCCTTGTATTGCTTGAGAAACGTGGTCTGGTCGACGCCGGCGAGGTTGATATAGACCAAGTCCGGTTTCGCCTGGCGGATTTTCAGGATGTACGCGCTGTAATCCTGGGTGTTGGTCGGCACCATGTCGTTGTTGAGAAGCTCGCCGCCGTTTTCCTTGAGAAACTTCGTCGACACGCGGAACAGGTCGTGGCCGAAGGCATAGTCCGCCGTGAGCATGTACCACCTGGCCCCCTTGATCTTGTTCTCCGCCTTCTGCCAGGTGCCGATGGTCTTGGTATACATCGTGTTGCCGCCTTCGACGTGAAACATCAGGCGGTTGCAGTTCTTGCCGCGCAGCGCGTCCGAGTTGGCGCCGGTGTTGAAGAACGGCGTCGTCTTGTAACGCGCGACCTGCTCGCCGATGGCGAGCGCGGAAGCCGAGTTGATCTCGCCGATGATCGCGACCACCTTGTCGCGTTCGATCAGCTTCTGCGCCTTGGTCACCGCGGTCTGCGGATTGACGCTGTCCTCGGCGATCAGTTCCACCTTGTGGCCGAGCAAGCCGCCCGCAGCGTTCACTTCGTCCACCGCCAGCGACGCCGCCTTGAAGCCGTACTCGCCGAGCTGCCCGAGGAATCCGGTGCGGGGCGTCAAATGGGCGAGCTTGATGGCGTCGGCCTGTGCTCGGACGATCGCGGGAAATCCGAATTGAGCGGCGGCGGCTGCAGCGGCGAGCGAGGCGCCCTTTTTCATCGCGTCGCGGCGCCCGGGTTGCGCGGGCTGATCGTGCTGTTGATCGCGGGAATGATCGTCCATGGTGTCTCCTCCTGGGTTGTCCGATTTTCCGGGCTCTGGTTGCTCGGGCTGCAATCTTACATCCGGGCCGTGCAAAGAAACGCGAACTTGCGACGCGATCATGCCCTCGCCGCCGGGTACTGGCCGGTGGCTGCCGCGCGCAGTCGGATCATTCCGAGCAGACTCTCCGTGAACGGCGCGGGGACACCCGCGAACCGTGCGACCTCGAGGGTTCCGCTGAGCAGGCCGTCGATTTCGAGCGGTTTGCCGGCTTCGAGGTCCTGCAGCATCGAAGTCTTGAACGGCCCGAGCACGCGCGCGATGTCGATGCGCGCATCCGGATCGATGGCCGCATCGACGCCGACGGCACGGCCGATCGCAAGCACCTCGCGCATTACAGCGACCATGCAGGCCTTCACGAGCGGATCGCCGATCAGGCGGTCGGTCGTGGCGAGAGTCAGCGCGCTGATCGGATTGAAGCTCACGTTGCCGAGCAGCTTGAGCCAGAAGTCCTTTTCGATCAGCGGGCTGGTCACGCACTCGAAACCCGCGCCCGAGAGCGCGCCGACGATGTTTTCGGTGCGCGCGGTATTGACGCCGCCGGGCTCTCCGAGGATGAGTTTCTTGCCTACCGTGTGGCTGACGAGGCCGGGTTCGGGCGTTGATGCGGCGATATGCACCACGCAGCCGACGATCCGTTCGGTCGACATGGCGCGCGCGAGGCTGCCGTCGGGATCGAGGCTCTCGAGCCGGCGCCCCTTCGCCGCCGGCAGGCGATCGAAGAACCACCATGGCACGCCGTTCATCGCGGTGACGATGCTGGTATCGGCGCCGAGCAGCGGTGCGATCCCGTTCGCGACTTGCGCGAGGCCGTGCGCCTTGACCGTCACGATCACCGCATCCTGCGGCCCGAGCTTCGCCGGATCGCTGTCTGCAATGACGCGCGAGCTGAGCATGTTGTCGCTCGCGAGATCGAGCACGCGCAGCCCGTCGCGGCGTATCGCCTCGAGATGAGGCCCGCGGGCCACCACACAGATGTCGTGGCCCGCGCGCGCGAGCCATGCAGCGATGACGCCGCCGACCGCGCCAGCGCCGTAAATGCAGATTCGCATGTGAGTTGGTATCCGAAGGAGGCGGCGACGTTACAATAAGCTGCTGAGACGGGCAAGCAATCTCTGCCAGGCACGATTACACCATCGACAAGGAGAGCCATGTTCTCGTTCATGAAGAAACTCAAAACGCTTCTTCCGGCGGAACAGACGCTGCCCGGCCGCGCGCAGCCGGTGGACGTACCGGCCGCGCATTTCGTCAACGGGCACGCGCTCAAGCCGCCGTTTCCGCCGGGCATACAGCTGGTTCAATTCGGCATGGGCTGTTTCTGGGGAGCGGAGCGGCTGTTCTGGCAGACGCCCGGTGTGTATTCGACGGCAGTGGGTTACTCGGGGGGCAACACGCCCAATCCCAGCTACGAAGAGGTGTGCACCGGCATGACCAATCACACCGAAGCTGTCCTGGTCGCGTTCGATCCGAAGATGGTCAGCTTCGAAGTACTGCTGAAGGTGTTCTGGGAAGGCCACGATCCGACCCAGGGCATGCGCCAGGGAAACGATGCCGGGTCACAATACCGGTCGGCAATCTACACCTGCGGCGCGGAGCAGATGAACGCGGCGCTCGCCTCGCGCGAGCGTTACCAGCAGCAGTTGAAGGCTGCCCGCTTCGGCGCCATCACGACCGAAATCCGTCCGGTGCCCGAGTTCTACTATGCCGAGGACTACCACCAGCAGTATCTCGCCAAGAATCCGAGCGGCTACTGCGGCCTGGGCGGGACCGGGGTTTCGTGCCCGGCAGGGGTGCTGGCAAAGGCGTGAGTGCGATTCCGGCCGCGATGCGTGCGGCGTGGTTCGAGCGCGTCGGCCCGGCGCGCGAAGTCCTGCAGATCGGAATGCTGTCGACGCCGCAACCGGGACCGGGCGAGGTCCTGGTGCGTGTCGCCGTTTCGGGCATCAATCCCCACGATACCAAGAAGCGCTCCGGGTGGACCGGAAGGCCCTTGGCGGCGGCGCGTATCGTTCCCCATGCCGACGGGGCAGGTATCATCGCCGCAGCGGGGGATGGTGTCGCTGCTTCGCGCGTGGGCGAGCGCGTTTGGTTTTTCCGCGCCGATACCGTGCGCCCGGGAAGCGGCAGTGCCGCCGAATACGCACTGTTGCCGGCGGCGCATGCGATACCGCTCTCGCACGACGTCGAATTTGCGATCGGAGCGGCCCTGGGTGTGCCCGGGCTGACGGCCTATGAGGCGGTGTTCGCCGACGGCCCGGTCACCGGGCTTGTGGTCCTGGTTCATGGCGGCGCGGGGGCGGTGGGCGGCTATGCGATCCAGCTCGCGAACTGGAACGGCGCCCGCGTGATTGCGACGGTCAGTTCATCCGAGAAGGCGGCATATGCCTTGGCGCGAGGAGCCGAGGCGGCGATCGACTATCGCAGCGAGGACGTCGCGGGCCGGGTGCTGGAGTTGACCGGCGGCGCGGGCGTCGATCGCATTGTCGAAGTTGATTTCGGCGCGAATCTGGCGATCGACGTGGCGACGATCAAGCCGCACGGGGTGATCGCGTCCTATTCATCGACCCGGGTGAGGCAGCCGGTTTTGCCGTATTACGAGCTTGCAGTGAAGGGCGTGGTCCTGCGTTTTGTCCAGGGCATGATCCTGCCCGAGGCGAAGCGCGAAGCGGGAGCGCGCCTGCTCGGCGTCCTTTGTGCTCGCAGGATTCTGCTGCATCCGCCGCTGCACCGCTTTCCGCTATCACGCATCGCCGAAGCGCACGAGGCGCTCGAGAGCGGTGCGCTGATCGGGAAGGCGCTGATCGACGTCGCCGATCTGGCCTCGAGCTAGATCGGGCGGGACTTTACTTCCACACCGCCCGCAGGACGCGGAGCACGTTGCCACCCATGACCTTTTCGATGTCCTCGTCACTGTAGCCGTGCGCGACCATCCAGCGCAGCAGGTTCTTCGAACTCTCCCGGGGATTCTCCACGCCCTTTACGTGGGTGACTCTCGGGAACTCTTCCGTATTGCGCGTCTCCGCGGTGGAGAGGGCCTTGGCGAACAATCCGTGCAGGCCGACGTGGTCGCCCCAGTTGGTGTCGGTGCCGAAACAGACGTGGTCAATGCCGATCAGGTTGGCGACGTATTCGAAGTGCTCCATCACCGAGTCGATGTCGTGGGTGCGGCGGTTGTAGGTGATGGTGGTGTGCGGCGCCGCCTCGATGCCGACCACCCCGCCCCCGGCCGCCACCGCCTTGATTGCATCGTCGGTCGCAAGGCGCTTGGAATTCCACAGGCTGCGCGCGCCGGTATGCGACAGGCAGATCGGCACCGACGATAGCTCCGCTGCGTCGATGGCGGTCAGCGTGCTGCCATGCGAGACATCGATCAGCATGCCGACCTTGTTCATGCGCTGCACTGCCTTGCGCCCGAAAGCGGTGAGTCCCGCATCACGCGCCTCCTTCAAACCCGATCCGAGCGCGCTCGACTCCGAGTAGGTCAGCCCGAGCAGCCGCACCCCGAGCCCGTACAGGATGTCGATGCGGTCGAGTTCGTTCTCGATCGGCATCGCGCCTTCGATGCACGCCACCCAGGCGATCTTCTTCTGCTCGCGCGCGCGCAGGATCTCGTCGGCCGTGCGCACGTGGACCAGGAAGTCCTGATGCGCGACATCGCACAGCCGCATCCCCAGATCATGCACGACGTCAGTCCACTTCCAGCCGTTGTGCGAAGTGATCCAGCAGGACCCGTTCATCAGGTTGTCGAAGGTGCAGTCCAGATAGGATTCGGCCAGACCCTCGTAGGCGCAGAACGAACGGCCGCGATGTCTTTGCATGCCGTACTGGTTGAGCTCGAGCGGGTTGTACACCGGATGTTCATGCATGGAGATGATCATCTTTTCCGCCGCCAGCCTGAGCGATCGCTGCTCCTCGTCCGCCGACAAGGGCACGAGGTACTCGGGGATGCGGTCCTTGGAGGTCAGGGCGAACTCCATGTAATCCTCGCCCGGAGTCAGATAATCGTAGGCCTTGTAGCCTTTGTAGGCTTTGTTGAGTCCCATGGTGCGTGCGTCCTTATTTGCGGGGCTTGATGTTGAGGAGAGAGCTCAGAGTGATCGTCCCGTTGTTCGACGACGGGTAAGGCAGATAACCGTCAAACCTGGCGCTGTTGACGAAAATCAGGTTCGGCACCCAGACGGCCAGCGTCGGAATCTGGTTCACCACCACCTTCTGCGCCTCGTCCATCGGCTTGACGCTCTCGGCGACCGAGCCGGACTCCTTGGCATTCTTGGCCCACTTCTCCAGATCCGGATCGTGGAAGCCCGAGTAGTTGAGAAAGGAATCCTTGCCATAGATGTTGTAGAACGTGTCGTAGATGATGACGATCGCGCCCCATTGCACGAACAGCATCTCGTATTCCTTGGTCTTGGACTGGCGATCGATGTAAACCTGGCGGTCGACGGGCTCGAGCACCAGGTCGATGCCGGCCTTGCGCGCGTCTTCCTTGATGATGCGCACGGACTTGTCGTAGTCGTTGCGCGAGCCTTCGTACATCATCTTGATCGACAGTTTCCTGCCGTTCTTCTCGACGATGCCATCGCCGTCGGTGTCGGCGTAGCCTGCATCACGCAGTAATTTCTTCGCGGCATCGAGGTCGTAAGGCGGGTACTCGATTTTCGATTTGACGAAGTCCTTGTGGACGGGCGAAACCGAGCCATGCATCGGAACGCCGTTGCCTTCGAGCGCCAGCTTGACGATCTTGGGCCGGTCGACGCAGTGCGCGATGGCCTTGCGCACCGCGAGATCGGCCGCGAATTCGCTCTTCTTCCCGTTGAAACCGATGTAGGAATAGCCCGGCGAGGGAATCTCGAAGATCCTGAACTCCGGTTTCTTCCGGAATTGCCCCGCCATCGAGGGCAGGAACTGCCGGCTGGTCGCATCGATCTCGCCGGTTCGCAGCGCCAGCACGATCGAGTTTTCGTCCTTGTATACGCGGTACACCACGCGATCGATTGCCGGCGTGCCGAGGGCGGCGGGCCAGTCGGGATTGCGGTTTGCGATGTAGTGCTGGCCCTTCTTCCACTCGCTCAGCTTGTAAGGTCCGAGCCCGACCACGCCCCGGGGGTCGTCGCTGACCGTCATCGGATCGGCGACCGTTTCCCAGCGGTGCTTGGGCATGGGCGCGACCCAGAACAGCATCACGTCGGCGAAGCCCACCTGGGGCGCCTTCAGCTGATACTCGACGGTCAGATTGTCGATCTTTCGGGCCGATGCCACGTTGCTGAAACGCGTGTTCTGAAACAGCTTGTGCTTGACCAGGTACTCGCCGGTGAAAATCACGTCGTCGGCCGAAAACGGCACGCCGTCATGCCACTTCAGACCGGGCGTCACGTGCACGATGAACGTACGGGCGCCCTCCTTGACGTCGATCTGGCGTATCAGGCGGGACTTGACGTTGCCGTCGGCGTCCATGTAGCCGTAGCGCGGCATCACCGCTTCCTGCAACACCGCCACGTTGATGTCATTGCTCGCCCAGAAATTCAGGGTCTGCACGTCGCCCAGGAGACCCACTCTGAATATGACGCTCTTGCCCGCCTTGGACTGGGCCATCGCGCTGCCGCTCGCCGCAGCGGCCGTCACGGCCAGCCCCAGCTTCAGGAACGATCTTCTGGTGGCCATTGGATTGCACCCTCCCAAAGGTTATCCGTGACGGGGAAAAACGGATTTGCGAATTTGCGAAACGCCAAACGACTCTAGCCTTGCCCCTTCAGTCTGTCAACGAAACACCCGATGCGGAACATGGGGAGTACCGCTCATTGCTCGCGCGCGGTGTTCAGTCGCGTTTCGGATTCAAGGTCTCGTTGATGCCAAGCCCGAGGAGATTGAACGAGACGACGAAGAACATGATGGCGAGGGAAGGGAACACGATCAACCACCATGCATGAAAATGCTGCCCCGCGCGGAACGCGTTCTGCAGGATGCCGCCCCAGGACCATGCGTTCGGATCACCCAGCCCGAGATAGCTGAGGCCGGCCTCGGTCAGTACCGCCGTGGCCATGATGATGGTCAGGTCGACGAGCGCCGGCCCGGCCGCATTGAGAAGAATGTGCTTGAACATGATGGTGCGCGTCGGTATGCCCAGTACGATCGCCGCCTCGATGAACGGCATGCTGGCCAGCTTGAGCGTGGAATTGCGCACGATGCGCGAGAGCGTGGGCCAGGAAAACAGGCCGATCACCACTGCGACGGTCCCCATGCTGGGCCCGGAGATCGCGGAAATCAGAATCATCAGTGGCAGTGCGGGGATGGTCATCGCGATCTCGATGACGCTGTCGATCAGGCCGCCGATCCGGCCTTTGAAATAGCCCGAGACCAGCCCGAGCGGTACGCCGATGCAGGTCGCAACCGCCACGGCGGTGAAGGAGATGAACAGCGAGGTGCGCGCACCCCAGACGATTTCGGCGATCAGGCCCAGGCCCAGCCCGTCGGTGCCCAGCCAATGTTCGCGGTCGGGTGCAGCGAGCGGCGTGGCCTCGTTGTAGCCGACTGGGTAGGTCACGATCAGCGGCCCGAACGCCCCCAGCGCGATGACGATTACGATGCCGGCCAGGCCGATCATCCCGAGGCGGTGTTTGGTGAAGGACTCGACAAAGTTTTTCTCTCTCATCGCGTGCTCTCCGCGTGGAGTTTGATTCTCGGGTCCAGCCACGCGACCACCAAATCGGTCACCAAGGTCATCAGGATGACGCTGAAAGCAAGCACGATGAATGCGCCCTGCAGCAAGGGAAAGTCCTGCTTTTGCACCGCCTCGTAGATCATCGAGCCCACGCCGGGCCAGGAAAACACGGTTTCCGTCAATACTGCGCCCGCGACCATCTTGCCGAGCATCAGCCCGGTCACCGTCACGGTGGGGATCATGGCGTTTCGCAGCGCATGCCCCCAGATGACGCCGCGGTCGTCGACGCCCTTGGCGCGCGCCGTCCGGATATAGTCCTCCTTGAGTACATCGAGCATGCTGCTGCGCGTGTACAGGACGATTTGCGCCAGATTCACCACCACCAGCGTCACCGTCGGCAGGATCATGTGACGCGCGACGTCACTAATCAATTCCGAGTCCTCGACGTCCGGCGCGAACGCGCCGCCGACGGGCGTCAGTCCGAGTTCCAGACTGAACACATAGACCAGAACGAAAGCGAGCAATGGGATGAAGATCGAAATGCCCAGTACGATCATGGTGCTGACCGCCTGGTCGACCCCTTTTCCCTTATGCCTGGCGCTGTGCACGCCCAGCGGAATGCCGATCAGCAAGGTGATCAACAGCGATGTGCCGATCAGCAGCAACGTCCACCCCAGGCGCGGAGCGATGATGTCGCCGACCGGCTGTTTATAGAAAAACGACTGGCCCAGTTCGAAATGGGCGAGGTTGCGCAGGAACAGCGCGTACTGCTCAGGCAGGGGTTTATCCAGGCCCAGCGAGGTGTTGAGCGCCTGGACGTCCTGGGGCGTCATGGAATCACTGATGAAGGCGGTGGTCGGATCGCCGGGCATCAGGCGCACGATCAGGAAAGTGATGCTCACCGCGGCGAGAAAGGTCAGGCCGCCTTTCATGACCCTCATGACGATGTACTGAAACATGCGTCCCGCTCCTATTGTCCGGCGGCGTAAAGGTGGCAGCGCACGTGATGCCCGGCCTCGATCTCGCGAAGCTGGGGCTCCACGCGCCGGCAGGCATCCATCACATTCGGACAGCGCGTGTGGAAACGGCAGCCGGAGGGCGGATCGATGGCGTTGGGAATCTCGCCCTGCAAAATGATGCGCGCTTCGCGCGGAGCGGTCGAAACGAGAGGCGCCGCTGAAATCAGGGCCCGTGTGTAGGGATGCAGGCGGCGCGCGAAAAAGGCATCCCGTGGCGCGAGTTCGACGACCTGGCCGAGGTACATGACCATCACCCGATCGGATACGTAGCGCACCACCGACAGGTCGTGGGTGATGAACAGATAGGTCAGGCCCAGCGCCTTCTTGAGCTGGTTGAACAGATTGAGGATCTGCGACTGGACCGAGACGTCGAGGGCGGAAACGGCTTCGTCGCAGATCAGGATCTTGGGCTCCAGCGCGAGAGCCCGCGCAATGCCGATGCGTTGCCGCTGGCCGCCCGAGAATGCGAACGGGTAGGAGGAGGCCATCTCGGGCCTGAGCCCCACCTGTCCGAGCAGCGCGCCGACGGCCTGCCTGGCCGCCCTGCGCCCCGCGACCTTGCGATGGACCAGCATCGGCTCGGCGAGCGCATGGCCCACGGACAGGCGCGGATTCAGCGACGCATAGGGGTCCTGGAACACCATCTGGATGCGCGCCCGGAAGGCTTGTGCATCGGCCCCGCGCAGAGCGCTCACGTCACGCCCCAGGTAGCGGATACTGCCGGCGCTGGGCTCCTCCAGGCGCACGATGGTCCGGCCCAGCGTTGACTTGCCCGAGCCGGACTCACCGACCACGCCCAGGGTTTCGCCCTCCATCAAATCGAGGTCGATGCCATCGAGGGCATGTACAAACCGCGTGCGTCTCTGAAACAGGTGCCTTTTCAGTCCGAAATATTTCTTCAGGCCACGGATTTCGAGCAGGGCGCTCACGGCTGCCTCCCGGACCCGGTGACCCAGCAGGCCACTGCGTGGCCAGGCGCGATTTCTGTCATCGGAGGAACCTCGCGCGAACAGTATTCACGCCGGAGTTGACAGCGCGGGGCAAACCTGCAGCCTGGCTCAAAACTCTCGGCGGAAGGGACCGTGCCGGGAATCGAAAACAGTTCGCCTGCGTTCCCCGCAAGCGAAGGAATCGAGGCCAGCAGGCCGCGCGTATAGGGATGACCGGGCTGATCGAAGATATGTCCGATCGTGCCGCTCTCGACCACCCGGCCCGCATACATGATCACCACGTCGTTGCAGGTCTCGGCCACGACGCCGAGGTTATGGGTGATCAGCATGATCGAACCCTGCGTCTGCTGCTTGAGCTCCTGCATCAGCGCGAGCACCTGGGCCTGGATCGTGCCATCGAGCGCGGTGGTCGGCTCGTCGGCCAACAAGAGTTGCGGTCCGCAGGCGACGGCCATGGCGATCATGACGCGCTGGCGCATGCCGCCGGAAAGCTGGTGCGAATACTGATCGCAACGCTGCTCCGGATTCGCAATGCCGACCTCCCCCAGCAGCGCCACGGTCGCCGCGCGCCGCTCCTCGGCACCCATCGCGGACCGGTGGATACGAAACACCTCACCGATCTGCCGGCCCACCGTATGCACCGGGTTGAGCGAAGTCATCGGCTCCTGGAACACCATCGCGATGTCGCGCCCGCGGATCTTCTCCATCTCCGCTTCCGTCTTCGCCAGCAGGTTCGCTCCATTGAACAGGATCTCGCCACCCTGGACCACGGCGGCGGATGGAAGCAGTCGCATGACGGACAAGGCGGCCATGCTCTTGCCGCAGCCCGACTCTCCCACCACGCCGAGCACGCTGCCTTCGGTCACGGCAAAACACAAATTATCGATCAGACCATGGACGTGTTCGTCCTCCTGGAATCCCATGCGATATTGCCGGAATTCAAGCACCTTGCGATGCGCAGAAGGGTTGTCAGGAATTTCTAACGCGCCTCAACGAGTCGCGCCCAATCGTCGAGTTTGATGCGCGCGATGATTTCGAATCCCTTGTTGCGAGTTTTCAGAACCGCGATTTCCCCCTCCTGCAGATAGGGCGGGCCGGCCACGGCGTGAAAGGGATTGCCGTGGCTCGAGATCACGGTGTTGCGTCCTCGCTTCGGCTGAATCGCGAGCAGAGCGCGCAGCGCATCGTAGCGCTTCGGGTGTTCGGCTTGCGCAGGTCCGCCGCGCACCTCCGGCGTGATCTCAGCCCGGCCGAAAGCCAGCTTCGCGGTCTCGACGGTGCGGCAGTACGGGCTTGCCAGTACGCGTCCGACCGGAATCGACAGGCGCGCTACCGCATCGGCGATGCGTCTTGCATCGGCGCGACCCTGCTCGGTCAGGTTGCGCTGCGTTGAACAGTCCTCGAACGAGCGCATGTTCGTGTCGTTCTGACTGAAATCGGTGGCGGTATGCCGGAGATAAAGGATGTGGCCGCCTTTGCGCAGCTCGGCGACCAGCGCTGCATCGGCGATCGGACGGGCGGGCGCCGACTGCGCCTGCGCGGATGCAGCCAGCGGCGAGGCGGCGAGCGAGACGAACATGGTGACCGCGACCAGGCATCGCGGTGCATGCGCGCGGCCAAATCGTCTCACCCGGAAATACGTTGTGAAAGCCGTGACAGCCGCCGAGCCTGTAGGGGATCAGCCATTTTCGCACGATCGTCAGGGGGATGTTTCGCGCAGCAATGCGCCGAGCGTCGCCAGGCCGGATACGGCCTGCGCAGCGTTCGCGTGGCTGAAATTCAGTCGCAGCGTTCCGATACCTCTGTGCGGCTCGGGGTGAAACGGCTCGCCGGGCATGAAGGCGATGCCGCGTGTGATCGCCTGCGCAAGCAACTCTCGCGTGTCGACCGGTCGCCGCAGCCGGAGCCAGAAAAACAACCCGCCCGGAGGAATGCGCCAGCTGGCCAGGTCTTCGAGTTCCCGCGAAAGAACGGCTGCGAACGCGTCGCGTTTTTCGCTGTAACGCGCCGCAAGAGCGGACAGACGCGCGGCGCGCGCCGGATGTTCGAGCTGTTGGAGCGCCAGCCACTGGCTGATGCGGTTGGTGTGCAGGTCGGCGGCCTGCTTGAGCCGCACCAGATAGGGGAACAGGTCCGGGGATGCCGCCAGAAATCCCAGCCGCATTCCCGGCGCGAGGCTTTTGGAAAACGATCCCTGGTAAATCCACGCCGCGCGCCGGACGCGCGCGCATACCGGCTGCCGGTCGCACACTTGGTACACGAGGTCGCGGTAGGGATCGTCCTCGAACAGGGGCGTCATGGTCCTGTCGCAATCCGCGGCGAGTGCATCGCGCTCGTCCGACGTGTAGCAATGGCCGGTGGGGTTCTGAAAGGTCGGAATGACGTACGCGAAAGCCGGCCTGGGGTCGGACATGATCGGAACGAACCGCGCGCCGTAGAATCGCAAAGCCTGAAGCGCAGCCAGATAGGTGGGCGACTCCACACCGACGCGCGTTCCCTCGTCCACGAAGAGCTTCCCCACGAGGTCGATGCCCTGTTGCGAACCCGAAAGAATCAGCACCTGTTGCGCCGAGCAGGTAATTCCGAGCGTGTTCAGGTCGGCCGCGAGGCGCTCGCGCAACTCCGGCTCGCCCTCGGTAGAGCCGTATTGCAGGTAGCGTGTCGGTACGTTCCCAGGCTCCAGTTCGGGGAACGACTCCGGCGCGGGGAGGCCCCCGGCAAATGAAATCATTCCGGGGCGCTCGATGACCGAGAGGATCTCGCGGATCGGGGAGGGATGCAGGTCGCGCAGGCGTCGGGAGAGGGTAGCGGCGGGCATCGGCTAGGAAGGTCAATACAGTTGTCCTATGATGCAGCCTACGCAAACCCGGGATTCATGTCAATATGATTGACCTAAAACGCGAGGCCGCACTACGCGATGCCATCGAGCTGCTGTATTTCGGCTATCGCGCATTCACCGACCGTCCCGACCGCATCCTTGCCAGCCGCGGCCTGGGCCGCGTGCACCACCGCGTGCTGTACTTCGTCGCGCGCAATCCGGACATCAGCATTCAGGATCTGCTCGTCATCCTGGATGTCACGAAGCAGGCGCTCAACGGCCCGCTGCGCCAGCTCATCGAGATGAAACTCGTGGCCACGCGTCTCGCGCCGAGCGACCGCCGCGTCCGGCAGCTGCGCCTGACCTACGAGGGTGAGAAACTGGAGGGGCGGCTGACCGGCACGCAGATGCAACAGCTCGGCTGCGTGTTCGACGCGGCCGGCGCGCCGGCCGAAGCCGCCTGGCGGGACGTGATGCGCGCTATCGCCAGCAGGCGGTGAAACCCGCTCAGGCCGCCATCAGCTGCCGCAGCACGTACGGCAGGATTCCGCCGTGCTTGTAGTAGTCCACTTCGATCGGCGTATCGATGCGCGACTTGACCTTCACCTCACGGCGCGTGCCGTCCCTGCCCTTGATGACGAGGGTCAGTTCCTGCTGCGGACGGATGGCATCCAGGCCCAGGATGTCGATCGCCTCGTCGCCCTTGATGCCGAGCGACGCCGCCGAGTCCGAGCCGAGGAACTGCAGCGGCAGCACTCCCATGCCGACGAGGTTGGAGCGGTGAATGCGCTCGAAGCTGCGCGCGATGACTGCCTTGACACCCAACAGCTGTGTGCCCTTGGCGGCCCAGTCGCGCGATGATCCGGTGCCGTATTCCTCGCCGCCGAACACCACCGTCGGCGTGCGATCCGAAATGTAGCGCATGGCCGCGTCGTAAATCGGCAGGCGTTCGCCGTTGTAGAGCGTGACGCCGCCCTCGACACCGGGGATCATCAGGTTCTTGATGCGCACGTTGGCGAATGTGCCGCGCATCATCACGTCATGATTCCCGCGCCGCGCGCCATAGCTGTTGAAGTCCGCCACGGATACGTCGTTTTCCTGCAGGTAGATCCCCGCGGGCGAGGTCGGCTTGATCGAACCGGCCGGCGAGATGTGATCGGTGGTCACGGAGTCGCCGAATACGCCGAGGATCTTCGCGCCCGCGATGGCGGCCACCTCGCCCGGCTGCATGCCGAAATCCTTGAAGAAAGGCGGTTCGGCAATGTAGGTCGATGACGGCCAGTGGTACACCTGGCCCGAGGTCGAAGGCACCTTCTGCCACAACAGATTGTCCTTGCCAAGGTCGCTGTACAGGCGACGGAAGGTCTTCGCATCCATGGCGTGCTTGAGGAGTGCAACGACTTCGTCGCGCGTGGGCCAGATGTGGCCGATGTACACGTCCTGCCCGTCTGAGCTCTTGCCGAGCGGCTCGGTGCGGAAGTCGCGCAGCATCGTGCCCGCGATGGCGTAGGCGACCACCAGCGGCGGGCTGGCAAGGAAGTTCGCGCGGATGTTGGGATGGATGCGTGCTTCGAAGTTGCGGTTGCCCGAGAGTACCGCCGCACACACCAGGTCGTTCTTGACGACCGCTTCCTCGATCGGCTGCGCGAGCGGTCCGGCGTTGCCGATGCAGGTGGTGCAGCCGTAGCCGGCCAGGTAGAAGCCGAGCTTCTCCAGATAGGGCAGCAGACCGGCCTTGCTGAGGTACTCCGTCACCACGCGCGACCCCGGCGCGAGCGAGGTCTTGATGTGCGGCTTGACCTTGAGGCCAAGTTCTACGGCTTTCTTCGCGAGCAGGCCCGCCGCGAGCAGCACGCCGGGGTTGGAGGTGTTGGTGCACGAGGTGATGGCGGCGATCAGCACGTCGCCATTTCTCATCTCGATCCCGTCATAGGTCTTGTGGCTCTTGCCGAGATCCTCGGGCTTTTTCGCGAAACCGTTCTCGGCCACTGGCTTGGAGAACAGGCTGGTGAAGGTGCTTTTCACCTTTTCGAGATCGATGCGGTCCTGCGGGCGTTTCGGGCCGGCCAGGGAAGGCATGACGGTGGAAAGGTCGAGTTCCAGCGACTGGCTGTAGTCAATGTCGCCTTTCTTCGGCATGCCGTAGAGGCCTTGGGCCTTGAAATACGCGGCAAAGGCGTCGATTTCCCCGGCCGTGCGTCCGGTGCCCTTGAAGTAATCGATGGTCCTGTCATCGACCGGGAAAAAGCCCATGGTCGCGCCGTACTCCGGCGCCATATTGGCGATCGTGGCGCGGTCCGGCAGCGCGAGCGACGCCGCGCCCTCGCCGAAGAACTCGATGAACTTGCCGACCACTTTCGTTTTTCTCAGCATCTCGGTAATGGTGAGCACCAGGTCGGTCGCGGTGCACGCCGGGTGCAGCCGGCCGGTCAGATTGACCCCGACCACGTCCGGCGTCAGGAAATACACCGGCTGGCCGAGCATTCCGGCCTCGGCCTCGATGCCGCCGACGCCCCAGCCCACCACGCCAATACCGTTGATCATCGTGGTGTGGCTGTCCGTGCCGACCAGCGTGTCGGCATAGTAGATACCATCCTTCCTGTGCACGCCGCGCGCCAGGTACTCGAGGTTCACCTGGTGCACGATGCCGATGCCGGGCGGCACGACCTTGAACGTATCGAACGCCTGCATGCCCCATTTCATGAACTGGTAGCGCTCGCCGTTGCGCTGAAACTCGAGCTTCATGTTGAAATCGAGCGCGCCCTTCGAGCCGTAATGATCGACCTGCACCGAGTGGTCCACTACCAGGTCCACCGGTACCAGCGGCTCGATCAGTTTCGGGTTCTTGCCCATCTTGTCCGCCACGCCGCGCATCGCCGCGAGATCGGCGAGCAGCGGCACACCGGTGAAGTCCT
The DNA here is from genome assembly GCA_016195915.1 of Betaproteobacteria bacterium. Classification (GTDB taxonomy): domain Bacteria; phylum Pseudomonadota; class Gammaproteobacteria; order Burkholderiales; family SG8-39; genus JADGRQ01. The sequence continues at coordinate 41,578 of JACPYS010000054.1, read as the reverse complement.
GCAGCACGATGCGCGCCACGACGAACGGGATCTCTTCGGTGCGCTCGGCGTTGGGCTGCCAGCCGGCGAGCTGTTTCACATGCTCCTCGGTGACTTTCTTTCCGTCGCAGTTGCGCAGCACCGATTCGAGCACGATGCGGATCGACACCGGCAGGCGCGCGACGTCCACGCCGAGCGCCTTGCCGAGGACCGGGAGCGAATAGAACTTTCCGTCCCTGAGGGGCTGAAGCGTGTGGTGCAGGTCATGCGGCATCGTAGCCTCCGTCGTTGAGCCAGTTTGCGAGCGGGCTGCACCCGCCCGAGTGCGCGGCCGTGCGTTTGAGCTGCTCGACGAGGCGTGCGCGCCGCTCGAGCAGATCGCTCAGCTGCTCGTCGCAGCGGGCAATCGGCGTAGGGTAGCAGCGGATCTCTTCCGAGAGTTCCGCGATGCGGCGTTCCAGTTCGCTGGGCATGGGCCAGGCCTCGTGTGCAATCTAGATGACGAACAGGTCGACGAATTCGTTCACCGGCATCGCTTCGAGCGTCGCCGGGTCCGTGCAGGCCTGCAGGATCGCCTTCTGCTGCTTGGCTGGAAAGCGCCGCGCGAGATTGGTCTTGAACTTCGCCACCAGAAACGGCATGCCTTCCTTGCGGCGGCGCTTGTGGCCGATCGGATATTCGCACACGAATTCGCCCAGCTTCGTGCCGTCCTTGAACTCGACCTTGAGCGCGTTGGCGATCGAGCGCTTGTCCGGGTCGTGATAGTCGCGCGTGAAGCCCTTGTCCTCGACACACACGATTCTGGCTCGCAGCGCGTCGATGCGCGGATCGGCCGCCACGCCGTCTTCGTAGTCCCCGGCCGTCAGCCGCCCGAGGAGGATCGGCACCGCGACCATGTACTGAATGCAGTGATCGCGGTCGGCCGGATTGTCGAGCGGGCCCTTCTTGTCGATGATGCGGATGCAGGCCTCGTGCGTGCGGATGGTGATCTTGGATATGTCCTCGGGCGACTTGCCGCGCTTATTCAGCTCGGCGTGGATGTCCATCGCGCATTCGACCGCGGTCTGCGAGTGGAATTCCGCGGGGAAGGAAATCTTGAACAGCACGTTTTCCATCACGTAGCTGCCGAACGGCCGCTGGAAGCGGAACGGCTTGCCCTTGAACAGCACGTCGTAGAAGCCCCAGGCCGGCGCGGTCAGCACCGACGGGTAACCCATTTCGCCGGTCTTCGAGATCATCGCGAGGCGCACCGCGCGGCTCGTAGCGTCGCCGGCCGCCCAACTCTTCCTCGACCCCGTATTCGGCGCGTGGCGATAGGTGCGCAGGCTCTGGCCGTCGAGCCAGGCCTGGGACACGGCATTGACCACTTCGTCGTAACTGCAGCCGATCATGTTCGCGATCACCGCCGTCGAGGCTACTTTCACGAGCGCCACGTGGTCGAGGCCGACCCGGTTGAACGAGTTCTCCAGCGCCAGCACCCCCTGGATCTCGTGCGCCTTGATCATTGCGGTGAGCACCGCGCGCATGACCAGCGGCTTTTTGCCTTCGGCGACGGCCGCGCGCGAGAGCCAGTCGGCGGTCGCGAGGATGCCGCCGAGGTTGTCCGACGGGTGGCCCCATTCCGCGGCCAGCCAGGTGTCGTTGAAATCCAGCCAGCGGATCATCGCGCCGATATTGAACGCTGCCGTCACCGGGTCGAGCTGAAACTGGGTGCCCGGCACCTTCGCGCCGTTGGGCACGACCGTGCCCTTGACGACCGGTCCGAGCAGCTTAGTGCAGGCCGGGTATTCGAGCGCCTCCAGCCCGCAGCCGAGCGTGTCCATCAGGCAGTAGCGCGCCGTGCCGTAGGCGTCCTTGCTCCGGATCGCGTAGCCCGTGGCGTAATCGGCAATCTTGACCAGCACCTCATCGGGCTTGCTGCGCACGTTGGAGACATGGGCGGACATCGATTTACGCCTTTGGTTCCGAGAGCGGCTGGAACGTGTACTCGGCACCGCCGGATTTCGGCGTGTTCTTCACCTCGGACGGTTCGGTGCGCCTGGCGGGATCCTTGTCCCACCAGGCGCCGCGGCCCCGTTTCTGCGATTCGAGTTCCTCCGGGTGCTGCTCGAGGTACTGGCGCATGAACTTGGTCAGGTCGGATTCGTAGGTGTAGTACATGGCTATCGCTTCGCGAGGGGGGCCCACTTGCGGTTCTCCGGGCCGGTGTAGTTGGCGCTCGGGCGGATGATCTTTCCGTCGACGCGTTGCTCGATGACGTGGGCTGACCAGCCGCTGGTGCGCGAGATCACGAACAGCGGCGTGAACATCGCGGTCGGGACGCCCATCATGTGATACGACACGGCGCTGAACCAGTCGAGGTTGGCGAACATCTTTTTCTCGTCCCACATCACCTTCTCGATGCGCTCGGCGATGTTGAACAGCTTCATGTCGCCACCTTCCTTGCACAGACGGCGCGCGACTTCCTTGATGATGTTGTTGCGCGGGTCCGCGATGGTGTAGACCGGGTGGCCGAAACCGATCACGATTTCCTTGGCGGCCATGCGGCGCTTGACATCGGCTTCCGCCTCGTCCGCGCCGTGATAGCGGTTTTGTATTTCATAGGAGACCTCGTTGGCGCCGCCGTGCTTCGGCCCGCGCAGCGCGCCGATCCCGCCGGTGATCGCGGAGTAGATGTCGGAGCCCGTACCGGTGATCACGCGCGCGGCAAAAGTCGAGGCGTTGAACTCGTGTTCGGCGTACAGGTTGAGCGAGGTGTGCATGGCATGCACATGCGACGCGGAAGCCTTGCGGCCGTGCAGCAGGTGCAGGAAATGCCCGCCGATCGAGTCGTCCTCGGTCTCGACCTCGATGCGCTTGCCGTTGTGGCTGTAGTGATACCAGTAAAGCAGCATCGAGCCGAGGCTCGCCATCAGGCGGTCGGCGATGTCGCGAGCGCCCGCGATGCTGTGGTCTTCCTTCTCCGGCAGCAGCGTGCCGAGCACCGAGCAGCCGGTGCGCAGCACGTCCATCGGGTGCGCCGAGGACGGAATCGCTTCCAGCGCCGATTTCAGGCCGGCGGGCAGGCCGCGCAGGCCTTTGAGCTTCACCTTGTAGTTCTTGAGCTCGGTGACCGTCGGCAGCCTTTCGTGCACCAGCAGGTAGGCGATCTCCTCGAACTCGGCGTCGTCGGCGAAATCGAGAATGTCATAGCCGCGATAGTGCAGGTCGTTGCCGGTACGGCCTACGGTGCACAGGGCGGTGTTGCCTGCAGTGACGCCGGACAGGGCGACGGATTTCTTCGGTTTGGGTGCGGCGGCGGCTTCAGTCATGGGTACCCTCACTTTTTCGCGGCGAAAAGCTGGTCGAGTTTCTGCTCGAAGGAATGGTAATCGAGGTAGTCGTACAGCTCGGCGCGCGTCTGCATTTGTGCGACCACGCTCTTTTGCGTGCCTTCGCGCAGGATGGTTTCATAGACCTGGAGAGCTGCAGCGTTCATCGCGCGGTACGCCGAGCAGCAGAACAGCATGATAGAGACGTCGGCGAGGGCCAGTTCATCGGCGGTGTACAACGGGGTCTGGCCGAACTCGGTGATGTTCGCCAAGATCGGAACCTTCACCGCCGCGGCGAACTTGCGGTACATCGCGAGGTCGGTGATCGCTTCCGGAAATATCATGTCGGCGCCGGCTTCGACGCAGGCCACCGCGCGCTCGATTGCGCGGTCAAGGCCCTCCACGGCGAGCGCGTCGGTGCGCGCCATGATGACAAAGGATGCATCATTGCGTGCATCTACCGCGGCCTTGATGCGATCTACCATCTCGCCACTGGAAACGATCTCCTTGCCCGGGCGATGGCCACAGCGCTTGGCGCCGACCTGGTCTTCGATATGCATCGCGGCCGCGTCGGCCCGGATCAGCGAGCGGACGGTGCGCGCGATGTTGAAGGCGCTCGAGCCGAACCCGGTATCCGCGTCCACAAGTAACGGCAAGTCACATGCGTCCGTGATGCGCTGGACGTCGGTAATCACGTCGTCCAAATTAGAGATACCGAGGTCGGGCAGGCCCAGTGAGTTGGCGGCGAGGCCGCCGCCCGACAAATAGATCGCCTTGTGGCCGACCGCCTTCGCCATGCGGGCCGTAAAGGCGTTGATGGTGCCGACCACCTTGAGCGGGCGCTCTTCCTGCAATGCGCCGCGAAACCGCGCACCGGGGGCTAGTGAATTCATTGTTCAATATCTCGCTTACGCAATTAGTTGTCCGCCAACCAGCAGGACGATCCGATTCACAAGCGCCTTAAGCTCGGAACAGCTTTGAATCGCTAGGTTGAGATCCTGGCCACGCAGTATTCGTCCTGCATCTCGAACCTTGTTGTAGCTTTCGCGAACTGCTCCAGCTTCGAAGATCTCGCGCAGATGTGCCGACGGCGGCTTATTATGGTTGATCGTCTCGGGTAGCGCACCGGGAGACGCGCGATTGTGGCGAGCCAAATTCTGAATTGTCGCCCAGTATGGAATAAGCCAACTTTCAAATTCATGAAGTGCGACGTGCGGGAAGAAGTTGGGCATTCCACCGACCCAATTCAACATCTTCAGCTTCGCGTCTTGCGCGTTCACGAAGTCATTCGTGCCGGTGTATACGTCAGTCAAGGCAATTACGGCATGCGCCGCATGCGGGCCGCTGAGCGCGCCGGCGACAACGCGGCGCAACTTGTCTTCCTTTGGGATTCGCCCGTCGTAGACGATCGGATCAAGCCTCGGCATCCGGCCTGCGAGTCGAGGTTCTAGAAACGCCCGGAGGTGTGGCAAGAATGCCCTTTCCGTGCGGCCCTCGACAAGAATCGAGACCTTCAAGCCCGTCCTCCCAATTGGCCCATTCGCCAGACTTCGTCGAGCGTAAAATCTGAGAGCCATTTTTCGATGTCAAGGTCTTGGGCATCGCCCCACTTGACAGAGGTTGAACCATCCGGGTTTCGGTCAAAGACCATGACTTCCTTTGGTGCCAAGAAACGAATCAGTCGATCGGAGTGTGTTGCGACAATAAGCTGAGTTCGACCGGATGCTGCACGAAGCAAATCCGCGAGAAGACTTAAGAGCTCGGGGTGAAGGCTGACTTCAGGTTCGTCAATCAACGTCACCGTCGGAAGTTTTTCAGACATCAACAGTGACGCAAGCCAGAGAAACCTGAGCGTACCTTCGGAAAGTTGATGCAGATAGATTGGATGCCTGAAATTCTTGTCCTTCCACGTCAATGTGAGCATACCCGCAGCGACAGGTGGAAAGTCGAGTCGTTCAAAATCCGGGAACGCGGCTGACAGGGTATCTTCAAGCACCTCAAATCGGTCGTGATTGGTTTCGCGGAGAAAATACAAAGACGAAATCAGGTCATCACCGGTTTCGGACAGGACTTGAACGGGGCGCATCTGTTGCGGCTGCCGTACCGGTGAACCAGGTCCGACATTCATCAAGCCGAACGACTTGATGGCGGCCAAGCGCCGTCGGAAGTCCTCTGGTTCCCGGAACATCTTTGGTACCTGGGAGAGCGACGGTTCGAACGGATTATGCTCCCAGTTTGGCCGTACCAATTTTCCCGGTCCAGACTCCGGCTTCTCGTAATACCTGACGTTATCGGCGGACGAATTGATATAGAGGAATGGAGACTGATCGGCAAAACGCTTCTGACTCAGAGTTTCGTTTCTAATGACGTACGCCCGCTCGCTTTTCAGCAGCTCGATCTCGTAGTCGATTGAAGGGTAACCTGCAACCGGCATTCGAATGGCGAACGTAACGCTGTCGCTCTTGTCATATGTTATTAAACTCTCGATTCCGCCCTTCGCATTGACGCGTGTGTTGAGTTCTCCTCTTGCCGAAGAGCCTAGTATTTCGAACAGCTCGAGAAGAGTAGTCTTGCCGATTCCGTTTGCTCCGATCATTACGCCAAGACCGCGAAGTTCGATCTGCGCAGAAACGAGACGCCTGAAGTTTTGAACGGAAACCTGCGAGAAGCCGTTCATCCGGAATCCTCAGCTCTATGACTTGATCGGCGATGCTAGCTAAGCTTCAGCCGAGCAGGTGCTTGATGCCGTCGCGCTCTTCGTGCAGCTCCTTCAGAGTCGCATCCATGTGCTTGCGCGCAAACTCGCTCACCTCGATCCCCTTGACGACCTGGTACTCGCCGCCCTTGCAGGTCACGGGGTAGCCGTAGAGCACGCCTTCGCCAATGCCGTAGTTCCCGTCGGCCGGAATGCCCATCGAGACCCAGTCGCCTTCCGGACTGCCGAGCACCCAGTTGCGCACGTGGTCGATCGCCGCGTTGGCCGCGCTCGCCGCAGAGGACAGGCCGCGCGCCTCGATGATCGCCGCGCCGCGTTTTTGCACCGTGGGAATGAACGTGCCCTCGAGCCACGCCTGGTCGTTGATCATCGGCCAGACCTTCGCACCTTCGCATTCCGCCTGGAACACATCCGGGTACTGGGTGGCAGAGTGATTTCCCCACACGGCGACCTTGCGCACGGAGGCAATGGGCTTACCGATCTTCTGCGCGATCTGCGAGGTCGCGCGGTTGTGGTCCAGGCGCATCATGGCCGTGAACTGGGCCGGCTTGAGCTCGGGCGCGTTTTTCATCGCAATCAGCGCGTTGGTGTTGGCGGGATTGCCCACCACCAGCACCTTGACGTCGCGCCTGGCGACCCGGTTGAGCGCCTGTCCCTGCGGCTGGAAAATCTTGCCGTTCGCTTCGAGCAGGTCCTTGCGCTCCATGCCCGGGCCGCGCGGGCGTGCGCCGACGAGCAGCGCCACGTCCACATCCTTGAAGGCGACCATCGGATCCGCGGTGGGTACCATGCCGTGCAGCAGGGGAAACGCACAATCGTCCAACTCCATCATCACGCCCTTGAGCGCCTTTTGCGCTTTTTCATCGGGAATCTCGAGCAGCTGCAGGATCACCGGTTGGTTTTTGCCGAGCATCTCTCCGCTGGCGATGCGAAACAGGATGGCGTAGCCGATCTGACCGGCGGCGCCGGTCACGGCAACTCGTACGGGGGCGTTTGACATGGAGAACTCCGGAGGGTATGTGAAGAATACCGGCGACGAGACTTGATAGATCGATGATTCTACCGCACGGCACTCGCTCCGAGTGCCATGCGACGGGCGCGTTTTGCGATTCCAGTTAACACGCGGTAACGATCCGGCGCGCGGTAACGATATAATTCGCCCATGCGCGACACTGCGGCCAGGGAGGTCCGTCCCAAGTACCTCAACCTGCAGGCGCTGCTGTTCGAGATCCGCCTGCCGCTGCCCGGTTGGGTATCCATCTTGCATCGCATCAGCGGCGCATTCCTGTTCCTGGCGGTGGTCTGGCTCCTGTTCATGCTGGACCGCAGCCTGTCCTCGCAGGCGGGATTCGACGCGGTCAAACGCTACATGGACCTTTGGCCGGTGAAGCTCGGGCTGCTCGCGGTGGTCTGGGCCTACTGTCACCATTTCTGCGCCGGCATCCGCTTCCTGCTGCTCGACATCCACAAGGGTGTCGATCTTGCGACGGCGCGCGCGACGAGCTGGCTGGTGCTAGGCGCGAGCATCGCGCTGACCGCCTTCTTCGGGTGGAAGCTGTGGTGAATCGCGTCGTCACCGGGGCGCATTACGGCCTGCGCGACTGGCTCGCGCAACGCATCACCGCGATCATCATGGCGGTGTACACCCTCATCATCCTCTGCGTGTTCATGCTCGGCCTGCCGGTGAATTACGGGGTGTGGAAGGACCTGTTCGCGCAGGGATGGATGCGCGTCGCGACGCTCCTGTTCGCAGCCAGCCTCGCATGGCACGTGTGGGTAGGGGTGCGGGACATTCTCATGGATTACGTCAGGCCGCTCGGGTTGCGTTTCACGCTGGAAATGCTGGTGCTGTTCACGATCGCAGGCTATCTCGGCTGGACGATCCAGATTCTCTGGAGATAACGCGTGGCGGTGACGGTCCGCAAATTTGATGCCATCGTGGTGGGTGCCGGCGGCTCGGGCCTGCGCGCCGCGCTGGAACTCTCACGCGCCAAGCTGAGGGTCGCGGTGCTCAGCAAGGTGTTCCCTACCCGCTCGCACACGGTGGCTGCGCAGGGCGGCATTGCCGCGCCGCTCGCCAACCAGGGCGAGGACAACTGGCACTGGCACATGTACGACACGGTCAAGGGCTCCGACTATCTTGGCGACCAGGACGCGATCGAGTACATGTGCCGCCGTGCGATCGAGGTGGTGGTGGAACTCGAGCACATGGGCATGCCCTTCGATCGCCTCGACAACGGCAAGGTCTACCAGCGGCCCTTCGGCGGACACACGCAGGACTACGGCAGCGCGAAGATGGCGACCCGCGCCTGCGCCGCGGCCGATCGCACCGGCCACGCCATGCTGCACACGCTGTATCAGCAGAACCTCAAAGCCAACACCCAGTTCTTCGTCGAGTGGATGGCGCTGGATCTGATCCGCGATCCCCAGGACGGCGCGGTGCTCGGCGTTACCGCGCTCGAGATGGAGACGGGCGACATCTCGATCTTCCAGGCCAAGGCGACGCTGTTCGGCACCGGCGGCTCGGGACGCATGTTCTTCAGCTCGACCAACGCCTTCGTCAACACGGGCGACGGACTGGGCATGGCGGCACGTGCGGGCATTCCTCTCGAGGACATGGAGTTCTACCAGTTTCACCCGACCGGGGTATACGGCGCGGGAGTGCTGATCACCGAAGGGGTGCGCGGCGAGGGTGGGTACCTGCTCAACAAGAACGGCGAGCGCTTCATGGAGCGCTACGCGCCGAACGCGAAGGACCTTGCCAGCCGCGACGTGGTGTCGCGCGCGATGACCACCGAGATCAAGGAGGGGCGCGGCTGCGGGCCCGACGCCGACCACGTGCTGCTCAAACTCGACCACCTCGGCCCCGACGTGATCAACCTGCGCCTGCCCGGGATCCGCGAAATTTCCATCAAGTTCGCCAACGCCGATCCGATCAGTGATCCGATCCCGGTCGTGCCCACCGCGCATTATCAGATGGGCGGTATCCCGGCCAACTTCATGGGGCAGGTGGTAGCGCCCGAGGGCGCAAGTACGGAGGGGATCGTGCCGGGCTTCTATGCCGCGGGCGAATGCTCGTGCGTATCGGTCCACGGCGGCAACCGCCTCGGCTGCAACTCGCTGCTCGATCTGGTGGTATTCGGCAAGGCCTCCGGCGAGCAGATGATCAAGGACCTCCGGTCCCTGCCCAGGCCGCATCGCAATCTGCCCAAGGACGCGGCGGAGCGTCCGCTGGCGCGTTTGGCGCGGCTGGAAGGGGCGTCCTCGGGCGAGCGCGTGGCGGACGTGGCGAACGACCTGCGCCGCGCGATGCAGGCGCACTGCGGCGTGTTCCGGTTTCCGGAGATGTTGACCGAAGGCGTTGCCAAGGTGAACGAGATCGCGGCACGCGCCGGCCGCAGCTTCATCGCCGACAAATCGAAGGTGTTCAACACCGCGCGCATCGAGGCGCTCGAGCTCGACAACCTGGTAGAGGCTGCGCTTGCGACCGTGGTTTCGGCCGAGGCGAGGAAGGAGTCGCGCGGCGCGCAGGCGCGCGCCGATTTCCCCGACCGCGACGACAGGAACTGGCTCAAGCACTCACTGTGGTTCAAGCAGGGCAACCGGCTGAGCTACAAACCGGTGCACCTCAAGCCGATGTCGGTGGAATCCTTTGAACCGAAAGCCAGGACCTACTGATGCGCCTCTCGATCTACCGCTACGACCCTGACCGCGACGCCGCACCGCGCATGCAGGATTACCAGCTTGCGCCCGAGCCCGCCGACCGGATGCTGCTTGATGCGCTGGTGCGCCTGAAGGAGCAGGACGACTCGCTCTCGTTCCGCCGTTCGTGCCGCGAGGGCGTATGCGGCTCGGATGCGATGAACATCAACGGCAGGAACGGACTCGCGTGCATCACCAAGCTCGCCGACCTGCCCGAGCAGGTCACGCTGCGCCCGCTGCCCGGGCTGCCGGTGATGCGCGACCTGATCGTGGACATGACGCAGTTCTTCAAGCAGTACGAGTCGGTCAAGCCGTACCTGATCAACGATACCGCAGCGCCCGAGCGCGAACGCCTCCAGTCGCCCGCGGAGCGCGAGGAACTCAACGGGCTGTACGAGTGCATCCTGTGCGCGTGCTGCTCGACTTCCTGCCCCTCGTTCTGGTGGAACCCGGACAAGTTCGTGGGCCCCGCGGGACTGTTGCAGGCGTACCGTTTCATTGCCGACACGAGGGACCAGGCCACGAGCGAGCGGCTCGACAATCTCGAAGACCCGTATCGCCTGTTCCGTTGCCACAGCATCATGAATTGCGTGGACGCCTGCCCCAAGGGCCTGAATCCGACCAACGCCATAGGCAAGATCAAGGAGATGATGGTCCGCCGCGCGGTCTGAAACGGCCATGGACAACACTGCGTTCAATCGACTGCGCTGGATGTGCCGGCGCGGCCTGCTGGAACTGGATCTCGTGCTGGAAAGGTTTTTGCAGAACCAGGCGGCGAACCTGAGCGATGCGGACTGCGCCGGGCTCGGCGAACTTCTCCGGACAGAGGATAATGACCTCTGGGACATCTTGAACGGCCGCAGCGACGATTTCGATCCCCACCACCGTGCCCTCGTGGAGTTGCTCCGCAGCGCGTAGAGGGTGCCTATTATCAGGAGTACGACTTTGGACAAGAAAGCCACCCTCAACCTCAGCGACGGACGTTCCGTGGAGTTTCCGGTGCTCGGCGGCACCATCGGGCCCGACGTCGTCGACATCCGCAGTCTTTACGGCAAATCGGGCATGTTCACCTACGATCCGGGTTTCATGTCGACGGCGAGCTGCAGTTCGACCATCACCTACATCGACGGCGATGCGGGGGTGCTGCTGTACCGCGGCTATCCGATCGAACAGCTGGCTGCTCACTGCGATTTTATCGAAGTGTGCTACCTGCTGCTGAACGGAGAACTGCCGAACGCGGCCCAGAAGGGCGAGTTTGTCCACACGGTCACCCGCCATACGATGGTGCACGACCAGCTCAATCGCTTCTTCACCGGGTTCCGCCGCGATGCGCACCCGATGGCGACCATGGTCGGCGTGGTCGGGGCCCTGTCCGCGTTTTATCACGATTCGCTGGACATCACGGACCACGAACACCGCAAGATCGCCGCGTTCCGGCTGGTCGCCAAGCTGCCGACCATCGTGGCGATGGCCTACAAGTATTCGATCGGCCAGCCGTTCGTCTACCCCAGGAACGATTTGTCCTACACGGCCAACTTCATGCGCATGATGTTCGCGGTGCCGGCGGAGGAATACAAGGTCAATCCGGTGCTGGTGCGCGCGCTCGATCGGATCTTCATCCTGCATGCCGACCACGAGCAGAATGCCTCGACCTCGACGGTGCGCCTGGCGGGGTCTTCCGGCGCCAATCCGTTCGCGTGCATCGCGGCGGGAATCGCATGCCTGTGGGGGCCTGCGCACGGCGGCGCCAACGAGGCCTGCCTGCAGATGCTCGAGGAGATCGGCAACGTCGACCACATCGGCAAATACGTCAAGCGTGCCAAGGACAAGGACGACTCGTTCAAGCTGATGGGCTTCGGCCACCGGGTGTACAAGAATCACGATCCGCGCGCGAAGCTCATGCGCGAGACCTGCCACGAGGTGCTGAACGAGCTGGGCCTGCACAACGACCGCCTGTTCAAGCTGGCGATTGCGCTGGAAAAGGTCGCGCTCGAGGACGACTATTTCGTGTCGAAGAAACTCTACCCGAACGTGGACTTCTACTCCGGCATCGTGCAGCGCGCGCTGGGAATTCCGACCTCGATGTTCACCTGCATCTTCGCGCTTGCGCGCACCGTGGGCTGGATCGCCCAGTGGCAGGAGATGATCGCCGACCCCGAGTACAAGATCGGCCGCCCGCGGCAGCTCTACAAGGGCGCCCCGCGGCGCGAGGCGAAGCCGCTCGAAAAGCGCTGAATCGCCGCTCGCGGAGGACAGGACGATGATGAAGCAGTTTCTTTCCAATTCGTACCTGTTCGGCGGCAACGCGCCGTTCGTGGAGGAACTCTACGAACAGTACCTCGTCCATCCGGGTTCGGTGCCGGAGCAATGGCGCGAGTACTTTGACCAGATGCAGCTGCTGCCCGGCGCGCAGGGCGAGGGAACGGGGGCGGGCGTGAAGGACGTCGCGCACGCTCCCGTGGTCGAGTCTTTCGTGCAGCGCGCCAAGCTCAATCAGCTTGGCGGTCCCGCGGTGCAGATCGGCGTTTCGGAGCGCCTGCAGGTGGCGGCGCTGCTGCTGGTGACGTCCTACCGCATCGCCGGCGCGCGCTGGGCGACGGTCGACCCGCTGAAGCGCATGCAGCGCCCCGCGGTGCCCGAGCTCGAGCCCGCCTATTACGACCTGTCGGAGGCCGACCTCGACCAGGAGGTGAACGCCGGTTCCTTCGTCGGCCTGGAGCACGTCACGCTGAGGACGCTGTTGCAGGCGCTGCGCGACACCTACTGCCGCAACATCGGCTTCGAGTACATGTTCATCAACGACCGCGCGCAACGGCTTTGGATCCAGGAACGCGTCGAGCCGCTGCGTGCCTTGCCGACCTATCCGCCCGATTACCAGAAGCGCATTCTGCAGAAGCTCACCGAAGCCGAGACGATCGAGAAATACCTGCACACGCGCTACGTCGGCCAGAAGCGCTTCTCGCTCGAGGGCGGCGAGAGCCTCATCCCTGCGCTCGACGAGTTGATCCAGCGCGCCGGCTCACAGGGCGTGCAGGAGATGGTAATCGGCATGGCGCACCGGGGGCGGCTCAACGTGCTCGTCAACGTGCTCGGCAAGATGCCGAAGGACCTGTTTCTCGAGTTCGAGGGCAAGGCGGGACACGACCTGCCGATGGGCGACGTGAAGTACCACCTCGGGTTTTCGTCGGATATTTCCACGCCGGGCGGACCGATGCACCTGTCGCTGGCGTTCAACCCGTCGCACCTCGAGATCGCCAATCCGGTGGTCGAGGGCTCGGTACGCGCGCGCCAGCGCCGCCGCCAGGATTTTGCGGGCAACCAGGTACTGCCGGTGCTGATCCACGGCGATGCCGCGTTCGCCGGGCAGGGCGTGGTGATGGAAACGCTCAACCTCTCCGGTACGCGCGGCTACGGGACCGGCGGAACCGTGCACATCGTGGTGAACAACCAGATCGGTTTCACCACTTCCGACCCGCGCGATTCGCGCTCGACCCTGTATTGCACCGACGTGGCGAAGATGGTCGAGGCGCCGATCTTTCACGTCAACGCCGACGATCCGGAAGCCGTCCAGTTCGTCACCCAGCTCGCGCTCGACTTCCGCATGAAGTTCAGGAAGGACGTGGTGGTGGACGTGGTTTGTTACCGGCGCCTCGGGCACAACGAACAGGACGAACCCTTCATCACGCAGCCGTTGATGTACAAGAAGATCAGCCAGCACCCGGGCACGCGCAAGCTCTACGCCGACAGGCTCGTCACCCAGGGCGTGTTAAAGGAGAACGAGCCCGAGGACCTGATCAAGCGGTTCCGCGCGGACCTCGACGCGGGCCGGCATTCGTCCAACCCGGTGCTGTCGAACTTCAAGTCGAAGTTCGCAGTCGACTGGATGCCGTTTCTCGGTGCGAAATGGACTGACGCCGCGGACACCCACGTGCCGATGGCGGAACTGCAGCGCCTGGCCGGCCGCCTTACCGCGGCGCCCGAGGGATTCAAATTGCATCCGACGGTCGAGCGGCTGCTCGCCGCGCGCAGGCAGATGGGCGAAGGCAAAGTTGCGGTCGACTGGGGCATGGCCGAGACGCTCGCTTACGCAAGCCTGCTCGCCAACGGTTACAACGTGCGGCTGTCGGGGCAGGACTGCGGCCGCGGAACCTTTGCGCACCGTCACGCGGTGCTGCACGATCAGGACCGCGAGCGCTGGGATGCCGGCAATTACGTGCCGCTCAACAACATCGCCAAGGATCAGGGATCGTTCGTGGTGATCGACTCGGTGTTGTCGGAAGAGGCGGTGCTCGGCTTCGAGTACGGCTATTGCACCGCGGAACCGAACGAACTCGTGATCTGGGAGGCGCAATTCGGCGACTTCGCCAACGGGGCGCAGGTGGTGATCGATCAGTTCATCAGTTCCGGCGAGACCAAGTGGGGCCGCGTGTGCGGTCTGGTGATGCTGCTGCCGCATGGTTACGAGGGGCAGGGGCCGGAGCATTCCTCTGCGCGGCTCGAGCGCTACCTGCAGTTGTGCGCCGAGCACAACATGCAGGTTTGCGTGCCGTCGAACGCGGCGCAGATCTTCCACCTGCTGCGCCGGCAGATGCTGCGAGCGTTCAGGAAGCCGCTGATCGTGATGTCGCCGAAGTCGCTGCTGCGCAAGAAAGACGCGGCGTCGTCGATCAAGGAACTTGCCCGGGGAAGCTTCCAGACCGTCATTCCCGAGGTCGATGCGCACGAGGCCAGATCGGTCACGCGTGTCGTCGCGTGTTGCGGCAAGGTGTACTACGATCTCCTCGCGGCGCGCCGCGAGCGGGGCCTCGATCACGCTGCGGTGATCCGCGTCGAGCAGCTCTACCCGTTTCCGCACAAGCAATTCGCGGCGGAGATGAAGCGTTACCCGGGCGCGCGCGAGGTGGTATGGTGCCAGGAGGAACCGCAGAATCAGGGCGCCTGGTACCAGACCCGGCATTACCTGGTGGAGAACATGCGCGAGGACCAGAAGCTGTTCTATGCCGGGCGGTCCGCGTCCGCATCGCCGGCCACCGGCTATTCGTCGCGGCACAACGAGCAGCAGAAGGCGCTGGTGGAGCAGGCATTCGGAAAATTCAAGTGAATTAGAACCCCGGCGCGTTACGCGCTGGTTTTTCGATAACCCGGTGGAGGCTTCGCCGAAGCCGGGGAAAAACTGAACGGGAGCCGGCATGATCATCGAAGTCAAAGTTCCGCAATTGTCGGAATCCGTCGCCGAAGCGACGTTGCTCTCGTGGCACAAGCGCGAGGGCCAGGCCGTGTCGCGAGATGAAAACCTGGTGGACATCGAGACCGACAAGGTGGTGATGGAACTGCCCTGTCCCGTCGACGGAGTGATCGTAAAGATATTGAAGGGCGACAAGGGGTTGGTGGTCGCTGGCGAGGTCATCGCGCAGGTCGATACCGAAGCGACGGCGATCGCCGTCGTCCCCGCGCAAGCGGGGACCCAGTCCTCTTCTTTGCCGCGCCACCCCCCGCCGGTAATGCCCGCCGCGCAGAAACTCGCCGAAGAAAAAGGCATCGACCCGGCGAAGATTCAGGGGAGCGGCCGCGATGGACGGGTCACCAAGGGGGATGTGCTCGAGCATGTCGGCCGCACGGCCTCTTATGCCGCCGCACCTCAGCCTGCTCCCGCTGCCGCACCGGCCGCGCGCACAGCGCTGCAACAGCCGCCGGTGCCGGTCAATGTAGACAAGGTACTCGCCAACCGGCCGGAGCAGCGCGTGCCGATGTCACGCCTGCGCGCGCGCATCGCCGAGCGCCTGGTCCAGTCTCAGTCCACCGCCGCGATCCTCACGACCTTCAACGAGGTCAACATGCAGCCGGTGATGGACATGAGAAAGCGCCACCAGGAGCGCTTCGAGAAGGAGCACGGCGCGCGGCTGGGATTCATGTCTTTCTTCGTCAAGGCGGCGGTGGCCGCGCTGAAGAAATACCCGGTCGTCAACGCGTCGGTCGACGGCGGCGACATCGTCTATCACGGCTATTTCGACATCGGCGTGGCGGTGGGCAGTCCGCGCGGCCTGGTGGTGCCGGTGCTGCGGGACTGCGACCAGATGGGCTTCGCGGCGATCGAGAAAAAGATCGGCGATTTCGGCAAGCGCGCCCAGGACGGCAAGCTTTCCATCGAGGACCTCACCGGCGGCACATTCTCGATTTCCAACGGCGGCGTGTTCGGCTCCATGCTCTCCACGCCGATCATCAACCCGCCGCAGTCGGCGATCCTCGGCGTGCACGCGACCAAGGACCGCCCGGTGGTGGAAAACGGGCTGGTCGTGGTGCGGCCGATCAACTACCTGGCCCTGTCCTACGATCACCGGATCATCGACGGGCGTGAGGCGGTGCTGTTCCTGGTTGCGATCAAGGATGCGCTGGAAGACCCGGCGCGCCTGCTGCTGGAGATTTGAGACCATGCCCCGGATTTTCGACGTAGTGGTGATCGGTGGCGGGCCGGCGGGCTACATTGCGGCAATTCGCGCGGCGCAGCTCGGGTTGTCGAGTGCCTGCGTGGAGCAGTGGAAGACCCCGCAGGGCGACTACGCGCTGGGCGGCACCTGCCTCAACGTGGGCTGCATCCCTTCGAAGGCGTTGCTCGAATCATCGGAGAACTTCGAGCGCGTGCAGCACAAGTTCAAGGTGCATGGCATCAGCGCCACCGGGGTGAAGCTCGACCTCGCGAGGATGCTCGAGCGCAAGGAAAAGATCGTCGGCAGGATGACCGCGGGCATCGCCGGCCTGTTCAAGAAGAACAAGGTGACCTGGCTGCAGGGCCACGGCCGGTTCGCAGGGGGCGGAACCACCTGGAAGATCGACGTCAAGGGGGAGCAGGGGGTAGAGAGCATCGAGGCGACGAACGTGGTCCTCGCAACCGGATCCAAGGCGCGCACGCTGCCGGGCGTCCCGGTGGACAACGATCTGATCTGCGATAACGAGGGGGCTCTCTCGTTTACCGCCGTACCCGCGCGCCTCGGCGTGATCGGCGCCGGCGTCATCGGCTTGGAACTCGGCAGCGTGTGGCGCCGCCTCGGTTCGAAGGTGAGCATTCTTGAAGCCCTGCCGGCCTTCCTCGGGGCCGCCGACGAAGCGATCGCGGACGAAGCCTGGAAGACTTTCACCGCGGAGCAGGGCCTGGACATCCAGCTCGGAGTGAAGATCGGTGCCGTGCAGGCGTCGAAGAAAGGCGTGAGCGTCGACTACACAGATGAAAAGGGCGTCGCGCGCAGGTTCGAGTGCGACAAATTGATCGTCTCGGTCGGCCGGGTGCCCAACACCGACGACTTGGGCGCCGAGACGGTCGGACTCAAGATCGACGCGCGCGGTTTCATCGAAGTGGACAAGAACTGCCGCGCTGCGCTGCCGCGGGTGTACGCGGTGGGCGACGTGGTGCGCGGGCCGATGCTCGCCCACAAGGGCGAGGACGAAGGGGTGATGGTCGCCGAGATCATCGCCGGGCAGCACGGGCACGTGAATTACGACGCGATTCCGTGGGTGATGTATACCGCGCCGGAAATCGCCTGGGTCGGAAAGACGGAGCGTGAGCTGAAGGCTGCGGGGGTCAACTATCGCGCCGGGCGTTTTCCTTTCGCCTACAACGGCCGCGCGCTCGGGCGCGACGAGACGGAGGGTTTCGTGAAGATGCTGGCCGATGCAGAGTCGGACCGCATCCTCGGCGTGCATGTCATCGGGGGCCAGGCCTCGGAGCTGATCAGCGAGGCGGTGGTGGCGATGGAATTCGGCGCGAGTTCGGAAGACATAGCGCGCATCTGCCACGCGCATCCGTCGATGTCCGAGGTGATGAAAGAGGCGGCGCTTGCGGTGGACAAGCGGTCGTTGAACAGCTGAACGGCGTCGCGCTGTATTGGGGAGCGCGCCCGACAGTAGACATGACCTGCTGCTGCAACCCGATCGTCCGCTGCGCCTGGATGCCGCGCGCGGGAAGGGCGTAGGTGGAGGCGGTGCAGGGGAAGGCGGGAGTGAGGCTGTTGAGCTGCCGGAGGCGGATTTGCCAAGTATGCCAGTATTGGCATATACTCGATTCCGATGAACAACGACGAAAAGCCACTGATCTGGCTCGGGCGTTCGCGCAAGGATCTCGCGGCCATGCCCAAAGCGGTGCAGCGCGAGTTCGGCTACGCGCTGCATTTGGCGCAGATCGGAAGCCGGCACACGGCCGCCAAGGTGCTGCGCGGCTTTGGTTCGTCGGGTGTGCTGGAAATCGTGGAGGATTTCGCGACGGACACCTATCGCGCCGTCTATACGGTGCGCTTCGCCAACGCCGTGTTTGTACTGCACTGTTTCAAGAAGAAATCGACGAAGGGCATCGAAACGCCCAAGCCGGACATGGACCTGATACGCAAGCGGCTCGACGATGCCAAACGCCTGGCCGAAGGAGAGTGAAAATGACCCGCAAGATCCGCAAGGAAAAAATCGACTACGAAGTCAGCTCCGGCAACGTCTACGCTGATCTTGGCTTCGCAGACTCGGCCGAGATGCTGGCCAAGGCAAGGATAGTGCGCGAGATCAGCCGCATCATTCAGGCACGCAAGCTGACCCAGACCCAGGCGGCCGAACTGTTGGGGATCGACCAACCCAAGGTTTCCGCGCTGTTGCGCGGCCAGTTCCATGGTTATTCGCAGGAAAGGCTGATCGGTTTTCTGACGAAGCTGGGAATGGATGTCGAGATCGTGGTGCGGCCGAAGGCGAAAAGGCGGCAAGCGGCTGGGTTGGTCTCGGTAGTTTTTGCTTGATGTCGCTGTGCGGTATTAGAGGAGGGTGGACAGGCGTTCGTTGAACGGCTGAACGTCGTCTCGCTGTACCAGGATAGCCTCGCGACCGGCGGACGATGTTCTTTCCCTCAGCGCATCCGGGATCGCGCATTCCCTGCACGAAGGGATCGATGAGCCGGCCGGCACGGCGATGCGCGCGCCGCGCAGCGCCACGTAAGTCCGCGCTGCTCCGCCGCTCCGGCTAATGAGTACAAAAGCGGCTTCAGTCAAAGTGCTGTTGTCACAGAGCACGTACATCGGCTCAGGCCGTCAACGCTCGCTCAGCTTAAAGCGGTTGTGCGGGCGGAGGAGAACGTCCTTGCGCCGGCATTCGGGATCAGGGGCGTGCGGTGCCGCGCATTTCAACCCCCGCCTTGCCGCTCGCCGCGAGGTTCTCGAGGGAGTCGTAGAGCAGTTGTCCCGCGTAACGGCCGTTGTGATAGGCCGCTCCGGGGTCCCGCAGCAGGAAGGTGTAGTTATAGACGGACTGCAGCAGGCGCGGCGTGAACGCCTTGTAGCCGTTGTCGGGCCTGACCTCCTCCGGATCGATCCTGCCGTTGCCGTTGGCGTCGGCATACCAGTACGGGAAGGCTTCGGGCGAGAACCCGATCGCCGCGCCGCCCATCGCGCGCGCATAGTGCTGGATCGCGGCGTAGAGTTCGCGCATCCCGTTCGCAAGCTCGCGCGCGCTTTTTTCCGGCCTCGAACCCTGATGGCATTGCGCACACTTCTCCGCCCGGAGTTCGCCGCCGTGAGGTTCGTGACACGCGGTGCAGGTGTTCATGCCGGGCACGTGGTTGAAGCGTCCGGCGTAGGATTTGCCGGCGAACTCGTATGCGACCTTCGCCTCGGTGCCGTAAATCGTGGCGCCGGCGGGCAGGTAATGCACGTGTACGAAGGCGAGCTTCAGATTTGGCACGTCGGCCGGCATGCCGGATATCGCCTTGTCGACGCTTGCAGTGGATTCGCGACCCTGGTGGCAGGTCATGCACAGGTTCATATTGTTGTCGCCGCTGTCCACGGCGAGTCCGCTCGCGAAAATCACTTTGGCCACCCGGTGGCGTTCGTAGCTGAGCATGTCGGCATGGCAGTTGGTGCACGCGAAGGCGTTCCTGACGTGCGGTGCCGGGGTGTTTGCCCCGTCCCTGAGATACTGTGCGACGCCGTTGGCAGCATGGCAGCGGGCGCAGACCGCGGGGATTTCCTTCTGCTTGTCCCAATAGTGGAACGGTTTGGCATCGCGGTTGAAATGCCCGGCGCCAATCTCGATGCGCGCGCCGGCCGGCTTTTCGGCCTTCTTTTCGGGGCGCGATAATTCACTTGCGCATGCGGCCGCAAGCATCGTGGTCAGGAGCAGGGAAACAATATTGCGATTCATGGGCAACCCCCCGTTGGCGGACACTAGCGCATTGCTGCGGTCCGTCATTTATGCTGGGTCAAACCCGGCCGTGCCTGTATCAGCGGGCGGCCGGAAACTCCATGGCGCGCCGCGAAACCCCGGGCTGGGGTGATTTCCTGCGCGAAGCAAACATCAGGATCGAATGAAACGCCGCGTACTTGCGCTACTGCAGCGCCGCTACTTCAACGCGCGCATCGTTGTAGCACGCTCCCTCGGCGAGGTCGGCCTTGTGTGCCGGGGCAAGCGCCGACACGGTCTGGCCATTGCGGCTGGTTCGGAACCACGCGCCTTTTTCCGAGCACACCACGCCCGGGCGGATCGCGTCGGTGATGCCGAGCGGCAGGTGCACCTCGCCCCGGTCGTTCCACACCTTGACCCATGCGCCGTCTCGCAAGCCGCGCGCCTCGGCATCAGCGGGGTGCATCTCGAGGACGGGTGTCGCGTCATTCGCCGCGAGACCACCAAAAGTCGAGGTCGTGCGCCGGTCCGAGGCAGGCGTGATCAGGGTGAGCGGGTAAGCGGAAACCACCGGCCGGAACGTTGGTAGCGGCGATCCGTAGCGTGCGCCGAGCGCTGCCGATTCCAGCTCGATCCTGCCGCTTGGCGTCCGCGGCATGACATTGCCGAACAGCACCGGCTCCGCGCCGTCGTACTCCATGCGCAGCGCCCGGTCCGTGGGGATCTGGCTGGGCCGAAAGCCTTGCATGCGCGGATCGGCCGCGTCCAGTGCCGCATCCATCAGTTCCGTGTCGCTTGTCCTGAACGCGGGATCGTCGAAACCGAACCGCGCCGCGAGCCTGCGAAAGATTTCGGTATTGGGCAGACTCTCTCCCACCGGCGCGATCACCGCATCGGCACGCTGCAGATACTGCTGGCCGTACGCCGGGTAGACGTCGGCGTGTTCGAAGTGCGTGCAGGCCGGCAGGATCACGTCCGCGTACGCCATGCTGTCGGTCATCGCCACTTCGATGCCGGCGATGAACACATCGTCCCGGGCGAGGGCCTGTTTCATCCGGTTCTGCCCGGGGTGGACGATCACCGGGTTGTGGTTATAGATGAATAGCGCCTTGAGCGGCGGATCGAGATCACCGTCGAGCAGCAGATTTCCCACGTCGATGATGTTGATCGTGCGCGTCCCCGGCGGGACCAGATCGGGCCGTGCGAGCCGGTCCGGAGTCTTCGGGAAGGCGTTTCCCGCGCCGCCCACCAGTCCGCCGCCGGGGACGCCGAACTTTCCTGCGAGGGCCGGGAGCGCGGCGATCGCCCGCAACCCGGAACCGCCGTTCTGGTTGCGCTCCAGGCCATTGCCCCACGCGATCACGGCTGGAGTTGATTCGAGGTACCAGCGCGCCAGCGTGCGGACATCCTCGGCCGGAACACCGCAGATCCCCGCCGCGACATCCGTTGGATACTCGCGCGCGCTCGCCATGAAAGCCTCGAAGCCCAGCACGTGGTTGTGAATGAATGCATGGTCGAACCCTCCCAGGCGTTCCAGCTCGACGGCGAGCGCCCACGCGAGCACCACATCGGTGCCCGGACGGATCGCCAGGTGCAGGTGCGCCTGTTCGGCGACCTTGACCCTTTTCGGATCGATGACCACAAGCTTGGCGCCTTTGCGCTTGGCGGCGTTTACATGGCGCATCAGGTGAAGGTTGCAAGCCGTTGCGTTGTTGCCCCAGACGATGACGAGCTTCGCCAGGCTCACTTGCTGCAGAGGCGTGCCGGGCGTCGCGCCGAACGTGCCTGCGTAGGCTTCGCCCCGGATACCGCCGCACAGGGGGCGGCGGCTCAGGAGCGATGCTCCGAGCCGGTGGAAAAAACGCAGTGACATCGAATCGCCCGCCAGCATGCCGTGCGGGCCCGCGTAGTTGAGCGGTAGCACCGCCTGCGGGCCGTGCCGGGCAATCACGTCGCCGACGCGATGATGGATGATGTCCAGCGCCTCATCCCAGGAGATGCGTTCGAATTTGCTCTCGCCTTTTGGACCCACCCGCTTCATCGGGTGGCGCAGCCGATTGGCCCCGTGTACGAACTCCGGATAGTAATTGGCCACCTTGGCGCAAATCGCCCCGCGCGTGAGCGGGTTGGCATCGGAGCCCTGCACGGCGGTCACCTGATCGTGTTCGACCGTGACCGAAAGGCTGCAGGTGTCCGGGCAATCGAGTGGACAGACGCTCGCTTTCTGCACCGACATGACGTTGCTCCTTGTGCGGGGTAGAAGAACCGGTATTGCCTCACGGAGGCGGGGACCCGGACGCGCGGATGATTGCACACGTTGGTCGCAACCATCATGAAAATCGCGACGGTCAATCCGTTCCGGGGCGTTCTGGCCGGCGACGTTGTGTTCGATCAGCATTGACTCAGCGCCGTGCTACTTCGCGTACACGCCGTACTCGGCGGCCGCCTCGACCATGGCGCGCAGATTGTCGATGCTGGAACCATCGATGGAATTCGTGCCCGCCGCGAGGATGAAGCCGCCGCCCTCGCGGCACAGCTCGATGATCCTGCGGCTATAGTCCTTCACTTCCCGGGGCGAGCCCGTGGCCAGAAGCGAAGCAGGCACGTTGCCGGAGATGCAGCACTGCTCGCCGAGCGCCTGCTTCGCCCGGCCCATGTCGGTCCGGTCGAACAGCCAGTTGACGGCACCCTTGGGGAACTCGTTCACCAGCCCGAGACGCGTCTCGTAGCCGCCCTCCGCGAACAGCGTCGGCAGGATGCCCTCCTCGATGAGAGCGTCGACGACGCGCTTCAGCGTCGGCCAGTAGAAAGTCTGGAATTGCTTCTCGGACATCCAGCCATCGGCGCCCTTGTGAAGCGGGAACAAGGCCACCTGCCCCCGGGACGCGTTGAGGCTGGCGACGGTGACGTCGATGGTGATCTTCGCGACGGCCTCGAGCGCCGCGAGGAGCTTGTCCGGCTGCCGGCGCATGTCGAGGATGATGCCCTTGGTGCCGCGCAAGGTGTCGCCGATGGTGTCGAAGGGCGCCTTGGCGTAGACGGAAACAAGAGAAGGGAATCCCAGTTCGCGGCCGCGACGGCCCACTTTCGATACGACCTCGGTCCAGCTCGCGAGCGTTTTCCCCACTTCGATGAGCTTCTGCAGAGACTCCTGCACCTCGGTCCTGGCGTAGGGCATGAAGTGGGGTGTAACCATCGGCAGCTCCGTGACCGCCGTGAAGGACTGCAGCATCCGGAAGGGCTCGAAGGTGCCGAAGACGCGGGGCAGGTAGGTCCGCAGCCAGAAATCGGACGGGTCGTTGATCAATGCATCGTATTCATCCGCGGTCATGTACTCGCGTTCGACAAACTGGAAACCCGGCGCGTCGCGGCGAATGCCGTGCCCCGGCCAGCGGTAGAGCTTGTAATCGAGCAGATCGAGCATCTTGCCCACGGGTACGTTGGGGACCGCGAAGGCGTCCAGGCCGGTCTCCAAACTGAACTTGAGCCAGGCCTGCGCGGCTTTCTCGGCGTCGTACATGGCGGTGCCGTAATCGATGCCGGCGTATTCGACGGGCAGCGAGCCGATGGGCAGCGACACGGGCACTCTGTCCGGCTCCCGCACGTTGTAGACGTCGATCATCCGTTGTGTCCTGACCCGATAGGCGTTTTCGGCTTCGCGACTGTCGAAGCGGATCGCGTTCGTCGAGCTGTACCACTCGAACCTGCGGGCCCGTTTTTCCTCCCGGGACAGAGTCGTCCAATCCGAATCCATGAGAATCCTCTTTCTCGAGCTGCCGAAAAGCAGCGCCTGGCAATCCCATGTGGAGACATGCACCTGCTGACGCCTGTCGCAGCATACCCTCGATGGTTCTGCGGTGCTTCTCTCAGGAATACGGACATGTCCGTCAGCGGCGGGCGGCAGCCCGAAACCTCACGTCGGTACCGGTACGGCTTGTCGAGCCCGGCAGGCCATGTCAGGATGAATACTTGTGTCGAGAGGAGAGGCCATGACCGAACTGTTCGTGAACGGCAGGAAAGTCCGCGTCGAGGTCCCGCCGGGCACTCGCCTCATTTACGTCCTGCGCAATGACCTCGCTCTTAACGGGCCGAAGCTGGGATGCGCGCGCGGCCAATGCGGCGCTTGCACGATCCATCTCGATGGTATCGCGGCGCGTTCCTGCCAGATCTCGATCGAGGCCGTTCAGGGCCGTTCGATCACGACGCTCGAAGGCCTCGGCACGCCGGACAGGCCGCACCCGGTCCAGGCGGCCTTCATTGCCGAGCAGGCGCTGCAATGCGGCTATTGCACCAACGGCATGATCATGCAGGCCGCGGCGCTGATCGCCGCCAAGCCCTCGCCGAGCGAGGCTGAGGTGTCCGCGATGATGAATGCGAACCTGTGCCGCTGCGGCTGCCAGCCACGCGTGGTGCGCGCGGTGATGAAAGCCGCCGGGAGGACGCTGTGACCCTCATGGACAATCGGATCCATTTCGCTTCCGCACCTGTCTCGCTCTCGCGCCGTCGCTTCGTCCAGGGGCTCGCGGCCGCCGCGGCGACCGGCCTCACGATCCAGTTCCGTCTTGCCGAGGGCCAGCCGGTGCCCGACCTGCCGGCAATGATCAAGCGCAATCCCAACCTGAATGCCTGGGTGCGGATCGCCCCCGACGGCGCGGTCACGGTATTTACCGGCCGCGTGGAAATTGGGCAGGGATGCCTGACGGCGATGCTGCAGATCGCGGCGGAGGAACTCGACGTCGCGCCGGGGCGCATCACCCTGGTCTCGGGCGACACGGCGCAGACGCCCGACGAGGGCGTGACGTCTGGCTCGTTTTCGATGAAGCTCGGCGGCACGGCGCTCGGGCACGCATGTGCCGACGCACGCGGCACGCTGGTGCGTGCGGCGGCGGAGGCGTGGAAGGTCGATGCCTCGACGCTCAAGGTCGAAGACGGGTCGATCATCGGCCCGTCCGGCGCGCGCATGCATTACGGCGAAGCGGCATCCCGCGTTTCGCTGACTCGGCCGGTGGACCCGGCGGCGCGCCGAAAACCCGCATCCAGCCAGCGCATCATCGGGTCGTCCTACCCGCGCGTCGATATCCCGGCGAAAGTTTTCGGCCAGCCGGTGTTCATCCACGACCTGCGCCCCGAGGGCATGTTGTTCGGCGCCATTGCAAGACCGCCGGCCTACGCTGCGCGGGTGGTGTCGGTCGACCTTGCTCCGATCAAGGCAATGCCGGGTGTCGTCGAAGTAGTGCGCGACGGATCGTTCCTCGGCGTCATCGCACGGCGCGAGGAGCAGGCGCGCGCGGCGGCGGAGAAGCTGGCAGCGGCGGCCCGATGGGACGTGGGGCCGGCGCTTTTTGCCGGCAAGGGGGTTTTCGAGCACCTGCTGAATGCGCCCGCCGAGGTCAAAGTCATTCACGAGACCAGGGGCGGCGCGCTCGACGTCGTGTCGATTCGCCACAAGGCCGAGTACCGCCGGGCATTCCAGGCCCACGCGTCGATCGGCGCGAGCTGCGCGCTGGCGCAGTGCGCCGACGGCAAGCTCACGGTGTGGTCGCATACGCAGGGGCCGTTTTCGCTGCGGGCGCATCTTGCGAAGGCGCTCAGGACTCCGGAGGTGTCAATCCGCGTCATCCACGCGCAGGGCGCGGGATGCTACGGCCACAACGGCGCCGATGACGTGGCGCTCGATGCCGCGCTGCTCGCGCGCGCGGTCGCGGGACGTCCGGTGCGCGTGCAGTGGTCGCACGAGGAGGAGATGGCTTGGGAGCCGTGGGGCTCGGCCATGATCGTGCGCCTCGAGGCGGGCGTGGCCGGCGACGGGCGCCTCACGGCATGGAACCACGACGTCTGGTCGTTCCCGCATTCGACGCGACCCGGTCCTAGCGGCGGCATGGAGGGCTGCAACCTGCGCTCGGCGTGGTACCTCGCCGAGCCGCTCAAAGCGTCCAAGCCCAGGGACGGCGCGCTGCCGAACGGCGCGGCCGGGCGCAATGCGGTGCCGATCTACGCGGCGGCGAGCCAGCGTGTCACGACCCACTTCCTGGCGGAGATGCCGATCCGCACCTCGGCGCTGCGCACGCTCGGCGGATTCTTCAATGCAGTGTCGGCCGAGATGTTCCTTGATGAGCTTGCGGCAATGTCCGGGCACGACCCGGTCTCGTTCCGGCTGAAGAACGTAAGGGACGAGCGCCTCGTCGCGGTGCTGAGCAAAGCGGTGGAGATGTCCGGCTGGACGCCCACGCCGGTCAGCGCCGGCCGAAAGCTCGCGCGCGAGATGCTCGGCATGGGCGTCGGCTTGTCGCGCTACAAGAACCAGGACAGCTATGTGGCCGTGGTCGCCGAAGTCAGCGTCGACACGGCAAGCGGCGCGGTGCGCGTGCTCCGGATGTGGAGCGCCACCGACACCGGCCGCTCGATCAATCCGGACGGCGTCATCAACCAGATCGAGGGCGGCATGGTGCAGGCCGCGAGCTGGACGCTGCTCGAATCAGGCAGATTCGACGTCGGCATCATGAAGGCAGTGGACTACGCCGACTACCCGATTATCGACTTCACCGGCAGCCCGAAAATCCAGAGCGCGCTGATCGACCGCCCGGAGATGCCGCCGCTCGGCGCGGGCGAGGGCAGCCAGGCCCCTGCGGGGGCCGCGATTGCGAATGCGATTTTTGCAGCGACGGGGCGGCGGATCACGGAGATCCCGTTCACGCGCGAGCGCGTGCTCGCGGCGCTGCAGGCCTGACGCGCGAACCGACCCGGCGCAACGGGGACTGCCGTCGCGCGTGAATCATGAGCGTGCCGCGGGCCGATGAGTTATCGTGTCCTTAGACCACGCACACGCCAACCTGGAACCGGCGGCGTGTGGAAATTGCGGTGGACAGGCGTTCATTGAACAGCTGAATCCCAGACGAGAGTCCTATTTACTGGCGCAGGGTGGCTTGACAGCGATTACTTCTTCACCGCCATCACGCCGTCGCCATTCAACTCCGCGGCGAATCCCGTTTGCCGCAAACGTTTCACCACTTCGCCGGGCACATCGCGCCCGCTGGTGAGGTTGTTCGGCGTACCGGTGTAGTGAAACAGCTTGCCTTTGCGCTTGAGGACCCTGGCGAGGTGGTCGTAAAAGACCTGCGAGTAGAGTTCTCCCGCGGTTCCGAAGCGCGGCGGGTCATGCAATATCGCATCGACCGATTCGCCGGGCAGGGTAGCAATCCGATCGGCAATGTCGCCCTGGGTCAACGTCAATCCATTGCCGGTCGCGGGCGACCAGGGATTCAGGCCGCGCAGCCAGATGACGTCAGGATTCTTCTCGTAGGAAAGCACCTGCGCGGCCCCGCCTGACAGACACCACGCGGCGAAATAGCCAAGGCCGCCGCAAGTGTCCAGGATCACCTTGCCGCGCGGTTGAACCAGTCCGACTTTGCGTTCTGCATCTGCGTAGGGCGAGACACGCGCCGTGGGTAACATCTTGATGCCGTCGATTTCGAACGTCGGCGGCCCCCACTCCGTCGGCACCAGCTTGATCAGTGACGTTGTGAAACGCGCGACTGGCTGAAACGTCTCGCCATCCCAGTGGTAAACGGTTCTGTCCCTGCAACGCTCCAGATAGGGGAATCGCCGGCTTTGCCACGCCCATCCGGCAACGCCCACCTGTACTGTCGTCGTCGAACGATCCAGGTCCAGGGAGCACTCGACGGCAGGCGCGCCGGCGCGCGCAGCGGCGCGCAAAGCATCGTGTACCTTTAAGGTGAGTAGGGGCCCCATCTCGCATTATGCGGCCTTGAGCAAGGTCAAACCCGGCATGCAGGACTGTGCAAGAATCGCGGCAAAAGGAGCGGCAAATCATGAAAATGTTTTTTTCGGTGCTGATGTCGATGCTGTTGACTGCCGGTGCGGGCTGGGCTGCGGACAAGCCGGTGCCCCCGCCTGCGGCGCCGGTCAAGGGCGAGGTGCTCGAAGTCCGGGACGTCGAAACCTACACCTACCTCCGCCTCAAGACCAAGGACGGCGAGACGTGGGCCGCGGTGCCGAAAACAGCGGTCAAAAAGGGCGCCGAAATCACGATCGAAAACGCGTTGCTCATGACCAACTTCGAGAGCAAGTCGATGAAGAAGACCTTCGACAGGATCGTCTTCGGTTCGCTGGCCGATACGGGCGGCGCAGACATGACGGCGGCGCATGCGCGCCTCGGCAAACCGGTGGACGTAGGCGATGTCAAAGTGCCGAAGGCGAGCGGCCCGGATGCGCGGACGGTTGCGGAAATCGTGACGGGAAAGGACACGCTCAAGGACAAGACGGTCCTGGTCCGCGGCAAAGTGGTGAAATTCAATTCTCAGATTCTCGGCCGGAACTGGATTCATCTGCGCGACGGATCCGGTTCGGCCTCGGACAATACGCACGACGTGCTCGTGACGACCAAGGACCAGGCGAAGATCGGCGATGTCGTGGTGGCGAAAGGCGTCGTGCACACCGACAAGGACCTTGGATCGGGCTATTCGTACAAGGTCCTGATCGAGGAAGCCACGTTGCAGAGGTAACTCCGGAGCGGCGCGCTCAGGAACTGCAGGACAGCGCCGAGCATCCGGCCCGGTGGCGCGCCCACTCGGGACGCCGCTCCGCAAGATCGTCGTGACCGGGTTGCTCGTCGTAAGGGCGCTGCAATACCGTCATCATCCGCTCCAGGACCGACGCATCGCCGTTCTCGAGCGCGTCGATCGCAAGCTGCGCCTGATAGTTGCGCAGGACATATTTCGGATTGGCCTGGTTCATGCTCGCGATGCGCTCCGAACGAGGCACGCCGTCCTGCCGCACTCGCGCGGCGTAACGGCGCACCCAGCCTGCCAGACGGCCGAGTTGTGCCGGCGCAAGCGCAGCGACGTCATAGAACGCGCAGCGCACGGGTTCGACCAGCGTGCTGTCGCCAATGGTCCCGTCGCTGCCCTCCACCGGCAGGGCGGCAAGATTGCGAAAGAAAAGCGTCATGTCGGTCTCGACCTGCTGCAGCAATTCGAACAATTCGCCGAGCAGCGTGTCGTCGCCCTCCCGGTCGAGAGCAAGCACCCCGAGCTTGCCGGCCAGCATGCGGCTCGAGGTGAGTTCGAAAGTGTCACCAAACACATCGAGCCCCCGTTCAAATATAGCCGTGTCCTGTATCAGCGGCGCCAGTGCGTTGGCCAGCCGCACCAGATTCCACTGCGCAATGCCCGGCTGGTTCGCGTAACAGTAGCGGCGTCCCTCCGCGTCAGTAGTGTTGGGCGTCCAGTGCGGGTCGTATCCTTCGAGCCAGCCGTAGGGTCCGTAGTCGATGGTGAGCCCCAGGATCGACATGTTGTCGGTGTTCATCACGCCGTGGACGAATCCGACGCGCATCCACTCCGCAACCAGCGTCGCGGTGCGCCGGCAGATCTCTTCGAACCAGCGTCCATAGGCGGCAGGCGACGGTTCTCCCAGTTCCGGGAAATGCGTCCCGATCACGTAGTCGGCCAGGCGTTTGAGCAGATCCCGCTCGCCATGTGCAGCGTGTATCTCGAAATTGCCGAAGCGCACGAACGTCGGCGCGACGCGGCATACGACGGCGCCAGGCTCGGCTTGCGGATTGCCGTCGTAGAACATGTCCCGCACCACCGTCTCGCCGGTGCCCACCAGGCTGAGCGCGCGGGTGGTCGGCACACCGAGATAGTGCATCGCCTCGCTGCACATGAATTCGCGCACCGACGAGCGCAGCACCGCGCGGCCGTCGGCGGTGCGCGAGTATGGCGTCCTGCCAGCCCCCTTGAGCTGGAGGTCGAAGCGCCGGCCGTCCGCGCCCACGACTTCAGCAAGGGTGATCGCACGGCCATCGCCCAACTGTCCGGCCCAATGGCCGAACTGGTGCCCGCCGTAGCGTGCGGCATAGGGTTGCATGCCGGGAAGGACCCGGTTACCGCCGAGGGCCTCGGCCACCGGACCGTTTGCCGAGTCCGGCCGCGAAATCCCGAGCATTTCGCCTACCGGATCCGCCCAGGCGAGCAGCCTCGGATTCGCGACCGGGGTCGGATCGACACGCGTATAGCAAGCGTTACGCACCGGTCGCGGCACATTGCGCAGCAGCGGATCGGCGGGGAGCTCGCGCACGAAGCTGTTGTCGAAGCGCACATCGCACAGGTCGGCGAGCGGTGCTCCAAAGCCGAAATTTCTATGGTTCACCCGTCCTCCAATCAGTAACTCGTCGGCCAGGTGCGCATCAGGTGCTCGCCGACGCCGTTGGACATGCGCATGCGGTGCACGTCGAGGATCCGGATCAGGTAGTCGCGTGTGTCGGCCGGATTGATGACCGCGTGGGCCGCATTGATCGACGCGGCATCGTAGGCCGAAGTGCCCTTGGTCATTTCGGCGAGCAATTCCTGGAAACGCGCCGGGTCGTCCTTCTCGGTCACGCCGTGCACGATGGTCACGGCCGATCGCGGATCCATGAAATTGAGCTCGGCGGTAAACCAGCACACCATTTCATCGGCGTTGCCGGTGCCGCCCATGTTGAGCACGGCCTGGCCATAGGTCTTGCGCATCACCACGGAGATCTTCGGCACCGTGACCAGCGAAATCGCGTTCATCCAGTTCATCACGCGGCCGATCGCGCGCTTGCGCTCACCCTCGATGCCGATCAGAAAACCGGGCTGGTCGACCATGAACACCAGCGGAATGTTGAACGAATCGCACAGCACGAGGAAGCTCACCGCCTTGTCGCAGGCATCGGGATCGATCGCCCCGCCTTTCGCCATCGGGTTGCTCGCCACGATGCCGACCGTCTTGCCCTCGAGCCGCGCGAGCGCGGTCACCACCGATTTCCCGAAGCGCGGTTTCAGTTCGAACACGCTGCCCGCGTCGTATATCAGCGCGAGGATCTTGCGCACGTCGTAGACGCGGGTGCGCGATTCGGGAAGGATATCGAGGATCCTGCGCGCGTCCTGGCCGGATTCGGGAGGCACGGGGCGCACGGGCGGTGCTTCATTGCAGTGGCTCGGCAGGTAGGCGAGGAAGCGGCGGATCGCATCGAGCGCTTGTTCGTCGCTGTCGACGGCAAGGTCGACCATGCCGGTGACCTCGGTGTGCAGGCGCCACCCGCCGAGTGCCTCGGGATCGACTTCCTCCGCGATCGCCATCGACGTCAGCCTCACGCTCGACACCGCGGTGATCGCGCCCTTGCGCATCACGACGAAGTCCGCGAGCGCCGCGTACCAGGACGACGATCCGTAACAATGGCCGAGGACGCCGGAAACCCATGGCGTTTCGCGCGTGCGCCGGTACTGCGTCGGACGGTCGCCGCTGCAAATTCCCGCCGCACCCATCACGTCGGGCATGCGCGCGCCGGTCGATTCACCAAGGAACACCATCGGCAGGCCGTGGCGGGTCGCAACCTGCTTGACGTGTCCGACCTTGGAAGTGTTGACCGTGCTGCTCGATGCACCCATGACGGTGAAATCGTTGGAGACGATCGCCACCTCCCTCCCGTCGAGCTTGCCGTAGCCCGCGATCTTGCCGTCGGCGGGGGAACGCTCGCGCGCTTCCGGCCAGATCGAGGTCGCGAACAGCCCGGATTCGAGAAAGCTGCCGGGATCGACGAGACGATCGATGCGCTCGCGCGCATTCAGAACGCCTTCGGCCTTGCGCGCGGCGAGTTTCTTCGGCCCGCCCATCGACAATGCCTTGCTGCGGCGTTGCTCGAATTCCCCGATCTGCTTTTCGAATGCCATGTTTGCCTTCACTTGGTGGGATTGGTTTGCACGAGGCTCGGCATGAGCCTGGCAAGTTTCTGCCAGAGGGCCGCCTCATTGTGCATTTCCGCGCGGAATTCGTCCGGCTGGCTCGACACCGCTTCGACGCCGGTGGCGCGCAGCCGCTGCGCAAAATCCGCATGCGCTACGATCTGCTGGGTTGCCCGCGCGAGGCGGTCGATGACGCGTTTCGGCGTTCCGGCCGGGGCCAGCAGGCCGAACCAGATTGTGATGTGGTAGTCGATACCGATTTCGCCGAACGTAGGCACCGCGGGCAGCGTCTCGACACGTTTGCCCGAGGTGATGCCGAGCGCCTTGAGCCGGCCGCTCTGGACGTGCGGCAGCAGCACCGGAACCAGTGCGTACACCATGTCCACCTGCCCCGAGATTGCGTCGGTCGTGGCCGGTGCGCCGCCCTTGTAGGGGATATGCAAGAGATCGATTTCGGCGCGATTCTTCATCAGCTCGACATAGATTTCAAGCTGGGCGCTCGATATGGAGAGCTTGCCGGGCGCCGCTTTCGCCGCGACGATCAACTCCTTCGCAGACGAAAACGGCGTCTTCGGATTTGCCGCGACCAGGAAGGCGAGGCGCGCGACCAGGCTGATCGGATCCAGTGATTTCATCGGGTCGAACGAAGGAATCGGCCCGAATACCGGGTTCTGCACCAGTCCGTTGGCCCCGAACAGCAGCGTATATCCGTCCGGCCTGGCGGCGGCGACCGCGTCGTTGCCGATATTGGTCGACGCGCCCGGCCGGTTTTCAATGATCACGCTCTGCCCGAGGTCTTTAGACAGGAAATCCGCGTACCTGCGCGCGACGATGTCGGTGCTGCCCGCCGGGGGATACGGGACGATGATCCGGATCGCCTGCGACGGATATTCCTGCGCCGCCGCCGGGGCGATACTCAATGCAACGAGCGCCAGCAACGCGGCTGCCAGGCTGGGGAGCCGGCGACGGGCGCCGGCACTGTGCATATTCATAGGGACTCCTTTCGATCCGCGCTCGGCATGGTGGCCGATGATAATCCCGGAAACGACTGACACTCGCGCCAACATGGCGCACACTATGTGGTGCCCCGTTGGGCATCATCATTTAAGGAGAATTTAAATGGCCAAAGGTCAGCAGCGCAGCAACCGCGAGAAAAAGAAGCCCAAGCAGGAGAAAAAACCAGCCGCTCCGCCGTCATCGGCCATCCTGCATGGCAGGCTGCCGATCCGCGTGCCCGGCAAGTAGGCGCCTCGGGAAGGCTGCCCGGACCGTATTGGAACCATGGCCTTGCCGTAAAGGTTCCGCATGCGCTGGCTGCATCTTGTCTGGGCGCTTGTCTATGCTTGGGCGCTCGCCGCACCCGCGCCGGTCGTGCTGCTGACGATCGAAGGCGCGATCGGGCCGGCGACGGCAGACTACGTGCACAGCGGACTCGAAAGCGCGGCAAGACAGGGTGCACAGTACGTGGTTCTCCGGATGGACACGCCTGGCGGCCTGGATGTCTCCATGCGCGCCATCATCAAGGATATTCTTGCGGCGCCTGTCCCGGTGGTTGCCTACGTCGGGCCGGGAGGGGCACGCGCGGCGAGCGCGGGAACCTATATCCTGTACGCGTGCCATATCGCGGCGATGGCGCCCGCGACCAATCTCGGCGCCGCGACGCCGGTCGCAATCGGTATTGGTGGCGCGCCGGACAGGGGCGGGCAGCATGAACCCGAAACCAAACCCGGCGCGAAGGACGAACGCGGCGCGGGAGGGGGCATGGTGCTGCCCGATGCGATGACGCGCAAGGCCGTGCAGGACGCCGCCGCCTATATCCGCGGGCTGGCACAACTGCGCGGACGCAACGCCGCCTGGGCGGAGCGCGCGGTGCGCGAAGCGGTCAGCCTGTCGGCGGCCGAGGCGCTCGAGCAGAAGGTCATTGATCTGGTTGCCGACGACGTTGCTCAGCTCGTCGAGAGGCTGGACGGCCGCAAGCTGGAGGTGCTGGGAAAGGAACACGTGCTTGCGGCCGCGGGGGTCGTCGTTACTGCCCTTGAGCCCGATTGGCGCACGCGTTTCCTCGGCACCATCACCAACCCTGCCGTCGCCTATGTGCTGCTGCTGCTGGGCATCTACGCGCTGTTGTTCGAGTTCGCAAATCCGGGTCTCGTACTGCCCGGCGTGGCGGGCGTGATCGCGCTCGTCATCGGCATGTACGCATTGCACCTGTTGCCCGTCAACTACGCGGGCCTCGCGCTCATCGTGCTCGGCATCGGTTTCATGGTGGCCGAAGTATTCCTGCCTGCCTACGGCTCGCTCGGCATCGGCGGCGTGATCGCCTTCGTCATCGGCTCGGTCATCCTCATCGATACCGACGTGCCCGGCTTCGGCGTGCCCGTGGCGCTGGCGGTCGGCTTCGCTGCCGCCAGCGTCATATTCCTGGTCGTGGTGGTCGGCATGGCGCTCAAGGCGCGCCGGCGCCCGGTGGTGAGCGGCCGCGAACTGTTGATCGGCAGCGCTGCCGAGGTGCTCGAGGATTTCGAAGGCGAAGGCTGGGCGCGCGTGCAGAGCGAGAACTGGCGCGTGAAGAGCAGCGTGCCCCTGAAGGCGGGTCAACTCGTGCGCGTCGCCGCGATCGACGGCCTGGTGCTCGAGGTGCGGGCCGGGACGGACCACAGCAACGGAGCGTGACCATGGGATACGGCTATTTCGGCTTCGGCGTACTCGTCTTCGTCATCATCGTTGTCGCCTGGTCGTTGCGCATCCTGCGCGAATACGAGCGCGGCGTGGTGTTCCAGCTCGGGCGTTTCTGGCGGGTGAAAGGGCCGGGCCTGATCGTGCTGGTTCCGGCGGTCCAGCAGATGGTGCGGATGGACCTGCGCACGGTGGTGCTCGACGTGCCGCCCCAGGACGTGATCACGCGCGACAATGTCTCGGTGAAGGTGAACGCGGTCGTCTACTTCCGCGTGGTCGATCCGCAGAAGGCAGTGATCCAGGTCGCCGACTTCCTGAATGCGACCAGCCAGCTCGCGCAGACCACGCTGCGGGCGGTGCTCGGCAAGCACGAACTCGACGCGCTGCTCGCCGAGCGCGAAAAGCTCAACCTCGACATCCAGAAGACGCTCGACACGCAAACCGACGCTTGGGGCATCAAGGTGTCGACCGTGGAGATCAAGCACGTGGACCTCAACGATTCGATGGTGCGCGCCATCGCGCGCCAGGCCGAGGCCGAGCGCGAGCGCCGCGCCAAGGTGATCCACGCGGAGGGCGAGCTGCAGGCGTCGGAAAAGCTCCTGCAGGCGGCGCAGATCCTCGCCCAGCGCCCCGAGGCGATGCAGCTGCGCTACCTGCAGACGCTCAGCAACATCGCGGGCGACAAGTCCTCGACCATCGTGTTTCCGGTACCGATGGACCTGATCGCACCGTTGCTCGAGGCGATGAAGAAGCCGGTGGCGTAGTCAGGGCGCCTCCGGGCGCTGTGGAGGGGGTCGATTCCGCTGCCGCGTCCAGCGATCGAATGCGCGCGAGGCGAACCAGGCCAGCGCCGCGAATAGCAGCAATGCGATGAGCCAGCGCAGAGCGCTTGCCAGGGTGGCGGCGTCGGCAGCCGGCGAGGGAAATTTTCGCAGCTGTTCCCCGCGCTCGATCATCCAATGCCAGGCTGAGTGGGCCGCGAGCGCCGACAGGATGATGGTTCCGATCCGTTCCGCGACGCCGAAGCGGAACAGGAGTTCCAGCGCCGGAACCATCAACGCGAGCACCAGCAGCTGCCCGATCTCGACCCCGAGGTTGAAACACAGCAGCGACGTGAGCAGGTGCGATCCCGCGAACTGGAGCGTGTCGCGGAGCGCGAACGAGAAGCCGAAGCCGTGCACCAGGCCAAACGCAAAAGTGATGATCCACCGGCGCGTGACATTGCTGCCTGCGATGTTCTCCAGGGCCATGTAGAGGATCGAGATCGCGATCAGCGTTTCGATGAGGGGCGGGAACCACAATCCGTCCGGACCGAGGCCGTAGGCGGCCGCGATGAGCGTGATCGAGTGCGCGACCGTGAAGGCGGTCGCAAGGGCAACCAGCGGCCAGAGGCGCCTGAAAGGGATCACCAGGCAAAACAGGAACAGCAGGTGATCGGCCCCGTCGAGGATGTGGAGGAATCCCGACTCGACGAAACGCAGCGCTGCCTGGTTCCAGCGCGGGTCGAGCCGCACCAGCCCCGGGTCCCCGTGAAACTCGAAAGCCCGCGTCGTCCCGCCCGGAGGCAGGAAACGCAATGCGGTCAAGACTTGCAGGCCGAGCCGAGCGAGGCGCGGATGGATCGAAAAGCGCGCAGTTTCAGAGCGGATCGGGTATGCGAAAAGGACGTCGAGCATTCCCTGGTTCCAGTACAGCTCCAGCGTCTCCGGGAGCCGGGGACCGGTGACGTGCGCAAGGGCCTGATCGAATGTCTCAAAGGACTTGTCGGAGGGCAGCGATACCCGCGCATCGATCAGCTGCGGCGTGCCGAGAAGCGTGTCGCCCTCGTACAGATCCATGTTGTCGGAAAGCCACAGCGTCGCGGCGTTGCGCAGCGCGGTTTCGGCGCGTGCCAGGTCCAGGTAGCCCGCGCCGCGTTTCGGAAAGTCCACTTCGCGCATGGCGGCGAGCGGCACGCGAATCAGCAACTGCAATTGATGGCCGGCAGGCTTGACGAACGCGTGGACCTTCACGTCGTTCGGTATTTCGTGGGCGGACGCGTCGCGCGGGAGCGCGAAATACATTGCCAACGCGATAACAATCATCAGGCTGGATCGAAACAAGGTTTCTCCGTGCCGCCGATCACCGGATATGGGTCTGCGTATAATGCAGAGAAGATACCGGAAAACGCGGCGCCGACCGCGCGCAGACCAAAGGGGAAGCCATGAAAATCATCCAGCGCACGCGCAATCTCTATCTCGGTGTGACCCTTGCCGCCGTTGTCGGCGCGTTGGGAATCGGCCAGGCAGTGCTGCAGAACACGGCGGACGCACAGGCGCGGATGGTGCAGGCGCCGATGTTCGAAGTCGATCCGCTCTGGCCGAAGCCGCTGCCCAATCACTGGCTGCTCGGCATGACCATCGGCATCTGGGTCGATGAGCAGGACCACGTCTGGATCATCCATCGCGGCGCTGCGACACTGCACGCCAACGAGCGGGCACTGGAACTGAAAGTCGGCGAATGCTGCCAGGCGGCGCCGCCCGTGCTGGTGTTCGATCAGGCGGGGAATCTGGTGCGGTATTGGGGCGGCCCGGGGGCGGGCTATGAGTGGCCGGAATCGAACCACGGAATTCACGTCGATTACAAGGGCAACGTGTGGATCGGCGGCAATGGCGCAAACGACGCCCATCTGCTGAAGTTCACCAAGGACGGGAAATTCCTCATGCAGGTGGGGAACCTCGGCAAGAACGCAGGCAGCAACAGCATGGAACAGTTCGGGCGCGTCGCCAAGATCTGGGTCGACCCGAAGACCAACGAGGCCTATGTCGCGGACGGATACCGCAACAGGCGCGTGGCCGTGCTCGATGCGGATACCGGCAAGATGAAGCGTTACTGGGGCGCCTACGGCAACAAGCCCGATGACGCGGACCTGGGCAAATACGATCCGAAGGCTCCGCCTGCGCAGCAGTTCCGAAACCCGGTGCACTGTGTCGAGCGAACCGATGACGGATTGCTCTACGTCTGTGACCGGCAGGCAAACCGGATTCAGGTATTCCGCGCGGACGGAACGTTCGTGAAGGAAGGTTTCTTCGCCAGGGAGACCCTGGGCTCAGGCTCCGCCTGGGACATCGCGTTCTCGAAGGACCCGCAGCAACGCTTCATCTTCCTCGCCGACGGCACCAACGAGAAGGTGCGCGTCGTGGTGCGCGAAACGCTCGAGGAAGTGACGAATTTCGGCGACGGCGGGCGCCAGCCCGGCCAGTTCTACGGCGTGCACAGCATCGCGACCGATTCGAAGGGCAACCTCTACACCACCGAGACCTACGAGGGAAAGCGCGTGCAGCGCTTTGTATTCAAGGGTGTCGGCAGCGTCCAGGCGGGGAACCAGGGCGTGCTCTGGCCGCGCGCGAAGTAAAGGCCGGTGAAAAAAACACTGGCTTCCGCAATTCTTGTACTGCTCGTCACCGGCGCGTGGGGGCAGAACCTGGAGATGCGGGACGCTGACGGGCTGCGCTGGGTTTGCGGCGGTGTCGGCGCGGACGAGCGGCGCGCGCTTGCCGCGACGAACGCGCAGGCGAATCTCGCCCTCGTATTCGTAACCGTCAAGCGGGGCGGCTACGTCGCCGATGTAGAGCTGTCGCTGTTCGACGCGAGCGCCAAGTCGGCGCGCTTCACGACCGCAACCGACGGCCCGATGTGCCTGCTGCGCCTGCCGCCGGGAAAATATCGTCTCGAAGCATCGTTCGCCGGAGTGCGGCGCGCTTCCGCAGTAGCGGTGACCGCAGACGCGAAGCAACCGGTGCGGGTCGTATTTGCCTTCCCCGGCGAGCCGTGGGACGGCATCTGGGCATCAGACGAGGAAAAGGCGCAGGCGCGGGAGCCCTGAGACGGCCCGGCAGGCGCGTCATCGTGTCGCCTCGGTGAACGGGTAAGGCACGGGTGGTCCGCCGCGATAGGGCAGCGCAACGCTCGCATCGCCGGGACGGTAGTTGTCGATCAGGACGTCTGCGTCGGCCGCGAGGCGCAGCAACACTTCGATGCCGTCGACGCTTTTGAGGTCGATCGCAAGGCTGCGCTTGTTGCGGTTGGCGGCCGCGAAGTAGTGCGATACCCCGCCGGGGAAAAATGGCGACCAGTGCCGGCTCTCGTCACCCTCGCCGGCGCGCTCGACCTTCACCACGTCCGCGCCGTAGTCGGCGAGCAGCATCGCGCAGAACGGGCCGGCCATTGCCACGCCAATCTCGATCACCTTGATACCCGAGAGGGGCGGCGCGTTGACCGTCTCGCTACTTTCTTTGTCCACCGCCCCGTGACGCTCCGTTCCGGCTAGACAAGTTTCCGCGCATCTGTCTGAAGTACCTGGGCCAGCTGGTCGCGCCACTCCCGCATGTTGCCTTCCGCCAGGCCCGGCGGAATGCTGGCGTGCGGTTCGGAATAGTCGCCGTAGATCATGCCGAGAACTTTTTCTTCGCCCGCGATGGGCAGCATCACCACCGAGCGCGCGCCGACGGCTTCGTGGTACCAGTCGGGAATCAGCTTGGCGTACATCGGCAGGCGGACATCGGCGACGAAGGTGTCGAGATTGCGCGCCATGATCGCGCGGAACAGGTCGGGTTTCGGCCCGTGGCAGCGGAACCGTGCGCTGACCTGGACCGCGTTCCGGCCGACACCGGCGATCGCTACCAGAGTGCTCGGGGTGTCCGGCAGGCACATCAGCGTGCGGTCGAAGCTGTACTTGTCGTGAATCAGGCGAAGGACGTGCTGGATGATCTCGATCGGCGGGCGCCCGCCAGTGTGTTTGCTTTCCTTGCCGAGACTGTCCTGGGACGAGAGCAGGTCCAGCACGCGTTCGGAACCCTTGCGCAACTGGTTGCGCGACTGCTCTACATTGCCGGGAAAGGACATCTCCGCGAGGATCTCGTCGGTTTCGAGGAGGAACTTGTCGATCGCCTCGCGCACCTCGTCGTCCCTGAGGTGCAGCGCACCACGGAAAAATTCGATGTCGCGCGCGATCTCGACCCTTTCCCGGTTCACTGGCAGGCGGAAAAGCGTGTCGGTCACGCGGCGGCAGAACGCAGAGCAGAACTGGTGCCAGGCCTGGGCATTGGCCGCGCTGCGCGGCGGAGCCTTGCCGATGTCGGTCGCCAGGCTGTTCTGCAAACCATCCGGCAGGTTCCAGTGCTTTGCGATGGCAGCCCCGATTTCCCGGTAACTCGCGCCCAGGGTCAGGGCCACTGCTTCGTCTTCGGCGAGATTCCTCTCGGCCTGGAGCGCGTGGCTGCGCTCGATATCCTCGTAGAGGTAATAGGTCGCCATCATCCGTCCGAGGTTCTGCATCAGGCCACAGACCTGCGCCTCCTGGGTGCTGAAACGCGGCGCGTACAGTCGGGTGATCTCCGCCGCGAGGCAGCCGCAGAAATAGGCGGCGACGATTTCGGCATGCAACTGCCTGGACTGCGGCTCGTGCGACAGCGACTCGAGCAGTGTCAGCGACAGGGCGACCGACTTCACGGTATTCAACCCCAGGATCACCAGCGCCTGGTCGATGGTGGAAACGTTGCGCCCGCCGCGCGTCGTATGGCTCGAATTGGACATGCGCAGCAGCTTGGCTGCGAGCGCGGCATCGCGCAGGATCGCAGCGGTGATTTCCCGCGTGCCTCCGTCGGCATCATCGCCCAAGCGGCTGATGAGTTGCACGGTGGCGCCCAGCCCGGCGAACCCGGGGCTGCTGTCCATCCGCTTTATCAGCCGGGCGATCACCGACTGTTCCTGGGGTTCCATGAGCCGTGCGTCGATCCTGTAGTCGGTGGTTCGTTGTCCAGAGGCTCGCGCGATTATATGTCGGGGGCCGGAGAGTATGATGCCGCCGCGATGAACAAGAAACAGCGCTTTTTCGCCGCGCTGCGCGGCGCGCCGGTGGACCACGCACCCGTCGTCGCGTGGTGCAATTTCGCGACCGACGCAGTGGACGGGGCGGAGAACGCGCGGCGCCAGCTCGCCTGGTACTCCGATTTCGACTGGGACATCTGCAAGGTGATGAACGACTATCGCTTGGTGCCTCCCGAGGGCCTCGATACGATCGACGGTCCCGCCGACATGCTGCGCTTCGCGCGCCGCCCGCTCACCGAGCGGTCCTTCGGCGAACAGCTCGAGTGCCTGCGCGCCGTGCGCGCCGCCATCGGTCCGGAGGTGCCACTCGTCGAAACGCTGCTCGAGCCTTTCTTCTCGCTGCTGTTTGCGGTGGGATTTTCGCGCGCGGGGCTGATCCGCGAGCATCCGCGCGAGGCCGGTTCGATGCTCTCGGCGCTTACCGGCACGCTGGTCGAATACATAGGCGAGCTGAAGAGGATTCCCGTGGACGGGGTGTTTTATGCCACCAACGGCTGCATCCTGCCGCCAGCGGCGCGGGGCATCGACGACGACGCCTACCGGCGCTTTCACCGCCCCTACGACCTGCGGCTGCTGGAGGCGATGCAGGGGCTCGCGCGCATCGTGCACGCGCATGGCAACCCGCTCGGACTGGGCCGGGTACTCGATTACCCGTGCGAGGCGCTCAGCTGGTCGGACCGCTTGCCGGGCAATCCTTCGATCGCCGAGGGCCGCCGCCTGAGTTCGCGATGTCTGTGGGGCGGCGTGGACGAGACGAAACTCCACGAGCGCTCGCTTCCCGAGATCCGCGCCGAAGTTGTCGATGCGATCGCGCAGGCCGGCGGGCATGCGAACTTCATCCTCTCTCCCGGGTGCAACGTCAATCCGGGCACTTCGCGGCGCTCGCTCGCCTGCCTGCGCGACGCCGTCCGAGGCTAGCCGTCGTATCGCTTCAACGCCGAGCGCACCAGCGGCAGGCGATCGTTGCCGAAGTACATGTCGTTGCCGTTGACGAAGATCGTCGGCGAGCCGAAGCCGCCGCGACGGATCAATTCATCGGTATTGGCCTTGAGCTGTTCCTTGATGGAGGCTTGCAGGATGCCGGCGAAGAAAGCATCGGCATCCACGCCCGCGGACTCGCAAACCTCCGCGAGCACGGCGTCGCGCGAGATGTCCTCGTCGCGCGCCCAATAGGCTTCGAAAACCGCGGAAGCGAACGGCACGAGCTTGCCCATGGGCTCCAGCAGGATGCAGCCGCGCATCGCCTTGACGCTGTTGACGGGAAAAACGCTCGGCGGAAACACGATCGCGAGTCCGCTGTCACGCGCCCAGTCCTGCAGGTCCTTCAACTGGTAGTCGCGTTTCGCGGGCACCGGGTTGTCGCGCGCGGCGTACACGCTCGGATTGACGGCATTGAATACGCCGCCCACGAGGATCGGACGCCAGCGGATCGACACCTCGAACTCCGCCGCGAGGGGCTG
>JACPYS010000056.1 GCA_016195915.1 Betaproteobacteria bacterium | reverse complement strand
GTTCGGCCCAGCCGTCAGGGCCTTCACGTTGCAGGCATTCGAGCGCGATGGCCGCGCCCTCCGCGATGAACGAGGAGCGACGCAGCGATTCGTAAAGCGGCTGAAGCTCGCGGCGGCATTGTTGGAATACGCGAAGGGAATGGCGTTGCACCAACCGCAAGTGCCGGAGGTTCCGTTCCAGCGCCGGCAGGTCGTTGAACAGGCCATGATCGCGCGCGCGATTGAGCAGGCGCTCCGTCTCATCAAACGTCGCGCGCATAGAACCGTCGGTGCGAACAATGTCCACCATCGGATCCACGTAACGCTCCATCCAATGAACGATGCGGCGGAACTTGTCACGCACCGAAACCGTCTGACGTTCGGTCTTGTAACGGGCGACTTCGGTCATGATGGCGTGGTGTGTCTCGTCGAGGTCGGCATAAATGCGACGAAGCGTCTGCTGGATTTCCTCGAGCGCTAGCCGGACGACCGTGAGATCGTCAGTGTCAATCGCGCGGGAGAGTTGCTTGCCAAGAGCTTCGAGGGACTGAATGTAACCACGGATGATTTCCGGCGTGGCGGCCTTGGCTTCGTCGAGGAGATAAGCCAGCAGCCGGTTCACCGGTTCAGCGAGGAAGTAGAAGTCGCTGCCCGGTTCGCTCGGCACAAGGACTTGTAACTCTCTCAGCCGCCGCCAAGTCGTTTCCGGCAACTCATCGTCCGCTTTGCCGCTGTCTCGAATCAACCGCCGAGCGTCCGCTTCGGAAAGTTCGCCAACTCGCTCCTGCAACGCCCGCAGCAGCGGCACATGCACGGCACAAAAATTGAAAAAAGTTTGCGGCGAAACTTTCATTTACGGGGATGCCAGATTCATAAATCGGGTCTTCACTTCCTTGAAATGGAAGTCGAGGGCACAAAGTTGTTCGAGTTTGCGTTTATTCAAGCGTCTCGTCACTTCAGGATCACTCAGTATCACCTGAAAAGCCTAGCACATTGGAAGCATTGCTCTCTCCCGAAGGTGGTCTCGCGGCGCTGTTTGCCGCAAGTTTTCTCACCTCGAACGTAGTGCCACTGTCCGCCCCAGCTGTGTTGTTCTGCTATCTGAAGCTCCATCCCGACCGGCTCACGGCGGCGCTTGCGATCCTTGGGAAACACTATCGGCGGCTTTACCTCGTACGCGCTGGGCTGGCTGGTCCCGGAGCGTACGCAGAAAGAACTCGATCCACGCGCGATGCCGGTCCTCAAGCACTACGGCAGTTTGCTGACTTTTTTCGCCTGGCTGCCAGCCGGCGATGCGCTGCGCGTTGCGGCCGGCTGGCTGCGGCTCACCCGGCTTTCCTGCACCGCCTTAATGGCCGCGGGGCGGGCGATCCGCTACATCGCCGTCGGGTGGCCTGCCGGTTGAGCGCGGTCCCCGTGATTGAGGCCAGACTTGATCTAGGCCAAAACCGGCTCAGAATACCGGACTAGGCTTTG
This sequence comes from Betaproteobacteria bacterium, assembly GCA_016195915.1. Lineage (GTDB taxonomy): Bacteria > Pseudomonadota > Gammaproteobacteria > Burkholderiales > SG8-39 > JADGRQ01. The sequence continues at coordinate 38,690 of JACPYS010000056.1, read as the reverse complement.
CCCCAATGCCTGAAAGGACGTGAGGTATCGCGTATGGCCTGGTACAACCTTTTCCACACCGACTACGGGCTCATGAGCCTGGGCGCGATCGTGCTGGTGATCGCGATGGGAATCTATTTCAGCTGGAAATTCCGCAAGCTGATGAACCAGAAGCCCGGCGAAACGACCGACTGGTAGGCTGGCGCGGAAAAACGCTGCGCATGCACTACGCGGCGAAAAAGCGCAACAGTTCCTCCACGACGGCCTCGGGAGCGGCATTGATCAGGACTTCCCGAAACGGGTGCGGCTGTGCGAACCAGAACCAGTGCTAGTACCCCATCGCGAACGCCATGTCCGCGCGCTCGAAATGCTCCAGCGTCGGAACGATGTCGAGGAGGGCGAGCCACCGCGACACGCGCCAGTTGAAAACCGTCGAAGAACATGATGGCTGGATGTTACCCGCAGTGGTCGAATTCTGGGATCATTGCCCGCTGCGGCGGAGTCAATGCCGCTCGAATCCAGGGGGAGGGGATCATGCAATTCATCACCCGGCTGCTGCTGTTCGCGGCGGCGGCAGTTGCGTGCGGCACGGCATCGGGGCAATCGTATCCGTCCGAGCCGGTGCGGCTGATCGTTGGTTTCCCCGCCGGAGGCCCGGCCGATCTGTTCGGGCGCGTGCTGGCGCAGGCGATGAGCGCGAATCTCGGCCAGCAGGTTGTGGTCGAGAACAAGAGCGGTGTGGGAGGCGTGCTGGGGATGGACGCGGTGGCGAAGGCCCTGCCCGACGGCTACATGCTGGGGCTTAACAACCAGGGGTCCGTGGCCATGGCGCCGTTCGCCCTGTCGAGCATGCCCTATCACCCCCAGAAGGACCTCGCGCTCGTCACCACCGTGGTCAAGGTTCCCGAGGTCATCGTCGCGCATCCGTCGCTTCCGGTGAACAGTTTTGCAGAACTCATCGCTTACGCGAAGGCGAACCCCGGCAAGGTCAACTACGGTTCGGCGGGCGCGGGCGGCATCACCCACCTTGCGGGCGAGCTGCTCAAGGCGGAGGCGAGAATCGATCTCGTGCACGTGCCCTACAAGGGCGCAGCGCCCGCGGTGAGCGACCTGCTCGGGGGTCAGGTGCAAATGGGAATCTTCGATATCCCGGTGGTATTGCCGCACATCCGCTCGGGCAAGTTGAAGGCGATCGCCGTGACGAGCGCGAAGCGCACGCCGGCGCTGCCCGAAGTGCCGACTACCGCCGAAGTGAATTACCCGAACGTGATCTCGGATAACTGGTACGGCCTGGTGGCCCCGGCAGCGACACCGCCGGATGTTCTCAGGCGGATACACGCCGCGGCGGTTGCGGCATTGCGCTCGAGCGCGCTGCTCGAGCAGTTCGCCAAGGTGAGCGGCATCGCCTTCCCGTCGACTCCCGAGGAGTACGCCGCCTTTCTCACCGAAGAGCAGGCGCGCTGGAGCGTAATCATCAAGACGATCGGCTTCAAGGAGTGACGAGCGCGTTTCAGCCGCAGCGGACCGTCATTCCGCCGTCGACGACGATTTCGGTCCCGGTGATGAATCGCGCCTCGTCGGAAGCAAGGAACAGCACGGCGTTCGCGGTATCGCGCCCGTCACCCTCGACGCCCAGGGGAATGCGTGACTGACGTTCCTTGAGCAGCGCTTCGACGTCGCCGCCCGTGCGCTGCTTCGCGAGGCGCGCTTCCACCATCGGTGTGTGCAACTGGCCGGGCACGACGGTATTGACGCGAATCCCCTTCGCAGCGTATTGAACCGCAACCACGCGCGACAACTGGATCACGCCCGCCTTGGTGGCCGCATAGGCCACCTGCGCCGAACCCGTCCAGCGGATGCCCGAGGTCGAAGCGACGTTGACGATCGCGCCACCCCGTTGCCGTTCCATCACCGGAAGAACGTGCTTGCAGGCGAGGAAGACGCTCTTGAGGTTGAAATCCACCTGGGCGTCCCAGACCTCCTCGGACATCTCCACCGGTCCCCCGGCCGCGGAGCCTCCGACGTTGTTGACCAGTACGTCGACGCGTCCCCATGCATCCAGGCATGCCTGTGCCAGGGTGGCGACCGCACTGCCGTCGGTAACGTCGCAGCGATGCGTCTGTATCGCTCCGCCGAAAGCTTCGACGAGCGCAACTGTCTCACGCATCCGTTCGAGGTCGCGGTCGACGGCGAAGACTTTCGCACCCTCCTCCGCGAAGCGCACCGCGATCGCACGCCCATTGCCCCAGCCGGGTCCTACAGAGCCCGCGCCGGTAACGATTGCGATCCTGTCTTGCAGCCGCTTCGTCACGGTTTCTGCACCAGCTTTCTCGGAAACCCGTAAAACCGTTTCGGATTGTCGACCAGCAGCGCCTGCCTTTGCTGCTCGGACGGCGCGATTTCGGAGAGCAGGTCTACGAGGACGCCGTCGTCCGGAACCGCAGGAAGGTTGGGGTGCGGCCAGTCGGTGCCCCAAAACGTGCGCTTCGGAAACTCCTCAATCAGCGCGCGCGCAAACGGAATCGAATCCTCCCACGGAGCGTCCTGGCGCGAGTTGCGCTCCGCGCCGCTCACCTTGACGAGGAAGCGCTCATCGCGCATCAGTTCCAGCAGCGCGCGGAATGCCGGCTGATCGACGCCCAGAGAGGAATCCACGCGCCCCATGTGGTCGATGACGACGCTCACCGCGGAACGCTTGAGCCATGGCGAGAGCTGCGCGATGAGCGAGCTTTCGCAGTGCACCTGCAGATGCCAGCCCAGGCCCGCCAGCCGATTGGTGAGCGCGATCGCGTCCTCGATGCGCGCGCCCTTGCCCAGGTGCTGCATGAAATTGAAGCGCACGCCGCAGAACCCCAGCGCATCGAGGCGCCGTAATTCGACATCGGTCACGGTGACGGGCAGCAGCGCCACGCCGCAGTACTCGCCGTTCTTCGCCGCGATCGCGTCCGCAACGACCGAGTTGTCGAAGCCGTGGCAGGTCGACTGCACGATCACGCAGCGCTCAATGCCCATCGCTGCGTGCAGCGCGAACAGCTTTTCCTTCGGCGCATCCGCGGGGGTGAAAGGGCGCTCCGGTTCGAACGGGAACCGGCCGTGCGGCCCGAACACGTGAACGTGGGCGTCGCAGGCCCCTGCAGGCAGCCGCAGCTTCGGTCGGCTCGGCGAGGGATGGAAGGAAGGTTTCGGATCGCTCATTACTTCTCGCTTGTTCTCGCCATCGGGGGATTCTATCTTCCGCCGTTCCGCCCGACTAGAATTGCCGGCGGAGGACTCATGAAAACAATCTGGATGGCCGTTTTGACCGCCCTCGCGCTACCTTGGGGAAACGCGCAGTCTCAGGCCTATCCGAACAAACCGATACGCATGGTCGTGGGCTTTCCGCCCGGCGGCGGCACCGACGTGGTGGCGCGCATCATCACGCCGAAGCTCTCGGAAAATCTGGGTCAGCCGGTGGTGATCGAGAACCGGCCCGGCGCGACCGGCACGGTCGCCGCGGCGGCAGTCGCCAAATCACCAGCGGACGGCTACACGATCATGATGGGGCACGTCTCGGTCAACGCCATTGCGCCGAGCCTGTTCCCGAACCTGCCCTACGACGTGATCAAGGACTTCGCGCCGGTCACGCTCGCCGCCTCGGTGCCGCATTTCATCGTCGTGCACCCGTCGCTGCCGGTGACTTCGATCCGCGAGCTGATCGCCTACGCGAAAGCGCGGCCGGGCAAGCTGAGTTTCCCTTCCGCAGGCAACGGCAGCACGCCGCATCTGTCGGGAGAGATGTTCAAGAGCATGACGGGCATCGACCTGGTGCACGTGCCGCACAAGGGCACCGGCCAGTCGATCCAGGACCTGCTCGCTGGCCAGCACCAGGTCGCGTTCGACACGGTGCCTGCCTCGACGCCTTACGTGCGCTCGGGAAGGATGCGGGTGCTCGCGGTATCGAGTGCGAAGCGCCTCGCGGATTCTCCCGAAGTGCCAACCGTAGAGGAGGCAGGCGTGCCGGGCTACCAGATAAATACCTGGTACGGCGTGTTCGCACCCGCGGGCACGCCGGAGGCGATCGTCCACCGGCTGCACGCGGAGATCGCGAAAGCGATGCATTCGCCCGAGACGCGCTCGCGGCTCACTGAGCTCGGCGCGGACGGCACGGAGACGCGCTCGCCCGAGGAATTCGCTGCGATCGTGCGCGCCGACACGACGCGCTATGCGAAGATCATCCGGGACGCCGGTCTGAAGATGGATTGACATGGCGAGCTATCTCGAAGGCGCGCTGATCACGGGCGAAAAGATACTTCATCAAGGGCGCGTGAGCTGGTGGTCGGTCTGGCACCTGCTCGCCGCGGGCGTGCTCCTGCTTCCGGTCGCCGTGGGCATCGTGTTTCTCGCCTGGGCCTGGATCCGCGTGAAGGCGACCGAGCTCGCGATCACCGACAAGCGCGTGATCGCCAAGTTCGGCTTCATCAGCCGCAACACCATGGAAATTTCGATCCAGAAGGTCGAGAGCATCCAGGTGCAGCAGTCGCTCCTTGGACGCATGCTGGATTTCGGCACGCTGATCATTTCGGGCACCGGGACCTCGCATGCGCCGATTCCATCGATCTCCGACCCGATGGCGTTCCGCCGCGCGTTCCTCGAGGCCCAGGAAAAGGCGACCGCGCGATAAGAGTCGAACGGTTAACTCGCGGCGCCGGCCGACGTCAACACGATCCGCCTCAGTGCGTTCTCCATGCAATGGAGACGCGCGCAACCATGCGCCCGGGACAGAAGGGCACCAGAAAGCTCGTCGAGCGCTACGGCGAGCGCCTGGTCTGCGTGCGATACCTGTACGACGCCAAACTCTGGCGGCAGTACAAGACCGTCGAGCTGATCGTTTCCTCCACGGCGTGGCGGCCGAATCGGAGAAATCCGCGCCGCCGGGATGATGATATTGTCGCCGTACGCATTGCCTTCGAGGAGACGGAGCTGCGGGAGCGTGCCGAACGGCTCGGCGCCGTATGGCGGCCGGCACAGAAACTCTCGGAGATTGCCTGGGGCGACGCGAAGCGGCTGGGGGTCGCCGATCGGGTGGTTTCCGCCTGATTGGCGCACCGCGACAAGTTTCCATAGCTGGATACCTGCCGGCAGAAGCCAGTTTCTACCGGTACCCGCTTGCTTCTACGAATGCATGCTTCTAGCATTCGAAGCACGCAGTTCATCAAACGTTAGGGATCTCACTATGAACGATCCTATTCCCTGGACTTTCTTCTGTACGGAAACTGACTATCCAAAGTTTCTCCCCTTTCTCCCGAGCAATGCGCCGTCCACCTACGCTGATTTCGTCTCCCGTGTAGATAAGGGCGTCGAGGATGTAATGGAACAACTCACCGTCGTCAAAACGAACGTGGGCTTTGATGAATTCCTCGCCTTCTGTGCTGAACGGGGTAAGAAACCCGATTACGACACGCTTCTCGCGTGCACCTTTCAGGCTTGGGGCCGCAATGGGCAGAGTTAAATCCATTCTCGTTCTCCCATTATGAAGACCATCTTCCGTTTCGCTGCACTTTGGGGCGCTGGCTTTGTCTTTCTCTTTGTTCTCTCGCTTCTCGGGTTGCTGGCTCTCGTTGCCGGCAGCGCAATGGCATGGGTGTTCTTTCTGCTCGTGGGCTCGAGCAACAACGTTAGCCTTGAGTGGAGTGCTGTGTTCGCTTTCGCCATCGCGCCCTATATCGTCGGTCGTGCATTGCCGGACCTGCTGCCCTTCATGAAAGTCAATCATGCCCCAGACCCCTAACCCCGCGTTCGAGAGCGGACGCGCCGATAGGCAGCGCGCTTTTGGTTTGCGTCCGCGGCGGCGCGCCGCTCAACGCGAACGTTGAGCCCAGCAGGACAAGTCTTGCAGTAGCTGCATAACGTAGCTACAATTAATCTATGTTCACCTGGGACGAGGGCAAGCGCCAGAAAAACCTCGATGATCATGGCATTGACTTCGCAGACGCAGAGAAGGTATTTGCCGGCTATACAGTCACTGCCGAAGACACCCGCGAAGCCTACGGCGAACAGCGGTTCCTCACGCTTGGATTGCTCGACGGAGAGGTCGTTTCCGTGGCGCATACACCGAGCGAGGATGACGATCACATTATCTCAATTCGCAAGGCGACAAAACATGAAGCACGTTTCTTCTTCTCGCAAATCCCGGACTGACATCAATCGCTTGAAGTCCACGAAGGACTCGGAAATTGTCATCGACAAGGATGCGCCCGCATGGACTCCTGAGATGTTCGCGCGCGCTGTTGTCCGAAAAGGGCTCAAACCGATCCCGAGGAAGTCTTTGCTGTCCCTGCGTATCGACGCAGATGTTTTGGAATGGTTTCGTGGCCAGGGTCGCGGCTATCAGTCGCGTATGAACGCTCTACTCAGGGCCTTCATGCAGGCCCACAAGTAGATGCACGCGGACTGGGCTCTAACCGCGCATTCGACGGCGCCGCGCAAAAGCAGCGCGCACCGTCAACGCGGACGTCATGCGTGCCTGAACGAAACGCCTATACTCCGCAGCCGGAGGATCCTATGAAATACCGGATCGCATTGCACGAATCGGAAGAAGGCTACAGCGTGTCTGTGCCCGGTCTGCCAGGGTGCTGGTCTCAAGGCACCACGGAGCAGGAAGCGATGGAAAACATCCGTGACGCCGTTCGCGAATACCTTTCCGTGGTAAACGAGCAACTCAGAGGCGAGGACGTTCGCGAAATCGAAGTGGCTGTTTAGCTTTGCCCAAAATCCCCGGGGTCAATCACCTCGACGCCGTACGTGCACTGGAAAAGATCAGCGCCTCGCCAATTCATAGCGTCGTCGTGGCCCGTCGCAGAACAAGAGGTTAGGCGTCGCCAATCCGCCCACTCCGTCATACGTTCATGCTGAAGTTCAAGTACATCAAGGTAGCCGACAGGCGTTACCGCTCTCTCAATCCCACCCATGTGACATCGATACTTCGCGCTATGCAGAAGCGCCCCACTTGGGAGGGTGTCATCGTCTCCCCGGACGCCAAGCTCGGCCCAGACGGTCAGGGGCAGTATCCGATCTTGTCGCTTGCCTGGTACCCCGAGCAGGGGTATGAGGTGCACTGCATCGAGCAGGAACCGATCAGCCACTTCCTTGCCATCAGCGAGGAGCTTTCGAAGCCGACGGTCTGCGTAGAACTTGGAGGCCAGGGTCAGGAGTTGTGGCCGTGCGAGTTGTTCGTACCCTTTGCCATGGCATCGACAGCACTGAAGCACTTCCTTCAAACTGGTGGTAGAGATTCTTCGCTTCCCTGGATTCGCATCAACGCGTTCCCTCGCCACAAGGTCAGGCCGAGGAAGAGTGGTTCCCCAGCGCATGCCAACAGCGACGCCTAGGCGGAGCACGCCAGTGAGGAGCATTTCCGAGGTCATTCTCGATGAGTTCGAGCGGGTGGTTTCTCTTCTCGAGACCGATCCGCCGTTGTGGCCCGCGGCAGAACAACACGTTTGTCGATCACGTCGACCGGCTATCGCGCCGCTTCGCCTCCGGCAGTCCGTTCGAACTGCCAGCAACGCAGCCGATAGCCGTGCCCGCGCACCGCCAGCGCCGCGGCAAAACCTGGACCGGCATCCAGTGAGCGCAACGACCACTGCGCCGCCTCGCCCGGATCCCAGGCCGTGCGCGTCAATGACGCCGGTTCACCTGGCGCGAGCGTCACGTCGAACTGATCGAGCGGCAGCGAAAGTCCGACGCCCTTTGCCTTGATGAAGGCCTCCTTGCGGGCCCAGCAGTGAAAGAACGCAGTCGCACGCTCCTCCGATGGGAGCCTTCCCAGACGATCGACTTCGTTGTCGGAAAAAAAGTGCCTGGCAATCTGCTCGGCCGGACAATCGGGACGTATCTGCTCGAGGTCGACGCCGATCGCGCCGATGCCCGTCACCGCAAACAGCGCAAGCGCGTCGGAGTGCGCGAGGTTGAAATGAAGCGGCTGCCCGGTTGCATGCCCGGCGGCCAGCTGCGGCTTGTCCTGCGGACCGTAGTCGAAGGCAACGTCGGCCGGCGCGATGGCGAGGTAACGCGCCAGGATCGATCGCAGGCAGCCGCGCCCGGCGATGAAGCGATGGCGATGAACCTCGAACACGAAGCGCTCGGCCCTGCGAAGTTCGTCGGGCGATAGCAAGTGTCGAAACGCCTCGATCTCTTCCGGCGTGCGATCCAGCGAAGCGCGCCAAACATGGACCTCCGCCGCATCCTGCACGGGCGCCGCGGGTGGTTTCCCCCACCGCGCGATCGCGTCGTCCGCCGGAGATGGCACGCTTGACCCGGTCACGCAGCCTGGAGTTTCGCCACGCCGACCGCCAGCCACTTCACGCCCTGCCGGCCAAAGTTGACCTGCACGCGCGCGTCGTTGCCGTGCCCTTCCGCATCCACGATCACGCCCGCGCCGAACTTGTTGTGGGTGACGTTCTGGCCGATGCGAAAACCGCCGGCGCCCTCCGGCCGGCCGAACCCCTTCAACTTCGGCGCCGCCTGCGCCGGCGCGAATGACGGCACGGCCGCTCTTCTGCGCCCGGCGAAGCGCGGCGTGAGCCACTTCGTCAGGCCTTCGGGAATTTCGTCGAAGAAGCGCGACGGCACGTTGTAGCGCGTCTGGCCGTGCAACATGCGCGTTTGCGCGAACGACAGGTACAGCCGATGCCGCGCGCGCGTGATCGCTACGTAGGCGAGCCGCCGCTCCTCCTCCAGCCCGTCGCGTTCCATCACGCTCTGTTCGTGCGGAAACAGCCCTTCTTCGAGGCCGGTGAGGAACACCGCGTCGAACTCCAGCCCCTTCGCGGAATGCACCGTCATCAGCTGGAGCGCATCCTGGCCTTCACCCGCCTGGTGCTCGCCCGCCTCGAGCGCCGCGTGCGTCAGAAACGCGGTGAGCGGATCCACCGGCACCGCCTCGACGTCGCCCTGGCCGGTTTCGAGACCCGCAGTGGCCTCCTCGACATCGAACGCTGCAGCCGCCGTTACCAGTTCCGAGAGGTTTTCGACCCGGTCGGCGCCGTCGCGCTCGGCCCGGTAATGCTCCACCAGCCCCGAGCGCGCCACGACGTGCTCCACGGTTTCGGCCAGCTGCAGCCCCCGGGTTTGTTCACGCATTGAGCCGATCAACGCGCGAAAGGCGGCCAGAGCACCGCCGGCCTTGCCGCCCAGCGCGTCGATCGAAGCGTGCAGGCTCGCGCCGCGCGCCCTGGCCGCGTCCTGCAGATTCTCGAGTGTGCGCGCGCCGATGCCGCGCGCGGGAAAGTTCACCACGCGCAGGAACGCAGTATCGTCATCGGCGTTGGCCGCGAGCCGCAGGTAGGCGAGCGCGTGCTTGACTTCCGCGCGTTCGAAAAAGCGCAAGCCCCCGTACACGCGGTAGGAGATTCCGGCGCCGAACAGCGCATGCTCGATCACGCGCGACTGCGCGTTCGAGCGATACAGGATCGCCATGTCGGCGTAGCGCCGCCCCTCGCGCGCGAGCGCCTGGGTTTCCTCGACCAGGAAGCGCGCCTCCTCGACATCGGATTCGCCTTCGTAGACGCGCACGCGCTCGCCCTCGCCGGTGGCCGTCCAGAGATTCTTGCCGAGCCGGTTCCGGTTGTGCGCGATCAGCGCGTTGGCCGCGTCGAGGATATTGCCGTGCGAGCGGTAGTTCTGCTCGAGCCGGATCACCTTCTGCACGCCGAAATCGCGTTCGAACTCGGCCATGTTGCCGACGTTCGCGCCGCGAAACGCATAGATCGACTGATCGTCGTCGCCCACCGCGAACACGCGCGCGGAGGTGCCGGCGAGCAGCCTGATCCAGCGGTACTGCAGGCGATTGGTGTCCTGGAACTCATCGACCAGGATGTGGCGGAAGCGGCTCGCGTAGTGCTCGCGCAGGACCTCGTTGTTCCGCAACAACTCGTAGCTGCGCAGCAGCAGCTCGGCAAAATCGGCCACGCCCTCGCGCTGGCATTGCGCATCGTAGGCGGCGTACAGCTCGACGTGGCGCCGCGCAATCGCGTCGGAAACCGGCACTTCGCCGGCGCGCAGGCCTTCTTCCTTGCGCGCGTTGAAGAAGTACTGCATGTCTTTGGGCGGAAACCGGTCTTCGTCGACGTTCGCGCCGCGCAGCAGCCGCTTGACGGCCGCGAGCTGGTCCGCGGTGTCGAGGATCTGGAAAGACTGCGGCAACCCGGCCTCGCGATGGTGCGCGCGCAGCATGCGGTTGCACAGGCCGTGAAAGGTGCCGATCCACATGCCGCGCGGGCTGACCGGCAGCATGGCCGTGAGGCGCGCAAGCATCTCGCGCGCGGCCTTGTTGGTGAAAGTCACGGCGAGCACCCCGGCGGGCGATACCGCGCCGCTCTTCAACAGCCAGGCGATGCGCGTGGTGAGCACGCGCGTCTTGCCGCTGCCGGCACCGGCGAGAATCAGCGCGTGCTGGTCCGGCAGGGTGACTGCGGCGAGCTGTTCGGGGTTGAGGTGTTCGAGGTGGAGCGACACAATGAGGCGCGGATTATAAACCGCGCCCCATGCACCGCCGGCTCATTCCACCTTGATTTTCAGATCGCGGATCAGGCGCGCATATTTGTCGTAGTCCTCGCGCAGCAGCTTCGCGAACGACTCGGCTGTGCCTCCGACCGGCTCGAGCGCCGATTGCGCGTACCGCTCCTGCACCGCGGGTTCCGCAAGCGCCTTCGCGATCTCGGCATTGAGCCGCGCGACGATGGGTGCAGCGGTTCCGGCAGGCACGAGGATGCCAAGCCATTGCTCGATGACCAGGCCCTTGATGCCGGCCTCCTCGTACGTCGGCACTTCAGGCAGCGAAGGTGCGCGCGTCTTCGTGGTCTGGGCGATGAGCTTGAGCTTGCCCGCCTTGTAATGCGGAATCAGCGGCGAGGAGCCCAGAGAACCGATCTTCACCTGACCGCCCACGAGATCCGTGATCGCCTGGCCGCCGCCCTTGTACGGGATGTGCGTGAGCTCGATCTTGGCGATCTGCGCAAACCACTCGGCGGCCATGTGCTGTTGCGATCCCGCGCCGGAGGTGGCGAAACCCTGGCCCGGATTTTTCTTCGCGAGCGCAACCAGCTCGGCGACGCTGCCCACACCCAGCGACGGATGCACCGCCAGCACGACGGGCTGGCGCGCGAGCTGGATCACCGGCAGGAAATCGCGGAACGGATCCCAGCCGATCTTGTAGAGATGCGGATTGCTGGCGAGCGAGTCGGGGGCGACCAGGATCGTGTAGCCGTCGGGCGCGCTCTTCGCCGCGGCTTCGAATCCGATATTGCCGCTGGCGCCAGAGCGGTTCTCGACCACCACGGACTGCCCGAGCGCCTGCCCGACGCGATCGGCGACCACGCGGGCCGCGATGTCGGTGGATCCGCCGGGAGGATAGGGCACGATCCAACGGACCGGCTTCGCGGGCCAGGATTGCGCCTGAACTGCCGAGGACAGCAGCAATGCAACGGCAATAAGCGTGATTCGCATGAAAACCCCCAGAGCGCACACACTATAATCCGTGGCTTCCGCCAACTTGCGCCACACCCGCCGACCGCAATGCAAGAGAGCTACGAACCGCGCAGTATAGAGCGCGACGCGCAGGCGTTCTGGAATCGCGCGGGCTCGTTCCGCGCGCTCGAGGACGCATCCCGGCCGAAGTACTACTGCCTGTCCATGTTCCCCTATCCGTCGGGGAAGCTGCACATGGGGCACGTGAGAAATTATACGATCGGCGACGTGCTCACCCGGTACTACCGGATGCGCGGCCGGAACGTTCTTCAGCCGATGGGATGGGACGCTTTCGGCCTGCCGGCGGAGAACGCCGCGATGGCCAACAGCGTGCCTCCCGCGAAATGGACCTACGACAACATCGCTTACATGAAGGGGCAGCTCAAGTCCCTCGGCTTCGCGCTCGACTGGGAGCGCGAGATCGCCACCTGCCATCCCGAATACTACAAGTGGAACCAATGGCTGTTCACCCGGCTGTTCAACAAGGGCCTCGCCTACAAGAAGACGGGTGTGGTGAACTGGGACCCCGTCGACCAGACGGTGCTCGCCAACGAGCAGGTGATCGACGGGCGCGGCTGGCGCACCGGGGCGCTGGTGGAAAAGCGCGAAATCCCGATGTACTTCCTGCGCATCACTTCGTACTCGGAAGAACTGCTGGCCGCGCTCGACGCGATGGACGGCTGGCCCGAGCAGGTGAAGCTGATGCAGAAGAACTGGATCGGCAGGAGCGAGGGCGTGCGCTTCGGCTTCCCCTACGAGATGGACGGCGGGCGCCAAATCCTGTACGTGTTCACCACCCGCGCCGACACCATCATGGGCGTGACCTTCTGCGCAGTGGCGCCTGAGCATCCGCTCGCGTTGCGGGCCGCGCAGGACAATTCCGCGGTTGCCACTTTCATATCGCAATGCCGCGCGGGCGGCGTCACCGAGGCCGAGATCGCGGTCCAGGAGAAGCAAGGCGTCGCGACCGGCCTTAGCGTCACCCATCCGCTCTCGGGCGAGCAGGTCCCGGTGTGGGTCGGCAACTACGTGTTGATGGGCTATGGCGACGGCGCGGTGATGGGAGTTCCCGCGCACGATGAGCGTGACTACGCCTTCGCCCTCAAGTACGGCCTGCCGATCAAGTGCGTGATCCGGCATCCGGCCGGTGACGGGGTGCCTGCGCCGTGGCGCGCCGAGTACGCGGAGCATGGCGAGTGCATCCACTCGGGAAGATACGACGGGCTGGACTACGCGCGCGCGACCGACGCGATCGCCGCGGACCTGTCCGCCCGCGGGCTCGGCGGCAAGCAGCTGCAGTGGCGGCTGCGCGACTGGGGCATTTCCCGGCAGCGCTACTGGGGCTGCCCGATTCCGATCATCCATTGTGCGCACTGCGGCGACGTGCCGGTGCCCGACGCGCAGCTTCCCGTCGTGCTGCCCGAGGACCTGGTGCCCGACGGCAGCGGCAATCCGCTCGCGAAGCTCGCTTCCTTCACCGATTGCGCCTGCCCGAAATGCGCCCGGCCGGCGAAACGCGAAACCGACACCATGGACACTTTCGTCGATTCGTCGTGGTACTTCGCGCGCTATTGCTGCCCGGACAACCACCGCTCGATGCTCGATGAGCGAGCGCAGTACTGGATGCCGGTCGACCAGTACATCGGCGGCATCGAGCACGCCATCCTGCACCTGCTCTACTCGCGCTTTTTCACGCGCGCGTTGCGCGACGAGCACCTGCTGCCCGGCGTTTCCGAGCCGTTCGCCAACCTGCTCACCCAGGGCATGGTGCTTGCCGAGTCCTACTACAGCGACGCGGGCGGGCGGCGCACGTGGATCAATCCCGCCGACGTCGAGGTGGCGCGCGATTCCAAGGGCAGAATCCTTGCGGCCAAGACCCGGGACGGCATGGACGCGGTCTACGACGGCATCGGCACCATGTCGAAGTCGAAGAACAACGGCGTCGACCCGCAGGCACTGATCGAGAAGTACGGTGCCGACACGGCGCGCTTGTTCATCATCTTCGCTTCACCCCCGACCAGCACCCTGGAGTGGTCGGACGAGGGCGTGGAGGGCTCCTACCGGTTTCTCAAGCGGCTGTGGAGCTATTGCGCGAGATTTGATAAAGCGGCACCAAGCGTGGCGGCCGGATCGCAAAAGGCCACACGATTTGAAATCCATGCGGTGCTAAGGCAGGCGAACTACGACCTGCAGAAACACCAGTTCAATACCGTGGCATCGGCCGCGATGAAAATTTTGAACGCGCTCGAACGGTCTTCCGGTGGTAGAACTGCAGTGACCGAAGACGGTTTGTCCATCCTGCTGCGCCTGCTTTCGCCGATCACGCCGCACGTCTGCCATCACCTTTGGAGGGAATTGCGCTTCGGCGAGGATGTGATGCGCGCCGCCTGGCCCGAGCCCGACCCGGACGCCCTCGAGCAGGACGAAATCGAATACGTGGTCCAGTTCAACGGCAAGACCCGCGGCAGCCTGCGCGCGGCGAGGAGCGCCGACCGGGACGCACTCGAAGCGCTGCTGCGAGCGAGTACACTGGCACAGAAACATGCCGCCGACAAAATCGTGAAACGGATCGTGATCGTGCCCGGCCGCCTGATCAACGTGGTGCTCTGATGCGCGCCCCGCTGCTGCTGGCGCTTGCCTTGCTGCTCTCGGGCTGCGGCTTCCAGCTGCGCGGCACCGCCGACCTGCCGTTCGAGACGCTGTTCATCCCGGGGGCGGGCAGCGGCATCGGGCTGGACCTGAAGAGGAACATCCAGTCCGGCACGCGCACGCGCGTGGTGGACGATCCGAAGCTCGCGCAGGCCGTGCTGCAATTCACGGAGGACGCGCGCGAGAAGCTTATCCTGTCCCTCTCCGGCACGGGCAGGGTGCGCGAATACCAGTTGCGCCAGCGCGTCAGCTTCCGCGTGCACGACGGCAAGGCGAACGAGTTCCTGCCGGTCTCGCAGATCGTCCTGATGCGCGACTTTACCTTCAACGACACCGAGGTGCTCGCGAAGGAAGCGGAAGAAGCGCAGATCTACCGCGAAATGCAGTTCGACATGGTGCAGCAGATCCTGCGCCGCCTGTCGGCGGCCACGCCGCCCCGGCCGGCCGTCCAGTAGAAGCCTTGAATCTTCGCAGCGAGCAGCTCGAAGCGCATCTCGCCAGGACCCTGGCACCGCTCTACGTGGTGCACGGCGACGAGCCGCTGCTCGCGCTCGAAGCCGCCGACGCGCTGCGCGCCGCCGCGCGCCGGCGCGGGTTCGCGGAGCGCGAAGTGCTGTTCGCAAACCAGCACTTCGACTGGAGCGAGTTTCTCAATGCAAACGCGAACCTGTCGCTGTTCGGCGACAAGAAGATTGTGGAACTGCGCATGCCGACGGGCAAACCGGGAACCGCAGGCGCCGCTGCAATCGAACGCTATTGCGCGAACCCCAATCCCGACAATCTGGTACTCGTTACCATGCCGCGGCCGGAGGGCGCCGCATGGAAATCAGGCTGGTTTGCGGCGTTCGCGTCGAAAGGCGTGATGATTGAAGTCATGTCTGTCCACCGCAGGAACCTGCCGGTGTGGATCGCCGGCCGGCTCGCGAGGCAAGGGCAACGGGCAAGCACGGAGGTGCTCGAGTTCCTCGCCGACCGATTTGAGGGCAACTTGCTCGCCGCGTACCAGGAAATCCAGAAATTCTCGCTGTTGCTCCCTGCCAAGGACCTCGAACTCGAAGACGTCGAGCAGGTCATCGCGAACGTCGCGCGATTCGATCCGTACACCGCCGCTGAAGCACTCGTGGCAGGAGACCTGGGCCGGTACGTTCGAGCAATCGACGGGCTGCGCGGTGAGGCCGAGGCGCCGACCCTGGTGCTGTTTGCGCTCGGCGCGACACTTTCGGTGCTGGCCGACATGCATCGCGGCAAGCCGCCGGAACATTCGTACCGTGAGCACCGTCTCTGGAACAAACCACTGCAGCAGGCGATCGCCGCGGCGCCGCGCCGATTCTCCCGCGGCGCCATCGCGACGGCGCTCCTGCGTTGCGCAGTCATCGACCGGGTAAGCAAGGGGCTCGCGCCGGGCGACCCTTGGGATGAATTCCTGAAACTGGGCTTATCATTGCACCATGAACGCACCGCTTGACACGGCCGTCGATGTAAAGGCGTACATGCACACGATGGGGCGCAGCGCGCGTGCGGCCGCGCGGGCGCTGGCGCGCTCCGGCACGGCGGCGAAAGACCTCGCTCTCATGTCCATGGCCGCGGCGATCCGTGCGCGTAGCGGCGAATTGCTCGCGGCCAACCGGCGCGACCTCGAGCAGGCGCGCGCCGGCGGCGAGGACGCCGCCTTCATCGACCGGCTCGCACTCGACGCGAACAGCGTCGAAGCGATGGCGCTCGGGCTGGAGGACATCGCCGCGCTGCCCGACCCCGTGGGCGCGATCACCGGCCTGCAGCGCCGGCCGAGCGGCATCGAGGTCGGACGCATGCGCGTGCCGCTCGGTGTGATCGGGATCATCTACGAATCGCGCCCCAACGTCACCGCGGATGCGGCCGGGTTGTGCATCAAGGCCGGAAATGCCTGCATCCTGCGCGGCGGATCGGAGGCTCTCGCGTCCAACCAGGCGATCGCGCAGTGCGTGGGAGCGGGGCTCGCTGCGGCCGGCCTGCCGGAGAGCGCGGTGCAGTTGGTCCAGACCACGGAGCGTGCGGCGGTGGGCGAACTGATCAGCATGCCCGAATACGTCGACATCATCGTGCCGCGCGGCGGCAAGGGCCTGATCGAGCGCCTGGCGCGCGAATCGCGTATTCCGATGATCAAGCACCTCGAGGGCGTTTGCCACGTTTACATCGATGATGCGGCCGATCCGGACATGGCGGTGCGCATTGCCGACAACGCAAAGACCCAGCGTTACGGCACCTGCAACACCATGGAAACGCTGCTGGTGGCCGCGCCGGTCGCTGCGGCGGTGTTGCCGCGCATCGCGGCGGTGTATGCGGCCAAGGGGGTCGAGATGCGCGGGGACGATGCCGCGTGCCGGCTGATTCCGGGCGCAAAGCCGGCGAGCGAAGACGACTGGAACGCGGAATACCTCGCGCCGATCGTCGCGATCCGGGTGGTGCAAGGGATCGACGCAGCGATCGAGCACATCGGGAAATACGGCTCGCAGCACACCGACGCGATCGTTACGCAGGACGAGGCGCGCGCCGGGAGATTCCTGCGCGAAGTCGATTCCAGCTCGGTGCTGGTGAATGCATCGACGCGTTTCGCCGACGGTTTCGAATACGGCCTCGGCGCGGAGATCGGCATCTCCACGGACAAGCTGCATGCGCGAGGCCCGGTGGGCCTGGAAGGCCTGACTACGCAGAAATTCGTCGTTCTCGGCCACGGAGAGGTAAGGTAAGGGCGCCGGCGGAACGCCAGGCCCCTCGCCCGCCACTGTTTTGCACACGTCGGCAAGTCCTCTCGGCCTCCTCGGCGGCTCCTTCGACCCGGTACACAACGCGCACCTCGCGCTCGCGCACAGCGCGCTCGCGCTGCTCGGGTTGGAGCGCGTGCTGTGGCTGCCGAGCGGCGTGCCGCCGCACCGCGCGGCGCCCGTCGCGGGCGCGGCCGCGCGCCTCGAAATGCTGCGTCTCGCGATCGGCAGCGAAGCGCTCTTTGCCGTCGATCCCCGCGAACTCGCCAGGGCAGCGCCGTCTTACACGGTCGACACGCTCATGTCGATGCGCAGCGAACTGGGCGACACGCGGGCGCTGGTGCTGCTGATCGGCGGCGACCAGTTCACGCGGCTCGCGACCTGGCATCGCTGGCAGGAATTGTTCGCGCTCGCGCACATCGCAGTGTTTGCGCGTCCCGGGTGGTCGCTCGACGCCGATGCCCCCGACGAATTGCGCAAGCAGTTTGCCGGGCGCCGTTCGGCGCCGGGGGCGGACTGGCGCGTGCGCGGCGCCGGCAGCATCATCGACGTTCCCATGGCGCCGCTCGAAATCTCCTCGACACTGGTGCGCGAGCGCATCGCACGCCGCGATGCGCCGCACGACATGGTGCCGCCCGCAGTCCTCGAATACGTCTCCGCCAACCGACTCTACCGATGAAAGCCAAAAGCACCCGCGCGCGCGCACGCGGGCGAATGGACGTCCGCAGGAAACAGCGTGCGGTGGTCGACGCGCTCGAAGACGTCAAGGGGCGCGACATCGTGGTGTTCAACGTGGAACGGCTCTCGCCGCTGTTCGAGCGCGTGATCATCGCGAGCGGCGATTCCTCGCGGCAGGTGAAGGCGCTCGCCGAGCACGTGGCGGACAGGCTCGGGGAACTCGGCGTCAAGGCGCGCGGCACCGAAGGGGCCGCGGGCGGCGAATGGGTCCTCGTCGACCTCGGCGACGTGGTGGTGCATGTCATGCACCCGGAGGTGCGCAGCCATTACAACCTCGAGGAGCTCTGGGGCGGAAAACGGGTCAGGCTGAAGAGCAGCACCCCGGTTCGATCCAGGGGCAAGCCGAAGAAGAAACGTTGAGCAGGATCAGCATCATCGCGGTGAGCGGCAAGCTGCCGCGGTGGGCCGTCCAGGCGTGCGAGGAATACCTGCGCCGCCTGCCGCGCGGCTGGGCCGCCGAACTGGTGGAGGTCAAAGCCGAGACGCGCTCGAGCGGTCGCTCCGCTGTCTCGATGATGGCGCGCGAGGCGAAGCGCATCGATGAACGGCTGCCCGCGGGAGCGCGGCTGGTGGCTCTCGACGAACGCGGCAGCGATCTCACCACAGTGCAGTTGGGTGGGCGGATTTCTCACTGGCGCGCCGACGGAGCGCCGATCGCGTTCCTGATCGGCGGCGCCGACGGCCTGCACGCGGAATTGAAATCGCGTTGCGATTTCCGCATGCGGATTTCCTCATTCACGCTGCCGCACGCCCTGGCGCGCGTGATTCTTACCGAACAGCTCTACCGCGCGGCCTGCCTCGCGACCGGCCACCCGTACCACCGCGAGTGAGCCGTTCGCTCTGCTACACTTACCGCTCCAGCGGAGTGAGCGATGCGCACGGACCACCCCATCTACCTCGCCTCCCGCAGCCCCCGCCGTCGCGAACTGCTCGCGCAGATCGGCGTGCGCTTTCAGCTGCTGCTGCTGCGCGCATCCCCCCACGCCGATCCCGAGGTGGACGAGGCCGTTGTCGGTGCCGAGACCCCGGGCGAGTATGTGGCCCGCATTTCGCGCGCCAAGGCGGAAACGGGCTGGCGCCGCGTGCTCCAGCGCGGCCTTCCGCACGCTCCCGTGCTCGCCGCCGATACCACGGTGAGCCTCGATGGCCGCATCCTCGGCAAGCCTGCGGACCGGAGTGACGCCGCGGTAATGCTCGGCGCACTTTCGGGCCGGTGCCACGAAGTGCTCACGGCCGTGGCGCTCAAGCACGACGAGCGGCTGGAGCTGGCGGTGTCGGCGAGCGAGGTTGAGTTTCGCCCGCTCAGCGCCGCGGATATCGGCGATTACCTCGCGAGCGGCGAGGCCGACGACAAGGCCGGTGCCTACGCGATCCAGGGACTTGCGGCGCGCTTCGTGCGCGAGATGCGCGGCAGCTATTCCGGCGTCATGGGCCTGCCGTTATTTGAAACTGCGCAGCTGCTCGAGAAGCTCGGTACAGGGCATGAGCGAAGAAATCCTCATTAACGTCACGCCGCGCGAGACGCGCGTGGCGTCGGTGCAGAGCGGCGTGGTGCACGAGCTGATGGTCGAGCGCGCCACCGGCCGCGGCCTGGTCGGCAACGTCTACATGGGGCGCGTGGCACGCGTGCTCCCCGGCATGCAGTCCGCGTTCATCGAGATCGGCCTGGAGCGCGCGGCATTCCTGCACGTCGCCGATATCTGGGAGAACCGGCGCAACGGCGAGGCGCGCGGCGAACCCGTCAAGCCGATCGAAAAGCTGCTCGCCGATGGCCAGCCGCTGCTGGTCCAGGTGATCAAGGACCCGATCGGCACCAAGGGGGCGCGCCTGTCCACGCAGGTCTCGATCGCCGGCCGCCTGCTGGTCTATCTGCCGCAGGATCCGCACATCGGCATCTCACAGAGGATCGAGGACGAGGCCGGGCGCAACGCCCTGCGCAAACGCCTGCGCGAGCTGGTGCCGCCCGAGGAAAAGGGCGGGTTCATCGTGCGCACGCTCGCGGAGACCGCATTGCGCGAGGAACTGTCAGCCGACATCGACTACCTGCGCCACCTGTGGCGCGACATCCGCGAGGCTTCCCTCGGGGGATCGCCGCCGCCACGGCTGCTGTACCAGGACCTGTCGCTTGCCCAGCGCGTGCTGCGCGACAGCGTGACCGACGCGACCGAGCGCGTGCTGATCGATTCGCGCGAGAACTACCTCAAGCTGATCGCCTTCGCCGAGGAGTACACGCCAAACGTGGCCGGGCGCCTGGCGCATTACACGGGCGAGCGGCCGCTGTTCGATCTGTACAACGTCGAGCAGGAGATCGAGAAAGCGCTCGCGCGCCGGGTCGACCTGAAGTCGGGTGGCTACCTGATCATCGACCAGACCGAGGCGATGACCACCGTCGATGTCAACACCGGCGGCTTCGTCGGCACGCGCAACTTCGACGACACGGTGTTCAAGACGAATCTCGAGGCCGCGCAGGCGATCGCACGCCAGCTGCGCCTGCGCAATCTCGGCGGCATCATCATCATCGACTTCATCGACATGGAAGGCGGCGAGCACCGACAAGCGGTGCTCGAGGAATTCAAGCGCGCTCTGGCGCGCGACCGCACGCGCATGACGGTGAACGATTTCACCCCGCTCGGGCTGGTCGAGATGACGCGCAAGCGCACGCGCGAGTCCCTGGCGCACGTGCTGTGCGAGCCCTGCCCCACCTGCGAAGGGCGCGGCGAGGTGAAGACCGCGCGCACCGTGTGCTACGAGATCCTGCGCGAGATCCTGCGCGAGGCCCGCCAGTTCAACGCGCGCGAGTTCCGCGTCCTCGCCAGCCAGGCGGTCAACGACCTGTTCCTCGAGGAGGAATCCGCCGCGCTGGCGGAATTGTCGGATTTCATCGGCAAGCCGGTATCCATGCAGGTGGAAAGCGGGTATCTGCAGGAACAGTTCGACATCGTACTCATGTGAGCCAAGGGGAGGTTGCAATGAACGAACTCTGCTTTGAGTCCGCCCGCAGGCTTGCGCGGCTGATCCGCACGCGCAAGGTTTCCTCCTCCGAGGTCGTCAAGGCGCACATCGCGCAGACCGAAGGCGTCAATCCGGCGGTCAATGCCATCGTCACGTTTCTGCCCGAGCAGGCGCTGAGGGAAGCAAAGCGCGTGGACGCGCAGCTCGCGCGCAAACGATCCGCCGGCACGCCCGGCCCCCTCGCGGGGCTGCCGATTGCTTACAAGGACATGGTCGACACGGCGGGCATCCGCACGACCTACGGCTCGCCGATCTACCGTGACCACGTGCCGGCCAGGGACGCGTTGCTGGTCGAGCGCCTCAAGGCGGCCGGGGCAATCACGCTCGGCAAGACCAACACGCCGGAATTCGCCGCGGGCTCGCAGACCTTCAATCCGGTATTCGGCGCGACGCTCAATCCCTACGACACGACGAAGACCTGCGGCGGCTCCTCGGGCGGCGCCGCGGTCGCGGTCGCCTGCGGCATGCTGCCCTTTGCCGACGGCTCGGACCTCGGGGCGAGCCTTCGCAACCCCGGCAATTTCTGCAACGTGGTCGGATTTCGTCCCACGCCGGGGCGCGTGCCGATGTACCCCGCCGGCAACATCTGGGCGCCGCTCTCGGTCATGGGGCCGCTCGCGCGCACGGTCGAGGACACGGCATTCCTGTTATCCGCGATGGCCGGGCCGGACCTGCGCGCGCCCCTTTCGATCGCGGAACCGGGCGGGAGTTTATCGCGTCCGCTCGGCCGCGAGTTCAAGCGCGTTCGCATCGCGTGGAGCCGTGACCTCGGCGGCCTGCCGGTGGATGCGGGAGTGGCGAAGGCGCTGGAGGCGCAACGCAGGGTGTTCGCATCGCTCGGCTGCGTGATCGAGGACGCCGAGCCCGACCTGAGCGGCGCCGACGAGGCATTCCAGACGCTGCGCGCGCTCGGCTTCGTCGAGAAATACGGTGAGCTTCTCAAGACGCGCCGCGCGCAGATCAAGGACACGGTGATCTGGAACATCGAAGAGGGCCTGAAGCTCACCCCCGAGCGCATCGCGCGTGCGAACATGCTGCGCACGCAGGTATATCAGCGCATGCGTGAATTCCTCGAGCGCTACGAATTTCTCGTGCTGCCGGTCAACCAGGTGCCGCCCTTTCCGGTGACGCAGCCATACGTGACCGAGATCAACGGCGTGAAACTCGCCAATTACATCGACTGGATGAAGACCTGCTACCTCATCACGGTCACCACGCACCCGGCGATCTCGGTCCCCGCGGGGTTCACGGGCGAAGGTCTTCCGGTGGGCATCCAGATCGTAGGGCGTTATCGCGACGACTTCGGCGTGCTGCAGATCGCGCACGCGTTCGAGCAGGCGACGCTCGCCTGGCGCCGGCGCCCGCCGGTGCTCGGCTGAGGTTCAGGCGCAGCACTCGCGCCGCGGCCCGTGCGACACTCTGGCGCGCAACCACCCGACGGCATTGGCGAACATTGTGGCGATTGCCTGCCTGCGCAGGTGTCGTGCCGCCTGCATGTGACGCTCGATCAGCGCTGCGTCGATCGCCAGATACCCGTACGGCGCCGCTTGCGCCGTCACGCGGTGCACGATTTCGACATCGGCCGAGCCAAGCGGGGTGATCATCGCCATGCCGTCGCGCTCGAGCACCGCGCTCTCGCCCGCCGCCAGCACGACATCGTCGTAACGCCCGTCCTCGGTGAGCCACACATCGCCGGCAAGGCACACCACGCGCGCTCCGCGAGCGCGCTGCAGTTTCAGCACGCGCCGTTCCGGCACGGCGCGATCCAGGTGATGAAGCTTCGGTCCGGCAACGTAGTCCATGTTCGCCTCCGTCATTCACATTCATGAATATCATGAAGTGTGCGAGAATTATCGGCAGCCCGCCATTCATGGGCAAACGATCTTTTCTCATGGTTCGAATGCGCAACAGGAATGCCAAAACGACGCTTTGACCTGCCGCCGCTCGACCGGCTCGAGGCCTTCGAGGCGGCGGCGCGCAGCCTGTCGTTCACCAAGGCGGCGGCCGAGCTTTCGATCACCCAATCGGCGGTGAGCCGCGCCATCGGCTCGCTCGAACAGCGCCTCGGCTTCGCGCTGTTCGAGCGGCGCCACCGCGCGCTCGTCCTGACCGAGCACGGGCAGGCGCTGTTTCGCGCCACCACCGACATGCTCGAGCGGCTGCACGACACGGTGGCGAAGCTGCGCGGCCCGCGCGCCGCGCGCGCGCTGACGGTGACCACGCCCCTTTCGTTCGCTTCGCTCTGGCTGATTCCGCGCCTGTCGCGCTTCACGCGCGCTCATCCCGGGGTCGATGTGCGCATGGCGGCGAATAACGAGATTGTCGATATCGACCGGGCTGGAATCGAACTTGCGATCCGCTACTCCACGGCCGAGCGCGCCCCGGGCGGCGCGAAACTGTTTGGCGAAGAGGTTTTTCCGGTGTGCAGCCCGGCGCTGACGCGCGACCGCGCGCGGCCGATCAAACGGCCCGAAGACCTGGTGCGCCACGTACTGCTGCACGTCGACGACGTGGGCCAGGCTCCGTGGCTCGTCTGGGACCCATGGTTCGAAGCAGCCGGCATTCCGGATCTGAAGCCGGCCGGCTCGCTGCATTTCAGCCATTACGACCAGCTTATCCAGGCCGCCATCAACGGCCAGGGCGTCGCGCTCGGGCGAGTGCCGCTGTTGCGCGAACAATTACGTACCGGATTGCTGGTCGCGCCTTTTCGGCGCAGCGTTGCTTCGCCGCGCTGCTATTACGTGATGCGCTCGGCGCGCTCGGCGAACAACGCCGACGTGGATGCTTTCATCGCCTGGCTGCACGCCGAGGCGGCTACTTCGGCTTCGCGACCCTCCCCATCAGGTAAAACTCGTCGTTCGGTCGCATCGAAGTGAAATTCGCCATGCGATTGGAGAGCGCGAAAAACGCGGCGATCGCGGCGATGTCCCAGATGTCCTCGTCGGAGAAGCCCTGCGCGCGCAGGGGGGCGAAGTCGTCCTCTGCGATGCGCGCGGAATCGAGCGCCACCTTCAGCGCGAATTCGAGCATGGCGCTCTGGCGCGGCGTGATGTCGGCCTTGCGGTAATTCACTGCCACCTGGTCGGCGATCAGGGGATTCTTCGCGCGGATGCGCAGGATCGCTCCGTGCGCCACGATGCAGTACTGGCAGCCGTTCGCGCCGCTCGTCGCAACCACGATCATCTCGCGCTCCGCCTTAGTAAGATTGCCTTCCTTTTCCATCAGCGCATCGTGATACGCGAAGAAGGCACGAAACTCTGCCGGGCGGTGCGCGAGCACGAGGAACACGTTCGGAATGAAGCCCGCTTTTTGCTGCACCGCCAGAAGCATCGTGCGGATGTCTTCAGGCATGTCCTCGAGATTCGGAATCGGAAAGCGGCTGATCGGGTTCGCACTCATTTCGTCCTCGGTATGGAATAATCCGGCCGCTCAAGTGTATGCCAAACGGTGTACGCCAAATGCCACTGTCCCAACCCGCACGGAGGAGACCGAATGAACGACCGCGCCAAGTTTGCTGACCCGCACATGGAAAGCCTGTTGCCCGAAGTGAAATTCTCGCGTCGGGGCTTTCTCGCCTCCGCCGCCGCCGCAACCGGTTATGCGCTCGGCGCGGGACCGGTGATGGCGCAAACCGCGATCAAGACGCCTGCCGACGGCCTGAGCGTCGCGGATGTGAAAATCCCGGTGGCCGGCGGCGAGATGCCAGGCTACACCGCCGCGCCGAAAAAGACCGGCAGGTTTCCGGTGGTGATCGTCGTCCCCGAAATCTTCGGCATGCACGAGTACCAGAAGGACATCTGCCGGCGCCTGGCGAAGGCCGGTTACTTCGGCATCACCTTCGACCCGTTCTTCCGCATGGGCGACCTGACAAAGATTTCGGAATTCAAGGAAGTGCTCGCAAAGGCCAACAGCCTGGCCGACACCCAGATGCTCGCCGACCTCGATTCGCTGGTCGCCTTCGTCGAGAAGCAGGGCAAGGCAAACGCGAAGAAGCTGGGCATCACCGGCATGTGCCGCGGTGGCCGCACCGTGTGGATGTACACCGCGCACTCGAAGAAGATCAAGGCGGGGGTGTCCTGGTACGGCGGCCTGAACCCGGCCCCGCCCGCTCAGCCGCTCACGCCGCTCGATATCGCCGACCAGTTGAACGCGCCCGTGCTCGGCCTGTACGGCGGCGCCGACCAGGGAATCCCGATCGTGATGGTGGACCGGATGCGCGCGGCGCTGCGCGCATTCGAGAAGGACAAGCAGAACCCGATCCACGTCTACGCGGACATGCCGCACGCCTTCCACGCGGATTACCGGCCGAGCTACCGCAAGGAAGCCGCCGAAGACGGCTGGAAGCGCATGCTGGCCTGGTTCAGGAAGCACGGCGTGGCCTGATTTCCGTCGCGCGAAGAAAGGGCCGCCCGAGGGCGGCCCTTTTCCTTCCAGGTTCCCGCTTTCGCGGGAACGACGATACTTCAGTCGGCGTATACGCCGGCCTTCTTGATGATCGGGCCCCACTTGTCGATCTCCGCCTTGACGTGCGCAGCGAGCGCCGCAGGCGTGGCCTTGTCCGCCGGATAGGGCTCGGCGCCAAGGTCGGCGAAGCGCTTCTTCACCGTGTCGTCCTTGACCGCCTCCTGCAACGCGGCGGACAGCTTGTCGATCACCGGTTTGGGGGTGCCTTTGGGCGCGTACAGCCCGTGCCAGATGCCGACCTCGAACCCCTTCAGCCCCAACTCGTCGAGCGTCGGGATATCCGGCAGCGACGGCACGCGCTTCTTCGAGGTGACCGCGTAAACTTTCACCTTGCCGCTCTTGATCTGGTTGGTGGTGTTGGTGGTCTGGTCGCACATGAAATCGACCGTGCCGCCGAGCAGGTCGTTCATCGCCGGCGCCGTGCCCTTGTACGGTATGGTCAGCAGGTCCGTCTGGATCGCGCTCATGAAAAGCATGCCGCACAGATGCGAGGCCGCGCCGATGCCGGCGTTGGCATAGGTGACCTTGTCCTTGTTGGCTTTCACATGGGCGAGGAATTCCTTGAAATCCTTGGCCGGGAAGTTCTGCCGCGCGATGAGCGTCATCGGCACGTCGTTGATCAGGCCGATGTACTCGAAATCGGTCAGCGGATTGAAGCGCAGCTGCCGGTAGAGCGCGGGCGTGGTGGCCATGCCAATGTGATGGATCAGGATCGTGTAGCCGTCAGGCTTGGCGTTCTTCACCGATTCGGGCGCGAGGATGCCGCCGGCGCTCGGCCGGTTCTCGACCACGATGGTCTGGCCGAGGGGCTTTCCCATTGCCTGCCCAGTGACCCGCGCCACCGTATCGGTCGGACCGCCAGCCGCATAGGGCACCAGCATTGTGATCGCTTTGGTCGGGAAGTTCTGCGCCTGCGCACACGGGGCCGTGAGCAACAGCGCCGCGAGCGCGGCAATCGTCCGGGGAATGATCATGAGTTTTCCTTTCAAGGGTAGGCGAAAGTTTCGGGGCGTGCCCGAAATCGCAGTTTGATTCAGGTCAATCATGAGGAAATTGGCGCGCCCGAGACGATTCGAACGTCCGACCCCTGCCTTCGGAGGGCAGTACTCTATCCAGCTGAGCTACGGGCGCCAGGAACAGTTCTCCCGAGCAGTCCGGGAGGCGCGAAGAATAGCCCGTTTCGCTCTCAGCGTCCACGCGGGACGCGCGCCAGCTGCGCCGTTTTCAAGCTAAAATCAGTCTTTTGCAGCAACTTCCCGACCGCAAAGGACACGCGCAATGAGCCAGATGCCCGCGCCCGCGAGCGAGGCCGCCGAGCACTCCTCGTTCATCGAGACCCCGAAGCAATTTATCGTGGTCGTCCTGCTCGCGTTCCTCGTGCCCATTTTCGGCATCGTGCTGATCCTGCAAATTATCATGGGTGGCACTTCGGCCGACCCGGCGTCGCTCTCGCCGGCCGCAGTGAACGCGCGCATCCAGCCCGTTGGGCGAGTCGAAGTGACCGAGGCCGCGCCGGCCACTGCCTCAGCCGCAGGCGTGGTGGACGGCAAAAAGGTCTATGACGCCGCCTGCGCCGCCTGCCACGCGTCCGGGGTCGCGGGCGCGCCCAAACTCGGCGACAAGGCCGCTTGGACAACCCGCGTGAAATCCGGCATGGCCGCGATGTTGAAATCGGCACTCGGCGGAAAAGGCGCAATGCCGCCCAGGGGCGGAAACGGCGCCCTGTCCGATGTCGAGGTCAAGGCCTCCATCGAGTTCATGGTCGGCCAGAGCAAGTAGGGATCGGGGCGGCGGGTCGCGCCCCTTTTCGCATGCACTTCGCCTTCGTCATCGATCCGCTCGAATCGCTCAAGGCGTACAAGGACACCACCGTCTGCATGATGCGCGAAGCGCAGGCGCGCGGCCATGCGGTCTGGGTTTGCCAGCAGGACGAGATCGCCTGGCGCAGCGGTGCAACCAGCGGTGACGGGGTGAGTGCGGAGTTCACGCGCCTGTCGCTCGAGGGCAGCGACGACGACTGGTACCGGGCGCAGGAGACGCGGGACCGCCGCCTGGCCGATTTCGATGCCGTGCTGATGCGCAAGGACCCCCCGTTCGACCTCGAGTACGTCACCAGCACATGGCTGCTCGAACAGGCCGAGCGCGAGGGCGCGCGAGTGTTCAACCGGCCCGCGGCGGTGCGCGACCATAACGAGAAGCTCGCCATCGCCGAATTCCCGGCCTTCGTGGCGCCTACGCTGGTGACGCGCGACCCGCAAAAGCTGCACGCTTTCATCGACGCCCAGCGCGACGTGGTGGTCAAGCGCCTCGACGTGATGGGCGGGGAGAACATCTTCCGCGTGCGCGCCGACGACCCGAACCGCAACGTGATCGTCGAGATCATGGCGGCGCACCGCACTCGCAGCGTGATGGCGCAGCGCTACATTCCGGAGATCAGCGAAGGCGACAAGCGCGTGCTGCTGATCGGCGGAAGGCCGGTTCCGCACTGCCTCGCGCGCATCCCGAAAGCGGGCGAATCGCGCGGCAACCTGGCCGCGGGCGGGCGCGGCGAGGCGCGGCCTCTCGCCAGGCGCGAACGCGATATCGCCGACGCGCTGGGGGCGCAGCTCGCCGTGCGCGGCCTGTTGCTCGTCGGCCTCGACGTGATCGGCGACTGGCTCACCGAGATCAATGTGACCAGCCCGACGTGCTTCCGGGAAATCCAGGACCAGACGGGGTTCAACGTCGCCGGAATGTTTCTCGATGCGCTCGAGGCCGAGTGCGGCGTGCCGCGCGGCAAACGCGCCTGAATCGGGCCGGGCATGGTCGGCATCCTGATTCTTTCGCACGGCGCCCTCGGAGAGGCGCTGATCGAGGCGGCCAGCCACATGCACGGCAAACCGCTCGTGGGCGTGGCCCAACTCAAGGTCACCGCGCAGGACGATCCGGATGCGGTACTCATGCGCGCCCGCGAGCTGATCGCGCGGCTCGATGCGGGCCAGGGCGTGCTGATCATGGCGGACATGTTCGGGGCGACTCCCGGGAACATCACCGCGCGGCTGCTCGCCGCCGGGAAGGTGGAGGGCATTTCCGGCGCCAGCCTGCCGATGCTGGTGCGCGCGCTCACGTATCGCGAATCGCCGCTTGCGGTCGTGGTGGACAAGGCGATGAGCGGCGGCCGCGAAGGCGTGGTGCACATGAACACGGATTGCTGCCGTGGCCCGGGCTGAAGTGACAATCGTCAACAGGCTCGGCCTGCATGCGCGCGCATCGGCCAAACTCACGCAGCTCGCCGGGCGCTATGCCGCCGAAATCTGGCTGACGCGCAATAACCGGCGTGTGAACGCGAAGAGCATCATGGGAGTGATGATGCTCGCCGCCGGCATGGGCAGCAACATCAGCATGGAGGCGGAAGGAAGCGATGCGGACGCGGCGCTCGCCGCGCTGAGCGCGTTGATCGCGAACAAGTTCGACGAAGGAGAGTAATGAACTTCGTCCTGCATGGCGCGCCGGTTTCGGCCGGCATCACCATCGGCTACGCGCACCTGGTTTCGAGCGCGCGCCTCGAAGTCGCGCAATACGAGATTGCGCAGACCTCGATCGACGCCGAGGTCGGGCGTTTCGACGCGGCGCTGGAACGCGTGCGCGGCGAGTTGCGCGAGGTCACCGGCAACATCCCGGCCGACGCTCCGGCCGAGTTCGGCGCGTTCGTCGACCTGCACCGCATGATCCTCGACGACTCCACCCTGTCGGAGGTGCCGCGCGAGTT
The DNA here is from genome assembly GCA_016195915.1 of Betaproteobacteria bacterium. Classification (GTDB taxonomy): domain Bacteria; phylum Pseudomonadota; class Gammaproteobacteria; order Burkholderiales; family SG8-39; genus JADGRQ01. The sequence continues at coordinate 9,854 of JACPYS010000056.1, read as the reverse complement.
GATCCGCGCCGAGCGCTGCAACGCCGAGTGGGCGCTGGTGCGGCAGATGGAGGGCCTGGTCGCGCAGTTCGACTCGATCGAGGACCCGTACCTGCGCGAAAGGAAGGCCGATGTCCAACAGGTGGTCGAGAGGGTCCTCAAGGCGCTGCTCGGCCACCCCGGGCCGATCCCGCAATCCCGGGACGAGCAGAAGCTGATCGTGGTCGCGCACGACCTGTCGCCCGCGGACATGATCCTGTTCAAGCAGCACCAGTTCGGCGGCTTCGTCACCGACGTGGGCGGAGTCACGTCCCACACCGCCATCCTCGCGCGCAGCCTGGGGATCCCGGCCATCGTAGGGCTGCACCTCGCCCGCCACATGATCCGCGAGAACGACCTGCTGATCGTGGACGGCCTGCAGGGCGTGCTGATCGTCGCGCCCGACCCGGCGGTGCTCGGCGAGTACCAGCTGCGCCAGTCTCAGCTCGAACTGGAGCGGCAGAAACTCAGGCGCCTGCGCTCGACCCCCGCCATCACGCTCGACGGGGCGCAGATCGAGCTGCTTGCGAATATCGAACTGCCGCAGGACGTCGAGGGCGTGCGCGAGGCGGGCGCGCAGGGCATCGGACTGTTCCGCACCGAGTTCCTGTTCATGAACCGCCGTAACCTGCCCTCGGAGGACGAACAGTTCGAGGCCTACCGCACGGTGGTTGCGGCCATGCGCGGCCTGCCGGTCACCATCCGCACGCTCGACATCGGTGCGGACAAGTCGCTGGATGGACGCGCGATCGAACCGATGCCCAATCCGGCGCTTGGACTGCGCGCAATCCGCTACTGCCTCGCCGAACCGCAGATCTTCCTCACGCAATTGCGCGCGATCCTGCGCGCATCGCAGTTCGGGCGCGTCCGGCTTCTGATCCCGATGCTGGCGCACGCGCACGAAATAGAACAGGCGCTCGCGCTGCTGCGCCAGGCCAAGGCCTCGCTCGCCGATGCGCATGTAGCCTACGATCGGGGCATCGAAGTCGGTGGCATGATCGAAGTACCCGCAGCGGCGCTCGCATTGCCGATGTTCACGCGCCGTCTGAACTTCCTGTCGCTCGGCACCAACGACCTGATCCAGTACACACTCGCCATCGACCGGACCGACGACGCCGTCGCGCACCTCTACGACCCGCTGCATCCGGCGGTGCTGCACCTGGTGGCGCATACGATCCAGAGCGCAAACCGTGCCGGGATCGCGGTCGCGGTGTGCGGCGAAATGGCCGGCGACCTCGCGCTCACGCGGCTGCTTCTGGGCTTCGGATTGCGCAGTTTCTCGATGGATCCGGCGCAGCTGCTCGCGGTCAAGGAACGCATTCTTCGCTCGAGTATCGCCGAAATGAAACCGCTCGCCGCGCGCGTGCTGCGCTCGACCGACGGCGCGAAGACTCGCGAGATGCTCGCGAAAATCAATGCCTGAACGGTGGCCCCGACGATACAGGAGAACAAACCGTGAACGATCTTGCTGCAGTGGTTCCAGCTTCCCCCGCGCTGCGCCTGCATGCCGCGGACAACGTGCTGGTGGCGCGGGTTGACATCGCCCAGGGAGCGATGCTGCCCGAGGACGGGGTTGCCTGCCTCAACCGCATTCCCGCCGGCCACAAGGTGGCAGCGCGCGCGATCGAAAAGGGCGCGCCGATCCTCAAATACAACACCGTGATCGGGTTTGCCGCCGCCGACATCCGGCCCGGAACGCTGCTGCACCGGCACAACATGGAGTTCCGCGAATTCGAGCGCGACTACGCGTTTTGCGAGGACTACCGGCCGGTTGAGGTGCTCGCCGACGCCGAGCGCGCGAATTTCATGGGCATCCTCCGCACGGATGGCCGCGTCGCGACTCGCAACTACATCGGCATCGTCGCGACGGTGAACTGCTCCGCCACGGTGGTCCACAAGATCGCGGACTGGTTCACCGAAGAGCGGCTCGCGTCCTATCCGAACGTCGACGGCGTGGTCGCGTTCGCGCACGGCACCGGCTGCGGCATGGAAATGAGCGGCGAGCCGATCGAGCTGCTGCGGCGCACGCTCGGCGGCTACATCCGGCACGCCAATCTGGCCGGCGCGCTGGTCATCGGCCTGGGCTGCGAGCGCAATCAGCTCAACCGCCTGATGGAAGCGCAGGGACTGTCGGCCGATCTTCGCCTGCGCACCTTCGTCATGCAGGACACCGGGGGCACGCGCAAGACGATCGAAGCGGGAATCGCGGCGGTAAAGGAAATGCTCCCGGGCGCGAACGCGGTGACGCGCACCCGCGTGCCGGCGAGCCATCTGAGCATCGGGCTGCAGTGCGGCGGCTCGGACGGTTTTTCCTCCATCACCGCGAACCCTGCGCTCGGCGCGGCGATGGACATCCTGGTGCGCCATGGCGGCACGGCGATCCTGTCAGAGACGCCGGAGATCTATGGCGTGGAGCATACGCTTACGCGCCGCGCGGTGTCGCGCGAGGTGGGCGAGAAACTCGTCGAGCGCATCCGCTGGTGGAAACAGTATTCGCTGGGCCGCGACGTGCAGATCAACGGCGTGGTCAGTCCGGGCAATCAGGACGGCGGCCTGGCCAACATCTTCGAGAAGTCGCTCGGCTCGGCGATGAAGGGCGGAACGACACCGCTGGTGGAAGTCTACAAGTACGCCGAAGCCGTGACGAAGAAGGGCTTCGTGTTCATGGACACGCCGGGGTTCGATCCGGTGTCCGCGACCGGGCAGGTGGCGGGCGGCGCGAACCTTATCTGCTTCACCACCGGACGCGGCTCGGGCTACGGCTGCAAGCCCGTGCCCTCGCTCAAGCTGGCCACCAACACGCCGATGTTCACCAGGCTCGAGGAGGACATGGACATCAACTGCGGCGAGATCCTCGACGGCACCGCCAGCGTGCAGCAGATGGGCGAGCGCGTGTTCGAACTGATCCTGCGCTGCGCCTCGGGAGAGAAATCGAAATCCGAACTGCTCGGGCTGGGCGATTACGAGTTCGTGCCGTGGCCCATCGGCATTACCGGCTGAAGCGGTTGACCCTCCGCGTGATTCCCGGTAACGTTGCTGTTCGCGCCGATTTGATGTTCAGCTTGCGGGCGCATTACAAATACCGCTAAAGAGACGGCTCTCGAAGGCCCGTTCTCGCGCAAGCTGGACGGGCTTTTTGTTTCCGGAGGGAGCTTGATCGTCGTTCCGCAGAAGGCGCTGTTCGACCAGCCGCTCGCGCTGAAAGGCGGCGCGACGCTGCCCGCGTTCGAGATCGCCTACGAGACCTACGGCGAACTGAACGCGGCGCGCTCCAACGCGGTCCTGGTGTGCCACGCGCTGAACGCTTCGCACCACGTGGCAGGTACCTATGCCGACGACCCGAACAATATCGGCTGGTGGGACAACATGGTCGGACCGGGCAAGCCGCTCGACACCAACAGATTCTTCGTCGTCGGTAACAATTACATCGGCAGCTGCTTCGGTTCGACCGGACCGACCTCGACCAACCCGGCAACCGGCAAGCCCTGGGGCGCTGACTTTCCGCTCGTCACGGTGGAAGACTGGGTGGCCGCGCAGGCGCGACTGGCGGACTACCTCGGCATCGAGCGCTTCGCCGCCGCGATAGGAGGCAGCCTCGGCGCGATGCAGGCGCTGCAATGGACGCTTTCGTTTCCCGAGCGTGTGCGCCACGCCATCGTGATCGCCGCAACCCCGCGGCTAACCGCGCAGAACATCGCCTTCAACGAGGTGGCGCGCCAGGCGATCATGACCGACCCGGATTTCCACGGCGGGCATTACTACGAACAGGGCGTGGTGCCGCGCCGGGGTCTGCGCATCGCGCGCATGATCGGCCACATCACCTACCTTTCCGACGACGCGATGATGGAGAAATTCGGCCGCGTATTGCGCGGCAAGATCGCGCCCGGCTACGACTTCGACGTGGATTTCGAAATCGAGTCCTACCTGCGCCACCAGGGAGACAAGTTCGCCGATTACTTCGACGCCAACACCTATCTGCGCATCACCAAGGCGCTCGACTACTACGATCCCGCGGCCGAGTTTGGCGGCGACATCGCAGCCGCGATGGCGCGCGCGAAGGCGAATTTCCTCATCATTTCGTTCGCCTCCGACTGGCGTTTTGCGCCCTCGCGCTCGCGTGAGATCGTGAGAGCGCTGCTCGACAACCGGCGCGTGCTCTCCTATGTCGAGAACGATGCGCCGCACGGCCACGACGCGTTCCTGCTCGACGATCCGCGCTATTTTGCCGCGTTGCGCGCCTATTTCGGGAACATCGAGCTATGACCGAGACCGAAATGATCGCGCGCTGGGTGGTTCCGGGCGCGCGCGTGCTGGATCTCGGCTGCGGCGACGGAACGCTGCTCAAGCATCTCTGGCAAACGCGGCAGGCACCCGGGTACGGGGTGGAAATCGACGACGCCCAGGTGATCGAGTGCATCAGCAATGATGTCAACGTGCTCCAGATGGACCTCGAGGACGGCTTGTCCGCATTCCGGGACGACTCGTTCGACTACGTAATTCTCTCCGAGACGATTCAAACCATTCACCGTCAGGAACCGTTGATGCGCGAAATGCTGCGGGTCGGGCGCGAGGCGATCGTGTCGTTTCCGAATTTCGGATTCTGGCGGGCGCGGTTGCAGATTACGCTCGAAGGCCACATGCCGGTATCCGAAGAATTGCCCTACCAGTGGTACGACACCCCCAACGTACACCACTGCACGCTGATCGACTTCGAGGATCTTTGCGCCAAGCTCGGGATTCGCGTGCTCGAGCGCCTCGTACTGCGCGACGGCAAGCCGGTGACGTGGCTGCGGAACCTGCTCGGGAGCCTCGCGATCTATCGGGTCAGCATGTAGCTGCGCCAGGATCACATGAGCCGAAATATGCGGAAGGACTCCAAGCGTTGCTCTACGTCACCGCCCGCCGTCCGCCCTAGCTGTGATCGAGCGCATCAATTCTGCGCTTCTGCCAAACCAGCAGCGCGAGCCCGGGCAGCGCAATGAGAAAGGTGAAAAAGAAAAAGGGCTCCCACCCCAGCGCCTCGACCAAATATCCCGCCGCCGGCCCGACATACACGCGCCCGACGGCAGACAGCGCGGAGAGCAGCGCGTACTGCGTAGCCGAAAACCGCCGGTCGCACAGCGCCATGAGCAGCGCGACATACGCCGTGGTGCCCATGCCGCCGCAGAGGTTCTCCAGTCCGATCACGGTGACCATCAGCACATAGCTCTTGCCGCTCGCCGCGAGCAGCATGAAGCCCAGATTGGTCACCGCCTGCAACGCGCCGAAAACGAGCAATGCGCGGAACAATTGCATTTTCGCCATCAGTGCTCCGCCGGCGAGTGCGCCGACGATGGTCGCCGCGAGGCCGAAGCCTTTGTTGATAACGCCGATCTCGGTGAGCGAAAACCCGGGGCCGCGCAGCAGAAACGTGGTGGTCAGATTACCCGCGAACGCGTCACCCAGCTTGTAGAGCACAACGATGAGAAGCATCACCACGGCACCTTCCCGGGAGAAGAATTCCGCGAACGGTTTTGCCACTGCCTCATTGAGTGACTTCGGCGCCTTGCCTTTCGGCTCGGGTTCGAGAGCGAACCACGTGGCGCACATGCCGACGCCCATCAGCGCCGCCATCAACCAGTACGTCGCGTGCCAGCCAAGCCACTGGTCGGCGAGAATCAATGCGCCCGCACCCGAAACGAGCATCGCCAGACGGTAACCCAGCACCGACACGGCAGCCCCCGCGCCGCGCTCCTCGTGCTCGAGCCAATCGGTGCGCAGCGCGTCGAACACGATGTCCTGCGAGGCCGAGAGGAATGCGACCGCGAGCGCTGCCGCCCCGAGCAGCCACACGGAATCGGCCGGCGAGAGCGTGCCCATGAAGGCGACCGCGCACGCGAGCGCCACTTGCGTAATCATGAGCCAGCCGCGCCGCCGGCCAAGGAAGGGCGGTACGTACCGATCCACGACCGGCGCCCAGAGAAACTTGTAGGTATAGGGCTGGCCCACCAGCGCAAACCAGCCGATCGCGACGATATCCACGCGCTCGGATGCGAGCCAAGCTTGCAGCGTCCCGGCAGTGAGCGCGAGCGGCAGGCCGGAGGAGAACCCAAGCAGCAACAGCAGCAGGATCTTCCTGCTCTTGAATACTCCCGCCCAGCCGCTCAGCGTAACGTCCATTCGTAGTCGATCGCGAGCGGCGCGTGATCGCTGAAGCGCTTTCGCTTGTAGATCGACTCGCGCTGCGCGGTCTGCGCAATGCCCGGGGTGGCAATCTGGTAATCGATGCGCCAGCCGACGTTCTTCGCCCAGGCCTGGCCGCGGTTGGACCACCAGGTGTACTGCTCTGGTTTCTGGTTGATGCGGCGGAACACGTCTACGAATCCCAACTCGTCGAAGACTCGCGTCAGCCACGCGCGCTCCTCCGGCAGGAACCCGGAATTCTTCTGGTTCGAACGCCAGTTCTTCAGATCGATCTCCTTGTGCGCGATGTTCCAGTCTCCGCAGAGGATCACTTCGCGTCCGCGTGCTGTTAGCTTGCGCAGCTGCGGCAGGAACGCAGCGAGAAAGCGGTACTTCGATGCCTGGCGATGCGGTCCGCTCGAGCCCGACGGGAGATACACGTTGACGACCGAGAGTGCCCCGAACCTCGCCTCCAGGTAGCGGCCTTCCGCGTCGAACTCGCGCACCCCGAAACCCCGGATCACCTCGTCAGGTTTCCGGCGGCTGTAGAGCCCGACCCCGCTATAGCCCTTTTTTTCCGCCAGCGAGAAAAACCCCGCGTAGCCCTTCGGCGCAAGCATGATCGGCTCGAGGTCGGATTCGTGCGCCTTCACCTCCTGCAGGCACACCAGATCGGCGCGCTGCGCGTAGAACCAGGGGTAAAACCCCTTCCTCGCCGCCGAGCGAATGCCGTTGAGGTTGAGGGTCACTACCCTCACGCGGAAGGAAAGCTCGAAACGCCGCCGTGGGCGGCCGACCACTCCGCGGGCCCATGCAGGAACTTCTCGACCGCGGCGATCTGCTGCGGGGCCAGGTAGTTGCCCTGTTTCACCACGCGCAGCACGTCCCACCAGGTGGCGAGGTAATGCAGGCGCACGTTGAGATCGCTCATCGTCTTCTTCGATTCGGGAAAAATGTCGTAGTAGAAGTTGACGAACACATGGTCCACCACTGCGCCGGCATCGCGCAGCGCCTTGCAGAAATTGATCTTGGATCGGCCATCGGTGGTAAGGTCCTCCACCAGCAGGGTGCGCGCCCCCTCTTTGATGTCGCCCTCGATCTGCGCATTGCGCCCGAAACCCTTGGGTTTCTTGCGGATATATTGCATCGGCAGCCCGAGCCGGTCGGCAATCCACGCGGCGTAGGGAATGCCCGCCGTCTCACCCCCCGCAATGACGTCGAATTGCTCGAACCCGGCGTCGCGCGCCAGCGTAGCGGCAGCGAAATCCACGAGCTGCGTGCGGATGCGGGGATAGAAGATGAGTTTGCGGCAGTCGATGTATACCGGGCTCGCCCAGCCGGAGGTGAAAACGAACGGCTTTTCCTCCGAGAACAGCACCGCCTTGACCTCGAGCAACATCTTTGCGGTGATCTCGGCGATCAGGGTCTTGTCGGCGAAGTTCATGGTCGTGGATCGGCTCGCGCAGGGGTGGCCGCGATTCTAGCGCATGAGCAGGGTCAACCCGCGCGGCACTCCGGACGCTGGCCGACACGATCCCGCTCCTTGAGCGACGACCGGGAATGGCGGAGAATGCGCAACTCTGTGCGCCACCTTTACGGAGTCGAAGATGCTTCGCTTGACAATCGCGAAAACCGCAATTGCGACGCTCGGGCTGCTCATCGCCGCGCTGCCGTTCGCCCTTCAGGCGCAGACCGTGCGCTGCGTGGGCAAGGACGGCAAGAAGTATTTCGGCCAGACGCTGCCGCCGCAGTGCGTCGGGCAGGCAGCCGAGTACCTCGACAAGTCGGGCAATGTGGTCAGGCGCACCGATGCGTCGCTGACGCAGGAGCAACGGCTCGCGAAGGAAGCTGACGACAAGAAGAAGGCCGAAGCGGCCGCGGTGGCGAAGGACGAGGCCCGCCGCAACCGCGCCCTGCTCGAGACGTACTCCAGCGAGAAGGACATCGACATGGCGCGCCAGCGCGCGCTCAAGGACAACGAAGCCGCGGTGAAGGAGATCGAGGCGCGCGTGGCAAAGATCGGCCAGCGAGGCAAGGATCTGCAGAAGGAGATGGAGTTCTACCAGGGCAAGAACAAGCCGCCCGCCAAGCTGGCCGAGGACATCAAGAACAACGAAATCGACCTCAAGGCGCAACAGGAACTGCTGACGGCGAAGAAGAAAGAGGTCGATTCGATCAATGCGAAGTACGATGAGGACAAGAAACGCCTGATCGCGTTGACCAGGGGCCAGCCGGCTGCGGAAGCGGCTCCCGCGCCGGCGGCGACGAAGCCGGCGAAGAAATAGGACTCAGCTGGAGAGTTTGCGCCGCAGGATGTCGTTCACCTGCTGCGGATTGGCCTTGCCGCTGGTCGCCTTCATCACCTGGCCGACCAGCGAGTTGAAGGCCTTCTCCTTGCCGGCCCGGTAATCCTCGACCTGCCTCGCGTTGGCGGCGAGCACCTCGTCGACCAGGGCTTCGATGAGGCTTGAGTCATTCGTTTGTCTGAGTCCGCGGGACTCGATCAGCTCGTCGACACGCCCGGGATTTCCGCTCTGCCGCAGGTCGTTCGAGCTTCGCGCCTGATCCCAGAATTCAGCAAACAGGCTCTTCGCCGTCTTGGCATTGATCACGCCGTCGCGAACCCGACGCAACAGACGGCCGAGCGTTGCGTCGCTGACGCCAAACTCGCAAGCCGGTACGTTATCCTGATTGCGGTTCGCCGCGACTTCGTTGATCACCCAGTTCGCGCAAAGTTTGCAATGCGCTTCGGTCGACGACTCCCCATCCCTCAGCGATGCGCGCATCACGCCCTCGAAATACTCGCCGATCTCCTTATCCGAGGTCAGTACCGACGCGTCGTATTCGGACAACCCGAACGACTTCATGAACCGGTCTTTTCTCTGGCCCGGCAACTCCGGCAGCCCGACGCGAACCGCTTCGATCCACTCTGGCGAGAGCGCCAGCGGCAGCAGGTCCGGATCCGGAAAATAGCGATAGTCGTGCGCGTCCTCCTTCGAGCGCATCGGACGCGTCTGGTCGCGCTCCGGATCGTACAGGCGCGTCTCCTGCACGATCTTTCCGCCGTCTTCGAGGATCTCGATCTGCCGCCTTGCCTCGAACTCGATCGCGCGCTCCATGAACCGGAACGAGTTGAGGTTCTTGATTTCAGCCCGGGTTCCGAGCGGATCGCCCGGGCGCCTTACGGAAACGTTCGCGTCGCAACGGAACGAACCTTCCTGCATGTTGCCGTCGCAAATGCCGATCCAGCGCACCAGCGCATGCAGCGCCCGGGCGTAGGCCACGGCTTCCCCGGCCCCGCGCAAATCGGGTTCGGTGACGATCTCCAGCAACGGCGTCCCGGCGCGGTTGAGATCGATACCGCTCATGCCGTGGAAATCCTCGTGCAGCGACTTTCCAGCGTCCTCCTCGAGGTGCGCACGAACCAGGCGCACCGTCTTTTCGCCATCGGGAACAACCACCTTGAGCGAACCCTTGCCGACAATCGGGATTTCGAACTGGCTGATCTGGTAGCCTTTCGGAAGGTCCGGATAGAAGTAGTTCTTGCGCGCGAACACGGACCGGCGGTTGATGGTCGCGCCCACCGCGAGTGCGAAACGGATGGCGTACTCGACGGCGCGCCTGTTCAACACCGGCAGCACGCCCGGCAGCGCGACATCCACTGCGCTCGCCTG
>JACPYS010000055.1 GCA_016195915.1 Betaproteobacteria bacterium | reverse complement strand
TGGATTCCCGCCGCCTGCATGAACAGCGCGGTCGGCAGGTGCAGGGCGCCGTACAGGCCGGAGGAACTGAAGATGATGCCGTTCGGCCGTTGCTTCGCATCGTCCACCAGTTCCTTCAAGGTCTTGTACGGCTGCTTGTCGTTCACCAGCAGCACCATCGGCCCCGCGGTCAGGCGCGCGATCGGGATGAAGTCCGCGCGCGTAAACTTGGGCTGGCGCTCGAACAGCTTGTCGACCTCCGCGAAGCCCGAGATCGAAACGATGTGCACGAGCAGCGTGTAGCCGTCGGGCCTCGCGTTGGCGACGAACTGCGCGCCGACCGCACCGGCGGCGCCGGCCTTGGTTTCCATGACCACCGGCTGCTTGAGCAGGGGTTCCATCACGGCCGCGAGCGGCCGTCCAACCACGTCGGCCGCGCCGCCCGGCGGGAACGGGTTGACGAAGGTGATCGGGCGCGACGGGTAGGCGTCCTGCCCGAACGATGGCTTGGCGGCGAATGCGGCGGCGGCAGCCGCCGAGCCGACCACGAAGCGTCTTCTGTCCATCTTCTCCTCCTCCGGAGAGCGCGGACTCGATGGTATCGTAAGATCCCGGCATGAGCGAGATCAGACACTGCCTGCCGCCCGATCGAAATCCGCGCCGGCCCCGCTTGGTGCTGCCCGAGGGCTCGATCGACACGCACGTCCATGTGTTCGAGCCGGGTTATCCGCTCTCTCCGGGCCGCGGCTACAACCCGCCGCACTCGACACTCGCGGACCTGAAGCACCTGCACGCCACGCTTGGCATCGGGCGCGTGGTGTTTACGCAGCCCTCCGTCTACGGCGTCGACAATTCAGCCATTCTGAATGCCATGGCGGCGCTCAACGCGCAAAGCGCGAACCGGGCGCGGTGCGTCGTGGCGCTCGGCATGGGTGTCACCGACAGGGAACTCGCGGCGCTCGATGCATCCGGCGTGCGCGGCGTGCGGCTGAACACCGACAACAAAGGCGGCATGCCCGTCGCGATCCGCGACGTCCCCGATCTCGCCAGCCGCATCAGCGCATTCGGCTGGCACCTCGAGTTCCTGTTTCCCGGCAAGGACATCATCGAGCTGATGCCGGTGTTCACGGCGCTGAAGGTGCCGATGTCGATCGCGCATTTCGCCTATCAACCGGCGAGCGACGGCGTCGCGGCGGCCGGCTTCCAGGCGCTCATCGAACTGGTGCGGCGCGGGAACACCTGGATCAAGATCTCCGGTGCCAACCGCGTCTCGACGACCGATCTGCCGCCTTACGACGATGTGAAACCGATGGCGCACGCCCTGATCGAGGCTGCGCCGCAGCGCGTCCTGTGGGGAACCGACTGGCCGCATCCGAACAAGTACCTCGTCAATCCCAACGATGCGGATCTCGTCGATGCCTTCGGCGACTGGGTGAGCGACCACGCGATGCGCCGCACGATCATGGTCGACACGCCCGCGGCGTTTTACAGGTTCTGAGCTGCGACGCGGGCGAGCCGTCAGGCCGCCGCGAACCAGCCGCTCTGCGCAGGCTTCTCGGCGGAGACGCCGGGTACCAGCGCCTCGCCGCGATCGAGACGCGCAGCGAGGTGGAACACCACCCAGGCGCCGCAGCGCGAGCAGTCGACGTCGTTGCCGTAGCAGCAGAACGGCGTCGCGAAGTGGTCGTCCTCCAGCCATAGCGGCAGCACCGAGTCCTGCGCCGGGCAGCGCGCGGTGACGGCGTCGCAGGCCGGCGGCAGCATGAGTTCCAGGCTGCGCGTGGTGTTGCGCACGAAGCCTTCGTGGCGCGCCTTCACGCGCAGGACTTCGCGCACCGCGCCGGCGCGCTCGGCGTTGGTGTCCCAGGCGTTGCCGCTCGCGCCGTTCCTGCGCGGCGTGGGCGTCAATGCTGCAGCGCCACTTCAGCGGAACGAGGATATCCCCGGGCCTTAGCATTGCTCGTCATTCGGCGTAGGCTGCGCATGACATGAAGCCGGAACTGCGCAACAGCAAGGACTTCCTCGCTGGCCTGCTGTTCCTCGCCATCGGCGCGGGGGCGATGGTCGTCGCCCGCGACTATCCGTTCGGCACGTCGATACGCATGGGATCGGGGTACTTCCCGACAGTGCTGGGTGGGATCCTCGTGCTGTTCGGCGCGTTCCTCATGGCGCGCGGGGCGCTGTCGCGGCAGCAGGCAACTGTGACGTGGGGCTGGAAGCCGCTCGCGTACATCGTCGCTTCGATGCTGGTCTTCGGTTTCCTCCTGCCGCGGCTTGGCCTCGTGCCGGCGCTGGCGGCTCTCTTCTTCGCGGCGGCGGCGGGCGGGCGGGAGTTCTTCTTCAAGGAGGTACTCGCGCTCACGGCGGTGATGACGGCGTTCACCGTGGGGGTGTTCGTCTATGTGCTGAAGCTGCCGTTCCAGCTCTTTCCAGGCCTGTACTTCGTCTAGATGGACGTTCTCGCCAACCTGGCGCTGGGCTTCGGCGTCGCGTTCTCGCTGGAGAACCTGACGTACTGCCTTGCCGGCGTAGCGCTCGGCACGCTGGTCGGAGTGCTTCCCGGAATAAGCCCGCTGGTCACGATCGGAATGCTGTTTCCGCTCACGTTCACGCTGCCGCCGATCGCCTCGCTCATCATGCTCGCCGGGATCTACTACGGCGCGCAGTACGGCGGCTCGACCACCTCGATCCTGGTCAACCTCCCGGGCGAGACAGCTTCCGCAATCACCTGCCTCGACGGCTACCAGATGGCGCGCCAGGGGCGCGCGGGGCCGGCGCTGGCGGTCGCGGCGCTCGCCTCGTTCCTCGCGGGTTGCGTAGGCACGCTCCTTATCGCGCTGGTCGGCCCGCCACTCGGCGAATGGGCGCTCGCCTTCGGGCCCTGGGAATACTGCGCGCTCATGCTGATGGGCCTCGTCGGCTCGGCGGTGCTCGCGCAGGGCGACGCGGTGAAGGGCCTGGCGATGGTCGCGCTCGGCCTCTTGCTTGGCCTCGTCGGTGCCGACGTGAACTCAGGTCAGGCGCGCTATACCTTCGGCGTGCCGGAGCTCTGGGACGGCATCGGCTTCACGGTGATCGCGGTGGGTCTCTTTGCGGTGGCCGAGATCGTGATGAACCTCGAGTCGAACGAGCCGCGCCAGGTGTTTACCGACAAGGTACCGCGCCTGATGCCGAGCCGCGCGGATCTGAAGGACGCGTCCTGGCCCGCGGTGCGCGGCACCGCGGTGGGCGCGCTTTTCGGCATTCTGCCGGGGACGGGGCCGGCGTTATCGTCGTTCGCGGCCTACATGCTCGAGAAGAAGCTCGCGCGCGATCCCTCGCGCTTCGGCAAGGGCGCGATCGAGGGCGTGGCGGCGCCCGAGGCGGCGAACAACGCCGCGGCGCAGACCGGGTTCATCCCGATGCTCACGCTCGGCATCCCGGGGAGCGCGGTGATGGCGCTGCTGGCCGGGGCGATGATCATGCAGGGCTTGACGCCCGGGCCGCAGGTGATCGCCGAGAAGCCGGAGCTCTTCTGGGGGATCGTCGCCAGCATGTGGATCGGAAACCTGATGCTGTTGGTGCTGAACCTCCCGTTGGTCGGGCTATGGGTGAGGCTCCTGCGCGTGCCCTATCGCTGGCTGTTTCCCTCGATCGTGATGTTCTGCGCGCTCGGCAACTACAGCGTGAGCAACAACCCGGTCGACGTATATCTGTGCGCGGGAATCGGCGTGCTCGGCTACGTGCTCGCCAAGTGCGAGTGCGAGCCGGCGCCGCTGCTCCTGGGCTACGTGCTCGGGCCGCTGTTGGAAGAGCACCTGCGGCGCGCCATGCTGCTCGCGCGCGGCGACCCGATGCCGTTCTTCACCCGGCCGATCAGCCTCGCGTTCATGATCGGCACCGCGCTCGTGCTCGCCGCGGTGATCGCGCCGGCGCTGCGTGGTCGCGGCAAGTGAATCTCTGTCCCGCGGATCAGGATGACGTCAATTCCGACCAAAGGATACTCAGCTCGGTTTCTTCCAGCGACAGAACAAGATCGGCGACCTTCCGTGCCTTGGCGGCGGAAACGGCTACGGTGGCGGTGTCCATGTACTTCTTGACAATGTCCTGATTGCTCAGGGCGTTCGACGATGTTCGCCAAAGCCAGAATGCGTTCGTCATTGAGCACTTCCGGCCGCAACTCCGCCAACCCGAAGCGGCCGCGGACCAGCGCGGCGGCGGTAACGTATTGCGTGCTGAATTTCGCTTCGTATTCGGTGCTCGGACGTTTCTTCGTCGCGACCGGTTCGGTGACGATCGGTATCGTATCCCTGGGAATGAAGGATTGGATCCGCACTACGTCGTCTATGTCGAACTCTTTGCCAGCGTGCAGATCCTCGGCTGCTTCCGCGCAAGCATGCAGAAAGTGACACACCGGATAGGGCTTTATCGCCATCGATTCGACCTCCCACACCCCACCGAGGCCGCGTGTGATTGCGCCATAGTCCACATTCTTCTCATGTTCCTGCAAATGGGATTCGAACAGTCCGTAGCGCCCCTCATAGGGCCGGCTTGGAGCGAAGAATCCATGCTGCGCCAATCGCACCGCGGTGACGCCGCCCACTCCACCCCAGCCCGGATGCAGTCGCTTGGTCCAGGCTCCCTCCTCCAGGAATACCTGGATCGCCGATGCTGTGCTGGCCGCTATGCCCTGAGCCGCCTGGATTTGCGCAGGGCTTAGGCCGTAGAGACGACCGGCGATGAGCGCTGCCGCAAAATGGGCGATCACGCCGGTTGGATGGAACCCCGCATGATGGAAACCGCCTTTGGCCGCCATACCGATACGAATCGCCGCTTCCATACCGACTATGTACGCGACAAGCGCATCCTTTCCGGTGGCGTTCGCATCCTGCGCCACCCCGAGCGCTACGGGAAGACAGCCGGCTGTCCCGTGTACGATCGCCTTCATATGCGTGTCGTCGTAATCGAGCCCGTGCATCAGCGCGCCATTCATCAGGATGGCGTCGCGCAGCGGCAACCCGTCCTCTCGACCGATGACGCTCGCCTTGCCGGATCCTGCCGCGGCGCGGATTCCGTTCCAGATGACATTCGCAAAATCGTAGGTTTTCGAAGCGAAGGCGATGCCAAGTGCGTCCAGCATAAGATGCTTCGCCCGCGCCAGCGCATCCCGCGGAATGGCTTCGTAGCGCAGACGATGGGCGAAATCGGCCAGTTCACGGGAAATCGTACGCTTGGATTCCACGCTCGTTTTCCCTTTTCTGCGGGCCGGGCCCTGGTTACGCTCGGATATTTCCGCAGCGGCGAACTCAGACGGCGAGTTGCGTCAACAATTCTCGCACCGAGAAGTTCTCGTTGCCACCATAGATGATGTCCAGGAAACGTTCGGTCTGCTTCGACCCGACCGCGATGTCGAGCAGACTGTGGATCTTCTCATCGAGTCGCTTGCGGCCCACCGGGCGCCCCCAGCTGCCGATCGGCGCATCGCAGCGCTTCGCGATCACGGTTCCATTCGCCAACGTCACCCTTAGGTCTACCCACATAGCGTCGACACTGCCAGGAATGGACGGGTCCTGCTTGAGGTGAATGCGGCCGAGCATCGCTTCCATGTCCTGAGAAAAGCGGCGGCGATCCGAATAGGTCGCAACAGTCACCTCGCCGTCAAGCAGCGCGGCTGCAATGCCGTATTGGAACGAGAACTTCCCGTCGAGACCGGTTTTCGGCTTCGGCCGGTCCACATAAGGCATCACCGGTACGGTCGCTTCCACCTGCTCTATGTTTCCGCAGCCTTTCATCGCGGTGTGGCAATCGAGACCGGCAGTAATCGCGTAATGCGTTCCATATTGGGTCGGGAACAACTTCCAGGCCGGCCCGGGATCGAGTGCCCGCGGCACATTCAGCGGCTCGATCAGCAAGTGCTCGCGATAGCCATCGCCAAAATAGGCGCGACAGAATCCCCGCGGACCGTCCAGGGCGTCAGGGTCCGAGGTGAAACCTCTGCCGGCAAGCAGGGCGGCCTCCAGCCCGTGCGCCGTGGCGTCCCCGCAATGCAGGGCCTTGGTCATTGAACCGACATTTACCATGATGCCGCCGGCCCGCGAGGCGGCTATGCCGATTGCCGATGTGGTCTGCTTCAGATCGAGGCCCATCATATGCGCGGCCGCGACAGCCGCGCCGATCGGCCCGACCACGCCCGGGGGATGGAATTTCAGCCCTGCCGGCTCGAACTGGCCCGAGCTGTTGCGCAGACGCCCTTGTGTCTCGACACCTTTCGCCAACGCCTGCAGCACTCGATTGCCTTGCGGTTGCTTGTCACGGGTTTCCAATTGTTCCGCGACGGCAAGGATCGCCGGGAGCGTAGTGGACAATGCGTGATTGGCGGGTTTCCACATCGGTTCAAAGTCGAGCACATGCATCGACATCCCGTTGATTCTCGCCGCGGCAACATCACTGGTCTTGAAATTTCCTCCTATCACCGTTGCCTGGCCGCGACTTTTCCTTTCCCGGGCAATCTCCGACATGATGCTCGGGCCGATTTCTCCCGCGCCGCCGACGGCGCATGCGAGACCGTCGGCGAGGAGCCATCGGCACCTTTCCATCAATGCCGGATCTTCCGGCCGCCAGACGTGAAGAAGCGAGGCGAATTTCGTCGTTAAATTCTCGTCGGCCACGCTATTGCACCTGTGCTGGTTCTCATAGCGGCTGAGACGCCATATCGCTGTCGAGTGCTAAATTCGCGCGGCAGCCTTACCTGCCGATGCGCCGGCGATTCGTCCGAACACCGCGCCGGAAACAAGGCCGGTTCCACCGGGATAGTTGTAGTGAAAGATATTCCCGACCATTTCACCGCAGCAGAACAAGCGCTCGATCGGGCGCCAGCCGGTGTCCAGCACCTGGGCGTGTTCGCTTATTTTCAAGCCGCCGAACGTGAAGGTGATGCCGCCGGTGACGGGGTAACAGACATAGGGCCCCTGATCCAGCTTCTGCGCCCAGTTGGATTTCCGCAGCGCGAGCCCTTGCGTATGCATGCCGTCCAGCACGCCAGGATTGAAGCTGCCGTGACCGGCGGCCGCGTTGAATTCGCGCAAAGTCTTCTTCGCCACGTCGCGGATGACGGGCAACTTGTCGATCAGCGCGTCGAGCGTGTCCGCGACGATCGGCTCGCTTGTCGAATAGCGCTTCTCCAGGAGATGCAGGGTTTTCTGATCGTAGATCTGATAAGCGATCGAGTCGGGCTGGTTGAGAATTATTCCGCCGAACTTGGCGTAGGTGAACGACCAGAAATTCTCGGCCTCATCCACGAATCGAAGTCCATCGCGATTGATCATCGCGCCATACGGATAGGAAAGCCGGTTGGTCTTATCGGTCAGCTTCGACACCCCGTAGGCCGGGGCTTCGGCATTGATGGGGGTGGCGTGACAACCGCTCCATTGCCCGATCGGCAAGGCGCCGATTTCCATGGCCATGCGCAGCCCGTCGCCCTGGTTGTGGCGGGTACCGCGCACCTTGGCACCGTCCCAGGGGCGGCCGAGATACTGCGCACGCCATGATTGATTCGCTTCGAATCCACCGGCGCCAAGGACAACCGCGCGTGCCTTGATATTCTTGATACCGCCGGGTCCCCGCACGCTGAGCCCCGAAACCGCACCGCCTTTGTCCCGCAGCAAGGCCTCCGCGCAGGTTGAATAAGCGATGACGATGCCCTTTTTCCCGGCGATCCTGAACCAGGATGTCGAGAGGCCGATACCCTCGTGTTCGGCGCGAAGCAAAGTTCCCTTCGGCCATTTGATCTTGCCGTCGACGACGACGCCTCCCAGTGTCACCGCCGCCTCCATCTTGATGCCGAGTTTCGCCATCCAGCGCACGGTGTCGAATGAGTTATCGATGAGGATCTTGCCTAACTCCGGATCGCTGCGCCCTCCCGTTACGCGAAGCAGGTCTTCCTGGAAGGCGCTTGCCGGATAGGTTTCCACGCCGTCCAGGAAACCTTCCAGGTCTTTCACCTCCGGCGCGATCTCCAACAGTTGTTCGGTCCTGTCAAAAGCGAAACGAAACAATCCGCCGCTGAAAAAGGTGTTCCCGCCTCGATTCTTCCGATCGGCCTTTTCGCAGACAAGCACCCGCTTTGCGCCATGTTCTCCGGCCGAGACGGCGGCGGCGATGGCGGCATTGCCGGCACCGACTACAACAACATCCCACACATCCGCCTCGTTCAAAACGCCCTGCGCCTTACGCGTTGCCATATCCAACTCCCGTTACGTTGTTTTCCGCGTTTCAGCGGTATTAGGTCTGAATTGTAGGTGCGTTTCATTCTCCCCTTAAATGGATCGCGGGCAAGCACGCTACCACATCGGATGTGGGACACTGCGGCCATAGCCGTGTCGAACGAACCAGCGAGCCGCCTATGAAAACGTCAGCCTGCCAGTTATTCGGTTGCGGCCTTGCTGCACTCGCCGTGGCAGCGGCCGCATCCGCCCAGCCTTACCCCAACAAACCGGTGCGACTCATCGTGCCCTATGCACCCGGCGGCGGCACCGACATCCTGGCGCGGCTGATCGTGCAGAAGCTGACCGAATCGCTGGGCCAGCCCGTGGTGATCGACAACCGCGCCGGCGCCGACGGCATCGTCGGCAGCAGCCTCGTGGCCAAGGCGCCCGCGGACGGCTACACCATGCTGCTCGCCTCCAGCAGCCACGCGATCAACCCGACCGTCCATGCGCAGATTCCGTACGACACGCTGAAGGAGTTTGCCTGCGTTTCGCAGACAGCGTCGCAGCAGTTGGTGCTGGTAGTGCATCCTTCGCTGCCGGTAAACAGCGTGAAGGAACTCATCGCCTACGCCATGGCCAATCCGGATCAGCTCAACTTCGCGTCGAGTTCCAAGGCCACGCAGCTGCCGATGGAGCTCTTCAACACGATGGCCGGCATCCGGATGACGCACATTCCATACAAGGGATCGGGGCCAGCGCTGAACGACCTGGTGGGTGGCCAGGTCAAGGTGAGCTTCGGCGGCGCGGTGTCGTTCACGCCGCACATCAAGTCCGGACGCCTGCGCGCCCTGGCGATCGGCGACGCGAAGCGCTCGGCATTCATGCCCGACCTGCCCACGGCCGCCGAGGCCGGCGTGCCGGGCTACGAGGCAACGATCTGGACCGGGTTGTACCTGCCGGTCGCAACGCCGAAGGCGATCGTGACGCGACTCAACGCCGAGGTGGTGAAGATCATGCACCAGCCCGAGCTCAGGGAACGGCTGCAGGCACAGGGATCGGATCCGGTCGGCAGTTCGCCCGAGGAATGCGATGCATTCATGAAGAGCGAGATCGCGAAATGGGCCAAGGTGGCGAAGGATGCCGGGATCAAGCCGGAAGGATGAGCCTTGCGGAGAGGCTTGTCTTCGGCTGCGCCGAGCACGGGAGATGCAACGATGAAACAACTCAGGATACCCGCGGTATTCATGCGCGGGGGCACCAGCAACGCGATCGTGCTGCACGAGCGCGATCTGCCGCGCGATCGCACGCTGTGGGAGCATATTTTCCTGGCCGCGATCGGCAGCCCCGATCCCTACGGCCGCCAGCTCGACGGCATGGGCGGCGGCATTTCGTCGTTGTCGAAAGTCTGCGTGGTTGGACCGTCGACGCGCCTCGATGCCGATATCGATTACACCTTCGCGCAGGTGCAGGTTAAGGAGGCCAGGGTCGATTACAGCGGCAACTGCGGCAACATGTCCTCGGCGATGGGGCCGTTCGCGGTCGACGAGGGCCTCGTCAAGGTCTCCGGCAGGGAAACGCTGGTGCGCATCCACAACACCAACACCAACAAGATCATCCATGCGCGCTTTTCACTCGATGATGGCCTGGCCGCCGTCGACGGTGAACTCGCGATTCCCGGTGTGGCGGGGACCGGGGCGCCGGTCAGGCTCGAGTTCCGCGAGCCGGGCGGCGCCACTACCGGCAGGCTGCTGCCGACCGGCAACGTGCTCGACGTGCTCGAGGTGCCGGGAGTCGGAAAAATACGCGCTTCGCTCATCGACGCGGCGAACGCGTGCTGCTTTCTCAGCGCCGCCGATCTCGGGCTGGCCGGCACCGAAATGCCGGATACGCTCGAACAGTCTGCCGCGCTGCTCGACAAGCTCGCGAAGATCCGCATCGCCGCGTCGATCGCGATGGACATCGGCAAGGACGCGCAAGACGCGGCAACGAAGAAGACCGTGCCGTTCATCGGCTTTGTGTCCGGTCCGCAGGATGCGCCGTCGCTGTCGGGCGAGACGATCAAGGGCGACAGCGTCGATCTGACCGGACGCATGCTCTCCAACGGCCAGCCGCACCGCGCGCTGCCACTCACCGCGTCGCTGTGCATGGCGGTTGCGGCGCGCATCGGGGGCAGCATCGTCAACCAGGCCGCGCGCTTGAATCCCGATCCCGACGCCCAAATTCGGATCGCGATGCCATCGGGTGTGTTGATGGTTGCGGCGACGGTGAAGCGAGCGCACGGCGTGTGGCACGCCGAGCAGGGCGGGTTTTACCGCACCCAGCGCCGGATGTTCGACGGCTACGTATACGTGCGAGCATCCCGCGTGCCGGGTTGGCTCGCAAGTCCGAAGGGCAATCTCCGGGGTGCGGCCTAGCGGGGCTCTCAAGCGCTCGCGATACGCAGCGCGGGTCGGGCCGCGAGGGGTGCGGGCCAGTAGACATGGGCGGCGTCGGCTCTGGATGCCGCCGCCGAGTCCGAAGACGATGATCTTCACGGGTGGTAGCCTGGCACGGGGAGGTAAGGATGGAACGACGTCCGCCGCGCATCCTGCTGGTCATCATAGCTTCGCAGTTTATGGGGACCTCGCTCTGGTTCGCGGGCAACGCGGTGCTCGGCGATCTGCAGCGCGAATGGGGACTCGCGCCCGATGCGCTGGGCTACGTCACCTCTGCCGTGCAGCTCGGCTTCATCAGCGGCACGCTCGCGTTCGCGTTCCTCGCGGTTTCCGACCGCCATTCGCCGCGTCTGGTGTTCCTGCTGTGTTCGCTCGCGGGCGCACTCGCGAACCTCGGCATCCTCGCGCTGGAGGGGAGCATCGGCCCGCTGCTCGCCTGCCGGTTCGCCACCGGGTTCTTCCTCGCGGGGATCTACCCGGTGGGCATGAAGATCGCCTCCGGCTGGTACCGGACCGGGCTCGGCAATGCGCTCGGCTTTCTCGTCGGCGCGCTGGTGCTCGGGACCGCGTTTCCCCATCTGGTGAAAGCGCTCGGCCAGGCCTGGCCCTGGCAGGCCGTGCTCGCGGGGGTTTCCGCATGCGCGGCCCTCGGCGGCCTGCTCATGTTCTTCCTCGTTCCCGACGGGCCGCATCTCGCCAGGGGCGCGAGATTCGATCCGCGCGCGCTCGCCGTGGTATTCGCCTCGAAAGGCTTTCGCGCCTCCGCGTTCGGCTACTTCGGCCACATGTGGGAGCTCTACGCGTTCTGGGCGTTCGTCCCCATGGCGCTCGCCGCTCGCGCGCCCGGGCACGATGCATCGTTCTGGGCGTTCACCGTGATCGCGGCCGGCGTGCTCGGCTGCGTCGGTGGCGGCCTCGCGTCCTTGCGCGCGGGGAGCGCACGCGTGGCCTTCGCGCAGCTCGCCGCCTCCGGCGCCTGCTGCATCGCTTCGCCGTTCCTGCTGCTCGCGCCGCCCGGCATCGTGCTCGCGTTCCTCGTCGTCTGGGGCATCGTCGTGGTCGGCGACTCGCCGCAGTTTTCTGCGCTGAACGCCGCCTACGCCCCGCGTGCATGGGTCGGCTCGGCGCTGACGATCGGCAACTGCATCGGTTTCGCGATCACGATCGGCAGCATCCAGCTGCTCAACGCGGCGGCAGGCTCGCTCGCGGTGGAGTACCTGTTCCTGCTGCTCGCACCGGGCCCCGCGCTGGGCCTGCTTGCGCTATGGCCGTTGCTGCGCGAGGCTAACGAATCAAAGTTGCGCGCCTGATCAGCGCGCGCGGCGGCACGCATTGCAGGACGCGCGCAGGATGAAAACGCTTGCCATCCGGATTGCTGCGATGCAGCTTTACCTTCATTGCGACGAGACTTTAGTCTGCATGAAAGCGCTGCCATTTCGGACGCTTCATTTCGTCTGCCTGCCGCACCCGGTCCACCTGGAATTGCGTTCATGTCCATCGAGTACCTCAAGAAGGCCGCCAAGACCCCTGAGTCCGAAAGCGGCAACGCGCGCGCCGTCGTCGAGAGGATGCTTGCCGAGATCGAGCGGCGCGGCGAGGACGCGGTGCGTGAATACTGCGTGAGCCTCGATCACTGGGCCGGTGACATCATCGTGACGCCCGAAGCCTTCGAGCGCCGCACGCGCGGCATTCCCGAATCGACCAGGCGCGACATCGAGTTCGCCACCGAGCGCGTGCGCCGTTTCGCGCTCGTGCAGCGCGCCTCGATGCAGGAATTCTCTACCGAGGTGCACCCGGGGCTCACGGCCGGCCAGCGGCTGATTCCGGTGAACGTCGCCGGCTGCTACGTGCCTACCGGCCGGTATGCGCACATCGCCTCCGCTTACATGAGCGTCGCGACGGCCAAGGCCGCGGGCGTGCCGGCCGTGATCGCCTGCTCGACGCCCTTCAAGGGCGAAGGCATCCACCCGGAGGTGCTCTATGCAATGAAGGTCGCCGGTGCCGATGTCATCATGACGCTCGGCGGCGTACAAGCCATCGCGGCCATGGCCTACGGCCTGTTTACCGGCAAGCCCGCCGACATCATCGTCGGCCCGGGCAACAAGTTTGTCGCCGAGGCGAAACGCGCGCTGTTCGGCAAGGTCGGCATCGACGTGTTCGCCGGCCCTTCCGAAGTTGCGGTGATCGCCGACGATTCCGCGGACGCGGCGATCGTCGCCTCCGACCTCGTGGGGCAGGCCGAGCACGGGCACGAATCGCCCGCGTGGCTGATCGCGACCTCGAGGAAACTCGCCGAAGAGGTGATGCGCCGCGTGCCGCAGCTCGTCGACGCATTGCCGCCGATCGCGCGCGACGCGGCCGGTGCGGCATGGCGCGATTACGCCGAGGTCGTACTGTGCTCGACGCGCGAGGAGGCCGCCACGGTGTCGGACCGCTACGCTTCGGAGCACCTGGAAGTGCACGCGCGCGAGCTCGACTGGTGGCTCGCGCGCCTCAGCTGCTACGGGTCGCTGTTCCTCGGCGAGGAAACCACGGTGGCCTACGGCGACAAGGCTTCCGGACCGAACCACATCCTGCCGACCAAGGGCGCGGCGCGCTATTCGGGTGGCCTTTCGGTGCACAAGTTCATCAAGACGGTCACCTGGCAGCGCATGACCCGCGAGGCCAATCGCGACATCGCACCGGTCACCGCCCGGATCTCCCGCATGGAAGGCATGGAAGCGCATGCGCGCACCGCCGACGAGCGCATGGACAAATATTTTCCCGGCGAGTCGTTCCGGCGCGGCGAGCCGGTCAGTTCGTGATGCGCACCGGGAGGGCCTGAATGGGTGCCGCGGCACTGTTCGACCTGGGCGGCAAGGTCGCGCTGGTGACCGGCGCGAGTTCGGGCATCGGCCGCGAAATCGCACTGGCACTCTCGAGCGCGGGCGCCGCGATCGTGCTTGCCGCGCGCGGCGCAGAGGCTCTGGAGAAAGCGCGCAGCGCGATCGAATCGGCGGGCGGCCGAGCGGTGTGCCTTTCGTGCAATCTCGCCGAGCGCGAGGCGATCGCGGAATGCGCAGAGGCCAGCGGCAAGGCGTTTGGCGCGCCCGACATCCTCGTGAACGCTGCCGGCATCAATCCGCGCAAGCCCATGGCCGAATTAACCGAGGCCGACTGGGACGCCACACTGCGCATCAACCTCGACGCGCCGTTCTTCCTCGCGCAGAAGCTCGCGCCGGCGATGCTCGCAAAGGGCTGGGGCCGCATCATCAATATTGCATCTCTGCAATCAGTGCGTGCGTTCGCGAACAGCGCGCCCTATGGCGCGTCAAAGGGTGGAATCATGCAGCTCACGCGCGCGCAGGCCGAGGCCTGGTCGCGCCACGGCGTGAATGCCAATGCGATCGCGCCGGGGTTCTTTCCGACCGCGTTGACCGCGCCGGTCGTGAACGACGCGCAGAAATGGCAGGCCAACGCGGACAAGACCTTCACCGGCCGCAACGGCAGCCTCGCCGACCTGCACGGCACCGCGATCTACCTTGCGAGCCGAGCCTCCGATTACGTTACCGGCCAGACAATATTCGTTGACGGCGGGTATTCCGCAGGCTAGCCGGGGAAACAGGCATGAAAGCGCTCGTCTATACCGCAGCCAACGAAGTCACCTACCGCGACGAACCGGAGCCGGCCGCCGCCCCCGGCGAGGTCAAGATCCGCGCCGACGCCGTCGGCATCTGCGGCTCGGACATGCACGCCTACCACGGCCACGACCCGCGCCGGAACCCGCCGCTGATCCTCGGCCACGAGTTGACCGGCGAGATCCTCGAGGGCCCGGGCAAGGGGCGCCGCGCAACGGTGAACCCCCTGATCACCTGCGGCAGCTGCGAGTACTGCAAGCAGGGCCGCGACAATCTGTGCGCGAACCGCACCATGATCGGCATGACCCGCGCGGGGGGCTTCGCCGATTACGTGACCACCGCCGCCGCGAGCGTGATCGACATCCCGCAGGACATGAGCGTGCGGGCCGCGGCGCTGACCGAGCCGGCGGCGACCGCGGTGCATGCGATCAACGTCGCGATGCGCAGCCTCGTGCGCCCGCTGCCCGAGTGCCGCATACTCGTGCTCGGGGGTGGCGCGATCGGGCTGCTCGCGGCATTGTTGCTGCGCAGCTATGGCACGCGCCATGTCACGCTCGCCGAGACGAATGCGCTGCGCCGCGCTTCGGCGGCGCGCGCCACCGGCGTCGCGGTGTACGACCCGGTTGCGCAAGGCGCTCCTGCGGACAGCAGTATCGAGCTCGTGATCGATGCGGTCGGCGCCAAAGCCACGCGCAATGCAGCGCTCGCCGCCGTGAAGCCCGGCGGGGTGGTGATGCACATCGGCCTGATGCACTGGGCCTCGGAGATCGACATGCGCAAGCTGACGCTTGCCGAGATCACGCTGATCGGCACCTACACCTACGCAACGAGCGACCTGCGCGCAGCGGTGGCCGCACTGCACGAAGGCGCCTTCGGCAACCTCGCCTGGGTCGAGGAAAGGCCGCTCTCGGAGGGCGCGCAGGCGTTTCGCGACCTGCACGAGGGCCGCACGGCCGCGGCCAAGATCGTCCTCCGGCCATGAGCGCGTGCCCTTGAGCGAGATCGTGTTCGACCGCGTCACCCGGACCTTCGAGCGCGACGGGCAGCCCGTGCCTGCGCTCGCGGAGATGAGCTTCACGGTGCGCGAACGCGAATTCGTCGCGATCGTCGGGCCCTCGGGCTGCGGCAAGACCACCTGCATGCGCATGGCTGCCGGCCTCGAGTTCCCCACGAGCGGCAGCGTGACTGTCGGCGGCAGGGGCGTGACGGGCCCCGGGCCGGAGCGCGCGGTGGTGTTCCAGCAGTTCGCGCTGTTCCCCTGGAAGACCGTCTACGAGAACATCGAGTTCGGCCTGCGCGGCAAGGGCATCGCCCGGGGCGAGCGCGCCGAACGCATCGCGCGCCAGCTGGAATTGATGGGCCTGCGGGACTACGGCTCGGCGTACCCGCATCAGCTCTCCGGCGGGATGCAGCAGCGCGTCGCGATCGCGCGCTCCTACGTTCTGGATCCGGGCGTGCTGCTGATGGACGAGCCGTTCGGCGCGCTCGATGCTCAGACGCGGGTGGTCATGCAGGAAGAACTGGTCAAGCTTTCGCGCGTCAACCCGCGCACGGTGCTGTTCATCACGCACTCGGTCGAGGAAGCCGTGTACCTCGCCGACCGGGTCGTGGTGATGAGCCCCCGGCCAGGGCGCATGCGCGAGGTCGTCGACGTCGCGACAGTGCGCGCGGCCGAAGACTGGGACCGCCACGAGCGCATCGAGGACGTGATGGACCAGCAATCGTTCGTGCGCCTGCGCACCCGGATCTGGCGCCTGCTGCGCGAGCAGCAGGCGACCGCCACTGAGCAGCCGTAACCCACCCTGGAGGAGAATCATGATGATGAAGACTGTAGGCAAGGCGCTAATCGGCGTCCTGACGGGCGCAGCATTCGGCGCGCAGGCGCAGGTCGCCGAAATCAAGGTGAGCTACCAGCCGGCGCTGTACTGGGCGCTGCCCTTCCACGTTGCCAGCGAGAAGGGCTGGTGGGCCGAAGTGGGCCTGAAGCCGGTGTTCAGCACCTTCCCCGCGGGCGTGCCGCAGATCGCCGCCTCCGCATCGAAGTCCTGGGATGTCGGCGGCACGGGCTCCGTGCCTGCGGTGCTCGGGGCGGTGCGCTACAACCTGCTCACGGTCGGCCTGACCAACGACGAGTCGGTCGGCAACGCGCTGCTCGCGACCGGCGCGAAGGCCGCCGGCTTCATGAACAATCCGCAGAGCATCAGGGGCCAGACGATCGTGCTGACGGCGAACTCGACCGGGGACTACGCGGTGCAGTCCTGCCTCGCCAAATGGGGCCTCAAGAAGAGCGACGTGACGATCAAGAGCATGGGCCAGGCGGAGATCATCTCCGCGATGTCGTCGAACAACGCCGATCTCGGCGGGCTCTGGGCGCCGAACATCTACACCATGGAAGAGAAGGCCGGCGCAAAGGTGATCTGCTCGGGCAAGGACGCCGGCGCGATCGTCCCGGGAGCGCTGGTCGTGCGCGCCGACTATGCGAAGGAACAGCCGCAGAACGTCGCGAAGTTCCTCGCGGTGTACCTGCGCGCATGGAAATGGATGAGCACGCACCGCGCGGAATCGGTCGCGATGATGAAGAAGTTCTACGAAGTGGGCGGCGTGACGATCTCGGAGGCGTCGATGAACAAGGAATTCGACACGCGGCCGGTGTACGACCTTGCGGGCCAGCTGAAGGTCATGAACCGCTCGGGCGCCGGCTCGGACGTCGACAAGTGGATGACCCAGATCGGCGAATTCATGAAAGCGGCGGGCACGATGCCGGAGGTGCCGCAGGCATCGCGTTACATCACGGATGACTTTCTGAAGATGGTCGAGCGCGATCCGAAACTCAAGGCGTTTGCCAATCAGTCAAACTGAGCAGTCCAACCGGGCCATGACTGCCGGCGCCGATCGCCGTTTCAGGCTCGCGATTGGGACGGCGACCGTCCTCGCGCTGGCCGCGATCTGGGGCGTGGGGAGCGCCGGGCAGTGGATCGCGCCGATTTACTTCCCGCCCCCGGGCGAGGTCTGGACGGCGTTCGTGCAGGTGGCGGTGCAGGGCTATGCCGATGGCATGCTGCACCAGCATTTCCTGCACAGCTGCCTGCTGGTGTTGTACGGGTTTGTCGCCGCGGTCGCCGTCGGCGTGCCGCTCGGCATGCTGATGGGTTGGAGCCGGCGCGCCGAGGCGATCCTCAACCCGGCATTCCTGCTGCTGCGGCCGATCCCGCCGCTCGCCTGGATCCCGCTTGCGATCGTCTGGCTCGGTCTCGGCGACGCAGCCAAGGTGCTCGTGATCTGGTTCGCGGCCTTCGTTCCGTCGGTGATCAACAGCTACGCCGGGGTGCGCTCGATCGAGCCGCACCTGCTTGAGGCGGCGCGCTCGCTCGGCATCCCGCGCGCGATGCTGCTGCGCGAAGTGCTGTTTCCCGGCGCGCTCCCGCTGGTCTTCACCGGCCTGCGGCTCTCGTTGCAGGCCTGCTGGACCACGCTGGTGGCCGGCGAGCTGATCGGCGCGATCACCGGGCTCGGCCACCTGCTCTACCAAGGCGGGCTCGACATCTACCCGGCGATGATCCTCGTCGGCATGGTTGCCGTCGCGCTCGCCGGCGGCCTGATGACCGCGCTGCTGACGCTCCTCGAGGCGCGCGCGATGCCGTGGCGCGGGCGCTGAGTCCTCGCATGCACGATCGACTGTCGCGCCGGAGCTTCATCGCGTTGAGCGCGCTCGGCCTGGGCGGTTTCTTCGCGCTATGGGCGCTGCTCGCCGCAAGCGCTCTGGTGCCGAAGCTGTTCCTGCCCTCGCCTGTTGCCGTCGCAGAGCGGTTCGCGGAGCTCACGCAGCAGCCGTTTGTCGGCTACACGCTGCAGCAGCACCTGCTCTCCTCGTTCGGCCGCTTCGGCGCTGGCTTCGCGCTGGCCGCGCTGATCGGCGTTCCGCTGGGCCTCGCAATGGGCTGGTTCCGCTGGCTCGATGGCGTCGTGTCTCCCCTATTCGATGCACTGCGCTTCGTCGCGCCGATCGCATGGGTGCCGTTCGCCGCGCTGTGGTTCGGCACCGGTATCGGCGGCCCGATCCTGATCATCTTCAGCGGCGCTTTCCCGCCCTGCGTGATCAACGCCTACCGTGGCGCCAAGTACGTCGAGCCCCGGTTCGTGGAGGCCGCGCAGACGCTCGGCGCGAGCCACTGGCGCATGATCACCGAAGTCCTCCTGCCGGCATCGGTGCCCTCGATCGTGGCCGGGTTGCGGATCAGTGCGGGCCTGGGCTGGCAGTCGCTGGTCGGCGCCGAGTTGATCGTCGCCTCGAGCGGTGTCGGTTACCTGATGGTGAAAGGCCAGAGCAACATCAGCACGGCGACCGTGATGAGCGGCATGGTCGCGATCGGCATCGTCGGGTTCGCGATCGACCTCCTGCTGCGCTCGCTCGAGGCGCGCATCCATCGCAAGCGCGGGCGCTGAGGTGCCCCGTCGCGCCCAAATCCGGTGCGCCGCAACGCGAGGAGCCGGCCTGCTGCCCCCTTTCGGTTCATCTCAGGTTGCCACGGGGCGACGCCATTTCCTCGAGTGTGAGGAGAATCCAGCAAGTTCAAGCGCCTGGTCACCAGGGCATCATTATTGCAAGCTATGGACTTTCAGACCTTCCTTGCCACCAGGAACGCATAGCCCATGAGTACACCAGCCAGCGTCGCACGGCGCCCGGAGGCGCTCGAGGACAATCGTACCGGCCTGAGCCGGGATCAGGCCAGCGGGAATCTGCTGCAGTAGCCCGGCTCATGACCGAAGACAAGGACCAACCCCTCCGCGACGACATCCGCTTGCTTGGCCGCGTGCTCGGAGAAACATTGGCGCAGCAAGAGGGCAAGGACGTGTTCGATCTGGTCGAGCGCATCCGCCTGCTGGCGATTCGCCAGCATCGCGACGACGATCTCGGGGCGCGCGGGGAGATGGAAACCCTGTTATCCGAACTGCCTCGCGAGATCACGAGCCAGGTGGTGCGCGCCTTCAGCTATTTCTCGCATCTGGCCAACATTGCCGAGGACCAGCACCACATTCGGCGCGCGCGCGCCAACGCCGTGGCCGGATCGCCGCCCCGCGAAGGCAGTCTTGCCCACGCCCTGCCGCGCGCGATGGACTCCGGCGTCGACGCCGCCCGGCTGCTGCAGTTCTTCTCCTCGGCGCAGGTGTGCCCCGTGCTCACGGCCCATCCGACCGAAGTCCAGCGCAAGAGCATCCTCGATTGCGAATGGAGCATCGCGCGCCTGCTCGATGAGCGCGATCGCGTCGATCCGGCACCCGACGAGCGCGATGAACATGACGAGTCGCTGCGGCGCCTGATACTGCGTTTGTGGCAGACGCGCATGCTGCGCTGGACCAAGCTGTCAGTGATGGACGAAGTGACGAATGCGCTGTCGTTCTACGACACCACGTTTCTGCACGAGCTGCCCCGCCTCTACAATGCGATGGAAGACCACCTCGAAAAGTATGTCCCGGGGTGGCCGGCCGCGAAGGAGTTGCCGCCGTTTCTGCGGCCCGGTTCCTGGATCGGAGGCGACCGGGACGGCAATCCTTTCGTGACCGCGCAGGTGCTCGAAGCCTCGATGCGCGCGCAAAGCCGCAAGGCGCTCGCGTTCCTGCTCGACGAACTGCATCAGCTCGGCGCGGAACTCTCGACCACGACGTCGCTGATCCGGGTGCCGCAACTGCTGACCGACGTTGCGATGAATTCGCCCGACCAGAATCCGCATCACGCCGACGAGCCGTACCGGCGGGCGATCGCCGGCTTTTACGCCCGGCTGGCAGCCACGGCAAAGAACCTGGACCAGCTCGAAGCGCCGCGACATCCCGTGGCCCCGGCGGAGCCCTACGGCACCGCCGAGGCGCTGGCCGCCGATCTCGACGTGCTCAATCAATCGCTTCGCAGCCACAAGGCCGGGCTGCTGGCTCGCGGCAAGCTGCGGCGCCTGCGCCGCGCCGTGTCGCTGTTCGGATTCCACCTGGCAGCGCTCGACCTTCGGCAGAACTCGGATGTGCATGCCCGCACGGTGTCCGAACTGCTCGCGGTGGCACGGCCGGGGGTCGAATATCCGGCGCTCGGCGAGCCTGCCCGGATCTCCCTGCTGCTCGAGGAACTCGCCAGCCCGCGTCCGCTTGCTTCGCCCGGCGTGCAGTATTCACAGGAGACCCTGGGCGAACTCGAAATCTTTCGCAGCGCGCGCTCGATCCACGAGCGCTACGGTCGCGCTGCGATCGAGAACGTGATCATCTCCAAGACCGACAGCGTTTCGGACATGCTCGAGGTTGCGGTGCTGCTCAAGGAGTTCGGCTCGCTGCGCCCGCTCGAGCACGTACTCGACATGAATATCGTGCCCCTGTTCGAAACCATCGACGACCTTGCGAACGCCGGTGCGATCATGGACCGCCTGCTCGGTCTGGGTTTCTACAACCGGCTGCTTGCAAGCCGCGGTGCCGTGCAGGAAGTCATGCTCGGATACTCCGACAGCAACAAGGACGGCGGCTTCCTCGCCTCCGGTTGGGCGCTCTACCGTGCTGAAATCGCGCTCAGCCGTGTGTTCGAGCGGCACGGAATCACCTTGCGCCTGTTTCACGGCCGCGGCGGCTCGGTCGGCCGGGGCGGCGGTCCAAGCTACCAGGCGATCCTGGCGCAGCCGCAGGGCGCCGTGCAGGGGCAGATCCGCATTACCGAGCAGGGTGAAGTGATCGCGCACAAATACGCCAATCCGGAACTGGGACGGCGCAACCTTGAAGTCCTCGCCGCTGCGACGCTCGAGGCAACGTTGCTGGCGCAGGAGCACGACGCACCGCGCGCTGAATTTCTCGAAGCCATGGAACAGCTGTCCCGGCACGCCTACACGGCCTACCGGGCGATGGTCTACGAAACTGCCGGCTTCGAGCACTATTTCTGGGAATCCACGGTGATCTCGGAAATCTCGGCGCTCAATATCGGCAGCCGGCCTGCATCGCGCAGGCAATCCATGGCAATCGATGACCTGCGCGCGATTCCGTGGGTTTTCTCGTGGTCGCAATGCAGGCTGATGCTGCCCGGCTGGTACGGCTTCGGCACGGCGATCGAAAGCTGGGCGGCTGAACACGGCGAAAGCGGATTGAGCCTGCTGCGCGAAATGGCGGGTGGGTGGGGATTCTTCCGCACGCTGCTGTCGAACATCGACATGGTGCTGGGCAAGACCGACATCACAATCGCCGAACGCTATTCCCGATTGGTCAGGGACGAGGCCTTGCGCGCTTCAATCTTCCCGCGCATCAGGGACGAATGGCGCCGCTCGGTGGCCGGGCTCAAATCGGTCACGCTGCAGGCGGAGCTGCTCGACCTCAACCCCGTCCTCAAGCGCTCGATCCGCAACCGCTTTCCGTACATCGATCCGCTCAATCATCTGCAGGTCGAGCTGCTGCGCCGCTACCGGGCGGGCGAGACCGACGAACGCGTGCAGCGGGGAATCCACCTCACCATCAACGGTATCGCCGCGGGATTACGCAACAGCGGGTGAATCCGGCTTGGCCCGACTCAGTCCGCCTTCGCCGCCGACAGCTTCACGATTTCGGCCCACTTCACGTTCTCGCTCTTCACGAACGCGGCGAACGCGGCCGGGCTTTCGCTCGGCGCGGGAATGCCGCCGGTGGACTCGAGTTGCTGCCTGAGCTGCGGATCGGCCAGCGCTTTCACGGTGGCTGCGTGCAGAACGTTCACCGCCTCCGCCGGGGACTTCGCGGGCGCCCAGAAGCCGAACCAGGATTCCTGCACCGCGAGATCGCTTTTCATCACCTCGGTCAGCGTCGGTACGTCGGGCAACTCGCTCATGCGTTTGGCACTGGTGACCGCGAGCGCGCGCAGCTTGCCGCTCTTCACCTGGGGAACGCCGGTGCTGCTGATCGGAAACGCAAAATCCGTATCGCCGCGCAGCAGCGACAGCGTGATCTCCACCGAACCCTTGAGCGGAATGTGCACCGCCTTGAATCCGCCGAGGGCCGCAAGCGTCGCACCTGCAAGGTGCGCGGAGGTGCCAATGCCGCCCGAACCGTAGTTCATCTTCCCCGGGTTCCGCCTGGCGCTGGACACGACGTCCTGCACGCTCTTCGCAGGATGATCCGCGCGCACCACCATCACGGTGGGAGAACTCGCCATGTTGGACACCGGCACGAAATCGGCGATCGGATCGAAACTCAGATCGGGCTTCAGGTGCTTCTGGATCAGGTGCGTGTTCGATCCCAGCAGCACGGTGTAACCATCCGCCGCCGACTGCGCCACGTATTGCGCCGCGAGCACGCCCGCGGCGCCCACCTTGTTTTCCAACACCACCGTCTGGCCCAACAGCTCGGAGAGTTTCACGCCGAATTGGCGCGCCTGCACGTCGGGCCCGCCGCCCGCGGCATAAGGGATCACGATGCGCACCGGCTTCGAAGGGTAGCCCTGCGCGAACGCGGTTGCGGCTGCGGCAAACATCAGCGACGCGATAACGAATCTCATGGTGTCTTCCTCGCGGGATTTCAGAAACGAAACTGCACCGCTGCGGTGGCGGAAAAGCGATATATTTGCACGGATTCAAGTCCAGTCCCCGACGAGAGCGACGCGCCGCTGACGCACGCGAGCCGCGCAACGAGGAAGCCGCGATGCGCGCAGCATGGTACGAACGGCAAGGGCCGGCCGCAGCGGTGCTGCAGCTCGGCGAACTTGCCGCGCCAACGCCCGCCCCGGGAGAGGTTCTCGTGCGGGTGGCCGCATCGGGCGTGAACCCATCGGACTGCAATCTGCGCGCGGGCCGCTACGCAAGGAAGATGGGGTTCGCGCGCATCGTTCCCCACAACGATGGCGCGGGCACGATCGTCGAGGCCGGGGACGGGGTTTCGCGCGACCGTCTCGGACAGCGGGTATGGGTCCACAACGCACAGCGTGGCCGCGCATCGGGCACCGCGGCGGAGTTCGTTGCGCTCGATGCGCGCCTTGCTGTGCCGATCCCGGACGAACTCGATTTCGTGCGCGCCGCGTGCCTGGGCATTCCCTGCATGACGGCGTACCTCGCGGTATTCGGCGACGGCGCGGTCGAGGGGCAGCACGTCCTCGTCACCGGAGGCGCCGGCGCGGTCGGGCACTACGCGATCCAACTCGCGAAATGGGGCGGCGCGATGGTCGCGGCGACCGTGAGCGGCGAAGAAAAGGCCCGGCACGCGCGCGAGGCGGGCGCGGACCTGGTGCTGAACTACCGCAGCGACGACCTGGTGCGCGCGCTCGGCGAGTGGTCGCGCGGCGAAGGCATCGATCGCGTCGTCGACGTGGATTTCGGCGCCAACCTCCCGGTGACGCGCGAAGTGCTGCGCGTGGGCGGCACGATCTCGATGTATTCGTCGGTCGCCGTTCCCGAACCCACGGTGCCCGCGCTCGGGTTGATGTTCAAGAACGCGACCGTGCGTTTCCTGCAGCTCGGCGCGAGCCCGCTCGAACGGCGGCAGATGGCGCAGGACGGGATCCGCCGCTGGCTCGCTGGCGGGCGGGCGCTGCATCGCATTGCGGCCTGCGTTCCGCTCGGCGAGGTCGCTCGCGCACATGAAATCATCGAAAGCGGAAAGCGTCTCGGTGCCGTGGTGGTGACGATCTGAGGAGTGAGCGCCATGCAAACCCTTGCGCAGAAGCATTCCCGATGAACCCGCTCGCAGGCGTCTGGCGCCTCGTGCGCTACTACACCCGCTACGAGGGTGGCGAGAAGATCTACCCGCTCGGCGATGACGCGCTGGGCTACATCATGTATACGCCGGATGGATACATGTCCGGTTCGATGATGCGCGCGAACCGGCGCCCTTTCGCGGTTGCCGACCGGCTGCGCGCCACTCAGGACGAGAAGGCGGGCGCGTTCGACGACTACGTCACCTACTGCGGGCGCTACCGCGTCGAAGGCGACACCGCCTACCACCGCATCGAAGTGAGCCTGCTGCCCAACTGGATAGGAGAAGAGCAGGCGCGGCGTATCGAGCCGCGCGAGGGCGGCCGCATCGCGCTCGTGGGCGAATGGATCGTCGACGGAAGAAAACGCGCAGCGGTGGTGGAATGGGAAAGAGCGGGATGAATCCGCTTTCGGCGAACCTGCGCTGGCTGTTCCTCGAGTGGCCGTTCTACGAGCGGCTGCGCGTCGCCGCCCAGATCGGCTTCAGGGCGGTGGATTTCAGCCTGCCGTACGCTTATCCCGCGAAAGAACTCAAGGCGCGAATCGATGAGCATGGGCTCAAATTCGTCTACATGCTTACGCCTTCCGGGAACTGGGATGCCGGCGAACTCGGCATCGCGGCGCTGCCGGGCCGCGAAGGAGAGTTCCGCGAAGGCGTCCGGCTCGCGCTCGATTACGCCGTCACGCTCGGCTGCCCGCTGATCCATGCCGCCTCCGGCATCGTTCCGCACAGTGCCGGGCGCGCCCGTTGCCGCGCCATATATCTCGAGAACCTCGCGTATGCCTGCGATCTGGCGAAAGCCTCGGGTGTGACCATCGCGATGGAGCCGATCTGCAAGGCCTCGCACTGCGAGTTCCTCCTCAATCGAACTGCGGAGGCCATCGCCATCATGGACGAACTCGGCCGCGACAATCTGCGTCTCGTATACGACACGCACCACGCTGCAATGGAAGAAGGCGCGGTGGCGACCACGCTGGAAAATCATCTTGAGCGCATCGCGCACTTCCAGATTGCGAATCCACCCTCGCGCAACGAACCGGGAGCGGGGGAACTCGACTTCGACTTCCTGTTCGATCTGCTCGAACGCAAACAATTCGATGGATGGATATCGGCCGAGTACAAGCCGACCGGTACCACGCTCGCGAGCCTCGGATGGGCGAAGCGATTCGGCATCGACGCGGCACAAACGGTTTGACGGAGGAGCACATGGAAAGACTCAGACGAACCCTTGCGGCCGTCGCCGCTCTTGGAATGCTTGCGGCTGCCGCGCCGCATGCCCGGGCGCAGGCCTGGCCTGCGCGGCCCGTGAAGATCGTAAACGGCTTTCCGGCCGGCGGGCCCACCGACATCCTCGCGCGCATCCTCGCCGAGAAGCTGCAGGGCGCCCTCGGGCAGGCGTTCGTGGTCGAGAACCGGCCCGGCGCGACCGGCGCCATCGGGTCCGAATTCGTCGCGAGGTCGGCGCCCGACGGTTACACCCTCGTCGTCGTGCCTTCGTCCACCCACGCCGTAAACCCCAACCTGACCAAGCTGTCCTGGGACCCGCAGAGGGACTTCACGCCGATCGCGATGGTGGGCAACGTAACGACCCTGCTGATCGTGAATCCCGGCTTGCCGGTAAAAAGCGTGCAGGAGTTCGTCGCATACGCGAAGGCCAATCCGGGCAAGCTCAATTTCGGCACGCCGGGCCGCGGCAGCAACCTGCACCTGGGCATCGAGCTGCTCAAGATGATGGCGGGATTCGACGCGGTGCACGTGCCTTACAAGGGCACGGCGCCCGCCGCCACCGACCTGATCGGCGGGCAGATCCAGTTCATGTTCGACAACATCGTCTCGGCCATGCCGAACGTGCTGGCCGGCAAGGTGCGCGCGATTGCGATCACCACCTCGAAGCGCTCCGCGTTGTTCCCCGACCTGCCTACGATCGCCGAGTCCGGTTACGCCGGCTTCGAGGTCAATGCCTGGGCCGCGCTGCTCGGGCCCGCGGGTTTGCCGCAGGACGTGGTGCAGAAGCTCAATGCGGAGACTGTGAAGGCCGTCAACAGCGCCGATGTGAAGGAACGCTACGCCAAGCTCGGTGTGGAGCCGTTCGCGATGACGCCGGGCGAGGCCGGGGAATTCATGAAATCCGAGCGCGAGCGCTGGGGCCGCGTGATCCGCGACGCGAAGATCAGCGTCGAATGACGGCCGTGCAAACGCCCCGCTTCGCGCCAAACCTGCGCTGGCTGTACACCGAACTGCCGCTCGCGCAGCGCTTCGAGGCCGCGGCGCGGGACGGTTTCGACGCGGTCGAGTTCTCGCCGCACTACGAGGTGACGGCGGCGGAATTGAAACACCTGCTCGAGGCGAACGGCCTCGCGCTCACCAATGGACTCACGATACTTCACTGGGGCAGAGGCGAGCGCGGTAACGCGGCGATACCGGGACGCGAAGCCGATTTCCGCGCGAGCGCGGAACGTTCGCTCGAGTTCGCCGCCACCTGCCGCATGCCTTTTCTGCATCCGCCCGCGGGCGAGATGCCGGAGGGCGCGGATGCGGCGCGCTGCCGTGCGCTGTACGCCGAGAACCTCGCCTGGACGGCGGAGCGCGCGAAGCCGCTCGGCATCACCATCGTGTTCGAGCCGGTGTGCCGCGCGCGCTTTGCGAAATTCCTGCTGCACACGCTCGAGGAAGGGGTGGCGGTGATACGCGCGACGGGCCGTGACGACGTGAAGCTGGTGTTCGACACCTATCACGTGCACATGGAACAAGGCGCCCTGACGCGCCGGTTCGAGCAGCACCGTGCGGACATCGCCTACGTGCAGATCGGCAATCCGCCGGGGCGCCACGAGCCGGGCGCGGGAGAACTCGACCTGCACTGGTTCATCGATTATCTGGGCAGACAGGGCTACGACCGCAGCATCGGGCTCGAATACACACCCAAGGCGGGCACGCGCGCGAGCCTCGCGTGGGCAAAACGCTACGGCATCCATCCGAAGTGAGGAGAGCGGAATGAAGGCAATGGTCATCGCCGCGGGCGCGGGCGGCAACGAACTTCAATGGCAGGACGTTGCGGATCCGGTTCCCGGTCCGGGCGAACTGCTCGTCGCGGTCAAGGCGGCCGGCATGAACCGCGCCGACCTCGGCTTGCGCGCGGGGCATTACGAGCGCATGCCGACGAAGCCGCCCGCGCCGATCGCCGGACTCGAAGCGGCCGGCGAGGTGATCGGTCTCGGGCCGGGCGTCACCGGCTTCAAGCCCGGTGAGCGCGTGATGGGGATGCCTTCGGGCGCGTATGCCCAGAAGACGCTGCTGCACAGCCGCGTCGCGTTGCGCGTGCCAGCGGATTTCTCCTGGGTCGAAGCGGCGGCGGTTCCGGTCGCGTTCCTCACCGCGCATGACGCACTGGTCACCAACGCGGCGATGCAGCGCGACGAAAGCGTGCTGGTGCAAGGCGCCACCAGCGGCGTGGGCATCGCCGCGGTGCAGATCGCGAAACTCCTCGGTGCGGGCCGCATCTTCGGCACCGGCTCGCGCGACAAGCTGGAAAAGCTCAAGCCGTTCGGATTGGAGGTCGGCATCGACTACAAGTCCGAGGATTTTTCCGCCGCGGTAATCAAGCACAGCAACGGCCGGGGCGTCGACGTGGTGCTCGACATGGTGGGCGCGAGCGCGTTCGCGGGGCACATGGCCTGCCTCGCATTGAAGGGTCGGCTAGTGCAGATCGGGCGCATGGGCGGGCTGAAGACCGAGATCGACCTCGACTTGCTGTCGAAGAAGCGCATCCGGCTGCTCGGCGTGACGTTCCGCACCCGCGACGTCGAGGAATTCGGCCTGCTCATGGACGCGATGGCGCGCGACCTGATGCCCGCGATCGAGAGCCGCAGAATCGGCGTGCCGGTGGACCGCAGCTTTCCGCTTGATCAGGCGAGAGCGGCGCAGGACTATATGCGCTCGAACGCGTTGTTCGGGAAGATCGTGCTCACCGTCTGACGTCGACCCGGAGCGACCATGTGCGCATTGCGCCTCGCCTGGATCCCATCGGGAGAATTGCCGGCGCAGCGCCGGCAATTCTCCCTCTTCAGCGACAGGCGACTGGCACCCGCCGGCAGTCAGCCGGCTGCGCGCCGCACCGACTGGAGCGAACTCAGCCTGAGCCTCGGGCCGGCCTTCATGAACTGGCCCGGCAGGTCGCGTTCCATCACCTCCTGCACGCGCCGTGCAACTGCAGCCAGAGCTTCGATGTCGATGCCGGTTTCGTATCCGCATTCATGCAACAGGTAGACCAGATCCTCGGTGCAGATGTTCCCCGTGGCGCCCGGCGCGAACGGGCAACCTCCCAAACCGCCGATCGAAGCGTCATATTCACGCACGCCCAGTTCCAGCCCGTTCATCACGTTCGCCAATCCGATGCCGCGGGTATTGTGAAAGTGCAGTGCGATGATCGCTTCCGGAAAGCGCGCCCGGATTGCTTCCACCGTGCGCGTGACCACCGGCGGCGTCGCCATGCCGGTAGTGTCGCCCAGGCTGATGTGACGCGCGCCACCTCGAAGATACGCCTCGACCAGTTTGAGAATGTTGTCGATCGACACTTCGCCCTCGAAAGGGCAGCCGAACGCGGTGGCGACTGCGCCACGCAGCGCGATGCCAGACTGGTGCGCGATCGGCGCCAAGTCCGCGAAATCCGCCAATGCCGCGTCGAGCGACTTGTTGAGATTCGCCTGGCAGTGCGTCTCGGAAGCGGAAACGAAACACGCCATCATGTCCACCGTCGCAGCCGCCGCGCGCTCGGCGCCCCGAGCGTTCGGCACCAGGGCGCTCAGGCGTACGCCGGGCTTGCGCCGGATCAGTGCCATCACCTCGGATGCATCGGCCATCTGCGGCACGGCGCGCGGCGAGACGAACGAACTCGCCTCGAGGCTGCGGACACCGGCATCGATCAGGGCGTTGATGACCTCCGCCTTGAGTTCCGTCGGAATGAATTTCGGCTCAGTCTGAAAGCCGTCGCGGGTACCGACTTCGGTAACCAGTACGAAACGATCGTCTGCGGACCTGGGTGCGAACGGCATGGCAATTCTCCTGCGGCGACGTGCAGAGTCTATATGACGCTATGGGCGCGCAGCGCGGCAATGGCGGCAGCATCGCGCCCGAGTTCGGCGAGGATCGCGTCGGTATCCGCCCCCAGTACCGGCGGCGGGCGGTGCATGCGGCACGGATCGTCGGTAAACTTGATCGGAAATCCCAGCACATCCAGCGGCCCGTGCTCCGGATGATCGATGGTGATGCGCATCCGCTGGTGTCGGGTCTGCGGATCGTCGAACACTTCGCCGAGACCAAGCACGCGCCCGCAGGGCACGCCTGCGGCATTGAGCTTCTCGATCCAGTGCGCGACGGTGCCGCTGCGGGTGCGCGCGTTGATTTCAGCGTTGATTGCGGCACGATGTTCGAAACGCTCGGCATTGGTCTGAAACTCGGGGTGGCATTCAAGATGATCGAGCTCCAACGCGGCCATGAGTTTGAAATAATAGGTGTCGTTCGAGGGCGCCACTGCGATTTGTCCGTCGGCAGCCTCGAACAGGCCATAGGGCGCAACCAGCGCATGGTCGTTGCCGGTACGCAGGGGTTGCCTTCCGTCGGCAAAATAATTGGTCGCCAGAAACGCGAGCATGCTGGTCATGCCGTCGGTCAATGCGGTCGATACCTCTTCGCCCTCGCCGGTGCGGACGCGCCGCAGCAGCGCCGCCAGGATTCCCATGGCTGCATAGGCGCCTGCCACCAGGTCCGAGATCGGCGGCGCGGCGCGCATCGGCGGACCGCCTTCCACGCCATTGACGCTCATGAAACCACTCATCGCCTGGGCGATGAAATCGAATGACGGGCGGTCGCGGTACGGCCCGTCGAGGCCGAACCCGGTAACGTGGCAGCTGACGATGTCGCGCTTCAGGCCGCGCAAGGCATCGCGCCCGAAGCCCATTTTGTCCATCACCCCGGGGCGGTAGTTGTTGACCACCACATCGGCCCGGCGGATCAGTTCGCGCAGGATCGCCTTGCCCTTCTCGCTGCGCAGGTCGAGCGTGATGGAACGCTTGTTGCGATTGAACGAGGCGAAATAGAGCGAATAGCCGTTGCGGGCTGCGCCCTGCTTGCGCACGGGGTCGCCCTCGTGCGGGTGTTCGACCTTGATCACCTCTGCCCCCATGTCCGCCAGGAACATGGAGCAGAACGGACCGGCGACGATGCGCGTCAAATCGACGACGCGTATGCCTGCGAGCTGCATGAGCTTTCAGCCTGGCCTATTCGAGCTTGACGCCCGAATCCCTGACGATCCGGCCCCACTTGGCGTAGTCGGAGTGGACGAATGCGCCGAACTCCTCGCTCGAACCGCCGACCGGGGTCGCTCCGCCGTTACTGATCTTTTCGCGCACCTCGGGCAACTGCAGCACCCTGTTTACTTCCGCATTCAGCCGGGCAACAATCGCAGCCGGCGTGCCGGCCGGGGCAAACAAACCCAGCCAGATCGCGGTATCGACGCCCTTGACACCGGCCTCGTCGAGCGTTGGTGTGTTGGGCAACATCGCCGAACGCCTGGACGTCGTCACCGCCACCGGATTGAGCTTGCCGCCTCTGACATGGGGAAGTACCGACGGCACCGACAGGATTGCCACGTCGACCTGCCCACCCATCAGATCGGTCATCGCGGGCGCAGCCCCTTTATACGGCACCTGCAACAGCTTGATCGCGGCGACTGACCTGAACTGTTCGCCGTACAGGTGGCCCATGCTGCCATTGCCGGCAGTGGCCCAGATGAGGCCGGATGCGGTTTTCCCCTTCGCTATCAGATCCGCCACGCTCACCAGACGGGACTGGGCGCCACCCGTCGGAGCATTGCCCGCGGCATTGGTTACCAGGATGAGCGGCGCCTCGGAAACCTGAACGATCGGCACGAAGCTCCTGATCGTGTCGTAACCGACATTGGCGTACAGATACGGGCCGAGCATCATATTGTCGGACTGGCCCATCACGATGGTGTAGCCATCCGGCGCGGACTTGGCGGCCAGTTCTATCGCCAGATTGCCCGATGCACCGGGACGATTTTCCGGCACGATTTGCCACTTCAGCGTCTCAGCCAGTTTGCCGCCGACCACACGCGAAACAAAATCGGTGCCGCCACCGGGGGTGAACGGAATCAACAGGCGGATCGGTCTGGCCGGATATTCCTGCGCAGTGGCCGCCACCGGAACAAGGCTGATCGTGGCGCCGGCAATGGCCCCCAAAACGGCTCTCATCAGCTTCATCTTTCTGTCTCCTGGAGTTGCGAGCGCGATCGATTGTTCGCATGACCGGCGCCCGACGCGCTCCGCCGATCGGACGCAGTCTCATTGCGGGATCATATAGCGATCGTCGTCAATCAGAAATCGTTTTAGATGCGCCGCGGTAGTCCCACCGGACTTGAAACGGCCGAAGGCCGCCAGCCTGCAGGTGCTCGCGTATTCGCCGCAGGTGGTCGACCAGTTTTGAAGTTAGGTAAATACTATTATTTACATATATATTAATCATTTTACTCTATCTAAAACCACTGGCAGGATGCGGCCATCGCCACTCAATCATCAGAGGAAACCACGATGTCGCTTCCGAACCACGAAGGCCGCAAGGTCCCGCAGGTCACTTTCCGCACGCGCCAGAACGGTGAGTGGAAAAACCTCACCACCGACGAGTTGTTCAAGGGCAGGACCGTGGTCGTATTCTCGCTGCCCGGGGCTTTCACGCCTACCTGCTCGACCACGCACCTGCCGCGCTACGACGAACTGGCGCCGGCGTTCTTCGTCAACGGGGTCGATGCGATCCTGTGCGTGTCGGTCAACGACGCCTTCGTCATGAACGAGTGGGCGGCCACCCAGGAAGCGCAGAACCTCGTCATGATCCCCGACGGCAACGGTGAATTCACCGAAGGCATGGGCATGCTCGTCGAAAAGAGGGACCTGGGCTTCGGCAAGCGCTCGTGGCGCTATTCGATGCTGGTGAAAGACGGGGTGGTGCAGAAGATGTTCATCGAACCGGAGAAACCCGGCGACCCGTTCGAAGTGTCGGACGCGGACACGATGCTCGCCTACCTCAACCCGAAGGCGAAGAAGCCCGACCAGGTGGCGATCCTCACGCGCGAGGGCTGCCATTTCTGCGCCAAGGCGAAGGCGCTGCTCAACGAACTCGGCTACGACTACGCTGCAGTCCCGCTGCCGAACACCAACCGCAGCCGCATCGTCGGCGCGATCACGGGCAAGAGCACGGTGCCGCAGGTGTTCGTGAACGGCCAGCACATCGGCGGATGGGAAGAACTCGAGCGCTGGGCAAAGAAGGCTGCCTGATCGGGTCAGTCCGGCTTGATGCCGCCGCGCTCGACCACGCGTGTCCAGCGCTCGACCTCGGCCTTCATGAAACGGCCGAATTCCTCGGCGCTGCCCGCGACCACGTCGAAGCCGATCGAGGTCAGGCGCTCGCGCACCTCCGGTGAGCGCAGCGCGCGCACCGTTGCATCGTTGAGCCTTGCCACGATCACGCGCGGCGTTTTGGACGGCGCGGCCGCGGCCTGCCAGGAAGTCACGATCAGATCCGCAAATCCGGC
Organism: Betaproteobacteria bacterium; assembly: GCA_016195915.1. GTDB lineage: Bacteria > Pseudomonadota > Gammaproteobacteria > Burkholderiales > SG8-39 > JADGRQ01. The sequence goes on along the minus strand of JACPYS010000055.1, from coordinate 173,565 downwards.
CTCAGCCGAGGCCGGCACGTTCGGCAACTGCGGATGGCGCGCGTTGCCGGTGACGGCGAACGCCTTCATCCTCCCGCCCCTGATGTAGTTGGTGACAGCGCCGAGGTTCTGGAAGGAGAAATCGACCTGGCTGCCCATCAGGTCGGTCTGGCACGCGGCGCCGCCGCGGTAGGGCACGTGCACGGCGAAGATGCCAGCGCTCTGCTTGAGGAGTTCTCCGGTGAGGTGGTCCGAAGAGCCCGTGCCGCTCGAGCAGTAAGACAGGCGCCCGGGATTTTTCCTCGCATACTCGACCAACTCCTTCATCGAGGTCGCCGGCAGGTCGGGCCTCGTCACGAGCGCGTTCGGCGTGGTCACCGCGAGCGTGATGGGCGCGAAGTCCCGCAACGGGTTGTAGCGCAGGTCCTTGAACAGCGCCGTGTTGATCGAGAACACCCCGATCGAGCCGACCAGGATGGTGTAGCCGTCCGGATCGGATTTCGCGACGAACTCCGCGGCAATCGACCCATTCGCGCCGGGGCGGTTCTCCACCACCGCGCTCTGGCCGAGGATTTCCTGGAACTTCGATCCGATCGCCCGCCCAACGATGTCCGACGACCCGCCAGCGACGAAGGGAATCACGATCTTGATCGGTTTCGTCGGCCACGTTTGCGCGTGGGCGGCGCTCGCGGCCAGCCCGGCGAGCAGCAGGGCCGCGGTCTTGACAAGTCGGTTCATGAATCCTCCGGCTCCCTGTCCCTTGGAAGGGGCGACTCTACCGCGTCGAGCTTCTCGCAGCCCTAGAAATAGATTGGCCGCCAAACACGCGGGGCTCTTAACCCACTTGGATCGTGCGCAAGTGGCGGCTGTTTTTTATCGAGTTAGATTCTAACCGGCATTAGGAGGCTAATCGAGCCTGATATTGAGCGACTTCGCCAATTCGGCCCATCTTTGCGTTTCCTCGCCGATCTCCGCGGCAAGCGCGGCTGGACTCGCGTAGGCTGAGGTGGCTCCCTGCTTGGCAAGCGCCTGTTGCAAATCGGCGGTAGCCAGCGCAGCTTTGAGCGTCTCCGATAGCTTGGTGATGACAGACGCTGGCGTGTCCATCGGTGCCAGCAGAAACAACTTCGGCGACGCATCGAATCCGGGAAAGGTGTCGGCCAGCGCCGGCCAGTCGGGAGCCCCCGCGATTTTCACTGGGCTGGTCAAGGCGATGACAATCGCTTTCCCGGCACGCGCCTGCGCCATCGCGGGAGTCGCGCTGATGATCGCCAGCGGAATCTGCCCGCTGATCAGGTCGGGCACGATCGGCGCGGCGCCCTTATAGGGAACTTGCAGCAGCTCTACACCCGCCCGCTTCTTGAACAACTCCATCGCCAGATGCTGCACGGTTCCGACACCCGGCGAGCCGTAGCTGTACTTGCCCGGGTCGGCTTTCAGAACAGCTACCAACTCGGACACGGTCTTGGCGGGAAAGGCGGGATTGGCCACAATCGCGAGGGGGAGCGTGCAAACTCCTCCTACCGGCGAGAAGCTCTTCACCGGGTCGTAACTCACTTTCGCATACACGCTTGGCGCAATCAAAATCGCCGTATCGGCGAAGTAGAGCGTGTAGCCGTCGGGGGTCGCTCTGGCAAGCGCATCCGCGGCGAGCGTGCCACCCGCGCCCGGCCGGTTTTCGACCACCACCTGTTGGCCGAGCGCATCGGAGAGTTTGGCTGCGGTCAGACGCGCAAGTGCGTCGGCGCCGCCACCGGCGGAGTATCCGACCAGCATGCGCACAGGCTTCTGCGGATAGGACTGCGCGAATGCGCTGGCAGAACCAAGCGCGAGACAAACCGCGAGCGCCGCTCGCGCAAGGAGGCTCGTCAAAAGATTGTTCCGCATGGCCGATCAACCCAGCCCGCGTTTGAGCCGCTCGGCGCAGTCGGCGACCGCGGCGCGCGCGGTGTCGAGCACGCCGCCCATGATGATGAAGCCGTGCACCATGTCCTCGTAGCAGCGGTACTCGACCGCGACCCCTGCAGCCGCCAGACGGTCTGCGTACTCCTTTCCTTCGTCCACGAGGGGATCGAAACCCGCGGTCAGCACATACGCGGGCGGCAGGCCTGAAAGGTCCTTCGCGAGCAGTGGGGAAGCGCGCCAGTCGTCGTATTGCTTCGCATCCGGCAGGTAGTGCCCGCGGAAATACTCGATCAGCTCGCGCGTGAGCAGGTAACCGGCGCCGTTTGCGTTGTGCGAGGCGTGGAGCATGCGCTGATCCGTTCCCGGGTAGATCAGGAGTTGATACACGAGCCGCGGGCCGCCGGCATCGCGCGCCGCGAGCGCCACTACGGTCGCCAGATTCCCACCGGCACTGTCGCCCCCTACCGCGATGCGCGCGGCAGCGATGCCATAGTCCGCGGCGCGTTGCGCGATGTGCCGCGTCGCAGCGATCGAATCGTCGACTGCCGCGGGAAAGCGGTGTTCCGGCGCAAGCCGGTAATGGACCGCGAACACCGCGCAACGGGCACCGTTGGAAAGCTCGCGGCACAGCACGTCGTGCGTGTCGAGATCGCCGATCACCCAGCCGCCGCCATGGAAGAACACCAGTGCGGGAAGCGTCTCGCTGGTCGCGCTGCCCGCCGGGCGATAGTGCCGGACCGTAATGCTGCCCGCCGGCCCGGGGACGGAAATGTCCTCGCACAGCGCCATCGGGGGTGCGGTCGGCAGCAGCTTGCCGCGCGTATCGCGATAGATATTGCGCGCCTCGAGCGCATTGACGCGGTGCATCGGCGGGATCTTCGAATTTCTTACCACTTCGAGGAACGCGGCGACCTGCGGGTGGAGTGTATTCATGCGCGCGGTGCGATCCTTTCGATACTATTTTGCAAACGAACCCGGACGATACTGCTCGCGGCAGTAGCGTGCCAGGTTCTCGAGCGAAACCCGGAATTGCTTCGACAGCTTTTTACCCAGCAGCAGCGCGAACAGTGCCCTGAGCGGAAATGAATCGCGTATCAGAAACTCGACCCGCACGCGCGTCGCGGCCTCGCCCTCGCGGTGAAACCCGAACACCGCGCAGCCCATCCTCTTCTCGTCGGTCTCGGCGAACGAAATGCTGTCTTCGGCATGAACGATCGCGCTGGTAACCAGCACGGGGCTGCTCGCATCGATCACGCAACGGTGCCTGGTACCGACGCGGTTCACGCCGCGCTCCGGCCGCTCGACGCGCTTGACACCCGCGATCCAGTGCGTCCTCGCATCCAGATCGGTTACCACGTCGAAAACGAACTCCATCGGCGCTTCGACCACCTGCTCGAGCGCAAAGACGCGGCGTTTCGCGCCGCGCAGGCCGAAGTCCTCCGCATTGAGTTCCGGAACGCGCGTGCGCAGCGGCGCGAGCGCCACGTATCCATATTCGAACCGGCCGACATCGTATTCGTCCGACCCCGCCTCCGCTTGCGCCCAGTCCGGTACCGCACCCGGGGCCCACGTGTCGCCGAGGGCCCGCGTGAAGAGGGCGTACTCGTGGTGCGGGATACCGTTCTTCAGCAGGCGGTGCACGGCAATGACGTCGGCGCCAAATAACTTCGAGTGCTGCTTGATCCGGCTCTGCGACACGGCGCCGAAGTGGGCAACGATCTTGAGCGTGAGCTGGCTGGTGGCGCCACAGGCCCCGCAGCGGCAGATTCGCTGCATGTCGTAGCGCCGCAGCTGGGCGTGAAACGCCGTGAACATTCGCTCCACCTGCGCGAAAAACCGGCCCGCATCGGGCGGATCGCCGAAGCGATAGAACAGAATCGCATCGCCCTCGACCTCGGAGACCTCCAGGCCGAGCTCGTTGGCGTCGAGCAGTTCTTCGAGAAGTTCCTCGATGATGTGGCGGCTGTGCGTGACTTCGGTCGCGCTCACGAACTTCGCGAACCCGCTGATGTCCGGCACGAACAGCAGCGCTGGGCGATCATTCTCGGCGTGCGGCTCGCGCATTGTGTCTGGAATCCTCCGGATGCCCATTCTACGGGCTTCGCGCCAGACCGGATGTACTGGAACCCGCGCGGCGCGCGAGATAAGTTTCCCCACCTGCCGCCCGCATCTGGAGTGCATTCGCTAGCGCGCCAAGCGCGGCGCGATTCTCTCCATCATCGGTTCTCGAATCCGGAATTCGGGAAAGCGGCGCTTGAAATCCGCGAACTGCTCGTCAGCCTCCTTGTCCCGCCCCTGCTTGCGCAATTCGGCAATGCGCTCGAGCCATTCCTCGGGCGCAAGCTCGCGCTTGGCGAGCGCCATCTGCGGTGCGGCGGGTGCAGGCGCCGACATCGCGCGCGCCTCGCGCCGCGCGCCGGCCGCCGCGCTCAGCTCGACGGTGTTCTCCGCAATTCGCCCGCTCGCCGCCTCCGCGCTTGCCTGCGGTGCCGGAGCGGCGTCGCGTATGGGCTTTGATTCGGCCGCAATCTCTTCTCTTGCGGCTGGCGGCGGCCCAGCGTCGCGCCGGGGTTTCGGATCGACCGCAAATCCTGGTGCTGCCGGTTGTGCCGCAGCCTGCGCCGGCGCGGATTTCGGCGCCGGGCGCAATACCACTTCAGCCGGTGGTGCTGCGCGCGGCTCAGGCGTTTTCTCGACCGTCTTCTGTTCTTTCTCGCGCACCGCCGCCGGCGGCGCATCGGGCAGCGCGAGTTCCGGCTGCTCCCGCTGGATGCGCAGTGTGACGACGAGCGAGAGCACGATTACGGCCGCAAGCGATACCGGAACGTACCAGCGGCGCAGGGGCCTCGGCGCCTCGACCGGCCACGGCTGCGACGCCACCGCGCGCTGTGCCGCAGCGAGGATCGCCGCATCGATCTGCGCGGGCGGCTCGTCGCGCGCACTCGCGCGGTAGCGCTCCGAGAGATCCTTGTCGACTTCGCTCATGGCTGCATCAATCCTTCAGGGCTTCCCGCAGCTTCGCCACCGCATAGCGGAGGCGGCTCTTGGTCGCCTCCACTTCCGTACCCGTGACTTCGGCGATTTCAGGCACCGAGAGCCCCGCCTCCTCGTGCAGCAGAAAGGCCTCCCGCTGCACTATCGGCATCGCCTCCAGTGCCGCGATGAGACGTGCGCCCTGCTCGCGAACCTCCGCCTTCTGCTCCGGCTGTTCCCCGGCCCGCGCGGGCGGATCGGGCAATTCGTCCATCATCATTTCGACGCTGCGCAGGCCGCTCGCGCGGAAGTGATCGATCAGGCGGTTGTGCGCGATCGCATACAACCAGGTCGTGAACTTCGCCTGCGGCGCGTAGCGCGCGCGTGCCTCGATCACCTTCAACCACACCTCCTGGAACAGCTCCTCTGCAAGGCGCTGCTCGCGCACGCTGCGCACGACGTAGCGGAACAGCCCGCCGCGGTGCTTGCGGTACAGCACCTCGAACGCGGCGGCATCGCCGCCGGCGTAGTCCAGCATCAACTGCTCGTCCGAAACCTCCATTTGGCAGCTAGTTTACTGGCTGCCGAGGAGTGCGAGGGGGTTAGAGACAGTGGATCGGGCACGAAGCCCGGGAACGGACGCGGCAGCGGGGCCAGCGGCGCGGGCTCGCGGATCACTCGCCGGGCGATCAGGTTGCGGCGGCTGTCGTAGTAGATTGTGATCAGCTCGGCCGGTTGGGCGCTCGCGCGCTCGAATTCGACGTAACGCGCCTGTGAACTCTCGTCTCGCCCATGACCGGTGCCGAGCTTGGCTTCGGGTGCCGGACTGCGGCTCGCGAGTTCGTCGCTCGCAGCGCTTTCTGCAGCGCCCGCTCCCCGCCGCAGGAACGGCGCCGACGGCTGCGCGTACGGACGCGCAATCGGCTCGGAGGCTTTCTTGCGGAACACCGCCACGCCGATCACGCCGACATTCTCGGGCCGGCCAGTGCGCGCCGCATAGGAGTCGGGCAGCTCGGTGAAGTAGAACGATGCGATGCGTTCGAGACTCTTGCGCCAGCCGCGGATATCGAGCGAGGCGCCGGGCGAGAGCACGTAGCCGCTCTGCTGCGCAGCCGCGGTTTCGCCGGTCACGACGTTTACGCCGTCCACCGAGACGACCGCAAGCACCTCCTCGCCGCGGCTGCGCACACTCAACTGATATTCATTGCCCGGCCTGCCGACGACGTAGGCCTTGCCTTCGTGCCAGTACACCGGCAACGGCCGGCGGTCATTGCGGTCGACCACCGAAACTTCGGCGAGCCGGCCGTGCGCCAGCGCGTCGGTGGAGAGCGCGAGCGCAAGCGCCGCGCCTGCAAGGTGCAAGAGTTTCATGGCGTCTCCTTTCGAAATGTGGGTTCCTGCAAGCTGTGTAAACGCGGCGCAACGCGATCCGGGTTAAAATTCACGGCCGATTTTCGCGATTCACGACGTATGCCCTCGAAAAGAATCATCCCGATCGCCAGTCGCCCGGCACGCCTCAGCTATTCGTGCGACAAGTGCCCGTCTTACTGCTGCACCTACCCGCTGATCGAAGTGGGCAAACGCGACATCGCGCGCCTCGCGAAGCATTTCGGGCTGAGCTACGAACGCGCCGAGGAACGCTTCACGAAGTTCGACCAGGAAGAAAAGGTGCGCGCGCTGCGCCACCGCAAGGACGAGCACTTCGGCACGGCGTGCCAGTTCCTCGACCAGGAGACGCGGCGCTGCACGATCTATGAAGCGCGGCCCGGGGCCTGCCGGACCTACCCCAACGGTCCTACCTGCGGCTATTACGAGTTTCTGAAGTTCGAGCGCGAGCAGCAGGGCGACGAGGACTTCATCGCCACCACCACCGCGTGACGCGCACCCGCTATTTTCTCGCCAGGCTGGCCGCGCGCAGCGCCGAGAGCGTGGTACCCGGCGAAATCGCGTCGGGATCGATGCGCAACTCGATCAGTGCCGGTTTGTTCCGGCGGTGCGTGAATTCGAGCGAACGCGCGAACGCCGGCGCAAACTCGGCGGTGCGTTCGACCAGCTCGCCATGTCCGCCGAACGCGCGCGCGAGCGCGACGAAATCCGGGTTCTCCAGCGCCGTCCCGAACACGCGCCCCGGGTACTCGCGCTCCTGGTGCATGCGGATCGTGCCGTACATGCCGTTGTTGACGAGCAACACCACGATACCCGCGCCGAATTGCGCTGCAGTCGCGAGCTCCTGCCCCGTCATCAGAAAGTCTCCGTCGCCCGTGAGCGCAATCACGGTGCGCTGCGGCTCGGCGATCTTCGCCGCGATTGCCGCCGGAACGCCATAGCCCATCGACCCATTCGTCGGCCCGAGCTGGGTGCGAAAACGCAGGTACTGGAAATGCCGGTGCAGCCAGCTGGCGAAATTTCCCGCGCCGCCCGCGACGATCGCGTCCTCGGGAAGGTTCGCCCGCAGCCAGCGGATGATCTCGCCATACTGGAGCTCGCCCGGCAGCGTTTTGGGCTCGATCCACGCCTCATACTCGGCGCGCGCAGCTTTCAGCTGAGCATCCCAAAGGCTGCCATCCACCCTGATTCCCGCAAGCGCATCGACGAACTGCGGGTAACCCGAGTTGATCGGCAGTGTCGCCTGGTAGACGCGTCCGAGTTCCTCGGTGCCGGCGTGCACGTGGATCAGCTTCTGTCTCGGTACCGGGACCTCGAGCAGCGTGTAGCCGCTGGTGGTCATCTCGCCCAGGCGCGCCCCGACCACGAGCAGCACGTCGGCCTGCTTCACGCGCTGCGCGAGCTTCGGGTTGATGCCTATGCCGACGTCGCCAATGTACACCGGGCTGCGATTGTCCAGCAGATCCTGGCAGCGGAACGCGCAACCCGTGGGAAGGCTGCTCGCCTCCAGGAAGCCGCGCATTGCCGCGACGGCGTTCGCGTCCCAACCGCCTCCGCCGAGGATCACAAGCGGACGCTCGGCTCCCGCGAGCAGGCCGGAGAGTTCGCGCATGTCATCCGCCGAAGGCGCCGGCCGTACCACCTTGTGGTGCGGCGCGTCGGACACGGCCGCCTGGGAAAAAAGCATGTCCTCGGGCAACGCGAGCACCACGGGCCCGGGCCGGCCCGCAGTCGCAGTATGAAACGCGTGGCTCACGTACTCCGGAATGCGCTCGGCGCGGTCGACTTGCGCGACCCATTTTGCCATCGGCCCGTACATGCGCCGGTAATCGATTTCCTGGAACGCCTCGCGTTCGACGAAGTCGTTGCCCACCTGGCCGATGAACACCACCATCGGCGTGGAGTCCTGAAACGCCGTGTGCGCGCCGACCGCGCCGTTGGTCGCTCCCGGCCCGCGCGTGACGAACAGCACACCCGCCTTGCCGGTCAGCTTGCCATAGGCCTCCGCCATGTACGACGCGCCGCCTTCCTGCCGGCAGACGATGAATCTGCAGCGCTCGCGCAGGTCGTAGAACCCGTCGAGCACCGGCAGGAAGCTCTCGCCCGGCACGCCGAACGCGAGGTCCACGCCCTGCGCGACGAGCGCGTCGGCGAGAATCTTTCCGCCGTGGCGGATTTTCAGGTCATCGCGCATCGTCGCAGCTCACCCTTGGGCAGATGTTTCGTCTGGATCGCGATTCCCTCGTTCTCGTGCATCCTGAAATACTCGGGCACTTTTCCGACCTGCAGAGTGTACATGCGCTCCTCGACATACATGGCGTGTGCTCCGGGTAAGAACGTGCCGATTATAATTCCGCACTGTCTGCCCCGGGGAGCCATGGTTCGCATGCCAGACACCGACATCGACACGCTGCGACGCATTCTCAAGACGAGCCATACCATTGCGGTCGTCGGACTCTCCGCCGACTGGTTCCGGCCGAGCTACTTTGCGGCGAAATACATGCTCGAGCACGGTTACCGCATCATCCCTGTCAATCCGCGCTATCCCGAGATCCTCGGGCAGAAATGCCACGCCTCATTGCGCGACATCCCCGAGCCGGTGGACCTGGTCGATGTGTTCCGCAAGTCCGACGACGTGCTGCCGATCGCGGAAGACGCGATCGCGATCGGAGCAAAGGTGCTATGGCAGCAAATCGGGGTGACGAACGCGGCAGCCGCAGACAAGGCGCGGGCCGCTGGTCTCGATGCGGTCATGGACCGTTGCGTGAAAATCGAGCACGGTCGCCTGTTCGGGGGTCTCAACTGGGTGGGCGTCAATACCCGGGTCATTTCGGCCAAGCGCCCGCGGTGGCTGCCGTATTGAGATTGGCTGGCGCACCGGGCGAACCCGGGTTATCCTTGGTTTACTTATGGTCAAGATCCTGCGGATGTTCGAGGGGCAGTTCGGACGCCTGGTTCTGAGCGAGGCGTCCGGTCCCCTTGCGCCGCTCGATTGCGCCGAGCATCTGGTACTGGTCAAACAAAGCGGCTCCGATGGAAGCTATGCGGTCGCAGGCGAGCCGGTACCATTTACACGCAACGACGTGGTATTGGTCAACGCGCGACAGCGCTTCGAATTTCACCGCAGCGCGGAAGGCGCGCCGACACGATTTGTCACCTGCCATTTTTCCGATGCGTGGCTGCGTGAGCGGTTTCCCGCGCTGTTCAGTGCCGGCCGGGCAGCACCCTTCCGCTCTGTGCATGAACCGATCACCCCGCGCATTCGCCGGCTCGCCGACGTGCTGGTTACCGAAGCCGTCAACGACCGTTTCCTTTCCGCCGACCGGCTCGAATTCATGCTGCAGGAATTGATGCTTTCAATCATCGACAGCTATCTTGCGAGCAAGCGCGTGTCTTCGCCGCTGTGGCGCGGCTCGCGCTTCACCGATCACCGCATCCGCAAGGCGCTGGCGCTGCTGCGCGAAAAGCCGAACAAGGAACACAACATGGACGACCTGGCGGCGCAGGTCGGCCTGTCGCGATCCAGGTTCTACGACCTTTTCCAGGCCTCCACGGGATTGCCGCCGCGCAGCTACCTGGACCTGCTGTGCGTCGAATCGGCGATCGCCAAGCTCTCGGGCGAGAGTACCAGGATCGGCGACGTTTCCGAACAGTTGGGGTTTTCCGCCCAGAGCAACTTCACGCGCTTTTTCCTCAGCCAGGTCGGTATTGCGCCTTCGGAATACCGCCGCGCGAGCGCACATGCCGGCGCGGTCGACCCGCCGCCGGCCGACGACTAGTCGGCGGTCTCTTCCGCGGCGGCGGGCGAATCCGTCGCGCGCGTACGCTCCGTCCCGGTCCGGGGCTGGGTCAATGCCGGCCGCCGGTAAACCATGTAATAGACCAGAGCCACCATGCCGCTGCCTCCGACGATGTTGCCGAGTGTTACCGGGACGAGGTTGGACGCGAGACCTGCCCAACCGAGAGTGGCGACGTTGACCGTCGCGGGCAGCGCCACGCTGTCGGCGAGCAACAGGCCGAGCGGGATGAAGTACATGTTCGCGACGCAGTGTTCGAAGCCCGCCGCGACGAACGCCGAGATTGGAAGCACGATCGCGACGATTTTGTCCACCACGGTGTGACCGGCCATGGCGAGCCACACCGCCAGGCAGACCAGCACGTTGCACAGCACGCCTTTGAAGAACGCCTCGCCGAAGGGCAATGCAATCTTGGCCGCCGCGATCTTCACGTAGGCGGCGCCGACCGCGCCGCCATTCATCGAGCCGTGATGCGCGAGGTAGACCGTCACGGCGAGTCCCACGGCGCCGACGGCGTTCGCCACGTAGACCACCGTCCAGTTGCGCAGCACCTCCGTGGCGGTGATCTTGCCGTCGGCCCAGGCCATGACCATCAGGTTGTTTCCGGTGAAGAGTTCCGCCCCCGCAACCGAAACCAGGATCAGTCCGAGCGAGAATACGAGCCCTCCCAATACCCGCGTCGCGGCGAAGCCGAGCGCCGAGTCGCTCGCGACGAGCGTGAAGTACAGCGCGCCCAGTCCGATGAAGGCGCCCGCCAGGGCGCCGAGAATCGCGGTCTGCACGAACGAAAGTCGCGCCTTGGAAACGCCCACGCTCTGGATTTTTTCGGAGATTTCTCTGGGCGAATACGCGTCCAGGCCAAGCTGCAGGTAAGCCATAAGTGCTCCGGGTAGGCTGTCGCGCCGATCTCACAGCTAGTCTCGCAGCCCCCGGCAAATGCCGGTTGATGCCGGTCAAACGGCGGCCCCGTGTCCGGAAGGATGCGCTTTCGCAACGGCACCCCCGGTCGCGCCTGTACTCGGGCGTCGGCACCCCCGCGAGCACCGTCCCGGTGCATTCGGCGCGCGAAAGAACCGCGTCCCGCCTCACGCCGAAAGCGTCGAAGGCATGGCATAACGGTTGCTAGTGATCCATGATCCTGCTCCATGCCCTCGCCCCGACCGATGCTCAATGCTCAGTTCGACGAAATGTACCTGCCCGACGGCACGGTGCGCGAGCATTTCGCCCCGCTGGCCGAGTGGTTGGCGAGCATGCCGCCGGAGCGGGTCGCGGAAAAGCGCCGCGAGGCCGACCTGCTGTTCCACCGGGTGGGCATCACCTTCGCGGTCTATGGCGACGAGCAGGGCGCAGAGCGCCTGATTCCGTTCGACACCATTCCGCGCATTATCCCGCGGGCCGAATGGGAGATGCTCGAACGCGGTCTGAAGCAGCGCGTCAATGCGCTGAACCGGTTTCTGCACGACATCTACCACGGCCAGGAGATTCTCAAGGCCGGCGTGATCCCCGCCGAACAGGTACTGGCCAATGAAGCCTACCAGGTGGCGATGATCGGTCTCGACTTGCCGCACCAGGTGTACTCGCACGTTGCCGGGATCGACCTGATACGCGACGGAGACGGCCGCTATGTCGTGCTCGAGGACAACCTGCGCACACCGTCCGGTGTGTCCTACATGCTGGAGAACCGCCGCATGATGATGCGGTTGTTTCCGGAACTGTTTGCGAGGCAATCGGTTCTGCCGGTCGAGCACTACCCCGCATTGCTGCTCGAGACACTGCGCTCGATCTCGCCGCGCGCGACGCGCGAGCCGACCGTGGTGGTGCTGACACCCGGCCCGCACAACAGCGCCTACTTCGAGCATGCCTTCCTCGCGCAGCAGATGGGCGTCGAACTGGTCGAGGGCGCGGACCTGTTCGTGCGCGACGCCCGCCTCTACATGCGCACCACCGCAGGCCGGCAGCGCGTCGACGTCGTCTATCGGCGGCTGGACGACGCGTTCCTCGATCCGCTGGCGTTCCGCCCCGACTCGCTGCTCGGCGTGCCGGGGCTGCTGTCGGTTTACCGCACGGGCAACGTCGCGCTGTCCAACGCGATCGGTACGGGCGTTGCCGACGACAAGTCCACCTATCCGTACGTGCCCGAGATGATCCGCTTCTACCTCGGCGAGCAGCCGATTCTCGCCAGCGTGCCGACCTGGCAGTGCAAGCGTCGCGAAGACCTCGAGCTGGTACTCGACCGGCTGCCCGAACTGGTGGTGAAGGAAGTGCAGGGCTCCGGCGGCTACGGCATGCTGATCGGTCCGGCGGCGAAGAAAAAGGACATCGAGCAGTTCCGCGCAAAGCTGCTGGCCAACCCGGCGAACTACATCGCGCAGCCGACGCTGTCGCTGTCGTCCTGCCCGACTTTCGTCGATGGTGGCATCGGCGCGCGCCACATCGATCTGCGTCCATTCGTGCTTTCCGGGCGCGACGTCAAGCTGGTCCCCGGGGGGCTGACGCGCGTCGCGCTCGCGGAGGGTTCGCTGGTGGTCAATTCGTCGCAGGGCGGCGGCACCAAGGATACCTGGGTGGTGGACTGATCGGACCATGCTCTCTAGGGTCGCCGACAGGATCTTCTGGATGAGCCGCCAGATGGAGCGCGCGGAGAACATGGCGCGCATCCTCGGCGTGACCTCCAACGTACTCCTGTTCGGCACCAGGGAAACGCGCGAGCAGAACCTGCTCGCGCCGCTTTCCATCACCGAAAGTGAAGCAGCCTTCTTCGAGCGCCACAAGCAGCTCAGCGCGAAGACCTTGATCGAGTTCCTCGCGCTCGACGAAAACAACCCGTCGTCGATCTATTCCTGCCTCAAATGGGCGCGCGAGAACGCGCATGCGGCGCGCTGGCAGATCACCTCCGAGATGTGGGAGACGCTGAACGCCACCTGGATCGAGATGCGGGCGATCAAGCGCGACCGGGTCACCGGCGCCGGCGCGACCGAATTTTTCGACTGGGTGAAGGACCGGAGCCACCTGTTTCGCGGCGTCACCTACGGCACCATCGTGCGCGGCGAGGCGTTCAATTTTTCGCGCCTCGGCACCTTCCTCGAGCGGGCCGACAACACTGCGCGCATTCTCGACGTGAAGTACCACATCCTGCTGCCTTCGGTCGAAGACGTCGGCGGCGCCCTGGATTACTACCAATGGGCGGCGCTGCTGCGCTCGGTATCGTCCTTCGAGACCTACCGTACCCTCTACCGCGACCAGATTTTTCCGATCAAAGTGGCGCAGATGCTGATCCTCGAGCGGCGCATGCCCCGCTCGCTCGTGGCCTGCTTCGAACAATTGACTCAGGCGCTCGACCGCATCGAAGGACAGAGCGACCACACCGTCAAACGACTGGCCAACGAAATGCACGTTCGGCTCACCTATGCCGACATCGGTGAGATCTTTCGCGGCGGGCTGCATGAGTACCTGAGCGTGTGCCTCGAAGACATCGACGAACTGGGCAGCCGCATCCAGCGCTCCTACCTGGGAACCGTATGAAGCTGCAGATCAGCCACGAGACACGCTATCTCTACGATGCCCCGGTGCGTTCCTCGACGCAGTACCTGCGGCTGATGCCGCGCGACACGGCGCGCCAGACGGTGTTCAACTGGAAGCTGGACGCGCCCGACACTCCCGTACGCACGCACGACGGCTACGGCAACGTGCTGCACGTACTCACGCTCGATACCAGCGTCTCCGAAATCCGCATCGTCGCTTCGGGCGTGGTGGAAACATCGCCGGCAGCGGACGCGCCTTCGGATTTCACCGGTTCTCCTCTGTCGCCCTTGTTGTTCATGCGCGCCACCGCGCTGACGCGAGTCGACGGAAAACTCGCCACTTTCCTCAACGGGTTCCGCGGCAATGCCGGTTCGCTTGCGGGCCTGCGCGAGCTTGCCGCGGCGATCCACGACAAAATGCCGTTCGAGGCGCATGAACTGCCGATCTCGCCGGGCGCCTCGGAAGCCTTCGCCGCGCGCTCCGGCGCGGGACCCGATCTGGCCCACGTGTTCATCGCGTGTGCGCGCCACCTCGGTATTCCGGCGCGCTATGTCTCGGGCTACCTGTGCACGCGTGCGAAGTCCGCCGCGCGTGTCGCAACCCATGCCTGGGTGGAAGCCTGGGTCGAGAACCGCTGGAGCAGCTTCGACCTGGCGCGCAATGCGCCCATCGGCGAAGGCCACGTCAAGTTGGCGATGGGTGCGGATTATCTCGACGCCTGCCCGATCCGCGGCGTGCGTGTCGGCGGCGGCGTGGAAACCATGACCAGCCAGGCGCGCCTGCTGGCTGCGGCCGCGCAATGAGCTGGCTCGATGCGACCGAACCGCCGCCGTTTACGCTCGAGTACGCGCAAGGCCGCTCGCCTTACCTGTTGACCTGCGATCACGCCAGCTGCCGCCTGCCGGCGCGGCTCGGCCGCCTCGGATTGAGCGACCAAGCGCTCGAAACCCACATCGCAAGCGACATCGGCGCGGCGGGCGTGGCGCGGCGGCTCGCCGATGCGCTCGATGCGTTCCTGATCATGACGAACTACTCGCGCCTGGCGATCGACTGCAACCGCCCGCCAGGGTCGGCCGATTCGATTGTCGCGCGCAGTGAGAACACCGAGATCCCTGGCAACCGTGTTGTTTCGGCCGGCGAGGCAGAAGCCCGCGCAAACGCGCTGTTTCATCCGTATCACAACCGGATTCGCGCCGAACTGGACGCTCGTCGTGTGCGAGGCCGGCCGGCGGTGCTGCTTGCCCTGCACAGCTTTACACCCGTATACCATGGGCTGGAGCGGCCCTGGCACGCGGGCCTGCTCTACGGCCGCGACAGCCGGCTGGGCTGCGTCCTGCTCGAATTGTTGCGTGCGGAACCGGGACTGAACATCGGCGACAACCAGCCCTATGCGGCGAGCGACCTGACCGACTACGCCATTCCGGTGCACGGCGAGCGGCGCGGCATACTGCACACCGGGCTCGAGATCAGGCAGGACCTGATCGCCGACGGACGCGGGCAGGCAGCCTGGGCCACGCGGCTCGCGCCGCTGCTCGAGATCGCGCTGTCGAAACTGCCGTCGCACTGAGTTGAGGTCGCGCCATGCAGATACGATTCGGTTACGAGATGAGATACACGCTTCCGCAGCCCACCCCGATGATCCTGATGCTCAACGTCCACTACAGCCGGGCGCCCGATATGGTCCGGCCGGACTACCTCACCACCTCGCCGTCGATCCGGGTCCGCGGCTACCGCGACAGTTTCGGCAACTGGTGCAGCCGCATCGTTGCGCCGCAAGGCCGGTTCCGGCTTGCGGGGTTCGGCCTGGTCAACGACAGCGGCCTGCCTGAACCTGCGGTACCACAGGCGCAGCAGCACGCCGTCGACGATCTGCCGGAGGAAACGCTGCTGTTTCTGCTGGGCAGCCGTTACTGCGAGACCGACCGCCTCGGCGAAGCTGCCTGGGACCTGTTCGCGAACACGGCGCCGGGCTGGGCACGGGTGGAGGCCGTCTGCGATTTCGTGCACGGCAACGTCAGCTTCGGCTACGAGCACGCCGACCGCACCAAGACCGCCTGGCAGGTGTTCAACGACGGCGGGGGCGTGTGCCGCGACTACGCGCATCTGGCGATCACGCTGTGCCGCTGCCTCAACATCCCGGCGCGCTACTGCACCGGCTACTTGGGCGACATGGGCACGCCGCCTCCCTGGGGAGTGATGGACTTCGCCGCATGGTTCGAGGTCTACCTCGGCGGCAACTGGCATACCTTCGATGCGCGCAACAACATTCCGCGCATCGGCCGCGTGCTGATCGCCCGTGGCCGCGACGCTTCCGATGTCGCCATCGCCACGACCTTCGGTCCGAACACGCTGGAGAGCTTCAAGGTGTGGACCGACGAACTGCTCACCGATCCCGTGCATTGAAAGGCCGGAACCTTGTCCATCCACGTCGCCATCAACCACGTCACGCACTACCGCTACGACCGGCCGATCCTGCTCGGCCCGCAGGTAGTGCGGCTGCGCCCGGCGCCGCATGCGCGCACGCCGGTGCTGGCGTATTCGCTGAAGGTCGCCCCCGCGAAGCACTTCATCAACTGGCAGCAGGACCCGCAATCGAATTACCTCGCACGGCTGGTGTTCCCCGAGCGCACGCGCGAGTTGCGCATCGAGGTGGACCTGGTGGCGGAAATGTCCGTCATCAACCCGTTCGATTTCTTTCTCGAGCCGCACGCCGAACAGTTTCCGTTCAGCTACGCGGATTCGCAGTTGCACGAACTGTCGCCGTATACGACGAAGCTGCCGGTGACGCCGCTGTTCAAAGCCTACCTGGCCAAAGTGTCGCCCTTGTCGATGCCGACCAATGATTTCCTGGTGGAGCTGAACCAGCGTATCCAGCGGGACGTGCGCTACGTGATACGGCTCGAACCGGGAATCCAGACCCCGGAGGAAACCCTCGGCAAGGCAACCGGATCCTGCCGCGATTCCGGCTGGCTGATGGTGCAACTGATGCGCCATCTGGGGCTTGCGGCGCGTTTCGTCTCGGGCTACCTGATTCAGCTCAAAGCCGACCAGAAATCCCTCGACGGCCCCTCAGGCACCGAGGTGGATTTCACCGACCTGCATGCCTGGTGCGAGGTGTACCTGCCCGGTGCCGGCTGGGTGGGCCTCGATGCGACCTCGGGACTGTTCGCAGGCGAAGGACATATTCCGCTTGCATGCACGCCGGATCCGGACAGTGCGTCGCCGGTGAGCGGCGTAACGGAGCCCTGCGAGGTCGAGTTTTCCCACGTGATGACGGTGGCGCGAGTGTGGGAAGCGCCGCGCGTCACCAAGCCTTACACCGACGCGGACTGGCTGGCGATGCAGGCGCTGGGCGAGCGCGTGGATGTGGCTTTGCTCGAACGCGACGTGAGGCTCACCCAGGGCGGCGAGCCGACCTTCGTGTCGATCGACGACATGGACGGGCCGGAATGGAACATCGCCGCGCTGTCGCCGAAGAAGTTCGAGCTTGCGGAAACGCTCATGCAACGGCTGAAGGCCCGGTTTGCGCCGGGCGGAATGCTGCATTACGGGCAGGGCAAGTGGTACCCCGGCGAAGCGCTGCCACGCTGGGCACTGGGAATCTACTGGCGCGCCGACGGCAAGCCGGTCTGGCGCGATCCGTCCCTGATCGCGCAGGATGGCAAGGACTACGGTTACAGCGCGGCGGATGCGAGGAAATTCATCGAGGCACTGGCCGGGCATCTGGGGTTGCATCCGGCGCATGCCATCCCCGCCTACGAAGATATCTGGCAGGTGCTCCATCTGGAACAGTCGCTGCCGGTCAACATCGATCCGCGCAAGGCCGACCTGAAGGATCCGGATGAACGCAGGCGCCTCGCGCGCGTGCTGGCGCGCGGCCTGGGCGAACCGGCCGGCTACGTGCTGCCGTTGAAACCCGTAGAGCGACGGTCGTCGAAGTCCGCAGACGAAATCCTCAGCATCAACGCGGTGGTCTGGGGCTCGAGCCGGTGGCCTCTCAAACGCGAGCACCTCTACCTCGTGGCGGGAGACTCGCCGGTCGGACTGCGCCTGCCGCTCTCGACCCTGCCGTGGGTAGTGCCGAAAGAACGGGAGCGGCAATCCCCGGTCGATCCCTTCGAGGTCCGGTTGCAGATCGACGATCCGCACTCGGTCAAGCCCGTCGCGCGCGGGAAGATCGCAAAACCGAAGGAACAACCCAAGCCGCGCGAAGTCGTGCATACCGCGCTGTGCGTCGAGGTGCGCGACGGGCGCTTGTACGTGTTCCTTCCGCCCATCACGCGCATCGAGGACTATCTCGCGCTCGTCGCGGCGATCGAGAAGACCGCGGCGCAATTGCAGATGCCGCTGCGGCTCGAAGGCTATCCCCCGCCGCGCGACCCCCGCGTGAATCTGCTTGCCGTGACGCCCGACCCGGGCGTGATCGAAGTCAACATCCATCCGTCATCGAACTGGCGCGAACTGGTGGAGAACACGCAGGTCCTCTACGAGGAAGCGCGCCAGTCGCGGCTGGGCACCGAAAAGTTCATGCTCGACGGCCGCCACACCGGCACGGGCGGCGGCAATCATGTGACGCTCGGTGCGACGACGGCCTCCGACAGCCTCTGGCTGCGCCGTCCCGACCTGCTGAAGAGCCTCATCACCTATTGGCAGAACCACCCAGCCCTTTCGTACCTGTTCTCCGGCACCTTCATCGGGCCGACCAGCCAGGCGCCGCGCGTCGACGAGGCGCGCGACGACAAGCTCTACGAACTTGGAATCGCCTTCGAGCAAATCGAGAAGGCATTGCCCGATGCGGAGGAAAGCAAACGGCCCTGGCTGGTCGACCGGCTGCTGCGGAACCTGCTCACCGACCTGACCGGGAACACGCACCGGGCCGAGTTCTGCATCGACAAGCTCTATTCACCGGACGGGCCAGCCGGCCGTCTGGGGCTGGTGGAATTCCGCGCCTTCGAGATGCCGCCGCATGCGCAGATGAGCCTGTGCCAGATGCTGCTGCTGCGCGCGCTCGTGGCACGCTTCTGGGCGGAGCCCTACCGGGGAAAGCTGGTCCCCTGGGACACGCAACTGCACGATCGCTGGATGCTGCCGCACTTCGTCACCGAGGACATCCGCGACGTGGCGCACGACCTGCGGCGCGCAGGGTTCGCGTTCGAGGAGCGCTGGTTCGACCCGTTCGTCGAATTCCGCTTCCCGCGCTATGGCGAGTTCGCAGCGCAGGGTGCGCACATCGAGCTGCGCGCGGCGCTCGAGCCCTGGCACGTGTTGGGCGAGGAAGGCGCGCAGGGCGCAATGGCGCGCTACGTGGATTCGTCGCTCGAGCGCTTGCAGGTGAAGGCGATCGGCTTCGTCGGCGAGCGTTTCATCCTCACCTGCAACGGCCGCGCGGTGCCGCTCACCCCCACCGGCAATGCGGGGGAATGCGTGGCCGGCGTGCGCTACCGCGCCTGGGCGCCGCCCTCCGCGCTGCATCCGACCATCGGCGTGCACGCGCCGCTGGTGTTCGACCTGGTAGACACCTGGAATCATCGTTCACTCGGCGGCTGCCAGTACCACGTCGCCCATCCTGGCGGGCGCAGCCATGACACGTTTCCGGTCAACGCTTTCGAGGCGGAAGGGCGAAGATTGGCGCGGTTCGTGCGCATGGGGCATACGCCGGGGCGAATGGAGGTACGGGCCGAGGAGCGCAATCCGAGCTTCCCGTTTACGCTCGACCTGCGGCGCGAGGGTTGAGGACGGTAAATGCGCACGGCTGGAAGCTTTCAACGTCGGGGCGAGTCTAACCAAGCTGGCCAGTGCTAGAATCACTCGGAAAGGTGCATTGCCGTGACCACCCCTATTACCGAGTTGCAAGTTCAATCAGAGCTTGCTGAGGATATCATCGGCACATACATCGGACGGCTAAGCGCCGATCGCGCGCGCGCCGAAGCAGCAGAGAGGCAATCTCCGTCCACCCTTCGGCTTTCGATAATCCTTTGGCTGAGAGCAGAACTTCGAAATGCCGGCCTCGATCGAGCGAATCTTTTCGAGTATCGAGCCGATCCCAATCGTTTGAAAGCGCTCGTCGAACTCTACGAGCAAAAGCTATTCGCACTTGCAGAAGCCAAGCAACGCGCTGCGGTTCAGTCAGCCATTGACGACAAAACGTTCCTGCGTGCCGTGTTGGATGCTACCGCCCGCAGTGAGACTGCGTGAGCGTGGTCATGCAAGATGGCGCGCCAGCCCGCCACGTCGAGCTATAGACTTTCCCAACAAGAGAATCGCGGGATATTTTCCGATGCGATCGAGCCAATCCTCCTCGGAAACATCAATACACGCCATCAGTCAAGCCCGCGCTTGATCATGCTCGGCGGCCAGCCCGAATCCTCGCTTTGAAGTTGAACGACAGCAAGATCGATTTCCATGCGGGGTCGGCAAGCACGCAAAAGCGACCCCGCATGATCACCCTGAAGCACTCCAGCAAGTCGCTCGAACCGTCCCGGCGCTGAGCATGTTCAAGTATCTCCAATCCCGGATTCGCGGCACGGCCAGCGTGGGCCCGGGGACGCCGCCGCCCGACCTGATCGGCTTCTACTGGCACTTCGTGCGCCAGACCCGGAGCTGGTATGCGCTGATGTTCGCGACCAGTCTGGCGGTGGCGCTGATCGACACGGTGATTCCCGTATTCATCGGCAAGCTGGTTTCGCTGATGGAAGCCGCCGACCGCGAGGCGGCCCTCGCGCAACAGGCGCCGATGCTGCTCGGCATGGTGGCACTGGTGCTCATCGTCCGCCCGCTGGTGCTGCTCCTCGACATCGCGATTCGCCAGAACACGCTGATTCCGGGCGCCACCAGCCTGATCCGCTGGCAGAGCCACTGGCATGTGCTGCGCCAGGGACTGGCGTTCTTCCAGAACGACTTCGCCGGTCGCATCGCCAACCGCGTGATGCAGACGGCCAATTCCCTGCGCGAAAGCGTGATGTCGAGCATCCGCGCGGTCTGGTACATCGCGGTGTATGGCGTCAGCGCGTTTGCGCTGATGGCTGCAGCGGACTGGCGGCTGGGCCTGCCCACGCTCGCGTGGTTCCTCGGCTACCTGGTATTCCTGCGCCACTTCGTGCCGCGCATGCGCGACCTCGCCAGGGCCAGTTCGGAAGTCCGCTCGCTGGTGATGGCGCGGATCGTCGACAGCTACACCAACATCCTGACCGTCAAGCTGTTTGCGCGGCTGTCCGATGAAGACGCCTATGTCAGCGAAGTGATCGACGAGCACCAGGCCGCCATCGGCGCGCACATGCGCCTGATTTCGCAATTCATGTTCTGGCTGGCTGCGATGAACGCGGCCTTGCTCACTGGCACCGCGGCAATCGGCATCTGGCTGTGGGCGCAGGGCACGGTGAACGCCGGCGTGGTGGCCACGGCGCTGCCGCTTGCCTGGCAGATCACCAACGTCGCCGGCTGGGTGAGCTGGGAGGTCGCCGGTATTTTTGAGAACATCGGCGTGGTGCAGGAAGGCATGCAGACGATCGCGCTGCCGTTGAGCGGCGTCGACCGGCCGGACGCGAGCAGGCTGGAGGTATCGCGCGGCGAGATCCGCTTCGAGGACGTTTCATTCAGCTACGGCAGGCAGGATGCCAGTCCCGTGCTCGATCGTTTGAGCTTCGAGATCCGCCCCGGCGAGCGGGTCGGGCTGGTCGGACGTTCGGGCGCGGGCAAATCGACACTGGTGAACCTGCTGCTGCGTTTCTACGAGCCTGAAAAAGGCAGGATCCGCATCGACGGCCAGGACATCGGCGAGGTTGCGCAGGAGAGCCTGCGCGCGGCCATCGGCATGGTGACGCAGGACACGTCACTCCTGCACCGCTCGATCTCCGCCAACATCCGCTATGGCCGCCCTGGCGCTAGCGATGACCTGGTGCGCGCGGCCGCGCGGAAGGCGCAGGCGCACGAGTTCATCCTCGGGCTGCAGGACTGGAAGGGCCGCAAGGGCTACGACGCCCATGTTGGCGAGCGCGGCGTCAAGCTCTCGGGCGGACAGCGCCAGCGCGTGGCGATCGCGCGCGTGGTACTGAAGGACGCGCCGATCCTGGTGCTCGACGAGGCGACTTCGGCGCTCGACAGCGAAGTCGAGCTTGCCATCCAGGAGCAACTGCTCGGACTGATGGAAGGCAAGACAGTCATCGCGATCGCGCACCGCCTGTCGACCATCGCGCGCATGGATCGCCTGGTCGTGCTGGAAGAGGGGCGCATCGTCGAGCAGGGCTCGCACGACGAGCTGCTGCGCCTCGGGGGCCATTACTACCGATTGTGGAAACACCAGTCCGGCGGGTTTCTTGCGCACGATGTGGTAGCAACGGAAACGGCTGTCGAACTGACTGATGAGCCGCCTCCCGATACAGCGGTCGTCGAGGCAATGCCCGATTCCGGCACTGACGACGCGCCGATTGTGACGCGTGCCTGACGTGGTCACGCCCGGGCGTCGCCGCCGCGCCGTCGGCTACCATGGCGCCTCTTTGCCGGAGGCGACATGCATCCCGCCGGGTGGAGTCTGATGCTTGCAACCGCAGCGCTCGCCGCCTGCGCCTCGCTTCCCGAGGACCAGGCCAGAAGGGAACTCCTCCCCACCGGGAAACTTCGGGTCGGCATCGGCATCGGCGCCTCCCCTTCGGCCTTCTGGGCGACCCGGGATCCAGCCACAGGCCAGCCGCGCGGTGTGACAGTCGATCTGGCCAATGCGCTCGCGAAGAAACTCGACGCAACGCTCGAACTCGTCATTTATCCGAACTCCGGCGAAGTCACCGCCGCAGGGCCGAAAGGCGAATGGGACGCCGCATTCATGCCGGAGGACGCCGAGCGCAGGAAGCTGGTGGATTTCGGCCCAGCCTATTACCTCTCGACCAGCACCTACATGGTGAGGGCGGGTTCGCCGATCAGCACGCTCGCGGAAGTGGACCAGCCGGGCGTACGCGTCGCAGGCATTGCGAACACCACCACCGCGCGCACCGCGATAGCCACGTTGAAGAACACCCGGGTCATCAGCTTTCGCACCGTGGACGAGATGGTCGCAAGAATGAAGGCCGGCGAGCTCGACGCGATCGCGCTCGGCCGCGATTCGCTGCGGGGGCTCCAACCGCAGATTCCGGGTTCGCGCATTCTGGACGGCCACTTCCACGCCACCGGTACCGCTGTCGCAGTGCCGAAGAACCACCCCGCCGCCCTCGCCTACGTCAGCCAGTTCATCGAGGAGGCGAAATCTTCAGGCATAGTTCGCCGTGCGTTCGACGGCGCAGGCATGCGAAGCGCCCCGGTCGCACCCTCTTCGACAAAATAGCAGGAAAGGAAACCCATGCAACACGTACGCTTCGGCCGCACCGGCCTGCAAGTCTCGCGCCTCTGTCTTGGCACCATGACCTTCGGTCTGCAGTGCGACGAGAAGGCCTCGTTCGCGATTCTCGATGCGGCGGAGCAGGCTGGCATCACCTTCATCGATACCGCCGACGTCTATCCGATGGGCGCCACGCTCGCGGACGTGGGCCGCACCGAGGAGTTCGTCGGAAGCTGGCTGCGCGGCAAAAGGGAGAAATTCGTCCTCGCGACGAAGTGCAGCGGCAAGATGGGACCGGCACCGTGGCAGCAGGGCACGTCCCGAAAGCACGTGCTCGCCTCGATCGACGCGTCGCTCAAACGCCTGGGAACCGACTACGTGGATCTCTACCAGGTGCATCACTTCGACGCGCATACGCCGGTCGATGAAACGCTCGAAACCTTCGACGCCGTCGTGCGAAGCGGCAAGGCGCGCTACGTGGGCGTCTCCAACTACCATGCCTACCGGGTCGCGCGCGCGCTCGGCCGCAGCGAAGCGCTTGGACTCGCGAAGTTCGTATCGGTGCAACCACGCTACAACCTGCTGTTCCGCCAGATCGAGCGCGAACTGCTGCCGCTGTGCGAGGAGGAAAGCCTCGCAGTGATGCCCTACAACCCGCTGGCCGCCGGCCTGCTCACCGGCAAGCACAAGCGCGCAAGGCCGCCGGCCGGCGACTCGCGCTTCGGCCTCGGCAGCGCGGGCAAGATGTACAGCGAGCGTTACTGGCGTGATCGTGAGTTTGACACGGTGGACGCGTTCACCGCGCTTGCCAGGGAAGCGGGCGCCGAGCCCGCGACGCTCGCCATCGCCTGGGTGCTCGCCCACCCGGCGATCACCACGCCGATTATCGGCGCGAGCAATCCGGATCAGCTCAAGGCAAGTATCGCTGCGGCCGAATTCAAGCTCGACCCCGCGTTGAAGAGACGTCTCGACGAACTTACGCACGACTACCGCATGGGCGACGCTGCGCGCTGACGCCGCGCAATTTGATGCTACTCTGCGCCGCGCCATGCCCCGCGAGCTGCTCGCCGACTATCCGCAGGACACCGAGCATTACGACGAGATGTTCGCGGCGCCGATCGAGCCGCGCGCGCACTGGAAGCCGATGCTCGAGCGGCTCGCGGCCGAACCCCCGGAGCGCAATCGCGAGCGCCTGCAGTCGGTGCAGCGCCAGATGCGCGAGAACGGCGTCACCTACAACGTGTACGCCGATCCGCAGGGCGCCACCCGGCCCTGGGAACTGGACCTGCTGCCGCTGATCCTGCCGCAGCAGGAATGGAGCGGCATCGAGGTGGCGATCGCGCAACGCGCGACGCTGCTCAACAAGATCCTGGTCGACGTGTACGGCGAGCAGCGGCTGCTGAAGGAAGGGCTGCTGCCGAGCGCGCTGGTGCACGGCCACGCCGGTTTCCTGCGCCCCTGCCACGGCGCGAGAGCACCCGGCGATGTGATGCTGCACCTGTATGCCGCCGACCTCTCGCGCTCGGCCGACGGGCAATGGTGGGTGCTCGGCGACCGCACGCAGGCGCCCTCGGGGGCAGGCTACGCGCTCGAGAACCGCATCGTCATCTCCCGTGCGTTCCCCGAGCTGTTCCGCGACATGAAAGTGCAGCATCTGGCGAGTTTCTTCGCGACGCTGCGCGACAGCCTCGCGCATTGGGCACCGCAGGGTGGGCCTGGCGCGCCGGGGGCTCTGCTCAGCGTGCTGCTCACACCGGGGCCGCACAACGAGACTTATTTCGAACACGCCTACCTCGCGCGCTATCTCGGCCTGCCGCTGGTCGAGGGCACCGACCTCACCGTGCGCGAGGGCTGCGTGTGGCTGAAGACCCTCTCGGGCCTGAAGCGCGTGCACGCCATGCTGCGGCGCCTGGACGACGACTTCTGCGATCCGCTCGAGCTGCGCGGCGACTCGGCGCTCGGCATCCCGGGCCTGGTGGACGCGATGCGCCGCGGCAACGTGCTGGTGGCGAACGCACTCGGCTCCAACCTGCTCGAATCGAGTACCTTGTTCGGTTTCCTGCCGAACCTGTCGACGAAGCTGCTGGGCGAAGCGCTCAGGATGCCGTCGGTCGCCACGTGGTGGTGCGGCGAGCCGGCGGCGCTCGAGGATGCCGTCGCCAAGCTCGAGCGGCTGATCATCAAGCCGGCTTCCCCGCAACTGCGTGTGGAGCCGATGTTCGGCGAGGACCTCGACGAGCGCGGCAGGAAGCGCGTCGTGGCGATGCTGCGCGCGCGTCCGAACGATTACGTGGCGCATGAGATCGTGCAGTTGTCGCAGGCACCGGTGTGGGACAAGGCCCACCCGCGGCGGATGCTGTCGCGCGCGATCGGCCTGCGCGTGTATGCCTGCGCCACCCCGAACGGCTATGTGGTGATGCCCGGGGGCCTGACTCGCGTGGCAAGCGCGGACGCGCGCGTGATCTCGATGCAGCGCGGTGGTTCGAGCAAGGACACCTGGGTGCTCGCGGCGGGACAGGTCAATACCTTCAGCCTGCTCAGGCGCGCAATCGGGCCGCAGGAGCTGGTGCGGGCCGGCACCAACCTGTCGAGCCGCGTGGTCGAGAACCTGTACTGGTTCGGGCGCTACCACGAGCGCTGCGACGCGACCGCACGCCTGCTGCGCCTGGCGCTTGCGCGCCTGGTGGACGATTCCCCGGGTGACGACCCGGGCGCCCAACCGGTAATCGTCGGGCTGCTGCGCCACGCCGAGATCCTCGAACCGGGGAAGCACGATCCGGACGACGCCGAGCTGGTGTCCGAGCTGCGCGCAGCGATTTCGGATGAGTCCCGCACCGGGTTGGCGAGCCAAGTGCGTGAGCTCGGCCGCGTAGCTTCACACCTGCGCGAGCGCCTGTCGCTCGACAACTGGCGCGCGCTCAACCGCATGAGCCGCGCCATCGGCCGCAGCCGCCCGCGAACCGAGACGCTGTCCGACGTGCTGGTGAAACTCGATGCCGACATTGCGGCGTTCACCACGCTATCGGGTTTCGTGCTCGATGGCATGACGCGAGACCCCGGCTGGCGCTTCCTGTCGGTGGGCCGGCGCATCGAGCGCATGCGCAGCCTGTGCGCCAACCTCAAGTACGCGCTCGCGGGTCCGCGCGACACCGACCTGTCATGGCTCCTGCGCCTCGCCGACTCGATCATCACCTACCGGGCACGCTACTCGGCGCGCCCCGAATGGCTGCCGGTGCTCGACCTGCTGGTGTGCGACGACGCCAATCCGCGCTCGGTCGCTTTCCAGGTGTACGGCCTGCACGATTATGCGCGGCGCCTGAGCAACATGTTCGGCGACATCGGCGAGGAGAAGCTCGACGCGTCCCTGGCAGCCTTGCGCGCGCTCGACCCCGGCGCCGACCTGAACCACGGCAGCGAGCGGCTCGGAGATTTCCTCGACGAATGCTCCGGGGCCGGCTACCGGCTCGGCGAGCAGCTCGGGCACCGCTTCTTCAGCCATGTGCGCGAATCCTCGCGCCAGACATTTGCGACCTGATGCGGCATCCCTGATGCGCCTGCACGTTGTCCATGAAACGCACTACAGCTACTCGAGCCCGGTAGTGCTGTCGCAGCAGTTGCTGCACCTCACGCCGCGCGCGCTTGACTGGCAGACATGCGACGCCTACCGGCTCAGCGTGGAGCCCGAGCCCGGCGAGTTCGGCGAAGGCAGGGATTTTTTCGGCAATCGCATTGCTCGCCTGCTGATCGCAGCGCCGCACGAGAAACTGCTGGTGCGCGCAGAGTCGACGGTCAGCGTCGCGCGACGCGAGCAACAGGCCCTTGCCCTGCCGCACGCCGCGTGGGAAGAGGTGCGCGACCGGGTGCGCGCGCCCGGAGGCGACGGAGCTGCGGGCGCCGCGCTCGTGGAAGCCGCCGGTTTTCTCTACGAGTCGCCGCACATCGAGACCTGGCGCGATCTCGCCAGTTACGCGGCTCAGAGCTTTCCGCGCGGCCGCGGCGCGCTCGAGGCGGCGCTCGAGCTCACGCGGCGCATTTACGCCGACTTCAAGTTCGACAAGACCGCAACCAGCGTGTCCACCCCGTTGCGCGAGGTCATGGGGCGCCGCCGCGGCGTGTGCCAGGACTTTGCCCACCTGATGATCGGGGGCTTGCGCTCGCTCGGGCTGCCGGCGCGCTACGTGAGCGGCTACCTGCTCACCGAACCGCCGCACGGCCGGCCGCGGCTGGTCGGCGCCGACGCCTCGCATGCCTGGGTCGCGGTGTACTGCGGCGAGGCGGCGGGCTGGGTTGACCTCGATCCGACCAACAACTGCGTGGTGGACGACGAGCACGTGACCCTGGGCTGGGGCCGCGATTTCGGCGACGTCACGCCGATGCACGGCGTGATCCTCGGAGGCGGCGAGCACGAACTGGCCGTGCACGTCACGGTGACCCCGCTGGAAAGTTGACCCCGGTAGAATCGGGCCATGGTCGACCGCAAATTCGGATTCGAAACCCTATGCCTGCACGCGGGCCAGATCCCCGATGCCGCCACCGGGGCGCGCGCCGCGCCCATCTACCAGACCACCTCGTTCGTATTCGATTCGGCCGAGCACGCGGCGAGCCTGTTCAACCTGCAGACCTTCGGCAACGTCTATTCGCGCATTTCCAATCCCACGGTGGCGGTGTTCGAGGAGCGCGTCGCGGCGCTGGAGAACGGGCGCGCCGCAGTCGCGACGGCCACCGGGCAGGCGGCCGAGATGTCAGCGATCCTCACGCTATGCGAGCAGGGAGACCACGTTGTCTCGGCCGCAACGCTCTACGGAGGAACCTACACCCTGCTCGAGGTGAACCTGCGCAAGCTGGGCATCGACACGACTTTCGTTCAGCCCGATGACGCGGAGAATTTCCGCCGCGCGCTCAGGAAGAACACCAAGCTGGTGTACGCCGAGACGCTCGGCAATCCGCTCATCAACATCGTCGACATCGAGGCGATCGCGAAGATCGCGCACGAGGCGGGCGTTCCCCTGGTCATCGACAACACCGTGCCCTCGCCCTATCTGTGCCGCCCCTTCGATCACGGCGCGGACATCGTCGTGCACTCGGCCACCAAATACATCGGCGGCCACGGCACCACCATGGGCGGGGTGGTAGTCGAGTCCGGCAAATTCCCCTGGGACAACGGCAACTATCCGGGCATGACCGAACCATCGCGCGGCTATCACGGCGTGCGTTTCTACGAGACTTTCGGAGACTTCGGCTTCACCATGCGCCTGCGCATGGAAACGATGCGCACCTTCGGCCCGGTGCTCGCGCCGATCAACGCGTGGCTGTTGCTGCAGGGGCTGGAGACGCTGCACGTGCGCATGGACCGGCATTGCGCGAACACGCTCGCGGTGGCGAAGTTCCTGCAGGACCATGCAAAGGTTTCGTGGGTGAATTACCCCGGCCTGCCCGGCAACAAGTACTTCGGCCTCGCGCAGAAGTATCTGCCCAGGGGCGCCTCGGGCCTGCTGAATTTCGGCGTGAAGGGGGGGGCGAAGTCGGGGGAGGCGTTCATCGAGGCCGCACAGTTCATGAGCCACCTCGCCAATATCGGCGATGCGAAGACGCTCATCATTCACCCCGCCTCCACCACGCACCGGCAGATGAGCGAAGAAGAGCAGGCCAAGGCGGGCGTGCTGCCGGACATGATCCGCATGTCGGTCGGAATCGAATCGCTCGACGACATTCTGTGGGACATCGACCAGGCGTTGCACGCCGCGGCCCGAGTATAGGAGGAAGACATGATCAGCTACGACGTGGTCGAGCACGGCAAACCGCTGCAGCGCGTGCTGAAGGAAACACCCCGGCCCAAAGGCACCGAGGTGCTGGTACGCATCACGCGCTCAGGCGTGTGCCACTCCGACCTGCACATCTGGGACGGTTATTTCGATCTTGGGGGCGGCAGGAAGTTCTATGTCAAGGACCGCGGCTGCATCCCGCCTTTCACGATGGGACACGAACCATTCGGTATCGTGGAAGCGATCGGCCCACGCGTTGAAGGCGTGAAGGTCGGCGCGCGGCGCGTGGTGTTTCCCTGGATCGGCTGCGGCAAGTGCGCGGTGTGCAAGGCGGGGCAGGACAACTACTGCCTGTCGCAGAAGTTTCTCGGCGTCTACATGCGCGGCGCTTTCGGCACGCACCTGCTGATCCCGCACCCGAAGTATCTGGTCGATTCTTCCGGTGTGGACGACGCGTTCGCGGCCACTCTCGCTTGCTCCGGCCTCACGGCCTACAGCGCGATCAACAAGCTGCCCGAACTCGGGCCCAAGGACTGGGTCGCGGTACTCGGATGCGGCGGCCTGGGCCTGGTCGCCGTCTCAATCATGAAAGCGAAAGGCATACGGAATGTGATCGCCTGCGACGTGGACGATGTCAAGCTCGCTGCAGCGAAGAAACTTGGCGCCCGACTCGCACTCGATACGCGCGCCCCGGACGCCGCGCAGTGCCTCGGCCAGCTTGCAGGCGGAAACCTCGCCGGGGCGATCGACTTCGTCGGCATGCCCGCGACGCTTAACCTCGCCTATCCCGTGCTCAGAAAAGGCGGCCGCTACATCCTGTGCGGCCTGTTCGGCGGCGAAGTGACCCTGCCGCTGCCGCCGATCGCGCAGCGCGCGGTCGGGATCATCGGATCCTACGTGGGCAACCTGCAGGAGTTGAAGCAGGTCGTCGCGCTGGCGAAGAAGAAATCGCTCAGGCCGACGCCGATGGAGACGCGGCCGGCGAGCGAACTGAACTGCTCGCTGGAAGAACTGAAAGCCGGGAAGATTCTCGGGCGGGTGGTGCTCGATCTCGAGACCGAAGCCGCGTAGCATCAAGCACGAACTGGAGCCCGGCCATGTACAAGCAACTCATCACTGTCGACCCCGAGATTCATAGCGGCACACCTGTCTTTGCCGGGACCAGAGTTCCCGTCAAGACCCTGTTCGATCACCTCGAAGCCGGTGATCCATTGGAGGTGTTCCTTGATGACTTTCCGTCCGTCAGTCGCGAATTGGCGGTAGCGGTGCTCGAAGAAGCGCACGCTGCGCTGCTGCCTGATGCGCATCGTGCTTGATGAACCCATCCCTCGCCGTCTCGGAGTACTCGAGACAGAAGCCACGTAACGCGTGTCAGGTCAGCGGCTCGTTTTGCGAATCGCGCCGCGTATGCCAAACGTGCAGAATTTCAACGCCTTCATTCGTCACGCGATAAACGATCAGGTAGGGGGTACGCCTTACGACCCATTCGCGGGTGCCCTCGACGTGTCCGGGCCGCCCGATCTCTGGATGCGCGCGAAATCCCTCTGCCGCGTCCCAAACCCTCTGCGCGACCTCGTGCGCGGCTGACGGATTGTCCTTTGCAATGTGTTCCTGCGCTTCCACCAGATCAGCGAGAGCCGGACGCGTCCAGCGAAGATTCAAGGATTGACACCCCACTTCTTGAAAGCGGCGAGCACCTCTTCATCGGCCGCAAACGCGCCACGGTCCGCTGCGGCAATCCCAGTCTCAACGGCCCTGCGAAATCGAGCTTCCTCGATTACGTCATCCCAGGTCGCGTCAGCTGGAAGCTGATCAGCAAGTTTGCGTACCTTTTCGCGAAGCGTTTCCAAGGATGCGCTCATTGTTGCCTCTCCAATCTCGATGGCGAAGCTATGATAGCTTACGCGACGGCTGGTCGTGAGCTGCCGCAGTCCCGACGTGGACCTGCCCCGCTACAAGTTCCACGGGCTGAAGGGCGACTGCAAAGGCACTTACTCGGTGTGGGTGTCAGGAAATTGGCGGATCACGTTCGGCATAGAAAACGGCTACGCAATGGATGTGAACTTGGAGGACTACCACTCATGAAGCGCATGCTGGACGCGAAGCGAAAGCCGACCCATCCCGGCGAAGTACTGCGTGAGGACGTGTTGCCAGCGTTAGAGATGACGCAGGGCGAGCTGGCTAAACGCCTGGGCGTAAGTCGCCTGAGCGTGTCCGAACTGCTCCATGGCAAGCGTGCGCTTTCGGCGGACATGGCGGTCCGGATCGCCCGCCTCACGAGCACTACGCCCGAGAGCTGGCTGCGCATGCAATTGGCGGTCGATCTTTGGGAGCTTGAGCAGAACCCGGAGCGGTACAGGCACATCGAGCCGCTCGCAGCAGTAGCGTAAGGGGTCACAGTTACTGGTGCGGGCGGGCTCGCGAAAACCGGAAGCCGGATGTCGAGCTTGCCCGGCGGCGGTTCAGGGATCTGGTTAGGGAGAGAAAACAGCGATGACCGAAAAACTGAAACGGACGTGGGGTGGCGAGAACGTGTTCGTCGATGTGGGTTTTCCGCCATATGAAGCGGAGAACCTGCTGCTGCGTGCGCAGTTAATGTCGCGTGTCCGGGCTGCGGCGCGAGGCATGACTCAGCGCGACGCGGCAAAGCAGTTCGGAATCTCGCAACCACGCTTGAACGATCTTCTGCGCGGCAAGATTGGCAAGCTCAGCCTCGATGGGCTCGTGAGCATGCTCGGCCACGCCGGCATGCGCATCGAATTGCGGGTCAAGAAGGCGGCTTGATCTTGCTGGTGGGTGGTACAGGATTCGAACCTGTGACCCCTGCCGCGTGAATCGTGCAGTTGGCGATGCGGTCGTTCTGGTTCAATTACTTAGCTTACTTGGCTCTGCGCCGGAACGACTGCAGGGGCCAGAAAACGTCTGAAATGCTTCCACAGATGGTCTCAATTCCCAAGCCCTGCACCACCTACGCATCTGTTACCAGCAACAACCGTCCCAGGGCAAACCAGCGGGTTCGTTGGTGCTGCCTGCCGCGATTTCCGTTCCTCGTTCGCAACGAATACTGCAGCAGCGCCGAGAATCGGGCCAACAATCCACCAGTTGATCTCCGGCGCAGGGCCACCCGATACCGTCTGGTTCTGGTGCAGCACCGTGCCACGCAGAGCGAGCGAATGAAATCCCCGCTCGTTGAAGCGCACATCCATGATCGGTCTGTTCAAGACGACACTCTCCTTGTCCCTCGCCTGATCGAGCCGAAATCCGAAAGCACTCGCCGCGTCGCGCTTCTCCAGCGCACCGAGCGGCAACTGCCAGTAAAGCAGCGCGGTGGTCGGTTGGCCGAGGTTGTCGGCGTAAACGGCAGGTGAAGCAAGCAGGGCGGCGAGGACCAGGCGGCGCATCTTTTTCTCCCTTGTTCGCGCCGAACACCATCTCGGCATCCTTGAGATTGGAGCACGAGGGGGGGGGGGTAATGTCAAGGCACCCGCACGTCTGCCCCGACTGTGTTGCCAAGATCACGCGGAACAGGTATTCGTATGATTGCAGAGCACGCTTCTTCAGCGCGACGCATAGCAGCGACCGAGCCGGATCATCCGTGCCTGGAGTGGAAAATGAATACCGCTGCTTGGACTCAAGGCGTGACTACTTGACCTCACGGAGCGGGACCATTAATTGGAGTACCCGATGCTGCGATTCAACTATCCTGTGAAATTGACGCCCGACCGCGAAGATGGTGGCTACGTGGTGAGCTGCCGAGATATTCCCGAGGCGATCACCCAAGGCAATACGATAGAGCAGGCTCTCGCCGACGCGGAAGGCGCGCTGCAGGCTGCGATCGAGGGCCGCATCGAGGATCGCATGGAAGTCCCGGCCCCTTCCGTGCCCAAGCGCGGCGAGCGGCTGGTTGCTACGCCTGTGACCACGGCGCTGAAGGCGGCGGTGTATTTGTCCATGCGAGAGCAGAAGATCTCGAAATCGGAGCTTGCGCGCCGAATGCACATTCACGAAAAGGAGGTGCGGCGCATGCTCGACCCGAGGCACCCGACCAAGGTTCCGACGCTCGAGCGCGCACTGGCAGCGCTCGGCCGGCGCGCCGAAGTTACAGTAAGCTGATTTTCATCGTCCCGGCGCGAATTGCCGGAATGCGGGCATGAATCGCGTCGCAGTGAGTCGGGCGCGTTCGGGCGCAGTTCACGGGAAGGCGGTATCTCTGGAGATCCGACCTCACTTGACAAGGTACACGTGCGAAACGGACACCGAGGGGGCGCTCGGACGGTCGACGGAGCCCGTAGAATGCAGTCCTCTCCTACGCAAGCACCGAAGCCGGGTTCAACGTCCCACAGATCGATACCTATGAACAGCCTCTCTTGGAATTTCCCCTACGCCTGGCCGCGCAAGCCCGTGCTGGCTGCGAACGTCGTCGCGACCTCGCAGCCGCTCGCCGCGCAAGCGGGACTGCGCATGTTGCTCGCCGGCGGCAACGCCGTGGACGCAATCCTTGCCACCGCAATCACGCTGACGCTGGTCGAGCCTGTCTCCAATGGCATCGGCTCGGATGCCTTCGCGATCCTCTGGGACGGCAAGCAGCTGCACGGACTCAATGCCTCGGGGCGATCGCCCGCGGCATGGACCCCGGAGTTCTTTGCCGGCCAGAAGACGATGCCGCAGCGGGGCTGGAACTCGGTGAGTGTGCCGGGCTGCATTTCGGCCTGGCGCATGCTCTCGGAGCGTTTCGGCAAGCTGCCGTTCGAAAAGCTCTTCGAGCCGGCGATCCACTACGGACGCAACGGCTATGTCGTCTCGCCCACCATCGCGCGCCAATGGGCGCAGCAGGCAAACGAACTCAAGGCGTACCCCGGATTTGCCGAGGCCTTCATGCCCGGCGGCCGCGCGCCGCAGGCGGGTGAAGTGTTCCGCTTTCCCGAGCACGCCGCGACGCTCGAGAAGATCGCAGCCACCAAAGGCGATGCGTTTTACCGCGGCGAACTCGCGCAAAAGCTCGAGGCGCACAGCGCGCAGCACGGCGGATTGATGAAGGCGTCCGACCTCGCCGCGCACACCGCGGACTGGATCGAGCCGCTGTCGATCGACTACCGCGGCTACACGGTGCACGAATTGCCGCCCAACGGGCAGGGCATTGCCGCACTCATTGCACTCGGCATTCTCGAAAATCTCGGCGTCGCTACGCACAAGGTCGATTCCGCGGACAGCCTGCACCTGCAGATCGAGGCGATGAAGCTCGCGTTCGCGGATGTCTACGCCTACGTCGGCGATCTCGGCCACATGAAGGTGCGTCCGCAGGACATGCTCGATCGCGGCTACCTCAGGCAGCGCGCCCAACTGATCGACATGAAGCGCGCGCAGGACTTCGGTCACGGCACGCAACCCAAGGGCGGCACCGTGTACCTCACCGCGGCAGATGCCTCGGGCATGATGATCTCGATGATTCAGTCGAACTACATGGGTTTCGGCTCGGGCATTGTCGTGCCGGGCACCGGTATCTCGCTGCAGAACCGCGCCGCGACTTTCGTTCTGAAGCCGGGGCACGCCAACCAGGTCGGCCCGGCCAAGCGCCCGTTCCAGACCATCATTCCGGGATTCGTCACGCGCAACGGCAAGCCGGTCATGAGCTTCGGCGTGATGGGCGGCAGCATGCAGCCGCAGGGCCACATGCAGGTGATGGTGCGCATCGCGGACTACGGGCAGAACCCGCAGAGCGCCTCCGACGGGCCGCGCTTTCGCATCGTGCAGGGCATGGACGTAAACGTGGAGGGCGGGCTCGCTTCCACGGTGCTCGAAGAGTTGACCCGGCGCGGCCACCGCATCGTCGAACTCAAGGAAGGCTACATGGACTTCGGCAGCGCCCAGATGATCTGGAAACTCGACGGCGGCTACCTCGCGGCATCCGACCCGCGCAGGGACGGTCAGGCCGTGGGTTATTGAGGAAGCAGACGATGATCAAGCTCTGGGGCCGCGTGAACTCGGTCAACGTGAAAAAGGCGCTGTGGACGCTCGAGGAACTCGGCCTGCCGTATGAGCGCGTCGATGCTGGCATGGCTTTCGGCGTGGTGAACACGCCCGAATACCGCAGGATGAACCCGATGGGTCTGGTGCCCACGATCGACGATGACGGGTTCGTGCTGTGGGAGTCGAACTCCATCGTGCGCTATCTGGCGGCGAAATACGCCGCGGGTTCGATTTGGCCCACCGATCTGAAGCAGCGGGCGGATGCAGACCGTTGGATGGACTGGGCGATGAGTTTTCAGGCGGCGTTCCGGACCGTGTTCTGGGGTCTGATCCGCACACCGCCGGAGAAGCGCGACATGACGGCAATCGAGGAAGGGCGCAAGAAGTGCGTGGACCTCGCGTCAATGCTCGATGCGCAGCTTGCCGGCCGGCAGTTCGTTGCCGGAAATGCATTCACAATGGGCGACATCCCCATCGGATGTCATTTCCACCTCTGGCTGTCGCTGCCGATCGAACGGCCCGCGCACCCGAACCTGCAGGCCTGGTTCCAGCGCCTGTCGGAGCGGCCCGCCTACAGGAAGATCGTGCTCATACCGCTCAGCTGAAGCGTCACTTCAGCGCGGCCAGGCGCCGCTCGCGCTCGTCCTTGCCGAGCGCGGCGAGTTCCTTCACCCGCGCATAGAAACGCAACAGATCGCCGCCCTCGCGCTCGAGCAGTCGCTCGAACGCGGGCACCCGCTCGGTGTACGCGGCCATCGAAGCGAGCAGCGCGTTGTTGGGCGACTCCATGAAACGGTCGTAGCTCGCGAAACCTCCCCAGCGAATTTTCAGCTGCGCATAGCGTTGCTCGAACGCCGCAAACTCCGCGCGCTTGCGCTCGCGCATCGCTTCCGGCGCCGCGCTCTGGCGGTAGAGCGCTTCGAGACGATCGCGCGTATCGGTGATCAACGCGATGAACTCCCTCTTTCTTCGCTGCCCCTCGGTGAACCCGGCAAGCGCGGCTTCGCGCCGGGTTGCGGCAAGCCAGCGGCGCACACCCGCCTCCTCCACGGCCACGGCAAACGACTCGTTGAACGTGGTGTCGTCGCGGACATAGACCAGCTGGTGCGCAAGCTCGTGAAACACCAGCCCCGCGAGTTCAGCCTCCGGGTAGCGGATGAAGGTGGAGAGCAGCGGGTCGTCGAACCAGCCGAGTGTCGAATAGGCCGGCACGCCTGCAACGTGCACGTCGTTCCCCGCCGATCTCAGGCCAGCGGCATGGCGCTCTGCGTCTGCGGGTGCGAAAAACCCGCGGTAACTCACGCAGCCCGCCACGGGAAAGCACGACTGCAGCGCTCGCGTGGAGAACTCGGGCGCGGCGACTACATTCCACACCGCGAACGCTCGCTCGAGTTCCGCATAGCGGCGGTAGCTGGCGTTGTCCGGCAGGCCGAGTTCGCGGCTCGCGTAGTTGCGCATGGCCGAGGCGGTTTCGAGCCGCGCGCGCAACAACGCTGGTGTCGCCGGATCGCCCAGCCATTGCTCGACCGGCCGCGCGCGGGAGAGAAGGCTGAACTGCCCGCCAACCGCCTGCGCATAGTAGCCCAGCGTCTCGCACCCCGTGAGGAGCGCCACCGCGGCCAGCGCGGACACGAGACGCCTACGATACGTCGGCATGGAACTTCCCATCCGTCAGAAACGCGACGACCTGGCGCGCCACGCGCGCCGAAATGAGCATTTCGCTGTGCCCCACCGGCATCACCAATCGCGCGCTCATTCCCTGCAGTGCCGTCTCTTCGAGCATCGCCACCCCGTCGTTCGTCCCGGTGAGTCGTCCGAGCGCGCGCGCGAGGCCGACGGGGCGCGACCCGGCAATCACCCCGAGCGGTGCGGCGCGGTTCCACGTCGGCGCGCTATGTTCCCTCCACACCTGCTCGCTCGCACCCAGCATCCAGCGACCCCAGCCGTGGCGCGCGAGCCGGCGACCGGCGAAGCAGCCGTTTACCGGCGTTCCGAGCAGCAACACCGAGGCCACGGGGAGTTCAGGCGCGCGCCGCAAAGCTTCGAGCACCACGCGGCCGCCCATGCTATGCGCCACCAGATGCACGGGCCCGATGTGAGCGCGCTCGTCGATGAAGCGCAGAAGACGCTCGGCGTGCACCTCCAGCGTACGATCGCGGCCCGCGTAATCGAAAACGTGGCTGCGAAATCCCGCGCGGGCGATGCGCGCGGCGAGCGGCGACATCAACATGCCAGGCATCCACAGGCCGTGCACCAGGAAAACGTCGCGAGCCATGCGCACGCTACTCAGGCCGGGCGAACAGGAGCCACGCCCCGGCCAGCAGCCCCGGCACGCCAAACGCCGCATACGCGCCTGCATATCCCAGGCCCAGAGCAAGCGCGAAGTTGAACAGCGGCGGCGAGCACACCACGCCGAGGAACGTGAAAAACAGGCAGGCGCCCGTGGCCTGGCTGATCCGGTCCCGCGGCGCGAGGCGCGCGACTTCGGCCAGGTACACCCCGTTCCATCCGACCGCGGTCGAGCCAAACACGGCCGCAAACACGAATAGCAGCCAGGTGGGCCACGCCGGACTCGCAGCCAGCGTGGCAAGCCCGCTGATCCCCATGCCGATGCCGAGCAACCCGAGCGTGGTCCGCGGCGAGAGCACCCGGTCCGCGACCACTCCCCAGGCGATCCGCCCCGCCACGCTGGCGAGCTGCGATACCGACATCACCAAGCCTGCGAGCACCAGCGACATCGCAAACGTCTCGGTAAGGAAAGTGACCAGATAGGTCACCAGCGTGATCTGCGCGCCGCCATAGATGAACGAGGCGACCGCCATCTCCGCCAGCCGCGGATTCTTCACCAGACCGAGTGTCGCGAACATCGATGCAGCCGACACGCGCGCCCCGGGATCGAGATCGTGATCGAAGCGCGCCCTTGCCGGCTCGATTGCCAGCGCGAGCGCAAGGCAGGCGACGCCGATCGCGATCGCCGCGTTCTGCCAGCCCGCGTTCAGCACCAGCAGCGGAACGACCGCTCCGGCGATCGCCGCTCCGGCGGGCACGCCGGTCTGCTTGAGCGAGAACACCATCGCGATCAGGCGCGCGGGCGCGGCGCGCACCAGGATGTGCGAACTCGCAGGCGTGGTGGGACCGTAACCCAGGCCGACGCACAGGCCGCCGAGGAGTACCAGCGGAATAAACGCGCTCGCACCAAGCGCAAGCCCCGCCATACACAGCGCAAGCCCGATCTGGCTTACCCGGATGGCGCCGAAGCGCGCCACCCAGCCCCCGCCGGTCACCGAGCCGATCATGCTGCCGGCATACACCACCGCGATGTAGTAACCGACGTACGCGGGCGGAACGCCGAGCGCCGGACCCGCCACCGGCGCCATCACCGGCGCGGAGTACACCGCCATTGCGACGAGCGCCTGCACGGCGAACGTCACCGCGACCGGCACGACGAGCGCGCGCGCGGTAGTGCTCAAACGCGAGGCTTGGAACAGGACCGATGCACGAGTTCAGTCCTCCGGTTTCACTGCCTGCCCCAGGCTGGCGGTGTCAGCACTGCGTCCGCGCTGCGGAAGTTCTCGGGCCATATCACCTCCCGCTTCCCCTTCAGGATCTGCACCAGCATCGCCGTTGCGGCGCGCTGCGCACCGTTCGCATCCACCTTGTACGCTCCAATTACCGTCTCCGTCTCGAGCTGCGCAAAGGCCTCCCGCAGCGGCGCCGTCTCGATCGATCCCGAGCGTGCCGCGGCGGCCTCGATCAACTGCCCGGTCGCCCAGCCGCAGGCGGCGTACAACTCCGGCGGCCGCTTGTGCCTAGCCTCGAAGGATCGCACGAAATCCGCGTTGCCGCGGGTCCGGGCGCGCGGCTCGTACGCCGATAGCCCGATCGAATATTCGGCGTCGACGCCGATGCGCTTGATGTAGTCGGCCTGGAGCACATCGGGGGAGACGAACGCGCGCGGACGAAACCCGGCATGCTTCATCGCGCGGACGATGTCCGCGAGGCGCAAGGTATTGTCAAATACGAGCACCACCGATGCGCGGTCGATTTTCGCGATCAACGGCGGATAGTTGGCCGGCATCAGCGTCGGCGGGGGAAGCGCGCCGGATTCGATCAGACCCAACCCGGCGAGTTTCACCTCTTGCCGCAGTCGATCCATCGCTCCGCCCGCGCCGCCCCGCGCGAACACCGTAATCGTGTGCGCCCCGAGCCTGTCCGCAAGCTTCAGCACCGGCAACGCCTGCTCGCTGGCAGGCGCAAGCAGCTGGAAAACATAGCGCAGCGCCCTCTTGTGGACGTTGTCGGCCGCCCCGGTCGCATTCACCAGGATGCGTTGCTCGCGTTCGGCGACGACTCCAGCGGCGAGGGTTGCCGGCGACCCGAACGGCCCGATCAGCAGGTCCACCTTGCCCTCGGCAATCAGCTCGCTCGTGATCTCCGCCGCGCGCCGCGCGCCGCTCTCGTCATCAGCCAGGCGCAATTCGACGCTGCGGCCGAGAAGCCCGCCGCGCGCGTTGACGTCCGCCTGCCACAATTCCAGCCCCTTGACGTATTCACCCGACAGGTCCGCAAGCTGGCCGGTGCGGGCCACGCTGCCGCCGATCAGCACCGGCGGCTGCGCGAGCGCCGCAGCGCTGCAAAGGAGCAAGGCAACGGCGAACGCTTTCATCAGAAGCCGAGGAAGCGGGCGAAATTCTCGACCGGCTCGCGCTCCGTCACCAGTGTGTTCTCAATTGCGTCCTCGCGCGCGTAGCCGAGCGACATTCCGCACACCACCTGCTCCACCGCCGGAATTTCGAGTTCTTCGCGCAGGATGGCGTGCGCCTGACTGATCGCCGCCTGGGGACAGGTGTCGAGTCCGCGTGCGCGCGCCGCCAGCATCACGTTCTGCAGGAACATGCCGTAGTCGAGCCACGAGCCGAGGTCGAGGTCGCGGTCGATGGTGAAGACGAGGCCGATCGGAGCGTCGAAGAACCGGAAATTCCGCGCATGTTGCTGCGCCATCCTGTGCTTATCCGCGCGGCCGATGCCAAGCAGCCCGTACAGGTCCCAGCCAAGCTTGCGCCGGCGCGAAATGTACGGCTCGCGCCACTTGCTGGGGTAGTACTTGTAGGGCGAACTCATGCCCTCCCCGCCGCCGCTCAAGTATGCGTCCACCATGCGTGCCGCGACGCGGTCGCGCACTATTCCGGCCAGGACCCACACCTTCCAGGGCTGTACGTTGGTTCCCGAGGGGGCGCGACCCGCGACTGCAAGCAGTTCCTCGATCGTATTGCGCGGCACGGGATCAGTGCGGAACGCCCTCACGGAACGGCGAGAGAGAATCAATTCATCGGGCGTTGCCGGGACCGCACCGGCGGAAAACGGCAGTGCGCCGCGGCTGGGATCGTGTTTATCTGTCATGCGTTCGGAGCGTAGAGATAGAATCGGGCGGACCGACAACATCGAAATCACCAGGCCGGCGTCATGCAAGCAACTATTATCGAACAATTCGCGGCGATCGTCGGCACGGGCAATGTGTTGACGGGCGCCGAAGCTGCCTCCTATTGCGCTGACTGGCGTAAGCAATACGCGGCGTCTGCGCAGTGCGTCGCGCGGCCAGGCACCACCGAGGAGGTTGCGCAGGTGGTGCGTCTTGCCGCCGCGCAGCGCCTTGCGATCGTTCCGCAAGGCGGAAATACCGGCCTGTGCGGGGGATCGGTGCCTACCGGGACGCGGCCCGAGATCGTGGTTTCGCTCTCCCGGATGAACCGCGTGCGCAGCGTCGATGCGCTCAACAATACCCTCACTGCCGAAGCAGGCTGCGTGCTGGCGGAACTCCAGCGCACGGCGGCGGCGCATGAACGCTTGTTCCCGCTTTCGCTCGGCGCCGAGGGAAGCTGCCAGATCGGCGGCAACCTCTCGACCAACGCGGGCGGCGTGAACGTGCTTCGCTACGGCAATACGCGCGATCTCACGCTCGGGCTCGAAGTGGTGCTTCCCGATGGGCGCGTGTGGAACGGCCTGCGTGGGCTGCGCAAGGACAACACCGGCTACGACCTCAAACAACTGTTCGTCGGAGCGGAAGGCACGCTCGGCATCATCACCGCGGCGGTGCTCAAGCTTTACCCGTTGCCGAGCGCGAGCGCGACGGCGTGGATCGCGGTGGAGAGCCCCGCACGCGCGGTGGAGCTTCTTGCCGCGTTGCGTTCCGCGTGCGGCGACCGGCTGAGCGCGTTCGAACTGATTTCGCGGCATTGCGTCGAAGCGGTGCTTGCTCACCGCCCCGGTACGCGCGATCCGCTCGCCGAGCGCTCGGACTGGTATGTGCTTGCCGAACTGACCGATACCGGGGAACAGGCCGCGCTCGCCGTCATGGTCGAGCGCGCATTGGATGATTGCGCGCAGCGCCGACTGGTGAGGGACGTCGCGCTGGCAGCGAGTCAGGCGCAGTCCGCCGCGCTATGGCAGATCCGTGAATCCATTCCGGAGGCACAGTTCAAGAACGTCAAACACGACGTCTCGGTCCCGGTTTCACTCGTGCCCGAA
This sequence comes from Betaproteobacteria bacterium, assembly GCA_016195915.1. Taxonomy (GTDB): domain Bacteria; phylum Pseudomonadota; class Gammaproteobacteria; order Burkholderiales; family SG8-39; genus JADGRQ01. The sequence continues at coordinate 132,445 of JACPYS010000055.1, read as the reverse complement.
TTCATCGCCCGCGCGGGCATCGCGCTCGACGCCGTTTTCCCCGGAACAGCGGTGTTTTGCTTCGGTCACGTGGGCGACGGAAATCTGCATTACAACATCGGCGACGCAGCTCTGGTCGCGAAGGCAAGCGAGGTCAACCGGATCGTCTATGGATCGGTCGCCGCGCTCGGCGGCTCCATATCCGCCGAGCACGGGCTCGGGCAGCTCAAGCGCGAGGAAATCCGGCACCACAAGTCGGCGCTCGAGATGGAACTGATGCAGCGGATCAAGCAGGCGTTCGATCCGCAAGACCTGATGAATCCGGGCAAGGTGCTCTGATCGGGCCGGCTTCAGCCGCGAACCGGTTCGCAGCGGATGCGGCCTTGTAACATCCGGCCATGGAAGCTTTCCTCGTATCGACTGGGGTTGTCGCCCTGGCGGAAATCGGCGACAAGACCCAACTCCTGGCGCTCGTTCTCGCTGCGCGCTATCGCACACCCGTGCCGATCATCCTGGGCATACTCGTTGCGACTCTGGCCAACCACGCGCTCGCAGCCGCCGTCGGAACATGGGTCACTGACGCCATCGGCAGGGACGCGATGCGTTGGGTGCTCGGGCTTTCGTTCATCGCGATGGCAACCTGGACGCTGATACCGGACAAGCTCGATGACGCGGAAACGAAGAGGATGCCGCTCGGCGTGTTCGGCACGACGCTGGTGGCTTTCTTCCTGGTCGAGATGGGGGACAAGACCCAGGTCGCCACCATTGCGCTCGCCGCGAGCTACGCCACCTTTGGCTGGGTACTCGCGGGCACGACGCTCGGCATGATGCTCGCCAATGTGCCCGCCGTGCTCGTCGGCGAGAGAATCATCAAGCGCGTTCCGGTGCCTGTGGTACATGCGATCGCCGCCGCCATCTTCGCGGTGCTCGGCGTGCTCGCCCTGTTCAACGTCGGCGGCGCGCTTTAGATTGCAGGGGAACCCAGGTTTCCCCGCACCCCTTCCTGATATGTCTGGAGAGGAGGGGACCCCAGGTTCCCCTGCACGTCCCCCCGACGCGGGCTACATCCGGCCGCCGATCACGCTGCCGAGGACGGTGCCAATTACAGTGGCCGCGATGCGGCCGTCGCCGCTGCCGAAGCGGCTGCCGATGACTGCGCCGGCAATGGCCCCACCCACGCTGCCCGCAAGGGGCGCGGCGTAGACGGGCGTCGGGGCATAGACTGCCTGAGGCTGGACATACGCTACCGGCGGCGGCGCATAGTACGCCTGCGGTTGCAGGTAGACCACCTGCGGTTCGACGTAGATTACGCGCGGGGGGCCGTAATAAACGGGGGCGGCGATGTAGGCGACCGGTTCCCGATCGTGGCCGTGCCAATGTCCGCGGCCGTGACCATAGTACCGGCCGTCGGCAGAAGCCGGAGTCGCGGCACCAAGCGCGGCACAGGCGGCCAGCACAAGAAGAACCTTGCGGGACGTGGTCATGTTTTGCCTCCTTTTGCGGGTAATGGCCTGTATAACGGGCCACGCAAGGAAGTGTAGACACGCCGCCGGTATCGGATTGCAAGCAATTGCTACCGGTTGTAACGCGCGAGATCACCGGTCCGGGGTATCATGCGAAGATACTCGCGGCGGGCGCTCGCCAAAGGGCTCCCCGCGCGGCGTTATCGCGTGCCGAACGGAACCAGAGAGTGAAAATGATGGGAAATCTCAACCCGCTAAAGTATTGCTTTCACGGGCAGCACTCGAAACCCCGTGCGAGCTTCAGGACACTGCCGGGCATCAAGAAGACCCGCGAGGTGTGCGCCGACTGCTACGAAAAAATCATGGCGGACAGAAAACGAAAGAAAAGTTGAGCGCCGCCGGTTGCGGTGCAGGAGGCGCGGGGCTGTCCCGAGCCGGAATCAGTCCGCGCCAGCTTACATCTGGTCCCAATACTCCGAGGAGTCGACGAGCGCGTCGATGAGGGTGAAACGGCGCGACGCGACCGCTTCGGCGAGCGCGGCATCGAATTCCTCGATGCACTCCACCCGAATGCCCCGGGCGCCGAAACCCCGGGCGACCATCGCGAAGTCGGGCACGCCGAAATCCACCGCGCGTGCGGCGTGCTTCATCTTCGATTGCTTGAGCTTGATGAGCGACAGGCTGGCGTCGTTGAGCACGACCACCACCATCGGCAGCGCCCGCTCCTGCGCGAGCGCAAGTTCACCTTGCGTCATCAGCATGCAGCCGTCACCGAGCATCGCGACCACCGGGCGGTCCGGATGAACCAGTTGCGCGGCGATCGCGGCTGGCACGGAGTAACCCATGCAACCGAGCCCATTGGACTGCATCAATTGGCCTGGAACGCGGCACTCGATCACGTGGTTGGCGAGAATGCGGTGCGCGCCGACATCTACGGTCATGATCCACTCCGGCGTCGCACGCGCGCTGAGCGCAGCGAACAGCGCTGCGGGACTGATGCCAATGGCAGGGGAGCGCGGCCGCACGATCTGCGCGACGCGTGACCGGTGTGCGGCGATCGAGCGCTCCGGCCATGCGGCGCGCGAGCCGTCGCGTCCATCGGGCAGCAGCTGCTCGAGGATCGACGGGACGTCGCCAAGCGCTTCCTCGCCCAGCGGGAAAATTCGATGGTTGAGCGCCGCCCAGTCGATGGTCACTACCTGCAGGGACTCGGGCCAGGCATCGAGCCAGGCGTCGCGCAACTCGATCGGATCGAAACCCGCGAGGACCAGGCAATCGGCCTCACCGATCAACTTCAGGTTCTCTGCGTCGACCACCGGCGACAGTCCAACGCTGCCCGCGCACAAGGGATGGCGATCGTCGGCGATGCCTTTCGCCTTGTAGGTCGTGAGAAAGGGCATGCGCCACGCCTCGACGAAGCGCTTGAACGCCGCGGGCGCGCTGTGCAGCAAGGCGCCTCGCCCGGCAAGAGCGAGCGGGCGCGTTGCGCATGAAAGCGCCGCCTGCAGCTTCGCCGCGGCGGCTGCCGTCAGTACCACCGGCGCACGGCGCGCCGGTGATTTCACCTGCTGATCGCCGGCCGCCTCGCGATTTGCGTCCGCCGGCAGGTTGAGAAACACCGGGCCGGCCGGATGCTCAAGAGCGATATCGAGCGCCTTCGCAAGCTGCTGCGCCGCGCGTTTCGGATTGAGCGTCTCCGCGTACTTGACCACCGGGCGCGCCAGCGCGACGTGATCGAACGCCTGGTGGTTGTAGATCCCCATCTGCCGCGTCGCCATCTCGCCGCACAGGACCACCATCGCGGAACGCTCCTGCTGCGCGCCCGCGATACCGGACATGGCGTTCGAAATGCCGGGTCCGAGCGCCGTGATCAACACCGCCGGTTTGCCGGTGAGCTGGTACACGGCGTCGGCCATGAAGGCACAGGACGGTTCCGATTTCCCGAGCACGAACGCAATGCCCTGCTCCTCGCAGGCGCGGACGGTCTCGAGCACGTCGTTGCCGGGAATGCCAAACGCCCAGCGCACGCCCCAGGCCTTGAGCGTCTGCGCGATCGCGTCCGCCACCATGTGCGGCTGAGTGACTGCAGAAATTCCTGCCGCCATTACTGGCGGATGCCGATCGAGATCGCAAGCCGCTCGTAGAGTTCGTACTGCTCGCGCACGAAAGTCTCGGTTTCGGACGGACTGCGGATCGAGGGGATGCCTCCGAGCCTGGCATTGCCTGCAAGCCATTCAGGGTCTTGTGCGATTTTCGCCAGCACTTCGGCCCATTTGTCGGTAACTTCCCTGGGTAGCCCCGGCGGCCCCATCAGCGCAGACCAACCGGTGATCTTCTCCATTTCCGGCCAGCCGAGTTCGCGCGAGGTCGGCACGTCGGGCAGTTCCTTGAGCCGCTCGGGCGTGGTGATCATCAGCGCACGCAAGGTCCCCGACTTGATGTGCGACAGGAGCGTGGTCAGGTTGTTGCACGCAAAATGCACCTGGCCGCCGAGAAGCGAAGTCGTCACCTCGCCGCCGCCCTTGTAGTGGATCCCCACCGCGGCATCCTTGGACAATCCCAGCAGACTGAAGAAGTATTGCGGGCCGAGATTCTGGACCGTGCCGATCCCCGAGGTCGAGAAATTGAGCTTTCCTGGTTCGTTGCGGATGGTGGCGGCCAGCGCCGGCATGTTCTTGAACGGCGAATCGCCCTTCACCACACAGACGAACGGATTGAGCTCGAGCAACGAGAGCATTGTGAATTCGTTCCATTTGTACGGTGTATTGGGGTCCGTCGCGGGGAGAATGGCGTGCGTCGCGATGCGCGCAACCAGCAGGGTGTAGCCGTCGGCCGGCGCGGTGCGCACCGCCATCGAGCCGATCGCGCCCGAGGCGCCGACCCGATTGATCACCACGATCGACTGGCTGTTGAGATATTTGCCCGCGTGCTGAGCAAGATTGCGCCCTGAGAGGTCGGAATCACCTCCCGCGGCAAACGCCACGATGAAGTTGACGGGCTTGGACGGATAAGCCTGGGCGATCGCCTGCATCGAGGCGAATGCCGATGCGACGGCCAGCATTCTTGCAAGCATTGAAATTCCTCCTGTGATTACCGAGGCAACAGCGCAGTCTACCGCGCCGTTACCGGCACGCAAACAATGCGGCGCGCGCAATCCGGGGCAAGGATCGAATCGGAATCATCGCGCTCTGGTCGCGACCAGTCTGGCGGAATCCTGTCCCGCGATCGTCAGCTCTCCCTCGATGCGCTCGGGATGAACGCGGCCGCTGAAGCGCTGCTCCAGCCTCCGGCCGGCACGCTCCAGCGTACCGCTCCAGGTAATCGCGTCGCCGCGCAGCGTGGCCTTCTCCACACGAAAACCGCCCCCGTCTCCTGAGGACTCGATTTCGATTTCCTGAAAATTCTGATGAATGCGCAGGTTCAATTCGCCGAGCGCGGGCAGCCGCGCGCGCCATTCGCCACGCGCCTTCGCGGGCACGATCCACAGGTAGATGGTGCTCTCATCCCCCTGGCCAGCGTGGCGCTGCGCGAGCCGCACTTTGCGCACTTCGTCGGGCTTCCAGCTTTGCATGTAGAAGGCATGCGTGACGACGCGCGCCCCGGGCCGCATTTCGTCGAGCACCCGTGGCTGCAGCCGGCCGATGAGTTGCGGCAGCAGGTAGATCGTCACCACGCCGGCGCGGGAAAGATCGGTATTCAGCGCGTCCTGCACGCGGAACTCGGCACGTTCGGCTAACCCGGCGCGGCGTGCGTTCTCGCGCGAGAGATCGACCAGTTTTTCATCGAGATCGACGCCAAGGCCGCGCGCGCCGAAGCGCTGCGCAGCGGTGATCACGATCCGCCCGTCGCCGGAACCGAGGTCGATGACGTAATCCTCGGGGCCCGCGCCCGCAAGCTTGAGCATCTCCACGACGACTTCGTCGGGCGTGGTGATGAACGGCGCGCGCTGTGGCGCATCCTGCGCAAGAGCGCTCGCCGCAGCCATGACAGCGCCCAGCAGAAGCGCTAAGTGCAGAAACACTCGTGATCCCCTGTCGTTGCGGGTCGAACCGGCCCGGCGGATTATCGCGCAGGCCGGGGTTCGCTGCGCGCTCAGCGGGCGCGCAGGAGCGCGGAGATCAGCTCGACGATGCGCGGCTCGTCCCAGGCGAGCTCGCCGGCGTGGCTGTAACGAATGCTCCCATCCGGGCCGACGATGAACGTCGCCGGCAGAATGCGCGCCCGCCAGCCCCTCGCAGCGTCGCCGGAGTGATCGAGCAAAACGGGGAGGTCGAGCTTCGTTCGCTCCAGGAACGCTTCAACGCGGCTGCGCGGCTCGGCGACATTCACCGCCACCACCTCGAACGCCTTGCCATCAAGTTCTTGGCGCAGGCGCTGGATCGAGGGCATCTCGTCGCGGCACGGCTCGCACCACGTGGCCCAGAAATTGACGAGCACCACCTTGCCTTTGAAGCCTTCCAGGCGCACGGGCCGCCCGTGCAGGTCCTCCAGCGCCAGCGCCGGCGTCGGTCCTCCGTTCCAGGGCAAGGGCTCCTTCGCGAAAACCGATGACGCGCAGAGCGCTCCGGCAACGAGCGCAAGAACAAAGGCCCGGAAAACCCGGGCCCACCGGCTTGTTGAACAGCCGCTCAAGCGACCTTCAACTCCCGCGCCGTGATCGTGTACTTGAATGGATCGGGTTCGAGGGAATCGAGTCTTTCCGCCGCGGTCTCGCCGTTCGGGTACATCAGGTAGGGGATCTTGCCGAACCGGGCGCCGGGAAGCACCACATCATGTGCGTAGTTATACGCGAGCCAGTTCATCTCCCAGGCGCCGAACAGGCGCGCGCGGTTTGCTTTCGCCACGTCGCTAGCGAGAGTGAGGCCCGGCGCTTCTTCTAGAACCACCTTGCGCACGTCGCCCGGATCGACGGGGATCCAGCCGTATTCCGGAAGATAAAAATCCGCGCGGCAATGCTGGGCCTTGCTGATCACTTCGGTGCCCACGCCGAGACTCTTGTAGCCGAGTTCGGATTTCGCCACCCGGATGCCGTAGATATCACGTGCAGGGATTCCGGACGCGCGCGCGAGTCCGACGAACATTGCGTTGATGTCGCCGCACTTGCCGCCGAAGTTGCGCGTCTCGAGCATCGCCTTGATGTCGCCCCAGCCGCAGCCGCGGGTCTTGGGGTCACGGAAAGTGTTTTCCACCACCCACTCGTAGAGCGCGCGCGCCTTGTCCATGTCGCTGCGCAACCCCTTGGTGATGTCCATGGCCGTCTCCCTGACGATGCCATCGACGGGGATGAGATCGGTTCCCTGCAGGCTTCGCTGCAGGACCTTCGGATCCTCGGGCCGCGCGTTGCCCGGTTTGGCGAAATCCACCGAGCGGTCGCGCGTCGCAAAGCGCGACACCACCAAGAAGGTCGGATTTGCCACGCCCTCCGGAAATTCTGCCATGGCGATCCCTGCTCCGTATTTCGGATCGATGGTCGCCGAGGCACGCCCGCCCCCGGCGCTCCAGCTGCTGCCGAGGTTCTTGAAGTAACCGGTGTCCTCCGAGAGCGGCAGCGGCAGCCACGTCCTCGTCACCCCAGCCGGTTTCTGCACCTCGAGCCGGTAGGTGACCTCGAAGGCGCGCCAGCGGCCGGCCTCCGCCACGTTGGCCAAGGCGCCACGCGCGAATGACGCCGCGGAAAGGGCGGTCGCCGTGGCGGAAGTCTTGAGGAATGCACGTCGATCCATGGTTGTCCTCCAGTCAAACACACGAAAATAGGGTCCGCTTCCGGTCAGATTTCGATCGGATTCGGGCGGCTGAATCGGGGGTGGGTGACGCGGGCGCCCTGAGCGGGCTCGATACGGGAGGCAATGCGAACAAAAATGCAAGCGCGTAATCGTCATCCGGGCTGCCGCTCCGTCCGCCGCGGCCCACGCCGCCTGAGTAACGCGCGAAGCCGGTCATCGCCGCCAGGGAGCTGGAGCTGCGCGAAACGAGGCGGGCGAGGATGAACATCGGGCGCTAGCCAGTTGAGAGTGAGTCGCAATCTACCTCAATCAGCTTACGCGGTAAACCGCGACGTGGATGCGGGAAATCGGCGCAGTAACAAAAAGGCCCGGGAATACCGGGCCTTGGGCTGTGCCCCACAAGGGGGCTCAAAGCAGCTAGCCGCTTCAGCTTGCCTTCTTCTTGGCCTTGGCTTTGGCTTTGCTCTTGGCTTTGGCTTTGCCCTTGGCTTTGGCTTCCGCGGGTTTGGCCGCTTCGGCAGGCTTTGCGGACGCAGCGGCTGGCGCAGCGGCCGGTGCCGCCGGCGCGGCGGACTTGGCCGGAGCTTGGGCGAAAACCGAAGCGGCAAACACCGAGCCGATCAGGGCGACGAGCAGTCTTTGCTTGAACATTGTTATCTATCCCTCGAATGAAAGGTCCGATAGTGAACCAATACGCTTAACGCGGAACCAACGAACGCGTTGACGCGCCAACGCGCGCTGCACGATCCACCTCTCGAACCGGCGTAAACGATCGCGCCAACTCTCTATAATCGCCCGAGAATGGACTTGAAGGACTTCCAGGCCGGACTGCCGCGCGGCGACCTGTGGATCTTCGGCTACGGCTCGTTGATGTGGTCGCCCGATTTCCGCTTCAATGAGAAGCATCCCGGCCACCTGTACGGATTGCACCGGTCGATGTGCATCTACTCCCATCGCTACCGCGGTACGCCCGCAAGACCCGGTCTGGTGATGGGGCTGTGCCGCGGCGGGTCGTGCTGGGGCATGGCATTTCGCATTGCGGCACCACGCGTGCCTGCAACGCTGACCCGGCTATGGCACCGGGAGATGCTCAACCGTGTTTACCTGCCGCGCCTGGTCGCGGTGCACATCGGCCACCGAAGGCGGGTGCGCGCGTTGGCTTTCGTTGCCGACACTGCACACCGCCAGTTCGCGGGCGACCTGAGCGTGGAGGCAACGGCGCGCCTGATTGCCCAAGGTTGCGGCGAGCGCGGCAACAACCTGGACTATGTCGCCAATACCCTCGCCCACATGGAGGCATTGGGAGTGCACGATCCGCATCTTGCCCGCGTATTCGGGCGCGCCGCAAAGCTCTGCGGGCGCTAGAAGCAGTGCGGGGAAACCTCGGTTCCCCTGCAACTAGGAGGGGGTGCGGGGAACCTCGGTTCCCCTGCAATTAGCGCGCGGCTGCGCCGACCGCAGCTTCGAGGCGGAGGAGCGCCTCGCGAAGCAGGGCGCGCTGGGTGCCGAAATTCAAGCGCACGAACTGCGGCGCCCCAAAATCCGCACCCGGCGATAGCGCGAGGCCGTGTGCGAGGAATTGCGCCTGCGGATCGGGCAGTCCCAGCCCCGAGCAGTCGATCCATGCGAGAAACGTGGCCTCGAGGTGCGCCATGCTCACGCCCGGCAGTTTCTCGACGAGGGCTTCCACCAGATCACGGTTGCCGCGCAGGTAGCCGAGTTGTGCTGAAAGCCACCCTTCGCCGTCCCGATACGCCGCGACGGCCGCCTCGTAACCGAATAGCGACGCGTCGTGGACTGATTTTTTCAGATCGAACGAGAACGCTTCGCGCAGCGCGGCATCCTCGATGATCGCAAACGCGACTCCCGCACCCGCGATGTTGAATGACTTTGACGGCGACATCAGCGTCACCGTGCGCCGCGACACCTCGGGCGAGAGACTCGCGATCGGCACGTGCGGCTTCCCAGGATCCAGCAACAGGTCGCAGTGGATCTCGTCGGAACAGACGATCAGGTCGTGCCCGAGCGCGAACGCGGCGAGCCGCTCCAGTTCTGCACGCGTGGAAACCGTTCCTCCCGGGTTTTGCGGGTTGCATAACAACAGCAGTTTCGATGCGGGACGCACAGCCGATGCAAGGCGCACCTCGTCCCATACCCAGCGTCCACCCCTCAGCACGAGCGGCACGTCGGTCCAGGCTCGGGGCGCCGACTGCGCGGCACGGAACAGGTGGTAATAGACAGGGTGCGGAGACAGGATGTGCTCGTCGGGCCGCGTCAGCCGGTTCGCGGCCATGTAAAGCGCCGAGACGACGCCTGGGAGGAACACGATCCAGGGTTGATCCACCGTCCAGCCGTAAAGCCGCTGCATGCGCGCTACGATCAGATCGCGCAACTCCCGCGGAGGCATCGTGTAGCCGAACACCCCGTGCTCGACCCGCCGCTGCAGTGCCTCGATGACGCACTCCGGCGCGCGGAAATCGGTGTCTGCGACCCAGAGCGGAATCACGTCGAGGCCTGCGTACTTGTCCCAGCGCATGCTGGCGGTCCGGCGCCGGTCGACAGGCGCGTCAAAATCGTACCGAACGGGATCCATTGGACTATTGTCGCTGAAAAAACGCCGACACTTTGCCATCGCGCGCCGAATCGTTGACAATGCGCAGCGTCGTCTTCGACCGCGTGCCGGCGCCGCGGGAAATTGGCAAGGACCAGCAGTGATGAAGGCTCTTCTCAGGTTTTCGCGCGCGGTCGACGCAATCAACGAGTGCGTCGGTCGCGCCACATACTGGTTGATCCTGGTGGCAGTGCTGGTCAGCGCCGGCAATGCGCTCGTGCGCTACTCGCTGAATGTCAGTTCGAACGCCTGGCTGGAAATCCAGTGGTATCTGTTCTCGGCAGTTTTCCTCCTGTGCGCGGGCTATACCCTGCTGCACAACCAGCACGTGCGCATCGACGTCATCACCGGGCACCTGTCGAAACGGTTGCAGACGTGGGTCGACATCCTCGGCACAATTTTTTTCCTGTTACCGATGGCGATCGCCATCATGTGGATGTCTTGGCCGGTGTTCGTTGACGCCTTCCAGCACAATGAGGTTTCGACCAACGCCGGCGGCCTGATCCTCTGGCCCGCACGGCTGCTGTTGCCGGTCGGATTTTTCCTGCTCGTCCTCCAAGGCCTGTCCGAACTGGTGAAGCGAGTCGCCTTCCTGCGTGGCATGATCCCCGATCCTTCGGAGAAGGACGAAGGCCCGAGCGCCGAGGAACAGCTGGCCGCGGAGATCCGCAAGCAACGCGGAGAGACCGCATGACCGCATTCCTGGCCCAGAACATGGCGCCGCTGATGTTCGCGGCCCTGGTGGTATTTCTCCTGCTCGGCTACCCGGTCGCCTTCGCGCTCGCCGCCAACGGCGTCCTGTTCGGCCTGATTGGCGTGCAGCTGGGCCTGCTCGAACCGTCACTGTTCCAGGCGCTGCCGCAGCGGATCTGGGCGGTGATGTCGAACGACACGCTGTTGGCGGTGCCGTTCTTTACCTTCATGGGCCTGGTCCTTGAGCGTAGCGGCATGGCCGAGGACCTGCTCGATACCATCGGCCAGTTGTTCGGACCGATGCGCGGCGGCCTCGCTTTCGCGGTGATCTTCGTAGGCGCGCTGCTCGCGGCGACCACGGGGGTGGTGGCGGCCTCGGTCATCTCGATGGGCCTGATTTCGCTGCCGATCATGCTGCGCTATGGCTACGACCGGCGCTTTGCCTCCGGCGTGATTGCCGCGTCCGGGACGCTCGCGCAGATCATCCCGCCATCGCTGGTGCTGATCGTCATGGCCGACCAGCTCGGCAAGTCGGTGGGCGACATGTACGCGGGCGCCTTCCTACCCGGGCTGACGCTGGCGGGGTTGTATGCGTTGTACGCGGGAGGCATCGCCATGTTCAAGCCGGCCTGGGCGCCGGCCTTGCCGTTGGAAGCACGCGCCTTCCGCGAGGCTGGCGGCAGTAGCGGCACCCCGTCGCTGATCGTGCTGACAATCGTTGCCGTTGCGGCCTCCGTGGCATTCGCGCAGTACCACTATCCGCAGAACGACCCGCCGATTGACGAGTTGCTGGTCTTGTCCACCGCGGTCGGCGTTGGCGTCGCCTTCGCGGCTTCGGTGATCAACCGTTTCTTCAAGCTCGGCCTGCTCTCCCGGATGGCCGAGCGCGTGACCTTCGTGCTGATCCCGCCGCTCGCGCTGATCTTCCTCGTGCTCGGCACCATCTTCCTCGGCGTAGCGACGCCGACCGAGGGCGGGGCGATGGGCGCCACGGGCGCGCTCATCATGGCGGTCGCGCGCAGGCGGCTTTCCTTTCCTCTGCTCAGGCAGGCGATGGACTCGACCGCGAAGCTGACTTCCTTCGTCGTGTTCATCCTGGTCGGCGCGCGGGTGTTCAGCCTGACCTTCTATGGCGTGGACGGCCACCTCTGGGTCGAGCATCTTCTGCTCAACCTGCCCGGCGGCCAACTCGGTTTCATTATCGTGGTCAACGTCCTGGTGTTCGTGCTCGCGTTCTTTCTCGATTTTTTCGAACTCGCGTTTATCATCGTGCCGCTGCTCGGCCCGGTGGCGGAGAAGCTCGGCATCGACCTGATCTGGTTCGGCGTGCTTCTCTCCGTCAACATGCAGACCTCGTTCATGCATCCGCCCTTCGGGTTTGCGCTGTTCTATCTGCGCAGCGTGGCGCCGGCCAAGGATTACATCGACAAACTCTCCGGCAAGCTGACACCCAAGGTCACCACGGGCCAGATCTACTGGGGCGCGGTCCCGTTCGTGCTGATCCAGATCATCATGGTCGGGCTGATCATCGCGTTCCCGGCCCTGATCAGCGGCGGTCTGGCGAAGAAAGCAATGATCAACACGGACCAGATACGCATTGAGGTCCCCGCTGAAACGCCGGAGACGGAGGGCGCGCCGCTTGATGGAGAGCCCGCCGCCAAGTCAGATGCGCAAGACAAGGACAAGGAGGACGATGACCCGGGGAAAGCGCTGGAACGCGCGATGGGCGCCGGCAAGGCCAGCGAACCGGGCAAGGGCGGGAGCGAGAAGTAAGTTCTGGAAATTCCTCACGCGATAAGAAAGCCCCGCCGAAGCGGGGCTTTTTTTCCTTCCAGGCCGGCGCGCCGAAGCGCAGCGGCAACGCCTTTACTTCTTCTTGGCTGGCGCGCGCTGCGACATGCGCTCGGCCGCGACCATGAAACTGTCGAAGCGGCCTTCGGCGATCGAGAACCACTGCACCTGTTCATCGCGGAATTTCTTCCACGGCTCATACACCTTCTTGAACTTGGCGTTCTTGGTGGCGATCTCGTCGTAAACTTCCTGCGTTGCCTTGTAGCAGGCCGCCATGATGTCGTTGGAGAACGGCTGCAGTTTCACGCCATTGGCGAGCAGGCGCTTGAGCGCCGCAGGGTTGAGCGCATCGTACTTTGCCACCATCCAGCCGTAGGCTTCGGCGCACGCCATTTCGAGGATCGCCTTGTAATCGGCCGGCAACGCTTCCCAGGCCTTGGTGCCGATGAGCAGGTCGAGCTGGGGACCGCCTTCCCACCACCCCGGGTAGTAGTAGTGCTTCGCCACCTTGTAGAAGCCCAGCTTCTCGTCGTCATAAGGGCCTACCCATTCCGCCGCGTCGATGGTGCCCTTCTCCAGCGCCGGGTAGATATCGCCACCGGCGATCTGCTGTGGCACCACTCCAAGCTTCACGAGCGGCAGGCCGCCGGTTCCGCCGATGCGGAATTTCAGGCCCTTCAGGTCAGCCACCGTCTTGATCTCCTTACGGAACCAGCCGCCCATCTGGGCGCCTGTATTGCCGGCGGGAATATTGATGACGTTGTAGTCCTTGTAGAAATCACGCATCAGCTCAAGGCCGCCGCCGTGATGCATCCAGGCGAACTGCTGGCGGGCGTTGAGGCCGAAAGGAATGGCAGTGGCAAAGGCGAAGGTCGGATCCTTGCCGAAATAATAATAGGGCGCGGTGTGCCCGCATTCCACGGTGCCATTCTGCACGGCGTCAAGGACCTGCAGGCCGCCGACGATCTCACCGGCCGCAAAAACCTTGATATTGAATTTCCCTCCAGTCGCCGCCGCGACATGCTTGGAGATCAGTTCGCAGCCGCCGTAGAGCGTGTCGAGACTCTTCGGCCAGCTTGCCGCCATGCGCCATTGGACGGCGGGCTGGGAGGCGGGCTGGGACTGTGCGATCGCCGGCGCGGCAACCGTGCCCGCGGCGACTCCTATTGCAGCTTTCTTGAGAAACGATCTCCGTTCCATGAATCTTCTCCTCGAGGATTGGTTGGGTAGGATTGTCGATGAAATCCGCCAAACGCGCCGCGCTTGGCGCGGGACGGTGCCTATTGGGGGTGCCGAGATTCTAACCCCATTAACCGCTTGCGCCCAAGGCGCGCGGCGGAACCCCGGGCGATCGCGCCAAAAAGTGCATGGCGCAGAAATCTGGTACGGCCAAAACCCGCGCCGTCGTGCACGGAATTTCGATCGCTTGGCTCATTGGTGCAACCTATACTATCCCCCATGCCCGAGCTGTCCCGCGCCTACAACATCGAAGACCTGCGCTGCCTGGCGCAGCGAAGCCTGCCGCGCTCGGTATTCGATTTTTTCGACGGCGGCGCCGAGGACGAGGCGACGCTGCGCGCGAACCGCGAGGCGTTCCAGCGCGTGCGCCTGATGCCCAAGGTGCTGGTGGACGTCGCGAACGTGGACACGAAGCTCGAACTCTTCGGCCGCGTCGCGAACTACCCGGTCGCCATCTCGCCGGTTGGCGCGGCGGGCTTCGGCCGGCCTGACGCCGACATCGCGATCGCGCGCGCCGCCGCCAAATTTGGCATCCCGTTCACGCTTTCCACCGCGGCGAACGCATCGATCGAGCGCGTCGCGCGCGAAGCGGGCGGCCGGCTCTGGTTTCAGCTCTATCCGCTCAAGGACCACGATTTCGCGGCGAAGCTGGTCGAGCGAGCGCGGCAGGCCGAGTACGAGGCGCTGCTCGTCACCGTGGACCTGCCGGTGGGCGGCAAGCGCGAACGCGATTTCCGCAATCAGTTCACCTTGCCGTTTCGCTATACCGGGCGCAACGTCCTGGATTTCGCCTCCCGTCCTGCATGGGCGCTGCGCCTGCTCCGCCACGGTGTTCCGAGGATGGAAAATCTCGAGGGTTTCGTGCCGCAGTCCGAGGACACAGCCACCATCGCGCTGTGGGTTGGCAAAAACCTCGACGCTTCGTTCGACTGGAACCGGCTGAAGGCGCTGCGCGACACCTGGCCGCGCAAGCTCCTCGTCAAGGGGGTGGTGCGCGCGGACGACGCAGAGCGCATTGCGCAGCTCGGCTGTGACGGCGTGGTGGTGTCGAATCACGGTGGCCGGCAGCTCGACGGCGCAATTGCCACGCTGGACGCACTCCCCGCGATCGCGCGCGCGGTCGGCTCGAAACTCACCGTGCTGATCGATTCCGGCGTGCGCCGCGGGGGCGACGCGCTGAAGGCGTGCGCACTCGGGGCGCAGGCGGTGATGATCGGGCGCGCTACGCTCTACGGGGCTTCGGCGGCGGGCGAGTCGGGCGCGCTGCGCGCGCTCGAGATTCTCGCCGACGAACTGGAGCGCAGCATGCGGCTGTGCGGCACGCGCGCGATCGCGGAAATTGGTCCGCATCTCCTTGCGGGCAACTAGCCACCGGCAATGCGTGCCGGGATCGAACACCGCCTTGGTGTCCACGTCTGCAGCCTGCGAGAATCGCCTGTTCTCAGGCTGCGAGCGCCAGCGCAGGGCGCGCGGGCACGCGGAAGCGCGCAATCAATTCGGCCTCGCGCTGTTTCGCGGCGTCGATGTTCTTGCGCTTGACGTGCCCATAACCGCGCATGCTCAGGGGAAGCGAGGCGATCTCCACGGCAAGCGCCAGCTTTTCTGCGGTGAGTCCCGAAAGCAGTTCGTCCACGCTCCGCTCGAAATCGACGGCGAGCCGCCGTTCGGATCGACGCTCGGCCAGATAGCCGAACGGATCCAACAGCGTTCCGCGCAACGCCTTGAGCCGCGCCAGCGCACGCAACAGCGGCAGCACCCACTGTCCGTAGGCACGCTTCACCGGCTCACCGGTGACGGGATCGGGCCGGGCCCAGAGCGGCGGGGCGAAGTGAAAGCGCAACCGGTAATCGCCTTCGAACGCGGCATCCACCTGGCGCAGGAAATCCCCTTCCGTGTATAGGCGCGCCACTTCGTACTCGTCCTTGATGGCGAGCAGGGTGAAATAGCTGCGCGCGATCGCATCGGTCAGCGCGTTGCCCGACGCGGCGACAGCCGATTCGGATCTGCGCGCGCGCTCAACCAGATTGCGATAGCGCGTCGCGTAGACTGCATCCTGGTAGCGCGTCAAATACTCGACGCGGCGCTCGATGACCTGCTCGAGGTCCGCCGAAATGATCCGGTCGGCCGCAACGGCGGTCTCCGCGGGCGCGACCAGACTTTCGACCCGTGCGGGGTCGTGAGCGGCGAACCGTCCCCACAGAAAAGCGCGCCGGTTCGCCTCAACCGCCACGCCGTTGATCTCGATTGCCCGCAGCAGCGCATCGGCCGACAGCGGAATGAGCCCCGACTGGCACGCGAAGCCAAGCATGAACACGTTGGCACCAATGGATTCGCCCATCAGTGCCGTTGCCAGGCGCGTCGCGTTTACGAATTGAACCGCATCCTCCCCCACGGTGTCGCGAACGCCCTGCTCCATTGCCGGCCAGGGCGTCTGAAGATCCGGATTGCGGATGAAGGCGACCGTGGCGAGCCGGTTGGTATTGAAAACTGCGCGGGTGAATCCGCGCCGCATCTTCGTCAGGATCGCGTTTTCCACGCCAACCACGATGTCGCAGCCGATGACGGCATTCGCGTCCCCGGCCGCGATGCGCACCGAATGCAGCGCGTCGGGGGCTGCGGCAATGCGGACGTAGGTGATCACTGCGCCGCCCTTCTGCGCCACCCCGGTCATGTCCAGGACCGAAACACCCTTGCCCTCCAGATGCGCGGCCATGCCGAGCAGCGCGCCGATCGTAATCACGCCGGTGCCGCCGACACCGGCAACCACGATGCCATAGGGGCGATCGAGCGCGGGGCGCGACGGTTCGGGCAGTCCCGCGTCGTCGACGATGGCAAGCGCGCGGCTTCGCCGCAGCGCGCCGCCCTCGACGGTGACGTAGCTGGGACAGAATCCGCGAACGCAGGAGTAATCCTTGTTGCACGATGACTGATCGATCACCCGCTTGCGGCCGAACTCGGTTTCCACCGGCGCGATCGAAACGCAATTGGCCTTGACGCTGCAGTCGCCGCAGCCCTCGCACACCAAAGTGTTAATGAACGCACGCCGCGCCGGGTCCGGAAAGGCGCCGCGCTTGCGCCGCCGGCGCTTTTCCGCGGCACAGGTCTGGTCGTAGACGATGACCGTCACGCCATGCTCTTCACGCAGCTCCCGCTGCACTGCGTCCAGCTGGTCGCGGTGACGGATCGAAACGCCCGGGGCAAAGCGCTCGCCCGGGGGGTATTTTTTCGGCTGGTCGGTGACCACCACGATGCGCTTGACTCCCTCGGCGTCAAGTTGGCGCGTAATCGCGGGGACATTGAGTTGGCCCGGCAGCGGCTGCCCTCCGGTCGCTGCCGTCGCGTCGTTGTAGAGGATCTTTACGGTCATGTCGACGTTCGCGGTGACCGCCGCGCGAATCGCGAGCAGCCCGGAATGGTGATACGTGCCGTCGCCCATGTTGGCGAAAATGTGGCGTGCATCGGTGAACGGCGCATGGCCGACCCACACCGCGCCTTCGGCGCCCATGGGGGAGAAAATCTTGGTCCCCTGGAAGATGTAGGTAGCCATGAAGTGACACCCGACGCCGGCGATGGCGGCGCTTCCTTCGGGAATGCGCGTCGAGGTGTTATGGGGGCAGCCCGAACAGAAATACGGCACCCGGCCGGCGTCGAACAGATAACCCCGCAGTTGCTGCGAAAGTGTCGGTTTCGACAGCGCCTCCTCCTTTTCCCGGAGCCAGGCGACGCGCTTTTCGATTTCCTCGCTCCGATGAAAGCGGGCGATGCGGCCTGCGATCACTTCCGCGATCCGCTCGGGCGTGAGTTCGCCGTTCGGCGACAGCAGCCAGGCGCCCGCTCCCGTGGAATCGTCGCGTTTGCCGAGTACGCGCGGCCGCAGCTGCGAGGGCCAGTGGTAGAGCTGGTCCTTGATCTGCCCCTCGATCAACGGACGCTTTTCTTCAACCACCAGGATTTCCTCGAGCCCTTGCGCGAACTGCCGCAGCCCCTGGGGCTCGAGCGGCCAGGACAGGCCGACCTTGCAGACCCGCAATCCGATTTCGGCGGCGCCGCGTTCATCGATGCCCAGGTGCTCGAGTGCCTGGCGCACATCGAGGTAGGATTTTCCGGCCGCTGCGATTCCCAGCCGCGCGCGTGGACTGTCGATGACAATGCGGTTGAGTCCGTTGGCGCGGGCGTAGGCCTCGATTGCGGGAAGGCGCTGATCATGGATGCGCCGCTCCATCTGCAGCGGCTGGTCCGGAAGTCGAATGCCCAGCCCTCCATCGGGCAGCACAAAATCCCCGGGTAGCTTGACCTCGATCCGCTGCGGGTCTACGTGGACCGAAGCGGAACTCTCGACCGTTTCGTCGAGCGCCTTGAACCCGACCCAGGAACCGGAATAGCGTGACATCGCCCAGCCGTGGATACCGAGATCAAGATAGTCCTGCACCCCGGCCGGCACAAGTACCGGCACCATCGGGGCGACCAGCATGTGCTCGCTCTGCGTCGCAATGGTCGAGGAGCGCGCGACGTGGTCGTCGCCGCATACGAGCAGCACGCCGCCGCGAGGTGCCGCACCGGCCGAATTGCCGTGATTGAGCACGTCGCCGCAGCGGCCCAGGCCCGCCCATTTCCCGTACCACATGCCGAATACGCCATCGTAGCGCGCGCCCTGGAACAGCGTCACCTGCTGTGACCCCCAGACGCCGGTCATCGCCAGCTCTTCGTTCTGTCCTGCCTGGAAATGAACGTGATGGCGTTTCAGGTGCGACTCCGCATGACGCATCGTCTGGTCGACCAGATTGAGCGGCGCACCCTGGTAGCCGGAAACGAAACCAGCGGTGTTCAGCCCGGCGGCAGCGTCGCGCTGGCGCTGCATGATGAGCAGCCGTGCGAGCGCCTGGATACCGGTCAGAAACACACGGCCGCTCTCCAGCGCATATTTGTCCTCGAGCAACACGGTCGCTAGTGCCATTGCCTGCTCCTCGTCTTACAGAACCTTCCCCGGATTGAGCAGGCCATCGGGATCGAGCGCGCGCTTGATCGAGCGCATCACCTCGACGCCCTCGCCGAATTCCTCCACCAGGAACTCGCGCTTACCCAGACCCACGCCGTGCTCGCCGGTGCAGGTGCCGCCCATCGCCAGGGCGCGGCGGACCAGGCGCTCATTGAGCTGCCAAGCCTCCTCGAAGTCTGTACTGCTGGCCGGATCGACTAGGATCATGAGATGGAAATTGCCGTCGCCGACGTGCCCGAACATCGGCATCGGTATGCTCGATTTGTCGATGTCCTTCTGCGTTTCGGCGATGCACTCGGCGAGGCGCGAGATCGGCACGCACACGTCGGTCGCGACCATGCGGCTGCCGGGGCGCAGTTGCAGGTTGGCGAAATAGGCGTCGTGGCGCGCCTGCCACAGGCGGCTGCGGTCCTCGGGCCGGGTGGTCCAGTCGAAATCGAGCCCACCGTGGCCCTTCGCGATCTCCTGCATCTGGGTTGCCTGCTCCTCGACACCGCGCGCAGTGCCGTGGAACTCGTACCACAGCGTCGGCGACTCACGCAGCTGCAGCTTGCTATAGCGGTTGACCGCCGACACCGTGAGCGCGTCGAGCAGTTCCACTCGCGCGATCGGGATCCCGTTCTGAATCGCCTCGATCACCGAAGTGACCGCGTCGTTGACTGTCGGGAAGGCGCACACCGCGGCCGACATTGACTCGGGTATGGCGTACAAGCGCACGAAGAGCTCGGTGATGATACCGAGCGTGCCTTCGGCGCCGACGAACAAACGCGTGAGGTCGTAGCCGGCTGCCGACTTGCGCGCTCGGCCCCCGGTCCGGATTACGCGCCCGTCGGCCAGCACCACCGTCAGGCCCATCACGTTCTCGCGCATCGTTCCGTAGCGCACGGCGTTGGTGCCCGAGGCCCGCGTGGAGGCCATGCCGCCGAGCGTTGCGTCCGCGCCCGGATCAATGGGAAAAAACAGACCGCTGTCGTGCATGTAGCTATTGAGCTGCTTGCGCGTGACCCCGGCCTGGACCTTGGCGTCGAGGTCGGCCACATTTACCTCGAGGACGCGATTCATCTGCCCGAGGTCGATACATACACCGCCATGCAGCGCGAGCACGTTACCTTCTACCGACGTGCCGACGCCGAAGGGAATCATTGGCACGCGGTGGCGCACGCATGCCTTGACGATCGCCGTGACCTCCTCGGTGCTGTGCGGAAACACCACTGCGTCGGGTGGCGTCACCGGGTACGACGAGATGTCGGTGCCGTGATGCTCGCGCACGGCCCGGGCGATGGACATGCGTTCGCCCATCAATGCGCGCAACTCCTGGGAAAGTGCCGCGGGCAGTGCGTCGCTCACCTGCTGGCGTGCGATCAGTTGTTCCATATGCGGGATGTCGCTCATGAACTCACCTCCGATCTATTCCGGCTCAATGCGCGCAGCACCGGGGACACGCGCCCGCTTGTCGGTTCCGCTCAAGGCGAATCCGAACCTGTCGGCGCTCATCCGGCCTTCAATCTGCGGGAAACCGGGCGGCCTCCGGCGACCAACCGCCCGGCAAAATCGTCGAGGTCGTTCTCGCGCGCGCGCAGTTGCGACAACCCGACAATGTCGTTGAACTCGGAAAAGGACACGAAACGATCGGCGAGCGCAGCGGTGGTGCCGTCGCGAGCGAGCGCTGCATAGACTTCCTGCAGCGTCCGGGCGAAGGCGTAGGTCGCGCTGAGCGCAAAAAGCACCGCGGCAAAGCCCAATTCCGCGAATTGCGCAGCCGAAAGCTGCGGGGTGCGCCCGCCTTCGATGACGCTCGCGAGGCGCGGCGCCGACGTTTCGATGCTGAAGCGACGCATCTGTTCGGTGGTTTCAAGCGCGTCGATGAACAGAAGATCCGCGCCCGCCTCATGCGCGTACTGCATGCGCTCGATCGCATCATCCAGACCGTTCACTGCGAGCGCGTCAGTGCGCGCGACGATGATCAGATCGGGGTCGGTGCGCGCATCGAGCGCCGCCCTGAGCTTGGCGATGTACTCGCGCACCGGAACGACCGCCTTGCCGGAGAAATGCCCGCAGCGCTTCGGGAATACCTGGTCCTCGAGCAGCAGCGCCGCGACGCCGGCGCGCTCGTAGCCATGCACAGTGCGCGCGACGTTGGTGGTGCCGCCGTACCCGGTGTCGGCATCGGAAAGTACCGGCAGCGTCGTCGCCTCACAAAGCCGCGCGTAGTAATCCACCATCTCCGTGTAGGAGAGCTGCGAGCTGTCGGCTTGTCCCAACAGCGTCGCAGTGGCGCTGTAGCCCCCCGAGACGACGGCCTTGAAACCCGCCTGCTCCGCGATTCGTGCACCCAGCGCATCATGCACGCCGGGCAGTACCAGGATATCGTTCCGCGCAATCAGCCGCCGCAGCCGCGTGGTTCTTCGCATGCCTGCCTCCATGAGCACCCGTACCATTTTGCGGCGAATGTCGACATGCCGGGTAGCGAAATGCCGGCACGGTAGCCATCGCGAACGGCGATGGCGAACGCGCCACGGGGCCGAGAGGCAGCTAGCGCTTCGACGCGTGAGCGCGTGCCGAAAGGAACTCGACCAGTTCGCGTGCGCTTGCGCGTGGCTGATCGGATTCGCGCAAGCACAGGTGCAGCTGGCGTCGTGCCCAGGCATCTTTCAGCCGCACCGACAGCAGTCCGGTTCCAGTGAAGTGTGGCCTGGCTGCACCGAAAGGCACCAGGGCAATGCCCAGTCCAGCCTGCACCATGCGGCAGGTGGCGTCAAAATTTGCGATCTGCACGCGCACCCGGGAGTGTGCCCGGCTCGCCAGCGCCGGATACACCGATTCGATCGACAGTGTCGGGAAGAATCCGACGAAGTCATAGCCGACGGCGGCTGCGAAATCCACCGTGCGGTGGCGCGCCAGCGGGTGGCTTCGCGGCACCGCGAGCACGAGTTCATCGCGCCGGTACGGCAGCGACACCAGGCCGTGCGGCGCGACCGGAGCGCAGTAGATTCCCACGTCGGCCTGGCCGTCTGCCACCGCGCGTACCACCTCGACACTGAATAACTCGGTGAGATCGATTTTGGTGCGCGGATTCGCCTTGAGGAATGCCGCGAGGTCCTCGGCCAGGAACTGGACAACCGACGAAGGGTTGGCGGCGAGCCGTATCTGGGCGTAGCCGTCAGTCGCGAATTCACCGACTTCGCTCGCGGTAAGCTCCACACTGCGGACGATATCTCTGGCGCGCGCAAGCAGCATGGCGCCCGCCGGGGTGAGATCGACGCCCTTGGCGTGCCGTTTGAGAAGTGCGACGCGCGTCTCGGATTCCAGCGCGGCCAGGCGCTTGCTGACGGCCGAGGCGACGACGTGCTCGCGCGCGGCGGCCCGCGCAATGCTTCGCTCCTCGGCAACCGCGATGAATAGCCTCAGTGAAAACAGATCCAGGCGCATCGATGCCTGTCGCACGGCCCCTTATCCCGCATGTGTCACGGCAGTGTGGAGCATGGCACGGATCGCCTCGGCATGCCTTTCGCCGTTCGAAATGCGTTTCACGTTCGTTGTCACAGAAACGTCACGGTTGCCATGGCCGAGCCCTATTGCGCGCGTCGACCTGCAGTTTCTCCGCCAGATACATCACGGTCAGCCGCCGCGGGAGCAACGGCCGCGACCTTACTTCGCGTCCTTTTCCGCGGCCGGACTTCCGCTCTCGCCCGGCTTTCCCTCAGCTTCCTCGGAGCCCGGGGCGGTGTCGGTCTTGTACTCCTCCTCCAACGAGCCGCCGTCCATCATCCCCTCTTCTTCCTTCAACTGCTGCTCGCTGGGGGGCGACATGCGCTCGGCGCGAGTCTGTTCCTTCAGCGTGTCCGGCAGCCACAGGGCAATCTGCGGAAAAGCGAACACGATCAGGATGCAGGCCACCTGGATCCACATGAAATCGAACATGCCCTTGTAGATGGTTGCAAGCGACCATTCCTTCACCACCTGCTTGAGGTAGTAGGCCGACATCGCCACGGGCGGCGAGAGGAAAGCGGTCTGCATCACCACCGCGACCAGCGCGCCGAACCATACGAGGTCGTATTTCAACGCCGCAACCACCGGGTAGAAGATCGGCAGGAACACCAGGATGATGGCGGGCCACTCGAACGGCCAGCCGAGGAGGAAGATCAGGAACAGCACCAGCAGCAGCATCAGGAACGGAGGCAGCGGCAGCGCCAGCAGCGTATCGGTGATCCACTGCGCCGTACCGAGCCGCGCGAACACCGCGCCGAAGATGTTCGACGCGACCGCGAGGAACAACACCATGCTGGAAGTGTTCATCGTGCTGACGCACGCTGACTTCAGTCCCGGGAAAGTGAACTTGCCATAGGCCACCGACAGCACGAACGCGCCCATCGCGCCTACCGCCGCCGCCTCGGTCGGCGTGGCAATACCCGCCAAGATCGAACCGAGCGTCGCGCCGATCAGCAGGCCGAGCGGCACGATGCCGAGGAACACCTCCTTCGCGATGAGCTTCCAGTCGTGCACCCGTTCCTCGTAGGGCACCGGAGGGCCGAGCTTGGGGTTGATGAAGCTGCGCACCAGCGTATAGACGATGTACATGCCCGCCAGCAAGAAGCCCGGGCCGAATGCGGCGGCATACAGGTCGCTCACCGAAACACCCAGCACCGGCCCCATCACGATCAGCATCACCGAGGGCGGGATCAGGATCCCCAGCGTGCCCCCGGCCGCAATCGCGCCGGAGGCCATGCGCGCGTCGTAGCCCGACTTGATCATGATCGGCGCCGCCATGATGCCGAGCACCGTGACCGCCGCGCCTACGATGCCGGTGGCCATCGCGAACACCGTTGCCGTCAGGATCACGCCAAGGTAGAGCGAGCCGCGCACCGGTGCGAGCATGTCGCGGAAGGCGCGGAACAGGCGTTCCATGAGGCCTGCCTGCTCCGTCAGATAACCCATGAAGATGAACAGCGGGATCGCCACCAGCTCCTCGGTCTTCATCATGCCGAGTGTCTGCAGATAGGCCAGGTCGAAGACCGGGTCGCCCAGCCCGACCCAGCCAAAGGCGAGCGCCAGTATGATCAGCGTGAAGGAGATCGGGAAGCCGACAAAAATTATGCCGACCATCCCGATCAGCATGACCAGCCCCAACAGCTCCTGGCCGGTCATATCTCGCCCCCCTGCTTGTGCTCGAACTCCTGCCCGGTGCGCATCATGAACCAGCTCTTCATGATCTCGGATACACCCTGGACCAGCAGCAGCAGTGCGGTCAGCGGTACCACGCTCTTCAGCGGCCAGAGCAGCGGGCGCCATACGGTCTGCTCCGAGCGCTCGCCCATCATGAAGGCGCGCCAGGCGTCATCGACGCTGACCCCGAACAGCAGGATCATGCCGGGGAAGAACAGCACGATGTACGCGTAAAAATCGATCTTGCCTTTGGTCGTAGAGGAGAATTTTTCCCACAGCATGTCGGTACGGATATGGGCGCCGCGCTTGAGTGCGAAGTGCGAGCCGAGCATGAAGAGCGCCGCATAGAGCATGTAAGACATGTCGTAGGCCCAGTCCGTAGGGGTCCCCAGGACGTAGCGCGAAAACACCTCCCAGAACACGACGAGTACGAGCGGCACGCTGAGCCAGGCAACCGCATTTCCGGTCCACTCGGTAAACGTGTCGATGCCCTTGATGATCCCGTAATAGCCTGGAGAAAAATCTGCCTTCATTGCCTCTCCTGATCAGTCCGAGCCGTGCCCCGGGAAAGCCGGGATTGTAGTTGAACGCTCATCTCTGGCCCGCTCGTCGACGTTCGCGCCACCCAAAAGAAAAGGGCGACCGCAGCCGCCCTTTTCCCCGCGCGCCAGACGCCTATTTCTTGTCCGCCTTTGCGCCTGTCTTCGCCGCAGCAGCCGGCTTGGCCGCGGTCTCCGGCCAGTAGTAGTTGGCCGCGAAGGAATACGGCGGGCTCATGAATCGCTTGGCCGGCACCGAAACCGATGCCCACGCCCGCTGCGACTCCCACACCTTGGCGAAGAACGGGCTCTTGGCGGCCTCTTCCTTGGCCATCTCGTCCCAGGCCTTGAGGAATGCGATCAGGACATCGCGCGGCGTACTCAGCACCTTGACGCCATGCTTGTCCTGCAGTTCCTTGAGCGCCATGGCGTTCTGACGCTGCCACTTCACCCACCAGCGGATGAACGTATCGTGCACGGCCGAGCGAACCATCTCCTTCTGTTGCAGCGTGAAGCTGTTGTACACATCGCCGTTGATGAGCAGTTCGCCGATCACGTTCGGCTCGTGCATGCCCGGCATGTAGTAATACTTCCATACGTTCTGGAAACCCAGGGCCATGTCTTCGACCGGCGTCACCCATTCGGCGCAGTCGATCACGCCGCGCTGCGCCGCGGGGATGATTTCGCCGCCGGGCAGGTTGACCGTCGACATGCCCATGCGCTGGAAGATTTCATTCACGATGCCGGTCTGGCGGCACTTCATGCCCTTGAAATCGGCCAGACTCTTGATCGGCCGCTTGAACCACCCGAACGCCTGCGGGCTCGAGGGCAGGATCGGAAACGGCACCACGTTGAGCTTCATCTCCTTCTGGTACATCTCGGTATAGAGTTCGATGCCGCCGCCCTCGTACATCCAGCCGAGGAAGTCCATGTGGTCCATGCCGAAGGGGCCCGCCGGCGTGCCGGTGAAAAGAGTCGTCGCGCGATTCTTCCCGATCCAGTAGTACGACACCGTGTGCGCGCCGTCGATCACTTTCTTGGCGGTGGCATCCAGCACCTCGAAGGGCGGTACGACCTGGCCGGCGGCCTGCGCGTCGATCTTGAGCTGCCCGCCCGAGAGCTTGTCCATGCGGTCGGCGAACAACTTGAAGTTTTCCTGCAGTGTGCTGCTGGCCGGCCAGGTGGATTGCATCTTGAGCGTTCTGGGACCGGCTGCGGCCGGTGCCGGCGCCTGCTGGGCGAACGACGTTGATGCGGTAAACACCGCAGCGACAGCGCTCAGTGCGAGTATTCTCGCAATCTTCTGCATGGGGATCTCCTCTGGGACGAAGCGGGATTCGCCGAATAGGGAATGTTACGGTTGGTCAATCCTGACTGTCAACGCGACTGCGGCATCGTGTCGAGCCGCACCGCCACCCCGTCAAATTCCGTCGAAATCGGGGGGTAGAGCTTCATCACCAGCGGATCGTGGCCTGGCACGACATGCTCGCGCGATTGCGCCAGCCGCCTGAGATTCGCGTAGCCCTCGATCATGTCGGCCACGCTGTGGACGATCGGGAACGGCCGGACCTGCTCCATGTTGGCGTATAGGTGCGCGGCGTCGGATGCGAGCACCACCCAGCCGCGGGCGGTCATGACGCGAACCGCCTGCATCCCCATCGTGTGCCCGCCGATATGGTGAACGGAGACCCCGGGCGCGATTTCCGCATCTCCGTCGTGGAACGCGACGCGGCCGGCGTACACCGAGCGCACCATGCCGACCACGTCCTCGACCTCAAAGGCGTGGCGCATCGGCTCGTGGCACATGCAGCGGCCGGTGGCAAACTGCATTTCGCGGTCCTGCAGGTGCAGCGTCGCCTCCGGGAACAGGTCGAAATTGCCGGCATGGTCATAGTGCAGATGGGTAATGACCAGATCGCGCACCGCTTTCGCATCGCAACCGAGCAGCCGCAGGCCGTCCGTCGGGCAACGGATCAGCTGGCGCTCGCGCTTTTTCGCCGTGGCTGCGTTGAAACCGCTGTCGACCACGATCTCGCGACCCGCGCCGCGGATCAGCCAGACGAAATAATCGAGCGGCATCGACGCGTCGTGAGGATCGCCGCCGATGAAATTGGCGCTCGCGCGCCGCTCGTGGCGCGCGTACTTGATGGCGAAAACCTCGTAGGCGGGCGTGGCGTTCACCGGACCGGCTACTGGATTCGAATGCGCGCGAACTTGCGCTTGCCGACCTGCGCGACCACGCTCTCTCCGCTCGCGAGTCTGAGCGCCTTGTCCGCGATCTTCTCGCCATTCAACTTCACGCCGCCCTGCGCGATCATGCGCAGCGCCTCGGACGTGCTGGGCGTGAGGCCGGCCTGCTTGAGCGCTTGCACCAGCGGCAGCGAGCCATCGGCCGCGTGCAGCGCGAACTCGGGCATCTGCTCCGGAATCTCGCCATCACGGAAGCGCGCCTCGAATTGCGCGAGCGCCGCGTCGGCCGCTGCCCGGTCGTGGAATCGCGCGACGATTTCCTGCGCGAACAATACCTTGATGTCGCGCGGATTGCGCCCGCCCTCGACCTCTCGTTTCCAGCGACGCACCGCCGACAGCGGTTCGAACGAAAGCAGCTCGACGTAGCGCCACATCAGCTCGTCGGAGATCGACATCAGCTTGCCGAAAATTTCCTGCGGCGGCTCACTGATGCCGACGTAGTTGCCGGTCGATTTTGACATCTTGTTCACGCCGTCGAGTCCCTCGAGCAGCGGCATGGTGATGACGCACTGCGGTTCCTGGCCGTAGTCCTTCTGCAGCTCGCGCCCGACCAGCAGGTTGAATTTCTGGTCGCTGCCGCCGAGCTCGACGTCGCACTTCATCGCCACCGAATCGTAGCCCTGCATCAGCGGATAGAGAAACTCGTGAACTGCGATCGGCTGGTTGGCGCGGTAGCGCTTGCCGAAGTCGTCGAGCTCGAGCATGCGCGCGACGGTGTAGCGCGACGCGAGCCGGATGATGCCCTCCGCACCGAGCTTGTCCGACCACGTCGAGTTGAACATGATCTCCGTCTTGCCGGCATCGAGAATCTTGAACACCTGGTCGCGGTAGGTCTTCGCGTTTTCCAGGATCTGCTCGCGCGAGAGCGGCGGTCGAGTCTGGTTCTTTCCGGTCGGGTCGCCGATCATTCCGGTGAAGTCGCCGATCAGAAACTGCACGTGGTGCCCCAGGTCTTGGAAGTGACGCAGCTTGTTGATCACCACGGTATGTCCCAGGTGCAGGTCCGGCGCGGTCGGGTCCATGCCGAGCTTTACCTTGAGCGTCTTGCCGCGCTTGAGCTTGTCAACCAGCTCGTCTTCGACCAGCAGCTCGTCGCAGCCGCGCTTGATCGCTTCCAGGGCATCGGCGATGGGAACCATGGGAACTCCGGGTTTTGCGCTACGCGCGAACTTTGCTACACTGCCGCGACTTTCCAAGGGGGCGCTACGTGCAGATCGTGCAGATATCGCGGCAGATTCCTGATAAAGAACGGATTTTATCCGAACCTTGGCCCTTCTGAAATCACTGCCGCAGGTGCGCGCGCGGCTGCTGCGCGTGGTGGTTCTGGCTGCTCTCCCGCTCACCGGCGTGTTCGCGGCCATCAGCACGGCGCCCGACACGCCACCGCCGGGCAGCGCGCTGATGGAGAACCTGGCAGTTGACGTTGGGCGTTCACTGGTTACGCCACCCGCAAGCTACATCCGCGAAGAGCGTTACCAGCGAGCCGACACCCCGTCCGGCCTGCTCTTCAGGCTCGGCCTTGCGGAAGGGGAAGCACGGCGGCTGTTGCACTCCAATCTGCCGTTGATGCGCGCGCTGCGCCCGGGGCTGACCGTGACCGCCGAAGTCGATGCCGAGGGGCGGCTTCTCCGGCTCTCGCATCTCGGCCTGCGCGACGCCCTCGTAACGGTAACACGCCACGGCGAGGCGTTTCGCTCGGTCGAAGAGCGCGCGCCACTCGAGACACGGGTCATGCTCAGGTCCGGCTCGATCCGCTCGTCTCTATTTGCGGCCACCGACGCGGCCAACGTCCCCGACGGCGTCGCCATGCAACTGGCGGATATTTTCGGCAGCGATATCGACTTCCATCGCGACCTGCGCAGGAACGACCGCTTTTCGGTCGTTTACGAAATGTCGTATCTCGAAGGTCGCACGGTGCGCTCGGGGCGCGTGCTCGCAGCCGAGTTCGTCAATAACGGCCGCGTTTACCGGGCCATCAATCACGGCGGCAGCTATTACACGCCCGAGGGCCGGAACCTGCGCAAAGCGTTCCTGCGCTCACCACTGGAATTCTCGCGCATCAGCTCGGGGTTCGCCACGCGCATGCATCCGATATTGCGCGAATGGCGGGCGCACCGGGGAGTCGATTACGCCGCACCGGTCGGCACAAGGGTGCGCGCAACCGGAGACGGCGTGGTCGAGTTCGCCGGCCGCCAGGGCGGCTACGGCAACGTGGTGATCATCCGCCATCACGGGCAATACAGCACGCTCTACGGTCATTTGAAGGGCATCGCCAAGGCGGTGCGCAAGGACGGCCGGATCGCACAGGGCGAGGCGATCGGCTCCGTCGGCCAGACCGGATGGGCCACCGGACCACACCTGCATTACGAATTTCGCGTCGCGGGCGTGCAGCGCAATCCGCTTACGGTTGCGCTGCCAGCCGCCCAACCGGTTGCGACTCACGCGCTCGCGGCATACCAGCGCGATGCGGCACCGCTCGTCGTACAGCTCGATCTTCTCGCCAACGGCGTACTCGCGGCGCTCGAATAAGAAAGTGGCGCAGCTTTACCTCGGCCTCATGTCGGGTACCAGCCTCGACGGAGTCGATGCAGTCCTCGCCGATCTCGATCGGGGCCAGACCGTGATTCTCGCCGCGGCGCACGTGGATTTTGGCGCGGACCTGCGCAACGAGCTCGCGGCACTCACCTGCTCCGGCAGCAACGAAATCGACCGCGCCAGCACTCTCGGAAACCGGCTTGCGTCGATCTATGCCGAAGCCTCGATGCGCGCGTTGAGCGATGCGGGCAGGACCGCCGCCGACGTGCGGGCGATCGGCTGCCACGGCCAGACGGTACGCCACCGGCCTGAGCGCGGCTACACCGTGCAGATCGGGAATGCAGCGCTCCTCGCCGAGTTGACCGGTATCACGGTGGTCGCCGATTTTCGCAGCCGCGATATTGCGGCCGGGGGGCAGGGAGCGCCACTGGTTCCGGCATTTCACGCACGGGCGTTCGCGGATGCGAATGAGGAGCGGGCGATATTGAATCTCGGAGGGATCGCCAATCTCACCGTGCTGCGACGCGGATCTTCGCCGCTGGGGTTCGATACCGGACCGGGAAACTGCCTCATGGACCACTGGGCGCAGCGGCACCTTGGCCGGCCCTACGACGACAACGGCGCATGGGCCGCAGACGGCACCGTGGATGCGGCGCTGCTCGAGCGCATGCTCGACGAAGTCTATTTCCGGGCCGAACCTCCAAAGAGCACCGGGCGCGAGTTGTTCAATCCGGCCTGGCTGGATGGTCTCTTGCACCCGGGTGCGAATCCGCGCGACGTGCAGGCGACCTTGCTCGAACTCACCGCCGTATCGGCCGCACGCGCAATTCGCGACCATGCAGGAGGAACCAGACGCGTAATCGCCTGCGGAGGGGGTACACGCAACACCGCCTTGATGCGCGGTCTTGAACGCCGGCTCGCGCCGTGGCCCGTGGAATCAAGCGATTGTCACGGCGTGCCGGCGCAACTGGTGGAGGCAGCCGCCTTCGCGTGGCTCGCGCAACAGGCGCTCGAGGGGCGCGGTGGAAACCTTCCCAGCGTTACCGGGGCGAAAGGTTCGCGGATCCTCGGAGCGATCCACCACGGAGCGGGTTAAGCAGAGAATGAAGAGCCGCAACCGCAGGTGGAGGTGGCGTTCGGATTCTTGATCACGAACTGTGCGCCCTCGAGCCCTTCCGAGTAATCGATCTCCGCGCCCACCAGGTACTGGTAGCTCATCGGATCGACCAGCAGCGTCACGCCGCCTTTCTGCAGTTCGGTATCATCCTCGTTCTTCACTTCATCGAACGTGAAGCCATACTGAAATCCGGAACAGCCGCCGCCTGTGACGAACACGCGCAATTTGAGCTCGGGATTGCCTTCTTCCTCCATCAACTCGCGCACCTTGCCTACGGCGTTGTCAGTGAAGACAAAAGGCAATGGCATCTCGCTAACTGCATTCATCGCATGCTCCATGGGTACCGGATAAAGTAAGGGGAAAATTATACGCTCAACCGCCCGACGCAAGCTTCAAGCCAACTGTTTTCGTTTCGCTGCCGGATTGATGCACCAGCCGGCCCTCGACGATTGCTCCCTGCTGCATCTCCACGCTGTTGTAGTGGATATCCCCTTTAACCCGCGCGTTGGCCTGAAGTTCGAGGCTCTCGCTGGCATGTACCGGACCGTTGATGGTGCCGTTCACGACGAGATGGGACACCTGCACTTCGCCTTCGACCCGCGCGTGCTCGCTCAACACCAGGGTGCCCGGCTGCTCTGGCAGCGCGCATACGTTCCCGCGCACCGTGCCGTCGACGCGCAATCCGCCGCTGAAAAACACGTTGCCTTCTATCCGCGTGGTCGCGCCGATCAGGCTGTCGATGCGATTCTGCGGCTTGCTCTGCTTTCGAAACATGGCTGGCTCCTCGTCGCACGTTTTCAGCCATCGCCGGGCGCCACGCTTTGCGTCACGCGCGGCTGCTCGACGCCGGCTTCATATACGCGCACCTGAACGGTCTGTACGCGTGCTTTCGGGTTGATGCGGAAAACCCCCTCGACCCGCTGAAAATGACGAAATCCTACGCGGAACGCCGCCGACCCATCCTCGCCCTTCTCGGGTAGTACCATCATAACATTCTTGCCTTCCTGCTGAACACTGACCAGAAGCTCGAGTCTGCCGACGAAATCGCGGTCGCGCCGTCCGCCTGCAAGCAGGAGCATGCGGTAGCGGTATTCGCCGGGCATGGCATCGGACCCGACCTTGAGGCGCTGGATGCTGAGCGGGCGCGCATTGCGTGCATCGGCGGAAAGCATGTTCTCGAAGATCGCGAGCTCCTCGCGCAGGCGCGCGTTGTCCTGCTCCAGGCCGCGAATCTGCTTTGCAAGCTGGGCCTGCGCGGTGCGTTCGATCGCGAGCTTTGCGTCCGAGGCGTTGGCGATCGCACGCAGCCGTCCGAGTTCGGCGAGCGTACCTGCCATCTCGCGCTTGAGTTCCGTGAGTTCGATGTCGGCCTCGCCACGGTCGAAGCCCGCGAAGCGCCGTCCCGCGTCGTACATCCATGCCGCGAGCGCGGCCGAAAGGGCAAGCATCAGCGCGACGCCGAGCCAGCGCCAGTACCACGCCAGATGGGTACGCACCGCGACCTTCGGCGCGGCGATACCGAGGCGCAGGCGAAGCTTGCGGAGCAGCCTGCCGGTCACGGGGCCTTCAGGGCACCAGCGGGACCTGATTCAGTCCCATCGCCTCGGGAATGCCGAACATGATGTTCATGTTCTGCACTGCCTGTCCCGAAGCGCCCTTCACCAGGTTGTCGATGACGGACAACACGACCAGCGTGTCACCGCCCGAGTCGCTCTCTTTCGGCCGATGCACGGCGATGCGGCACAGATTCGCCGCGCGCACCGAGCGCGTGTCAGGATGGCTGCCAGGCGGAAGCACGTCCACGAACGGCTCGCCGGAGTAGCGCTTTTGGTAAAGCCCCTGGAAATCCACCTCCCGCGCGACGCGCGCGTAGAGCGTGGCATGGATGCCGCGGACCATCGGGGTCAGGTGCGGCACGAACACGAGGCCCACGGGCCTTCCGGCCGCGCGGGCGAGCCCTTGGCGGATTTCCGGCCAATGGCGGTGCCCCGGCACCGCGTAGGCGGCGAAATTGTCCGAGGCTTCGGAATAGAGCAGTTTCGTCACCGCCTTGCGCCCGGCGCCGCTCACTCCGGATTTTGCGTCCGCGATCAGGTGATCCAGATCGACGCAACCCGCCTCGACCAGGGGCAGGAACCCGAGCTGCACTGCGGTGGGATAACAACCTGGATTTGCGACGATGCGCGCCTTGCGCACCGCGTCCCGGTTCACCTCGCACAGGCCGTACACCGCCTCGGCCACGAGTTCAGGGCAGGAGTGCGTGGCCTTGTACCATTTTTCCCACTCGGCCACGTCACGGATGCGGAAGTCGGCCGACAGGTCGATGATGCGCACGCCGCGGTCCACCAGCGCACGGGCCTCGTTCATCGCCACCGCGTTGGGGGTGGCAAAGAACACCACGTCGCACCGCGCCAGCCCCGCACTCGCAGGATCGGAAAACGCAAGCGCTACGCGACCTCGCAGGCTGGGGAACATCGCGTCGACCGCGGTCCCAGCTTCCGTGCGCGAGGTAATCGCGGCCAGCTCAACCTGCGGGTGCTGCACAAGCAGGCGCAGCAGCTCCACCCCCGTGTAGCCGGTGCCGCCGACAATTCCCGCCTTGATCATCCTCGCCCCTTTCCATCGAGGAAAACAAAAGAGCCGCCCGCGGGCGGCTCTTGCTGATGCGCGTGAACTCCGTTCGCGCCTAGCGCTTGGAGAACTGCTTGCGCCGCCGTGCCTTGTGCAGACCCACCTTCTTTCGCTCGACCTCGCGCGCGTCGCGCGTCACCAGGCCGGCCGCCGAAAGCGCCGGTTTGAACGCTGCATCATACTCGATGAGCGCGCGCGTGATCCCGTGCCGCACCGCTCCGGCCTGGCCGGATTCGCCGCCACCGAAGACGTTCACGAGGATGTCGAACTGGGGCGCCGTGCTCGCAATGCCCAGAGGCTGGCGCACGACCATGCGTCCGGTCTCGCGCGCGAAGAACTCGTCCACGGGCTTGCCATTGACGACGATCTGGCCCGAACCGGGTTTGAGGAACACGCGCGCTACGGCGCTCTTGCGCCGGCCGGTGCCGTAATAGTAATCGCCAACCATCGATTCAAATCTCCAGTGTCCGGGGCTGCTGAGCGCTGTGGGGGTGAGTCCCGGAGGAATACACCTTCAGCTTCTTTAGCATCGCATACCCAAGCGGGCCCTTCGGTAACATCCCCTTGACCGCATACTGCAGCACCCGCTCGGGGAACCGTGCCTGCAGCTTGGCGAAATTCGTTTCCGAAACGCCACCCGGATAGCCGCTGTGGCGGTAATACTTCTTGCCGAGCGTCTTGCGCCCGGTGACCCGCAACCCGCCGACATTGACCACTACGATGAAATCTCCGGTGTCGACGTGGGGCGTGAACTCGGGTTTGTGCTTGCCGCGCAGGCGCGCTGCGATTTGCGCCGCGAGTCGGCCGAGCACCTTGCCTTGTGCGTCAACCACATACCAATCGTGTTTGACGTCGCCGGGCTTGGCCGAAAAGGTTTTCATGGCTTGGAAACAGTTGGGAAAGCTGATTATTTTATGTTACTGGCCGTGTCGCGTCAAACATGCCAAGTATCGTCGGCGTACACGTTCCCCGGAAGGCAAAAAAAAGCGCAACTCGATGAGTTGCGCGGAATCCACCAAAGGAGGAGGGTGGAGGAGACAAACCGGAGAATGCTGGAAAGCATCCTTGGTGAAAAGTATGCTAGGCGAAAATATAATGCGTTGCAACAATTTAATTCTTATATATCAATAATTCTCCGTTATCCAATCCAAAGTAGTTTTAAAGATTTGATTATTAATAGTATAAAATACATTCCCAAACAGTCTCACATTTAAATTCGCAAACCCAGGCACGCTTTTCTTAGACTTTATGGGAGTGCTTTATTGCGTAGCACAACCCATTGAAAATTGGAGAATTTCCGAATGGAATGCAGCATCCGATGGACTGGGGGCATGACTTTCCTTGCCGAAACCGGCAGTAATCACGTGGTCGTGATGGATGGGGCGCCGGAAGGCGGGGGCCGCAACCTGGCCCCTCGGCCGATGGAGATGGTACTTGCCGGCACGGGGGGATGCACCGCCTACGACGTCGTCGCAATCCTCAGGAAAAGCGGGCAAGACGTAACCGGCTGCGAGGTCAAACTCGCGTCCGAGCGAGCCGAAACCGATCCCAAGGTATTTACCCACATCCACATACATTTCAAAGTATCCGGGCGAAAACTCAAGCGCAACCTTGTCGAACACGCCATTCGCCTGTCGCACGACAAGTACTGTTCCGCATCGATCATGCTCGGCAAAACGGCCGAAATCACGACTGAATTCGAAGTCGTCGAAGCTTGAGCGGGCCGCACCGGGCAAGCCGAACTAGCGCGTCCCGCTGATGGTGCGACTGACCTGGGCAGTCGTGTTCGCAAGCCGGCCGGCGAGTATGCGGATCAGCTCCAAGGCGGCGTCGGGGCTCTCCCGGATTACGTTGTAGAACAGGTCCTTGGAAATGCGCATGGTCTCCAGGCGGGTCACCGCGGTCACGGTCGCCGTGCGTGGAACGTCGCCGAATATCGCGATCTCCCCCACGATCTCGTTTCGCCCCAGGGTATTGATCACGTAGGGGCCCGTGGGGGTGGGAATGGAGATTTCCGCGGTCCCGTCGATCACGATATAGGCGGCGTCCGCCGCGTCGCCCGCGCGGAACAAGACCTGCCGCGGCTCGTAGGTCATGCGCTCGCTGCCGAAGCACAGCAGCTTCTGCATCGCCGGCTGAATCTTGCTGAAGATTGGAAACCGTCGAATCAGTTCAACTTCCTCTTCCAATGACATAGCCTGCCTCCTTAGATTCAGTCGGCGCTGAGGAGCTTGCGCAACGCACCCCCGGCGGATTTGAGCTCGGCGAAGGAACCGCTCTCGACGAGTTTGCCTCGCTCCAGGACGATCACCTGGTCAAAACGCTCGGCCAGATCGTTGCGGTTCAGGAACCAGACGACGCCGCGCCCCTTGCGGTACTCGAGTATGCCCGCGGTGACGCGTAGCTGGGACGCCGAATCGAGCACAGCCACGGCCTGGTCGAGAATCAGCATCGCGGGGCGCCGGACAAGCGCGCGAGCGAGCGCAATCTTTTGCCTGTCGGCCACGGCAAGCAGCGCGCCGCCAACGCCAACCTGATAGTCCAGCCCGATCTTGACCACCTGCGGCCGCAGCCCGAGCTCGTCGAGGACCTTGCGCAACAACCCGCCGATGCGGGGGACGGCCTCGGCCTGGCCGGCCACGATCCTGCCAAACAGCATGTTGTCCTGCAACGAAGCCGCCCTGTTGTACCTGTCGGGATCGAAGAACTCGATCGACTCCCTGAGATCGCCGGGCAAATTGGCCGAAAAGTACCGGCGCGCCTCTACGATGCGCAGTTCGAATGCCTCGTCGATCAATCCGAGGCGGTGACGCGCCTGGATCAGCTTGAACGGCAGGACGAGAAGGCTGTTGCGGTCGTCCTCGGCGATCCCGGTGAGTCCGGATTCGAGGACTCTGCCGAGAATTTCCTCGACCTGCGGCAAATCCTCCTGCCGAACAAAGCTGTAGCGCTCGAAAAATTCGTGGCCGGGCGGCAATCCGCTGAACAGTTCGACCATCGTTTGGGCGAGCTTATGACCCGTCTTGAGCATGTCCTCCATCAGTCCGGTTTCCGCGAGCACGCGGCGAACGTATTCGTTCTTCGCCAGGTTATCGATCTCGAATTTCTTCCCGACAGGCGTGCCAAATAGCAGGTTTTCCGCCAGCGTCGCATTGCGGTTATACCGTGCAGGGTCGAAGCGCTCGACCCATTCCCCGATGCCAAGCGATACCAGTTCCTCATGCAGGGCGCGCCGGATGCGGAGCACGTTCTCTCCCAATTCGCCGCTGCGAGCCGAAGACGCCGCGCTTCTCAATCCAAGCTCGAAAATCGTCTCCTGGAGATCCACGATCTGCAGCACCTCGACGATTCGCGCCTCCAGTTCCCCCGCACCGGAAACACCCGCAGCCTGGTAGTCGATCCAGTCGGCGTTGATGTCACTCTCCGGCGTGCCCGTCCGCCCCGCCTCGCGCACATGAAACTCGCGCTCGCGCAGGGCCTCGCCGTCGTAATCACGCGGTTTGCCCGGCCGATGCTTGAGGCCGTACAGGAGGTTGTCCCGCACGCTGACCGGAAACATGTACGACGGGGACCCGACGTAGGCGATCGCGCGACCGGTCACCGCTTCAGGAGCGCGGGTAAGGTCGACGCCGCCCATTTCGATCGTGCCGCCGGCGGGCCGCACGAGCCGGGCGAGCAGCTGCGCCAAGTCGCTGCCGCCGCACCCCTGCGCCCCGATGATCGCGACGTGCCGCGACAGGTCGGTTTCGAAAGAAACGCCGTCCACGGACTTGGTACCGGAGTCGTCGGCGAGCGAGAGATTCGACGCACGCAGGCTTCCCCCGGTCGGCATTTCCGGCGCTTCGATAAGCGCCTGCATTTCCGCGGGTACCAGATCATCGACGGTGAACTGTTCAACCACCTGGTTGTACTTGATCTGGACATCCATGCGCTGCTGGTCCCAGTCGATCAGCTCCTTGACCGGTCCCGGCAGGTCCTTGTAGGCGGCGATCACGGCTACCAGCGCGCCAATATCGAGCTTGCCCACGATCACCAGATAGCCGCCGATCGAATAGAACAGGAACGGGGTCACCTGCGAGAGAAAATTGTTCCAGAACTTGATCATGAACTTGCGCTGATAGAACTCGAAGCGGATGCGAAACAGCTTTCCCAAACGCGAGGAAAGCTCCGCACGCTCGTAGTTCGACGTGTCATTGGCGTGAATCTCGACGATGCCGTCGACGCACTCCGCGATCCTTCCCGCGAGCAGGCGCGCGCCGATCTGGCGCTCCCTAGCCAGCAGCAGCAACCGCCGCCGCATCACTGGAATGATGACCGCCTGGACCACGACAACGACCAGAGCAACCATACCCAGCGCGAAATGCTGGTATAGGATGAAAAACAGTGCGGTGAGCGCCAGGCCGCTCTGGTACAGCGGCTGTATGAAGGCCTCCCCGATGAATCCGCCCAGCGGCTCGACCTCGTCCTTGATCATGGTGGCCATCTCGGCGGCCTTGATGCGCCGAAACCGCGCCAGCGGAAAGCGCAGGATGTGATCGAACAGCACGAATCGCAGCCGCCGCAGCATGCGCTCGCCCATCCAGCCCTTCATGGTGTTGATCTGGAACTTGAGGATTCCGGTAAGCACGATCAAACCGAGCAGGACGATGGTAAGCACGAACAGATAGGGCAGGCGCTCGAGCTCGATGCCGTCGAACAGGCGCAGCACATCGCCGCCGAGGAACGCGGGCAGCGCGATGTGGACCTTGAGGAACGGCGCGGTCGAGCCGGGATCGGGAAAGCTCTTGCCCTGGATCGCCTGATTGATGATCATCTTGGGCAGATCCAGCGACAGATAATAGAACAACATCGACGCAACGACGAACGGGACGATCAACCACTGGTCCCGTTTGCTGTAGCGGATGATGAACCCGAACAGACTGCGTTCCATCCTGACCGGCCTCCCCTGAGATTGATCGCATATTACCTTTCCCGTGCCATGTGCGGCGGGCGTCCACCGCTCCAACAAGGCAATCCGCTATAGTTCGCGCGTGCATCGGGACGATTTCACGGTTCGATTCTGGGGTGTTCGGGGGAGCATCGCGTGCTCCGGTCCGGAAACGTCTCGCTATGGCGGAAACACCTCCTCTATCGAGGTGCGCTGCGGCGAGCGCCTGCTCATGTTCGACGGGGGAACGGGAATCAGGTATCTCGGTAACCGGCTTGCGGCCGAAGCGCCCCTCGACGCCGACCTGTTTTTCACGCATACCCACTTCGACCACGTCTGCGGCCTGCCATTCTTTCGCCCTTTCTTCCAGCCGCAGAACACGTTCCGCCTGTGGGCGGGCCATCTCGAGCGAGGTCTCACCCTGCACCGGGTGCTGGTCGAGTTCATGATGGCTCCCTTGTTCCCGGTTGCACCCGAGATCTTCTGCGCCAAGGTGACCTACGGGGAGTTCCGGGCGGGCGAAACACTCTCGCCGGGACCTGGCATTGTGCTTCGCACCGTGCCGCTCAACCACCCGAACGGCGCGACCGGGTACCGGATCGAATACGGCGGGCGGTCGGTTTGCTACCTGACCGACACGGAGCACGTTTCCGGGGGGCCGGACCGAAGGATTCTTTCGCTGATCGCCGGCGCCGACATCGTGATATACGACTGCATGTACACCGATGCGGAGTACGCCGCCGGCCACGTCGGCTGGGGGCACTCCACCTGGCAGGAGGGCGTGCGCCTGTGCAAGGCTGCGAATGCGAAGCGCCTCGTGGTATTTCACCACAACCCGGACTACGACGACGACGCGCTGGATGCCATCGGGCGGGAAGTTGAAGCCGCGATGCCCGGCGCGCTGGTCGCGAGCGAGGGGCTCTTGCTGACGCCATAAACGGCTTTGCGCGTGCGACACAGAATTTTCAGGCTGCTTTCTGCAATCGGTCTCTTGCCCCCGGGTTTCCTGATTCCGTATCGCGGCGTGGACCAGATTCCCGGCCCCGGGGAGATGGCAGACTATGCAGCGATCCAATCAACTTTCGACGGGAGCGAGGGCGCGTTTCTGGCGCATCTCGACGTGATCGAAGATTACTCGGAGGCGCTGGAGAAGCTGGGCGGCGAGCCGCCGCCCGCACCGCGCTGGACCCAGGACTGGTTCCCGAGGCTGGACGCCGCGGCCGCCTATTCGATGGTACGGCGCTGGCGTCCCCGCCGCATCGTGGAAATCGGCTCGGGCCACTCGACGCGCTTTCTCGCGCGCGCCGTGGCCGATGCGGGGCTCGACACGCGGATTACGGCGATTGACCCGGCGCCCCGTGCCAGTCTCGCTGGTCTCGAAATCGAGTTGCTCAGGGTCCCGGTGCAGCAAGCCGGTGACACGCCGTTCACGGGACTCGTCGCGGGCGATCTCCTGGTGGTGGATTCAAGTCACGTGCTGATGCCGGGGACGGATGTCGACTTCATCCTGAACCGCGTATTGCCGCGCGTGCCGGCCGGGGTGCTGGTGCATTTTCACGACGTATTTCTCCCCAGCCAGTATCCCGTGGACTGGCATTGGCGCGGCTACAACGAGCAACAGGCAGTGGCAACGCTCATCGTCTGCGGCGCATACGTCGCGGAATTCTCGAGTGCGTTTATCGGTTCGCGGTGTGCCGACAGGCTCTGCAAGGGGGTGCTCGGACGGCTCCCGTTCGTTGCGGGAGCGCATGAGAGCAGCCTGTGGCTGCGAAAGACGGAATGAGAACGGCATTCGCGATCGGGAATGCCAGTTACATGGGAACCCAGGTTCCCCCGTACCCCTTCCTACCGGTAGGGGTCCGCCGCGTCGCGCAGGCCGTCGCCCATGAAATTGAACGCGAGTACCACCACGAACACGGGCGCCACGGATGCCATGATCCAGGGATAAAGCGCGACGGAGTTGATGTTCTGCGCCTCGTTGAGCAATACGCCCCAGCTGGTCACGGGCGGCCGCAGTCCCAGTCCGAGGAAGGAAAGCGCGGTTTCCCCGAGGATCATCCCCGGCACGGAGAGCGTTGCCGAAGCGATCAGATGGCTGGTGAAACTCGGCAGCAGGTGGCGCCCGATCACCCGCTGCGGTGACGCTCCCATCAGCACGGCTGCGGTCGCGAAGTCCTCTTCTCGCAGCGCGAGGAGCTTCGAGCGCACCGCGCGCGCAAGCCCCGGCCAGTCGAGCAACCCGAGGATGATGGTGATGCCGAAATACACCAGTAGCGGACTCCAGGTCACCGGGAGCGCCGCCGACAGGGCCATCCAAAGGGGCAATTCCGGAAACGCACGCACCATTTCGATGAAACGCTGAATCACGTTGTCGATCCAGCCGCCGTAATACCCGGAGATGCCGCCGAGGATGATGCCGATGAGAAAGCTGACGGCGATCCCGAGCAGACCGATGGTGAGCGAGATGCGCGTACCGTAGACGATGCGAGAGAGCAGATCGCGCCCGAGGCGGTCGGTCCCGAGCAGATAGAGCGTACCGCCTTCGGCCGGGCACGCCAGGTGGAAGCTGCCGTCGAACATGCCCCAGAAGCGGTATTCGTCGCCGCGGCAGAAGAACCGCATCGGATAGATGCGCTTCGGGTCCGGCGTGTATTCCCGCCTCAAGGTCTCCATGTCGAGTTGCATGCGATAGCCGTAGACGAATGGCCCGACGAACCGGCCTTCGTGCATGAACCGTACTTCCTGCGGCGGTGCATAGATGTGCGTGGCGTTCCGCGTATGCAGGTTGTAGGGAGCGAGGATCTCGCTCACCAGGATGGAACCGTAGAAAACGAGCAGGACTGCGGCCGCGATGACGGCGATACGGTGTCGTTTGAACTTCCACCACATGATCTGCCATTGCGAAGCGCGGTAGAAGCGCTCCTGTTCGGGCGTCAGCTTCTCCGCAGCATAGGGCGCGAACGGCTCAGTCGAAACGTAATGCGCGAGACGCTCGTCGGTCGCACTCACTTGGCCGCGCCTCCAGTCAGGCGAATGCGCGGGTCGAGCGCAGCGAGCAGCAGGTCGGAGACCAGGGTCCCGATCACCGCGAGCATCGACAGGAACATCAGGAACGATCCCGCGAGGTAGGTGTCCTGGCTGCGTATCGCATCGAGCAGCATCGGCCCCGAAGTTTGCAAAGACAGCACGACCGCCACGATCGCGGAGCCGGAAATTACGCTCGGAAGAAGGTTGCCGATATCGGATACGAACGGATTGAGCGACATCCGCAGCGGATATTTCACGAGCAGCCGGAACGGCGGCATGCCCTTGGCGCGCGCAGTAACCACGTATTGCTTCTGCAGCTCGTCGAGCAGGTTGGCGCGCAGGCGCCGGATCATCGCTGCCGTGCCCGACGTGCCGATCACGATGACGGGGATCCACAGGTGCGTGAGCACCGAACCGATCTTAGCCCAGCTCCACGGCTGGGAGAGGAATTCCGGGTCCATGATGCCGCCGATAGACAGTCCGAACTCGATGTTGGCGAAGTACAGCAGCACCAGCGCAAGCAGGAAATTCGGCGTCGCGAGACCGACATAGCCAAGCAGGGTCAGGCTGTGGTCGCTCCAGCTGTACTGGTGCGTCGCGACGTACACGCCGATCGGGAACGCCACCGCCCAGGTGAACAGGATCACGGAAAAGTTCAGGATGAACGACAGCAGCATGCGCTGCCCGACCAGATCCTTCACCGGAAGATCGTGCTCGAACGACCAACCCCAATCACCCTGCAACAGACCGGAGAAGCCGCGCTCACCCGGCCAGATTCCAACCCAGGTCGCGTAACGTTCCATGAACGGCTTGTCGAGCCCGTACTGGCGGCGCAGGAATTCGATCTTTTCGAGCGAGCCTGTGTCTCCCTGGCTCTTCAACTCCGCGATCTGGTTCGACAGGAAGTCGCCCGGCGGCAGCTGAATGATCACGAAGACCACGAAGCTGATCACAAGCAGCGTCGGAATCATGAGCAGGAGCCGGCGAAAGGTGTAGTTGAGCATGAGCGCGGGACCGTTTACTTGAACCAGAAGGTATCGGGACGGTAGATGCCGAGGTGTGCGCCCGGGTCCCAGCTGTAAACGGCTTTTTCGGGCACGTTCATCAGCGTATTGCGTCGTACCACAGGCTGCGGAACGCCTGACACGACGCCGATGACGAATTGCTGCGCCGCATTGATATCCAGCATCCGGTGCCAGATCTTCTCGCGTTCCTCGCCCGACGTACTGTCGCGCCAAGCCTGATTGAGCTTTCCGAGTGCCACGGCTTCCGGGATATCGGGTGCGTCCCCCGAACGGCCGCTCGTTTCGTAGTACTGGCCGAACTTCGGCCACTGCAGCTGCTGCTGGCTGGTCGGGGCCAGGCTGTCCGGACTCATATCGGGCGTGGCAATGCCGTTTTCCATACCGCTCCATACCGACATCAGCGTTTCCCCGGAGAAGATCCGGTTCCGGAACACCTCTCGCTGGGACGGCTTGGTGAACAGGCTGATTCCCACCTCACGCCAGGTTTCGCGTATCAGTTCGAGCACGTCCGCCTGCTCGGAGCTTTCGCCCGCCGTCTCGACGATGATCTCGAGCTGCCGGCCATCGGGCAGATGGCGTATGCCATCGAGTCCGCGTTTGAGCCCGATCTCATCGAGCAGGCGCGCCGCAGCTTTGCGGTCGTACTTCGCCCAGAGCGTCTGGTAATGCTCGCGAAACAACGGGCTTTCCCGCAATACCGTGTTGTTCGATTCGATCGCAAGACCGAAGTAGAGCACCTGGTTCACGAGCGGGCGATCGATCGCCAGCGAGAGCGCGCGCCGGAAACGCACGTCGCGCATCAGCTTGCGCCATACCGGATCGTTGGCGTTCAGATTCGGAAACAGTGCAAAGTGCGCACCGGTACCGGCGCGCCACAGCAGCGTCTGGTAATTGTTGCGTTTCTCGCCTTGCTTGAGAAATGTGTAGTTGTTGAACTGGATGTCGCGCGCCTGAAGGTCGGAATCGCCGGCTCCCGCCTTGGCCGGGATGAGCTTGCCCTCGGCCACGGACATTACGACACGGTCGATGTACGGCAGCTGGTGGCCCTGCAGATCGACGCGGTGAAAGTACGGGTTGCGTACCGCAACGAAACGGTCGGCGGGTGCGGCGGTGGTATTGACCCACGGCTGCAGCGTTGGCAGTCGCGGATTGTCGAACTGATACATGTTGTCCTGCTTGTTGTGAACGGCCGACCAGCGCCGTTTCGCGCTGCCGTCCTTCTCCGCCTCAGCGACCTTTGCCGAATATTTCTTGTGGAAGCGCTTGAGGTAGTGCGCGGGACGATAGATGAACATGGGCGACGCGCCTGCGATGCGCGGCAGAAAATCTGGGTTTGGCTTCGACCAGGAGTAGCGCACGGTCGTCTCGTCGAGGAGCTCGAACTTGGCTGGCTCTCCGTCGACGATGAGGTCGCGCGGCGGTCCGGCCGGGCTCAGCTCGGCGTTGTTCGCCACGTCCTCCCAGTAGTAGCGGAAATCCTCGGTGGTAAACGGATTGCCGTCTGACCAACGATGCCCTTTGCGCAGTTTCATCGTGAACACCCGTCCCTCGCGAACGTCGATACCCTCCAGGATGTCTGGAACCAGCGCGAGATTTCGGTCGTATCCGACGAGGCGTGCATACCCGTACACGACCAGCATGCGCACATCGCGGCTGCGGCCGATCAGCATGTTCAGCGTTCCGCCTGGCTTTCCCAGGCTGAGCCCCGGGCCTTCGAGGC
The DNA here is from genome assembly GCA_016195915.1 of Betaproteobacteria bacterium. Lineage (GTDB taxonomy): Bacteria > Pseudomonadota > Gammaproteobacteria > Burkholderiales > SG8-39 > JADGRQ01. Next base: position 89,016 of record JACPYS010000055.1, on the reverse strand, counting down.
GCATTACCCGCGGCGTGGCGGGCAGCCGCTTGTTCACGGGAGGAAGCTTCCCGGCAGCGACGTCGTCACGAAATATCGGCGTCTCGAGCGCAGTGTGGGCTTGCGCACCGGCGCGCGGCGCCGCGCAAAGGACAAACAATGACGCAAGCACCCCTGCGGCAATGCCAAAGCGAGTACTCAGCATGGATTTCCTCGCCGCAATCATGCGCGCAACTCGGAGGCGTTCGCGCTTTCGCTCGCGCGCACCAGGTGCCCTTCGCCCAGGGCAATCATGCCGGGGCGATTCGCGCTGCCAAGCCGGAACGGATCGGGCCAGGCGCCCGGGTCCGAGGCCTTGCCCTCCATGAGCGCGGCAAAATCGAGCTTCCGGCTGAGGTCCGGGTCGGGCACCGCGGCGAGGAGCGCCTTGGTATACGGGTGCACCGGGTTGCGGAACAGTTCATCAAACGGCGCAATCTCGACCAGGAGTCCGGCGCACATCACGGCGATGCGATCCGCGATGTAATGCACGACTGCCAGATTGTGCGAGATGAAAAGGTAGGTGAGATTGAGGGCGCCGCGCAGATCGAGAAGCAGGTTGAGCACCTGCGCCTGCACCGATACGTCCAGTGCCGATACCGGCTCGTCGCAGATCAGCAAGTCGGGTCGCAACGCGAGAGCTCGGGCAATGCCGATGCGTTGACGCTGGCCGCCGGAAAAACTGTGCGGGTAGCGCCGCAGAAACCGCACATCCAGCCCCACCACCGTCATCAGCTCCTTTACCTTGGAAAAGCGCTCGTCTTCGCCCCCGATGCCGTGGATCACCAGTGGCTCGCTCACGATGTCGTAGACCGTCATGCGCGGATTGAGCGAGCCATACGGGTCCTGGAACACGAATTGAACACGGCGCCGGTAGTCGAACAGGTCCGAGCCCTGGAGGGAAAGCACGTCGCGCGGCTTGCCGCGGTCGTTGAACACGATCTCTCCGGCGTCCGGGGTGATCGAGCGCAATATCATTTTGGCGGCGGTGGTCTTGCCACAACCGGATTCACCCACCAGGCCGAGGCATTCCCCGGCACGGACATGGAGGCTCAGGTCGTCGACCGCCAGGGTTTCACCCCCGAGCTTGCTGCCCAACAGCGACCTCTTGCGCGTCTCGAACCGCTTGGTCAGATTGCGCACCTCCAGCATGGGCGTGTCCATGTCGCCAGCCGGTGAGGGGCGGCTGTCGCGCGCGTCGAGCAGGTGGCCAGCCGTGACATGGATCTCGCGGATCGGAGTCAGGCGCTCGCCCGGCACCATGTTGAATCGCGGCACCGCGCGCATAAGTGCCACCAGATACGGGTGGCGCGGGTCGCGGAACACATCTTCCAGAGTTCCCGATTCCATCACCTTGCCGTGGTACATCACCACCACCTCGTCGGCCATGTTGGCGACGATGCCGAGGTCGTGCGTGATGATCATCATCGCCATTCTCAGCTCGCCCTGAAGCTGCTTTATCAGCTGCAGGATCTGAGCCTGGATCGTGACATCGAGCGCCGTTGTCGGTTCGTCCGCAATCAGCAGTGCCGGCCGGCATACCAGCGCCATCGCGATCATGGCGCGCTGCCGCAACCCACCCGAGAGTTCGAACGGATACGTGTGCTCGGCTTTCACCGGATCCGGAAAGCCGACCAGTCTGAGCATTTCGATGACCGCGACCCGGCGCTCCGCCTTGCCGATGCTTCGATGCAATGCGAGCGCCTCGCCAATCTGGTTGCCGATGGTATGCAGCGGCGACAGCGCGGTCATCGGCTCCTGGAAGATGATCGAGATGCATCCGCCGCGGATCGACTGCATCTCCCGGCCGCCCGGATCAAGCCTGGAGATGTCGACCTCCGAGCCGGGGCGCGCCGGGTCGGAGAACAGGATCTCTCCCTGTTCGATGCGCGCGACGCGAGGCAGTATGCCCATGATCGCCTGCGCGACGATCGACTTGCCCGAACCCGATTCTCCGACCAGCGCCATCGTGCCGCCGGCGGGAATGCGAAACGAGACGCCGTCGACCGCCTTGACCGTTCCGGCGTCGACGTCGATGTAGACCTTGAGATCGCGTACTCTGAGAACTTCAGACATAGTGCAATTGAGTGTGCGGGTGGTTCAAGCCCCGGCGAAGTATACGAGGAACAATGAGGACAAAGCGATAAAGGAATCGATTCAGCGCGCCCGGCTGACAATCCCGAACAATTCGTCTGCTCGCCGCCAGCGCACCCCCGCGGTGCGGCGCGTCACGTCGAAAAGCCGGGCAAGAAACGCCCAGGCGGCCGCATCATGGCTCGCGTGGTGCGTGAGCCAGCCGGTCGGTTCGTCTGCATCGATGGCACCGCCGCGGCGCGCTGCAAGATGCTGAACCGCCAATCCGAGGGCCTGCTCATCGCCCAAAAACCCGCGCCCGCTTCGCCACGCGATGATGTCCACATGCGCATTGAAACGTACGATTCCGGGCGCCGCGGTAAGCGCGGTGCGCGCTCCGTAAGTGCTCAGGCCGCGCAGTCCAGCGGCACCGAGCCGCCGCACAAGCGCAGCGTGAAGCCGGTTCCAGGGCGGAGCCAGCACGGGAATGGCGCGCGTGCCGGCCAGCATTTCGAGCCGAACACGGCCCGACGAGAGACGGGCGACGGCGCTGTCGACGGGCTCGCTTTCGGAAAATTCTGTTTTCTTTTCTCCCTCGGTGGCGCGATTGATGTGATCAACACCGTGCTGCAATACGGTCACGCCTCCGCCCAGGCAAGCGAACAGCTCCGGCACGGCGTCTTCCGGCACGGCCGCGAGCGCAAGCGGAACCCCAGAGGTTGCGCAGAGCTCAAGCAACCGCTCAAGCTCGGGCGCAGGTCGCGTCGCGTCGTCGTCGCGCCACCAGAATTCGACGTCGCGCCCCGCATCGCGCCAGCGAGCGATCTCGACGTCGAACGCGCGCCACGCCTCGCTCACCGGTCGAGTCCGGAGGTCCACTGCGCGACAAGTGCCGCGCTGCGTTGCGCGCCGCCGAGGTCGATGCTCTGCCCGCTTCCGCGCGGCCGCCGCGCCGCGCGGTCGATCGCCGCGGCTAGCGTATGTGCAGTAAGCGCATCCTCTTCCACCAGTTCGATCAATCCGCGCTCCGCGAGCAGCCGTGCGCGCAGCGTCTGCTCGGTCTCCGTGCCACCAGCCCATGGAACGGCGACAGCGCGCGCCCCCGCTTGCAAAGTCTCCATGATGGTGTTGTAACCCGCCTGACTCACCGAAATCAAACAGTTCGCGAGCAATTGCGTGAAATCCGCCCGCACGCGCTCGACGATGACGCGACCGCCTCCCGACCGGGCGGCAAGCGCCACAAGCGAATCGTATTGAGCTGCGCCCGCGTTGATCCCCGCCAGCAACCGCCAAGTGCGGTGCGCCAAACTCGTAAACAGGCGCGCGCGGACGGCCGTTTCGAGCAGCGTTTGTCCAACAGCCCCGCCGCCTGCCGATACGACCACTTCTCCCGCGCCCGAGCTGCTGTCGTCGCGGGACGACAGGGGAGTCTCGACCACATAACCGGTGTAATGCAGACGATCGGCAATGCGCGCGGCGTGCCGGAAGCTGCGGTCGAAAGAAATGAACCGGGGATCGCCGTGCACGAGCAGGTGATCGAAATTCTGCTCGAACAGCGCGAGCATCCCATCCTGGCGCGCCGGGTTGTGCTGGCCGCCGCCCAATACGTCGCGTACCGAGGAGACGATCACCGGAGGACGCGCAGCCGAGCGCGCGGCCTCGAGGAGCGGCAGCAACTCGAAGCGCATCTGCCGCCGGCCGAAAGGAAACAGCTCGATCAGGAGTGCATGGGGATCGACGGCCCGCCACGCCTTCAGCAGCGCTTCGCGACGGCGATGCTTCCAGGCGTCGTCGATCGGCTTGCCGGTTTCGTCTACCAGCACCCTGAAGCGGAGATCGAGCGCCGCTGTCGGCGGCAGCTGTATCGTGCGGACCCCCGTCGGCATCAGGACCGGAACCGCGAAACCGCCGCTTGCAATCGTCACCTCGAGACCGGCGGCGTCCAGCGCACGGGCGAGCGTCGCGGCGCGCTTGAGGTGCCCGATTCCCAGCAGATGCTGGACATAGAGAAAAACGCGCTTGCGGGCCACGTCGCTAATGCGCCTCTGCGCACGGGACAAGGCGCGCGAGTGCGGGACCGAGTTTCGCCGCAGCGGCTGCTATGCTTCGATCACCACCTGCGAACGCGCCTGCCTCGCGCCCCATTGCCGCTCGCCGGGGGGCATCGCAAATCAGCGAACGCACCAACTCCGCTAACGCAGCTCCGTCTCCCGGCGGAGCCAGCAGCCCGGTGCGCCCGTCCTCGACCACGTCGGGTACGCCGCGCGACGCGCTGGAGACGACGGGAACGCCCGCCGCCTGCGCCTCCAGCATCGCCATGCCATAGGCTTCATTGACCGCAGGCCATACGCACAGGTCACTGGCGGCATATGCCGTTGCAAGTTCCGCCTGATCGAGCTCACCCAAAAAACAGCAGCGCCCCGCTGCGGCAGCCTCGAGCGCGGCCTCGACCTCCGCGTGTGCCGGTCCGTCCCCCGCCACGACCAGGCGCCACGGCAGGTCCCGCACCTGCGTCAGCACCTCCGCAAGTACGCGGTAGGACGCCAGCTTGTCGCCTTGGCGCATCATCGTGGCGACCACGATCCAGGGCACCGATTCGTCGAGGCCGTGCATCGACGCCAGTCGTGCACGGTGCGCTTCGCGGTGCTTCGCCGCCTGAGAGAATGGCGAGGCATCGAGAAAGGGCGGCAGCAGCATGATCCGTCCTGGCGCGGCGACCAGCGGTTCGAGGCAGGCGATATCGTCACGCGACGGGCATAGCACGAGGTCTGCGCGGCGGATCGCATCGGTCGACGCCGCGTGGCCGATCGCCCACGGACCGCCAGCCCGTTTGGGTGCATGCGAAGCTTCCGCGATCACGTAGGGGATGCCGAGCGCCGCGCTCACCGTCGGTCCGAGCCAGTCCGGAGCCTTGTAGTAGACATGATAGGTAAACCAGAGCTCGGGACGCGCGTTGCGGGGCCCTTCGCGCCATTGCTGCGCGATCCGTTCCCCCAGCGCCGCCCCCTGCTCGCGCAACGCGGCCTGATGCTGCGCGTCGCCGGCGCCGTCATACGCACGCAGCGATGAAGCCAGTTCTACGCAATGGCCGGCCTGTTCGAGTGCCTGCACCAGCATTTCGGCGACACGCCGGTCGCCCGAGGGAATGCTGTGCGTCGGCGACTTGAGCGGCGCGTAGAACGCAATACGCATGAAAGATTCTAATCTGCGGAAAACCGGATATCGGGGTCAGAGGCCGAACTTGCGTGCAAGCCGGTCGAGGTTGGCTTCAAGCGCGAACTCGGCGGAGACGCGCAGGCGCCCCGCCTCACCGAGCGCCCGGCGCCGCGCCGGATCCACGATCAGCGCTTCCAGGGCGCGCGCCAGTTCGTCCGGCGATTCCGGCGCGACCAGCACGCCCGTATGGTCGTGCATGATCAGTTCCGGGATCGCCGAGACCGTCGTGGCTACGCAGGCGACGCCCTGGCTTTGCGCCTCGACCAGCACGTTGGGCAATCCATCGCGATCGCCGTTTCGCGCGACGCGGCAGGCAAGGGCGAACAAATCTGCCGAGCGGTATTCCTTGAGGACTTCGCCTTGCGACTGCGCACCGCGCCAGACGATGCGGTCCGAAATTCCCAGCTTGCGCGCGCGCCGCAGCAGCACGCCTTTCAACGGGCCGCCGCCGACGTGTACGAACCTCCACCGCAGCCGGTCCGGCAACCGTGCGAGCGCTTCGAGCAGGATGTCGGTGCCTTTCTTTTCCACCAACCGGCCCACCGACAGAATCACGACCGGTTCGTCGGTGTTGCGACCATCGCGCGCTGCTCGACCGCGCTGCGGCGGCCCAAACCGGTCGAGGTCGAGGCCATGATAGACGCGCTCGACGCGGCCCGCCGGTGCAAGCGCCGCAAGGTGCTCCCGGTTGGTTTCGGTGCAGGTCACGATCCAGTCGCAGGACGCTAGCTTCTCGCGTTTTTCCCATTCAGGGATGGTCCAGATGTCCTTCGCATGAGCCGAAGCGGACCACGCGAGCCCGCGCAGCGCCGCTGCATAGCGCGTCACCGATGCCGGCGTGTGCAGGAAATGGACATGCAGATGTCCGATGTCCTCGGGCAGTTCACAGGCGAGCACCAGTGCCTGGAAAAACCGCCGCGCGCGATTCGGCGTGGGATCGCGCGCAAGGTCACGAAGCCACAGCGCGCGCACGTCGCGGTAGGCCGGCCAGAGCCGGACCGCCCGCCATGCCCGCAGCACGCGCCGCAACTCGCTGGAAATGTACTCGGGTAGATACAGCACCGGCGCGCGGATCTCGGCGTGCACCGGATGCGCCCACCGTTCGGTCGGATGGCGCAGCGAAACGATCAGCGCATCGAGCCCACGCCTCTCGAGCGCGGCAATCTCCTGCGCTATGAAGGTCTCGGACAGCCTAGGATAGCCTTTGACGACAATGGCGACCCGGCCCGCGCGCGGCGCCGCCATCGGATCAGGCGGTGCGCGACAATTCCTGCGGCCTTTCGCCCTCAGCGGACTCGAGCCACGGGGCCACCAGCCGGTTCACGTTCTTCAAACCCTCGAGCAGTCCCGGAACCACCACTTCGGAAGGCAGGTTCTGGCGCGGTAAAGCACGCAGCGCCGCCGCCATCGCGGCCGGATCGTGTCGGCCGTCGTCTGCGAGCATGCTGACCAGCCCGAGCGACGCGGCACGCGAGATCCGGATGAACTGCTCGAGGCGAGGCTCCGTGCGCGGCACGATCAGCGCGCGCTTGTCGAGCGACAGCACTTCGCAGAAAGTGTTGTACCCGCCAATTGCGACCACCCAGGCGGCGCGCGCCACCAGTGCCTCGAGATGGCTGTGGAACGTGATCGCGTCCACCCGTTTCAGGCGCGACGCGCGGTCCATGAATTCCGCCTGCCGCTCCGGCTGCATGAACGGCCCGAGCACCAGGAGCGCGGCATACGGCAGCAGCGAATCGTGCTCGTAGGCCTTCAATACCCAGTCGATCAGCGCCTCGCCGTCGCCGCCGCCACCGGTCGTCACCAGGAGGTACGGGCGCTTGGTGATCTCGGGAAGCCGCGGCGGCGCACCGTAGGCCGAAACCTCGCGCGGCAGGTAACCGGTGTAGACCATTTTCCGGCGCACCGACAACGGCAGGGAAATGCCATCGAGCGGATCGCAGATCTGCGGCAGGCCGTAGATCCAAATATCGTCGTACAGGTCACGCAATGCCGGGAGCACGTTCTTGCGCTGCCATTCGGGCACCAGCAGCCGCGGTTCGTCCATCACGTCGCGCAGGCCGAGCACCAGCCTCGTGCCGCGCGGCTTGAGCATTTCGAGCGTCTCGAGCACCTCGCCGCGCAGCCCCATCGGCTCCTTGTCGACGATGAAAACGTCGGGCTCGAACATCTCGGCGGTATGGCGGATGATCGATCCGCGTATCGACAGGGTCTGCTCCACGTCGATGTGCAGATTGAGCGCGGTGTACTCGCCGTTGCGCAGCTTGACGACGCCGGGAACACGCACGAAATCCACGCGCGAGCGGAAATCGAAGCTGCCGATGATCGGCGAGCCCGACAGAATGAGCACCGAGAGGTGTTTGAAACGATCCACGAGGGAATGCGCGATGGTGCGGCAGCGGCGCAGGTGGCCGAGACCGAACGTATCGTGGCTGTAGATGAGTATGCGGCCGTCCTTGCGTCCCGACATCATTTTTCGACTCTCTGGGGTGCCCTTCGCAGGGCCCCTGAAGACCAACGTTTCGGTTGCCCGAGGTTTACGGTCGCGGCGGCAATTCTGCCCGGCGCTCCCTCTCAGCGCAAGTGGATTTGCCGGCCCGCCAATCGACGACCCAGGAGACGCCTCTAAAGGGAGATTTGCAGTGCCGCGGCAACCTCCCGGCGGAATCGGCACGGCTTGCAAGTCCCGCAGATCCGGTACCCCGCGGAAGTGACGACCGGCCGGCGGCACGACCAGGTCAGGGCGCGCAATTCCGCTGGAAGCAGCGACGCGACTTGCGCCTTGCTCAGCTGATACACCGGATAGACCCATTCGACTCTTTCTTCGCCCGCCTTGCGCGCGCGGTACACCTCGTACATCGTCTCAAAGATGCGCCGCTGGGTTTTCGAAACCGAGCGCTTGACCTCGTCCAGGTCGCGCGCAAGCGTACCTACCGCAATGCGCGCGCAACCCGGGGTGTCGATCGCCACCTGGCAGGCGACGTAGGCAATCGACAGAAAATCGATCGGGATCGTTGCCAGCCCGGAAAAGTCGAGCCCGGACTCGGAGTAGCGGAATGGACGGTAACGCGTCTTGCACCAGGCCACGATCGACTCCACCGCATCCTGTTCGGCCTGCGCCCGCCCCTCGCGATTGACCATCGTCACGTGATGCACCCGGAGTTCATCCGGAGTTTCGGTGAGGAGCTTAACCAGCATCGCGGTGCTGTCGAGCCCGCCTGAAAACATCACGAGCGTGGTCACGCGCTGCCGCACCAATCGAAGTAATGCCCGCTCATTGGAACGTTCCTGGTTTCGCCTTTTTTGAGCTGCGCTTTTTGTGCGAGATTGTACCCTGTAAGATTCGCGCGTGATTCCAGACACGACGCCCCAGGTGATCGTATCGCTGCTCGCGCTGGGGATGGCGCTGTCGTTCATTCTGGCCGACCGCCACTCGCCCACCAGCCGCGCGCTGGCCTGGTTCCTGTGGAGCATCGGCTTTTCCATCGGTACCGGCGTTCTGGTATCTCTGCCGGTACACCTGGCCTGGGGCGTACAGGCGTGGAGCGGGGTATTCGCGCTGCCGGAAATGCTCGCCTTCGTGTTTGCCTACCAGTGGGTGTTGCGCGTCCGGCGCACGGTTCCCGCGCGCAACCTCAATACGCGGGGTGCGGACTACGGATTGCGCGTTGCGCAGGGGTTGGCGGTGTTCTATGGCGGCGCCTCGCTCGCTTATCCGGAGCTGCGAAGCGAGCATTTCATCAACCTGCGCCTCGGCCCCGACGAACCTCTCCACCCGGCGTTCTGGCTGTTCGCCGCGCCGCTCGGCATCTCGCTCGCGCTCGGGATCGCGGCCGGCCTGTTCACGCTCAACCGCCGGCCCGACCGTGCCGAGGCCGTGCGGCTGAAGGCGTTCGCAATCGCTGCGCCCTTCATGGCCTCGGGCATGATCTTGCCGGTCCACATCGCGCCGCTGACCACCGCGATCGGCCTGCTGATATTCCTCGTCGGCGCGGTGCAGTATCACGTCACGCAGGGCCGCCGCGCGCAGTTCATGTCGCGCTTTCTCTCTCCACAGGTGGCCGAACTGGTCAGCGAAAAGGGCCTGAAGAGCGCAACCGACGAAAAGACCCTCGAGATCTCGGTAGTGTGCTGCGATCTGCGCGGCTTCACCGCTTTTTCCGCCGCGACCTCCTCGCAGCGCGTGATCCAGATCCTGCGCGAATACTACGACGCAGTAGGCGCCGCAGCGGCGGACTGCGGAGGCACCATCAAGGACCAGGCGGGCGACGGCGTCCTGATTCTCGTGGGGGCGCCGATTTCCTTCGCGGACCATGCCTTGCGCGCGCTGGAACTCGCAACCCAGATCCGCGCGCGCGGCATGGCCCTGACGGCGCGCTGGTCCGACGCCGAAATGCAGCTGGGTGTCGGCGTGGGTGTCGCGAGCGGCTTTGTCACGGTGGGCGTAATCGGCGCGGCTTCGCGCCTGGAGTACACGGCGGTGGGGCCCGCGGTGAACCTCGCCTCACGCCTGTGTTCGGAGGCAGCGCATGGCGAAGTGCTGGTGGACACGCGCACCACCGAACTGATCGATACCGGTGCGCTTCGCCGCGCATTGCGGCTGGGCGAGCCGTTGCTCCTCAAGGGATTTCAGCTGCCCGTGCAGAGCTATGTTCTCGCGACAGCGTAATTCCGGGTCGAGCGTTCTTTAGAGGTAGTGCGCGACGCGCGTCATCACGCCAGCGGCGAGGCGCATTGCCAGCTTCGCGGGAAAGGGCAGTTCCGCCGCGCCCAGCGCAAGTGCAGTATCTCGATGGGCGCTCTCTTCGAAACGCATTTGCTCGACGATGCGGCGCGTACGCGCGTCCTGCGGCGCGAGCCGCTGGAGATGGGTCGAGAGATGTTCTTCGACCTGATGCTCGGTCTCGGCGAGAAACGCGAGATTCCAGCGGTCGCCCATCGCACCCGCCGCGATCCCCATCGCGAGAGCACCGCCGTACCAAAGCGGATTGAGAAGGCTGGTTCGGCCGCCCAATTCCTCGATCCGCCCGGCACACCACGCAAGGTGGTCTTCCTCTTCGCCCGCCGCCTGTTTCAAGGATTCTCGCGTCGCCGGATTTCGCGCCGTAAGCGCCTGTCCCTGATAGAGCGCCTGGGCGCACACTTCACCGACATGGTTGACGCGCATCAGTGCGGCCGCGTGCTCGCGTTCGGCGTCGCCAAGCTCTCCTCCCGTGACTGCTTCGTCGGGGCGCGGCCGGCTGCCGCGCGTCACTCCCATCACCGTACGCAACACACGATCCAACTCCGAAATCAGGCGGTCTGTGCTGCAAGTCCGTTGTTCGTTCATTTTGGCTCGGTGCACCCTTTTCATTTTCAGTTCAGCGTACCAGGTACGCTTCGACCTGCGCCGCGAAATCGTCCAGGTCAGTCAGCTTCTCGCGCAGGACGCGTTCGAGCACGCCCAAATCTACCTGCAGATAGCCGTGCGCCAAGACATTCCTGAATCCTGCGATTGGCCGCAGACGCGACGCGAACTCAGGGGAGAGTACCGCAATTTCGGCGAGTCGGTCGACCGCCGTTGCATAGTCCGGCGAGTCGAGTCCGGAGGCTGCGGCGAGGTGCGTCGCAATGTCCAGCGCGTTCTGCGCACAGAGCTGAAGCCCGCGTTCGACAGTCCATCGCAGGTCCGAATTCGCTCGCAATTCCGGGACGCTGCGCCCGGCGTGCCGGCGTGCCGGCGCAAATTGGACAATGCCTCGCGCAAAGCGGCGAGGTGCCGCCGAATGACTTCCGGATCGGGGCGGCCGCGTGTCATCGGGCGCGGGGATCGCCTGCGCGGCGCGCTGCTTCGATCTTAGCGAGCTGGGGCAGATAGTCACAGTAGCGCGACAGAGCGTAGCCTTCACGCGTTGTCGTGGCGCGCAGATCCCGTGCCAGGATGCGCCGGCCATCGCGCAGTACCCGATCGTAGAGCACAGGCGGCGCCCGGTTAAGGACGACCACGTCGATTTCGTTGCGGCCGAGCGCCGACATCAGGTGGGTCGTCAGTTCGGCGGCGTAGCCGTACCCGCCACCAACTGCCTGCCGCGCGTCGACATACACCGCGACGTCGATGTCACTATGACGCTGCGCCGTTCCGGTCCCGCGTGAGCCGAAGAGATAAGCTTCCAAGACCTCGCCGCGCGGCGCAAGTGCGCGCGTCAGCTGCAACTCGAGTTCCGCGTCCCGGGTACTCGCGTCGGACAAAGAGTTCTCCCTTGAGGTCATCGGGTGCACACTGACAGCTTGTCCAGCAAATATGTCACGTTTGTTTCTCTCTTCCTATTTGGCCAAGCATACATCCGTCGTCAGCCCCGAGCCCTTTGGGGCCGCCTCTCACGACGAGCCCCCGCGATCGCAGCTGTGCAATTTGGCAAAGGTGACGGCTACTCAAGCCGCAATCGCTCGAGATCGTCCGCGGCCTTTTGCAGCAATTTCCCGTCGGCCACCGGTGCTGCTTTGCCCAGGAGCTTGAGGACGTTTCGCACGAACCCGGCAATCCAGGGTCGGAATGCGGCGATGTCGTCAACACCGATGGCGATGTAGGACTTGTAATCCGCGACATGGCGCTTGTCCATCAGTTCGTTGAGCTTTGCGATGGTGTCCTGCGGTAGTGCCGCAGGCTTGACGAAGTGCAGCGCGAGTAACCTTTGCACGGCCTCGTGGCTGTTGGCGGCAATTCCCCTGGAGGCGAGAAGCGCGCGCCCCAAGTGGTAGCACGCGTAATACAGGTCGCTCACGCATCGGCCGTAAGCCTTGCCGTAGGAACCGGCAAGGTTGTTCATCGCCGCGATCATGCAGCCGCCCGCAGCGCGAATCTCGTCGGCGACGGTCTCGACCATCACGGTCTTGTCCACACCACCTCCTCATCGTTGCCGATGGCATCGAGAAAGGCCACCGCCTCTCCGGCGTAAATCGCCACCGGCCGCAGCGAAATGCCGTATTCGCCGAGCCAATAGTTCTTCTGCGCACCCAGCGCTATTGCCGAAAGCGCGGTGTCCATCGCGGGGTTGTGCGATCCGTCCATCAGCACGGCAACGTCCAGGTCCGAATGCGCGTGCGAGTCCCCCTTCGCGCGGCTGCCGAATACCGAAACACGCTGCGGCAGACAGGGCAGTTCGCGGAAACGCGCGCAGAAACGCCTGAGGACATCCTGTTCGCCTGGGGTAAGAAATGTCTCGCGCCCGAACTGCACACGCGCGAGCAAGGGATCGGGCTCCGCCCGCGTTCTGATCCGTGCACCCTTCGCGCGCAGGCGCACACGGTACCGGCGCGCACGCTCTGCTGCCGGCATCGCTCGTCCCGTCGGGGGACGGCCACGCTTCCTTTTCGCAACTACTTCCATTTTATTATTGTGACACCGTGACGATAAATAGCAACAGCCAAAAAAACGGGCGTCTCTCGACGCCCGTTTGACTTGGCCGTTTGGCCGGATCGCTCCGGCCAAGCTTCGGATGCGGCTCTAGAACGAGTGGTACATCCCGGCGAGCCAGGCACGCGGATCCGATCCGTTGGTGTTGCCCGCGCCGTTGGCGAAGAAGCTGTAGTTCGCGCCTTGGCCGGCTGCACTCGTGCCGTTGTTGCCGTTGGTAATGCGCTGATAGCCCAGGTAGGCGCTCGAGCGCTTGGACAGCCAGTACGAGTAACCCAGCGACCACATCGTCGCGCCGGTACCCGTGCCGCCGACCGACTGACCCGCACCGTTGGAACCGGTGATGTTCCGGGCCTTGCCGTAGTTCATCGCCAGCTCGTGGGCGCCGGTCCGATACGTCATCGGGATACCCCACATCGTGCGGCGCGCATCGCCTTGAGTCGCCGCGGCACCGGTGGTGCCCACGCTGACTCTCATGCGGTCCCAGATCAGGCCGACTTTGAAGCCCATCGGGAAGTTGTACGAGCCGTACAGGCGGTCGCTGCGGATCTGCAGCGCAGCGCCGGCAGTACCGAGGCCGGTGAAGACACCAGCGATATGGGTGCCGATCTGGCTTCCGAACGCGCCAATCATCGTGATGTCTTTATCGTTGAAGTACGAATAGCCGGCGTTGATCGGGCCCTGGTTGTAACGCAGGCCGACCTGCCAGATACGGTCCTTCAAGTTCTGCGCGCCAGTCGGAACCACCGAACCGACGCCAGCTGCCGTCGGTGGGTTGCCAGGCGCACCGTCCGTCGGACGGGACCAGTTCGTGACGAAGTCGAAACCGCCCCATGTCGGCGAGGTGTAGCGAACGACGTTGGCATAACGGCCACCGGCGTTCGGCAGGTTCGCGCCGGCGCCCATGTTGTGATAGAGCGACCAGAGACCGTGGTTCGTGCTCGTGTGGGTCGTGTAATCCTCAGTGCCCAGTGCTTCCGTGTAGTGGATGTTCAGCACACCCATGCGGATAGCGCCGACCGACTTGCTGTTGAGGCCCACGAAGGATTCCCGCGTACCCCAGCCGCACGACGCCTGCGGAACGTTGGTAACACCAGTACCGGCGCCGCCGGCGGTGATCGAGTTGCTGCGCGTATCCGTGCCGCAGATGACCGCCGACTCGACCTGCGCAATCGCGCTCAATCCGCCGCCGAGGTCTTCGACTACGGCAAAGCGAACGTTGGATCCCGAAGCATCAGTCATGCGCGACCGGCTCACGATATCGCCGCCAGCAACGCCGCCGACCGTCGAACCCGGTGCCTTGATGGTCTCCAGCCAGACGTTCATCACGCCGGACACCGTCACCGACGACTGCGCGAGTGCGACGGCGGGGGCCGCCAGCACCCCGGCTACTGCAACTGCTAGAAGTTTCTTTTGCATCCCTAATCTCCAGTTAGTTGTTTAAGCGCCAGCGGTGGAGTACCACCACTCCAACCACCTCTTTTAGAAAGCGGTTGGAAGGATTGTGTCAAATATCACGGTCTGACCGCAAAAAAAGGCAAGGATTTGGCAGCTGGATTCGAGAAGGCGTTGTTTTTATGCAACATGCAATATTTATGCCATTCATAATCAGCATGTTACGAGAATACTGGAATCGGCCACTTTAAGACGAAGTGAGGATGCCGGTCGCACGCCACGCCGAGCGCGCTGATCTCGCGGCTACTCAGAGGACCGTCATGCGCGATTACATGTAATATGTCTATCACTGCTCTTCAAGGGATTCCGTGATGCCGCCGAAAAACCATACGGCCCGGGAAACGGTCGGCCGCTACCGCGTTAGAATGCGCGCACGGGGACTCAGGCCGATTCAGCTATGGGTGCCCGACACCCGATCGCCAAAGTTCGCCGCCGAATGCAGGCGCCAGTCGCTGCTGGTTGCACGCGTCGCCGAGGGAAATATCGAGACTTTTCTCGAAACCGCGGCGCAGCAGATCGAGGGATGGAAATGAGGCGCGGAGAGCTGGTAACGGTCGCGCTGCAGGGCGACCTCGGCAAACCGCGCCCGGCGCTGGTCATTCAATCCGACCTGTTCAACGAAACGCACGCAACGGTTACGCTGCTTCCCGTTACCGGCGAGATCCGCAGCGCGCCGCTCTTTCGCGTCACGGTGGAGCCCTCGGAGGCAAACGGCTTGAGAAAAGTCTCGCAAGTCATGGTAGACAAACCCGCTTCGGTCAGACGCGACAGGATCGGCAAGCCGTTCGGCAGTATCGAGGATGAAGCGATGCTGCGCGTCAATCGTGCGCTCGCAGTCTGGATCGGGCTGGCGTAGATATACGGGGAGCGCCCCAACGGGTGAGGCGACAAGCGGGTCGACCGCGCTCAGATGCGCAAAGCGCCCGAAGTCACGTTCCACCGACCACAACTCACTCACCCCGTGCCGCTCGATTCTCAGCGAGAACTTCACGCGCCGAGCAAGGCATCGTCGATTTCAACGTGGGCGAAGTACGAATCGGCCTCGCGCGGCACGTGTTCGCCATGCGCGCGCTTTTCCTCCACCCAGAGAGCGATCAGGTCCCGTGCGGCATCCTTGGCGCCTTCAATGCCCACGCCATGCGTCGTAAGGTCAAGCGCCGGCACATGCGCATAAAAATATCCTGGCGGAAAGCCCGGTTCTTCGACGGCTTCGATCACGATTGCGTAACGCATATTCGAATCACCTCCGTGAGGTACCCCACGCGGGCAATTCTACCCCGGCCCGCGCTGCGCGCGTCTCCGTCAACGATCACTCCCAATCGACAGCTCACCGCACTCCGATGTCGTGATGGACGCAACCAAAGATCGCGCTGAACGCTCTACCAAGTAGCGCCTGATTACCCTCCAAACAGCCGCGCGAGTTCCACGCCGGGCTCGGCAGCCCGCATGAAAGCCTCGCCGACGAGAAATGCCGCGACGCCCGCCCTGCGCATGCGACCGACATCCGGCGGCGCGAGAATCCCGCTCTCGGTGACGGCAATGCGCCCGGCCGGCACGTGCGGAAGCAGGTCCAGCGTCGTTTCGAGCCGCGTTTCGAACGTGCGCAGATTGCGGTTGTTGATGCCGATCAGCGGCGTGGAGAGCCGCAGCGCGGCCTCCAGTTCTTCGCGGTCGTGCACTTCGACCAGCACGGCCATGCCCAGCGCTCCGGCGATCGACTCGCATTCGCGCAACTCGGCCTCGCCCAACGCCGCGACGATCAGCAGGATGCAATCGGCGCCCATAGCGCGCGCCTCGTAGAGTTGATACGAATCGACGATGAAATCCTTGCGCAGCACGGGCAGGCTGCACGCGGCGCGCGCGGCGACGAGGTGCTCCGGCGCTCCCTGGAAATACTGCCGGTCGGTGAGCACCGAAAGACACGCCGCGCCGCCCGCCTGGTAGCTTTTCGCGATCGCCGCGGGATCGAAAGGCTCGCGCAGTAATCCCTTCGAGGGGCTCGCACGCTTGATTTCGGCAATCACTGCCGGCCTCCCGCCGGCGATCCTTGCCTTCAGCGCAGCGACGAAATCGCGCGGCCGCGGCAACGCGTTTGCCCGGCGCTCGATCTCCTCGCGCGGCACTGCGGCCCTCGCAGCCGCGACTTCCGCACGCTTCGTCGCGAGTATCCGGTTGAGGATGTCCGGCACCTCAGGCTTTTCTGAACTTGTTGCTGAACGCGACGTAGTCTTCGAGCTTCTGTTTCGCCTCGCCGCTCGCGATCGCGCGGCGCGCGCGCTCGACGCCGGTCTGGATCGATTTCGCGTGCCCGGAAACGTAAATTGCCGCGCCGGCGTTGAGCAGCACGATATTGAGCGCGGGACCCGGCTGGTTTTCCAGCACCGCAAGGATCATTTCCTTTGATTCCTGCACCGTATTGACCTGGATCGCGCGCCGGTCGTAGAGCTCGAGCCCGAATTGCGACGGGTGGATCCTGTACTCGCGCACTTCGTCCTTCAACAACTCGCCTACCAGCGTTTCGCCCGAGATCGAGACCTCGTCAAGCCCGTCGAGGCCGTGTACAGTCAACACGTGCTTGCTTCCCAGGCGCTGCAGCACCCGCGTCTGAATGCCGACGAGGTCCGGGTGGAACACGCCCAGCAACTGGTTGCGCGCGCCCGCGGGGTTGGTGAGCGGGCCGAGGATGTTGAACAGCGTCCTTACGCCGAGGTCCTTCCTCACGGGCGCAGCGTGCTTCATCGCGCTGTGGTGCGCCGGCGCGAACATGAAACCGAGTCCCAGCTTTTCGATCGATTGCGCGACCTGCTGGGGGGAGAGCGCAATATTGCCGCCGAGCGCCTCGAGCACGTCCGCGCTGCCCGATTGGCTCGACACCGCGCGGCCGCCATGCTTTGCCACATGTGCGCCCGCCGCGGCGCACACGAACATCGAGGCGGTCGAGACGTTGAAGGTATGCGCGGAGTCGCCCCCGGTGCCGACGATGTCTACCAGTTCTTTCACGCCCTTCACCTCGACCTTGGTGGCGAATTCGCGCATCACCTGCGCGGCCGCGGCGATCTCGCCGATGGTTTCCTTTTTCACCCGCAGGCCGATGACGAAGCCCGCGATCTGCGCGGGCGTCAATTCTCCGCGCATGATCTGGCGCATGATGTCGAGCATCTCGTCGTGAAACAGTTCGCGGTGCTCGACGGTGCGCTGGATCGCTTCGGCGATGGTGATCTTCATTGGCTTCTCCCTTGTAAGAAGTTCTTGAGCATCTGGTGGCCGTGTTCGGTGAGGATGGCCTCGGGGTGGAACTGCACGCCCTCGACTGCGAGCTCGCGGTGGCGCAGACCCATGATCTCGCCATCTTCAGACTGCGCGCTCACCTCCAGGCACACCGGCAGGCTCGAGCGCTCCACCACCAGCGAGTGGTATCGCGTCGCCGCGAAGTGCTCGGGCAGCCCCGCGAACACGCCCTTGCCGTCGTGGCGCACCGAAGAACACTTCCCGTGCATTACCTTGCCGGCGCGCACCACCCGGCCGCCGAATGCCTGGCCGATCGCCTGATGCCCGAGGCATACGCCCAGAATCGGAATGCGGCCGGCAAACCGCGCGATCGATGCGAGCGTCACGCCCGCCTCGTTCGGCGTGCACGGCCCGGGCGAGAGCACGATCTGGTCCGCGCCCATCGCCTCGATCGCCTCGAGCGAAATCTCGTCGTTGCGGAACACCCTGACCTCCTGACCCAGTTCCCCGAAGTACTGCACCAGGTTCCAGGTGAAGGAATCATAGTTGTCGATCATCAGGAGCACGTTTCCCCCTGGTCCGCAGCGCGCCCGGATTCGTTTTCCGTGGCCGCTTCCGCGGCACGCATCAACGCGCGTGCCTTGTGCAGCGTTTCTTCGTACTCGGCGGCCGGATCCGAATCCGCGACGATCCCGGCCGCGGCCTGCACGTGCAGCGTGCCGTCCTTGAGCACCCCGGTGCGGATTGCGATCGCGAGGTCCATGTCGCCGTTGAAGCCGAGATAGCCGAGCGCCCCGCTGTAGAGTCCGCGTTTCACCGGCTCCATCTCGGCGATGATCTCCATCGCGCGCACTTTCGGCGCCCCGGAAACGGTGCCCGCGGGAAACGTCGCGCGCAACACGTCGAACGCGTCGAGCCCGTCGCGCAGCGTGCCTTCGCAGTTCGACACGATGTGCATGACGTGCGAATAGCGCTCGATCACCATCGTCTCGGTGACCTTCACGCTGCCGGTCTTTGCCACGCGGCCGATGTCGTTGCGCCCCAGGTCGATCAGCATCACGTGCTCGGCCCGCTCCTTCGGGTCGGCCAGCAACTCCGCCGCAGCGGCCTGGTCTTCGGCGTAATTCCGGCCGCGCGGCCGCGTTCCGGCGATCGGACGCACGGTCACGGCATCGCCCTCGAGCCGCACCAGGATTTCGGGCGAGGCGCCGACCACGTGATGGTCGCCGAGGTCCATGTAGAACATGTACGGAGAGGGGTTGACGCCGCGCAGCGCGCGGTAAAGAGAAAACGGGGGTGCGGCGAAGCGGCGCGACAGGCGTTGCGAAATCTGGACCTGCATTGCATCGCCGGCATAGATGTATTCCTTGATCCGCAGTACCGCGCCGATGAACTCCTCGCGTGTGAAACTCGAGCGTACCGGCCCGGCACCCGGGTAGCTGCGTCCGGCGCCGTGAATCGCGCGGTCGAGCTGGTGCTGCAACTCGGCGAGGCGGCGGCGCGCATTGCGCAGCGCGTCGGTTAGGCGCGGGTCGGCGTAAACGACGATATAAAGCTTGCCGAGCACGTTGTCCACCACCGCGAGTTCTTCCGAGCGCAGCATCAGCACGTCGGGTAAACCGAGCGGATCGGGCTTTTCGGCCCCGGCGAGGCGCTTTTCGATGAAGCGCACGGTTTCGTAGCCGAAGTAGCCGACCAGGCCGCCCGCAAAGCGTGGCAGCCCTTCGAGCGGCGCGGCGCGGAACTGCGCGAGGTACTCGCGCAGAAATACGAAAGGGTCGCTCTCGGCGATGCGTTCGACCGATTCCTCGCCGTCGGCCCCGCGCCGCACGATACGCAGCTGCGTACCGCGCCCTTCGATGCGCTCGGCGCACGGCAGTCCGATGTAGGAATAGCGGCCGAAGCGTTCGCCGCCGACTACGGACTCGAGCAGGTAGGAGTAGGGACGCTGCGCCAGCCGGAGATACAGCGCCACCGGCGTATCGAGATCGGCGCGGATCTCGCACGCCACCGGGATGCGGTTGTAGCCCTCTCGGGCCAACTGCTCGAATTCGAGCTCAGACATGGAAACCTCGGTTGCAGCCTCGGCGAAACGGGGGTGCGGCAGTGCGTCTTGCGCGAGCGGTGCCGCCCGCGCGCGCGCATGAGGGCTAGCGACGCCAGCGGCGTCCGCTAATCCAGGCAGCGTTCGAGTGCATCGCCAGTTCGAGGTTCACGACCACACCGCGGTAAGTTGCGCAGCATGCAGCAGGGTGGAAACTATACCATCGCAATCGAGCTCCTGCACGGCGCAGCCCTCGGCGTAGCCGTAGGGGACCAGCAGCACGCGACAGCCCGCTGCTCGTGCCGCGAGCGCGTCATTGGCCGAATCGCCGATCATGACCGCGTCGCAAGCTGCGACGCCGAGCCGCCTGCAGGCTGCGAGTAGCGGCTCCGGATCCGGCTTCCTGCGCGCCACGGTATCTGCCGTCACCACGACATCGAACCAGCCCGCGAGCTTGCAGCGCGCGAGCAAGGGTTGCGTGAAACGCGCCGGTTTGTTGGTCACGCAGGCGAGCCGCACGCCTTGCGAGCGTAGCGCCGCAAGGCCATCGCTTACCCCTGGGTAGAGTGCCGAACGCGTGCCGTTCAGAGCGCCGTAGTGATGCTCAAATCGCTCCAGTGCGAGAGCGGCGAGCGGCTCGCCGGCGTCGGCACCGCTGACTGCGGCGAGCGTCCGGCGCACGAGCTGCGCAACACCCTTGCCGATGAAGCCGCGCACCGCGCTCTCGGGAATGGCCGCCAGGCCGAGATCGGCGAGCATCGCGTTTGCCGCGGCCGCGAGGTCGGGCGCGGTGTCGAGCAGCGTCCCGTCCAAGTCAAGCAGCGCTGCGCGCAAGCTCCTGCCGCATGTTCTCGATCGTCGCCGCGTAATCCGCGGCGCCGAAAATCGCCGATCCGGCAACGAAGGTGTCGGCGCCGGCGCGCGCGATCTGCGCGATATTTTCGGTTTTCACCCCGCCGTCGATTTCGAGCCAGACGTCGCGCCCCGAACGATCGATGCGCTCGCGCACTGCGCGCAGCTTGTCGAGCGTCCCGGCAATGAACTTCTGGCCGCCGAAACCGGGATTCACCGACATCACCAGCACCAGGTCGAGGTTCTCGAGCGTGAAGTCGAGGCACGCGAGCGGTGTCGCGGGATTGAGCACCAGCCCCGCGCGGCAGCCGTGCTCCCTGATCAGCGCGATGGTGCGATCGACGTGGTCCGAAGCCTCGGGATGAAAGCTGATGATGCTCGCCCCGGCCCTGGCGAAATCGGGAACGATGCGATCTACCGGCTTCACCATCAGGTGCACGTCGATGGGCACCTTGACGTGAGGTTTCAGCGCCTCGCACACCAGCGGTCCGATGCTGAGATTGGGCACGTAATGGTTGTCCATGACGTCGAAGTGAATCAGGTCGGCGCCCGCGGAAAGCACGGCGCGCACCTCCTCGCCAAGCCGCGCGAAATCGGCGGACAGAATACTCGGCGCGATGCGGTAGACCATGGATCCCCTCCCTGCACGGATTCTAGCGCAGCTGGCCAGCCAGGGATGCGAACAGGAATTAGAATGCGCGCATGGCGCACGAAAAAGCTTACGACGTTTCAGTCAGCGCGGTCACCCAGTACCTGAAGGACCAGTCCGACGAGGGTGCCGGTCGCTACGTGTTCGCCTATACGATCACGATCCGCAACACCGGCACCGTCACCGCGCAGCTGATCAGCCGGCACTGGATCATCACGGATGCCGACGGTCACGTGCAGGAGGTGCGCGGGCTGGGCGTGGTCGGCGCGCAGCCGGTGCTGCGCCCGGGCGAGAGTCACGAATACACCAGCGGCACGGCACTCGCCACGGTGGTTGGCACGATGCGCGGCAGCTATCAGATGGTGGCCGAGGACGGGACGCGTTTCGATGCGACGATCCCGGAGTTCACACTGTCGGTGCCGCGCGTATTGCATTGAGCACCACGACGCATTGCAGGGCGGGTCAATCAGGCCGGGCTACTCGTCGCCACCCTTCTTCGGCCACGTCCACCAGACGATGAATACCAGCAGTCCGAGCGCAACTCCCATTTCGAGAAGAACCACCCACATCGGAAAGGGCCGGTTATCGGACGCGCCGGGAATCGCGCACGGGATCGGACATGGAATCATATTGTGCGCCTGCCTGCTGCTCGCCGCTTGCGCGTCGATTGCGCCGGCCCCCGCGCCGCAGCCCGCTGCATGCCCGTCGCCCTGCCCGCCCTGCCCCGCGGCCACGCCCTGCCCACCGGCCACGCTCGAACCGCGCGCGGCGAGCTACGAGGAAACCGACTGGCGCAACGTCCCCGGATGGCGCGCGGGACCGCTCGCGCCTGCGTTGCGCGCGTTCGCTTCGAGCTGCCGGCGAATGGAGGCTGCGCGCTGGCGCGCAGCCTGCGACGCGGCAACCAGCCTGTCCGATGCCCCTGAGACCACCTTGCGGGAATTCTTCGAGTCGCGCTTTGCCCCTTACCGCGTCGTCGCTGCGGACGGATCGCGCGACGGCCTGATCACCGGCTACTACGAGCCGATCCTGCGCGGCCATCGCACGGCGAGCGCCTCCTATCGCTTCCCGGTGTATGGCATCCCGCAAGACCTGATCGTGGTCGATCTCGCGAGCCTGCATCCGGAACTGAAGAAACTGCGCCTGCGCGGGCGCCTGGAGGGAAAACGCGTGGTTCCCTATTACGAGCGCGCTGAAATCGAAGCGGCCGGCCGGCGCATTGACGCTCCGGTGCTCGCCTGGGTGGCCGAGCCAGTCGAATTGTTCTTCCTGCAGATCCAGGGTTCCGGGCAGATCGAGCTGGAAAACGGCGAGCGCATCCGCATCGGCTATGCCGACCAGAACGGCCACCCGTACCGTTCGCTCGGACGGTATCTCGTCGATCGCGACGAACTGAAGTTCGAGCAATCCTCGATGCAGGGAATCAAGGCCTGGGCCGCGGCCAATCCCGGCAAACTGCGCGCGGCGCTCGACCACAATGCGAGCTACGTGTTCTTTCGCGAACTGTCCATCGCCGCCGCGTCCGCGGGCGAAGCCGAGGGCCCTCTGGGCGCAGCAGGCGTCGCGCTCACGCCGGAAATCAGCATCGCAGTCGACCCGCGTTACATCCCGCTGGGCGCACCGGTGTTTCTCGCCACGACGCTCCCCTTGAGCGAGCGGGTGCTGGAAAAACTCACGATTGCCCAGGATACCGGTGGAGCGATCCGCGGCGCGGTGCGCGCCGACTACTTCTGGGGCACCGGACCGGGTGCGGGCACCCAAGCCGGGCGCATGCGCCAGCGCGGTGCCCTATGGCTGGTGTGGCCTCGCGGAGAGCCCTTGCCCTCGCAGTAGCGCTACCTGCCCGCAGGACCCTTCGCGGCGTCGTCGAGGGCCGCGCGCAGCATGTCCGCGGACATCCCGCCCTTGAATCGCTCGCCATTGGCCATGATCAGCGTCGGCGTGCTGCCCACGCCGAGCGTACGGCCGAGCGCGAGCACCTTGTCCACGGGGTTGTCGCATGTCGGCTTCGCGCTGGGGGCCTTGCCGCGCAACGCCAGATCGAGCCACGCCTTCGAGCGGTCCTCCGAACACCATACCCCACGCGAGTGATCCGCGTTTTCCGGCCGGATCACGGGGAACATGAACACGTAGATGGTGACATCGTTCACCTGCAGCAGTTCGCGCTCGAAATTGCGGCATGCCGGACAGTACGGATCGGAAAACATCGCCACCGTCCGCTTGCCCGTGCCGCGCTGCACCTTCACCGCGAGATCGAGCGGCAGCGACTTGAAATCGATCGCGTTGAGCTTGCGCAGGCGCTCCTCGGTGAGGTCGCGGTCGGACTTGAGCTCGAAGATGTTGCCGGAAAATATATGCGTTGCCTTCTCGTCGGTGTAGAGAATGCGCACTCCGTCGGGTGTGCGAAAGCGCACTTCGTACCAGCCTCCCGGCGCCGCGACGACGCCATCGATACGCGTGCCGTTCAGTTTGGCCTCCACCGCCCGGCGGATCAGGGCTTCATCGGCCGCGGGGGACGCGCCAGCGGCGAACAAGAGTGCAAGGAACAAGGCGAAATTGCGCATGAAGGCTCCGGTTCAGGCCAGCGCGCGGCGCGCGAGGACGTTTCTTAAGACCGGCAGGCTGCCGGTGAGGTTCAATCCGATATTCCGCAGCCGGCGTAGCGCACCGGATTCAGCGCCGAACAGCTCGAACAGGCCGTTCACCGTCGCCCGCATCGCGAGAACCGCCTCGCGGCGCGAGCGCTCGTAGCGCCGTAACAGCCGCAGCTCGCCGATGTCGCGCAGCGTCCCGGCCCCGGCCACCACCTCCGCGAGCACGCGCGCATCCTGAAAGCCGAGGTTGGCGCCCTGACCGGCCAAGGGATGAATCACGTGCGCCGCATCACCGATCAGCGCGACGCGCGGCGCAACGCAACGCGTGGCGCTCACGCAGTGCAGCGGGAAGACCCGCGCCGGGGTGATCAGTTCGAGCGCGCCGAGTTCGCTTCCGGTGGCCTGCTCGACCCGGTGCGCGAGTTCCTTCGGCGATGCCGCCATCAGCTGCGCGGCTTGCGCTTCTCCTGTGGACCAGACCATCGACACGCGCTCGCCGGACAAGGGCAGCAACGCAAGCACGGGCCCGCCCTGAAACCACTGGAACGCGATATTGAAGTGGGGGCGCGCGCAGGAGAAATTCGCCACCACGGCCGACTGGGCATAGCTGCGCTCGCTCACCTCGATCCGGGCGGCGCCGCGCACGAACGAGCGCGCTCCGTCTGCTCCGACCACCAGACGCGCCGAGATGCGTCGCCCGTCGGCGAGCGCAAGATGCACGGCATCGGCATCGGCTTCGAGGCTGGTGCACGCGGATCCCGCAAAGTGTACGAAGGCGTCCTGCGTCGCGAGCGCCTGCCATAGCGCTCGCCGCAATTCGCGCTCCTCCACGATCCACGCAAGTTCCGGCACGCCCGCGTCATACGCATCGAACTCCAGGCACGCCGCAGCGTCATCGCCGCGCACGCGCATGGAGCGCACGGCGCACTTGCGCTCGGGCGCGATCTCCTGCCAGGCCTTGATCTGCTCGAGAAACGCGACGCTGCCGGGACTCAGCGCGTAGATCCGGGAATCCAGATCCTCCGGTACCCTCGCCTGTTCGCTCGACGCAGGCGCGGCCGGATCGACGAGCGCCACCCGGGAGCCACGCGCTGCGCGCGCGAAACTCGCGCCGATCAGCCCCCCTCCTACGACGATGAGATCGTGTTCCACCGGCCGATTCTAGCGCGACGGGAGCGCAGCTTTGCCTGCCGCGCCGCACGCTTGACCTGGGCGGGTCGAAAAAGCGACAATTCGCCCCCCGCCGGCTCGTTCGGCAACCCTTGTCAACCTGGCGAATTAGCTCAGCTGGTTAGAGCAGCGGAATCATAATCCGTGTGTCCGGGGTTCGAGTCCCTGATTCGCCACCAATTTCCATCCCCAGATTCCATCCCCAGATGATTCGCGCGCCATCAGTCGCCGCCTTGCTCGTCATCCGGGGGGATGCGCTGCAGTAAGAGGAACGCGCGGCTCTCGCCCATGGCAGGAAGGCTGTACATCAAGACTTACGGATGCCAGATGAACGAGTACGACTCGGGCAGGATGGCCGACGTGCTGCGTGCGTCCGAAGGATTCGTCCCGGTGCTGCGCCCCGAAGATGCCGACATGATCGTGTTCAACACCTGCTCGGTGCGCGAAAAAGCGCAGGAAAAGGTGTTTGCCGATCTCGGGCGCGTCAAGCACCTGAAGCTTGCCAACCCCGGCCTGTTGATCGCGGTCGGAGGTTGCGTGGCGAGCCAGGAAGGCGCCTCGATTGCGAGGCGCGCTCCCTTCGTCGATGTGGTGTTCGGGCCCCAGACGCTGCATCGCCTGCCGGAACTGCTGGCGCGCCGGCGCGCCACAGGGCGGCCGCAGATCGACGTGAGCTTCCCCGAGATCGAAAAATTCGACCACCTGCCGCCGGCGCGCGTCGAAGGCGCGAGCGCTTTCGTGTCGATCATGGAAGGATGCAGCAAGTACTGCACGTTCTGCGTCGTTCCGTACACGCGCGGCGCCGAATTCTCCCGTCGGTTTGAAGACGTCGTCGAGGAAATCGCGGACCTTGCCGCACGGGGCGTGATGGAGGTGACACTGCTCGGCCAGAATGTCAATGCCTGGCGCGGTGCGGCCGATGGGATGGATTTCGCAGAACTGCTCATGCACGTCGCCGAAATCGACGGCATCGAGCGCATCCGCTACACCACTTCGCACCCGCGCGAGTTCACCCAGCGGCTGATCGACGCGCACGCCGAGCTCGACGCGCTGGCCGGCCATGTGCACCTGCCGGTGCAATCGGGTTCCGACCGCGTGCTGGCAGCGATGAAACGCGGCTATACCGCGCTCGAATACCGCTCGATCATCCGGCGGCTGCGCAAGGCGCGGCCGCAAATCAGCATTTCCTCGGACTTCATCGTCGGTTTCCCCGGCGAAACCGGGTCCGATTTCGACGCGACGCTGAAGCTGGTGCGCGAACTCGGCTTCGACGATTCTTTCAGCTTCGTCTTCAGTCCGCGGCCGGGCACACCGGCGGCGGAGTATCCGGACGACACGCCGGCGGAAGTCAAATCCGAGCGTCTGGCGCGGCTCCAGGCCGAAATCGAGGCGGGCGCGCGCGCCATCAGCGAACGCATGATCGGAACCGTTCAACGCGTGCTGGTCGAAGGCCGCTCGAAGAAGGACGCCGGCGAACTCGCGGGCCGGACCAGTAACAACCGCACGGTCAATTTTCGCGGCGCCGCGCATCTCGCGGGCCGCTTCCTCGAGATACGCATCACTGAAGCGCGGGCGCACTCCCTGCGCGGCGAGCCCGTTGCGCACGAAGCAGCGCTCGCCTGAACCCCTTGCGACCCAAACCGGTCGAAGTCCGGCTCGATCCGCTCGATAACCAGCGACTCGCGCGGTTGTGCGGAGCGATGGACGAAAACCTGCGCCAGATCGAGACCGCGCTGGATGTCTCGATCGCCCGACGCGGCGCGCGTTTTTCGGTGCAGGGGGAATCGGCTCGCGCCAGGCACGCTGCGCATGCGCTGCGGCATTTCTACCAACGGGCGGACGAAGACCTGACCGTGGAGGAACTGCAGCTGGGCCTGAGCGAAATGCTGCGCAGCGTCCCGCCCGCAAGCGGGGAAGACGCGTCGCCGCAACTGCTCACGCGCCGGCCCGACCTGCACGGCCGCACGCCGCGCCAGGTGCGCTATCTCGCGAGCATCCTCGCGCACGACATCACCTTTGCCATCGGACCGGCGGGTACCGGCAAGACGTATCTCGCGGTTGCTTGCGCGGTCGATGCGCTCGAACGCGACAAGGTCAAGCGCATCGTGCTGGTGCGGCCCGCGGTCGAAGCGGGCGAGCGCCTCGGTTTCCTGCCGGGCGACCTCGCGCAGAAGGTCGATCCCTACCTGCGGCCGCTGTACGACGCGCTCTACGACCTGATGGGATTCGACAAGGTCGGCAAACTGCTCGAGCGGGGCGCGATCGAGCTCGCGCCGCTCGCCTACATGCGCGGACGCACGCTCAACCATGCGTTTGTGATTCTCGACGAGGCGCAAAACACCACGCCCGAGCAAATGAAGATGTTCCTCACGCGCATCGGCTTCGGCGCCAAAGCGGTGGTCACGGGCGATGTTACGCAAATCGATCTCGCGCACGGGCAGAAAAGCGGCCTGATCGAGGCCCGCAACATCCTGCGCAAGGTGCGAGGCATCGCGTTCCTGGATTTTCTCTCCGAAGACGTGGTACGCCATCCGCTGGTGGCGCGCATCGTCGATGCGTACGAACGCAACGCGAAACGCACCAAGACCGAAGCGCGCGGCTAGCCGGGCCGCCGTGACGGTGCAGATTGCGTGCGCGGTGCGCGGCATTCCCGTGGCGGCGCGCTTTCGCGCCTGGGCAAGGGCCGCCGCGCGCGCACCCGCGACGCTCACCATTCGTCTCGTTACCTCGGGTGAGGCGCGCGCGCTGAACGCGGCGTATCGCGGGGCGAACTACGTTCCCAACGTGCTCAGCTTTTCCTATGCGCGGCGCCGCGCGACCGAGAGCGCGCCGCTGCTGTGCGGCGATATCGTCCTATGCCCGAGCGTGGTCGCTCGTGAAGCAAGGAAGCAGGGCAAGCGGCTCGAGGCGCACTTCGCGCACCTCACGGTGCACGGGGTGCTGCACCTGCTCGGTTACGGCCACGCCCGGACGCGCGCCGCCGCACGCATGGAACGCGCGGAGGTGCGCATTCTGCGTGCGCTGGGTTTCGCCGATCCGTATCGTGCGGCGCCCGCAGGTAGAATGAGGCCGGCATGAGCGATCCGTCACGACCGTCGCTGCTGGCGCGGCTTTCCACGCTGGTGATGCGCGAGCCCGAAGACCGCGAGCAGCTGGTCGCGCTGCTGCGTTCCGCCTACGCGCGCAACCTGCTCGATGCCGACGCCCTGTCGATCATCGAGGGCGCGCTCGGTGTGTCCGAACTGCAGGTGCGCGACATCATGATTCCGCGCGCGCAGATGGACGTGATCGACATCGGCGAGACACCCGACCAGTTCATCCCGTCGGTGATCGCCACGGCGCACTCGCGCTTTCCGGTGGTCGACGGCAACCGCGACGACGTGGTCGGCGTGCTGCTCGCCAAGGACCTGCTGCGCCACTACGCAGGAGAGGAAGAATTCAATGTGCGCGAGATGCTGCGCCCCGCGGTGTTCGTGCCTGAATCCAAGCGCCTCAACGTGCTGCTGCGCGAGTTCCGCGCCAGCCGCAACCACATGGCGATCGTGGTCGACGAATACGGCGGCGTGGCGGGCCTGGTGACCATCGAGGACGTGCTCGAGCAGATCGTCGGCGAGATCGAAGACGAATACGACTTCGACGAGGCGAGCGACAACATCCTGCTGGAATCGAGCGGACGCTACCGCATCAAGGCGCACACCCAGATCGCGGATTTCAACGCCGCGTTCGACACCCGTTTTTCGGACGAGGGACACGACACCGTCGCCGGACTGGTGATTACGCAACTCGGTCGCCTGCCCAAGCGCGGCGAAACGCTGGTCATCGAAGGGCTGAAGTTTCATGTGCTGCGCGCGGACAGCCGCCGCGTGTACACGCTGATCGTCGAGAAGCCGAAGGCTTGAACCCTCTGGCCGCAAGGCAAGCGCTGAGCGAGCGTCCGCTCGCGGCGGCCGCGCTCGCGTTAGCCGCCGGCGCATTGATGGTCGCAGCGTTTCGTCCCGTCGGGTCGTGGCCGCTCGCGCTCGTTGCGCCGGCGGCCCTGACCGGACTGTGGCTCGGTGCGCGCGGGGCGCGCAGCGCCGCGCTGATCGGTTTTTCGTTCGGCATGGGTCTGTTCGGCACCGGCGTTTCGTGGGTCTACGTCAGCCTCAACCAGTTTGGCGGCATGCCAGCCCCGGTCGCGGCCCTCGCGACCCTCGGGTTTTGCGTACTGCTTTCGCTCTACCCCGCCGCGGTCGGCTACCTGCAGGCGCGCCTGTTCGGCGGCGATGCCCTGCGCGCCTGCGTCGCGATTCCCGCGCTGTGGACGCTTTCGGAATGGCTGCGCGGCTGGCTGCTCACGGGTTTTCCGTGGCTCGCGACCGGCTACGCCATGGTGCCGGCCCCGCTTGCCGGGTTTGCCCCCGTGGGCGGCGTGTTTGCAGTCACGCTCGTGACCTGGCTAATCGCGGGATCAGCGTGTTGCGCGCTGTTGCAGCCGCGGCGCGTAGCGGGCTGGGTCCTCCTCACAGCGCCGCTTGCACTCGGCTTCGCGCTCGATCGCGTCGAGTGGACGCAGCGTGGCGGCTCAGCCGTGCGGTTTTCGCTGCTGCAAGGCGCGATTCCACAGGAGATGAAATTCGACGAGGCGCATTACGCACGCATCCTGGCCACCTACGAACGCCTGGCGCAGGCCAGCCGTGCGCAGCTCATCGTGTTGCCGGAAACGGCGATCCCGCGCTTTCTCGAGCGCATTGATCCGGACTTCCTGTCCCGGCTCGAAACGATAGCGCGGCGCAACGGCGGCGACTTGCTGCTCGGCGTTCCGGTGCGCGACGGAGCGCGCGATTACTACAACAGCGCGGTGAGCTTCGGCGCCTCGCCGCGGCAGCGTTATGACAAAGTGCACCTCGTACCGTTCGGCGAGTTTGTGCCGCCGGGCTTCGGCTGGGTATTGTCGGTGCTGCGCATTCCGCTCTCGGACTTCAGCGCCGGATCGCTCCGGCAGCGGCCGCTTGCGATCGCAGGCCAAAAGATCGCGATCAGCGTGTGTTACGAAGATGCGTTCGGCGAGGAGGTCCTGCGGCAGCTACCCGAGGCAACCCTGCTCGTCAATGTCTCCAACGTGGCGTGGTTCGGCGATTCGCTCGCCCCCGCGCAGCACCTCCAGATCGCCCAGATGCGTGCGATTGAAACGCGCAGAACCGTGCTCACGGCGACCAATACGGGGCGCACCGCGATGATCTCCCCCGACGGGAGCGAAACGAGCATCGCGCCGTTCGTGGAAGGCGTGCTCGAGTCGACCGCGAACGGCTATACCGGCGCAACGCCTTACATTCGCGTGGGCAATGCGGCCGTGATTTTGCTGGCGCTGGGCCTGCTCGCTGCGGCTGCGCTTCTCCGAAAGGGAGCGAAACGCTAGACTCGCGCTTCACGTCATGCTGACCTTCCAACAACTCATCCTGCGTTTGAACGAATTCTGGGACCGCCAGGCATGTGCGCTGCTGCAACCCTACGACATGGAGGTCGGTGCCGGCACGTTCCACACCGCGACCTTCCTGCGCGCGATCGGACCGGAGCCCTGGAACGCAGCCTACGTACAGCCTTCGCGCCGCCCGAAGGACGGGCGTTACGGGGAGAACCCCAACCGGCTCCAGCACTACTACCAGTACCAGGTGGTGATGAAGCCGTCTCCGCTGGACATCCAGGAACGCTACCTGGAGAGTCTCGCCGCGATCGGCATCGACGCGCGCGAACACGACATCCGCTTCGTCGAGGACGACTGGGAATCGCCGACGCTCGGTGCCTGGGGCCTGGGGTGGGAAGTCTGGCTCGACGGCATGGAGGTTACGCAGTTCACCTATTTTCAGGAAGTCGGCAGCCTGGCCTGCCGGCCGGTGCTGGGCGAGATCACCTACGGCCTGGAGCGCCTGGCCATGGTCCTGCAGGGCAAGCAGAACGTCTTCGACCTCGTCTGGACGGCCGGGTCGGAGGCGCGCGGATCGGGTCCGATCCTCTATCGCGACGTCTACCACCAGAACGAAGTCGAGCAATCGCGCTACAACTTCGAGTTGTCCAATGCCGAAATGCTTTTCCGGCATTTCACCGAGTTCGAGACGGAGGCCAGGCGACTGATCGAGGCGCAGTGCGTGCTGCCGGCCTACGAGATGGTCATGAAGTGCTCGCACTCGTTCAACCTGCTCGATGCGCGCGGCGCGATCTCGGTCACCGAGCGCGCCGTCTACATAGGACGGGTTCGCGCGCTCGCCCGGGGCGTGGCGCAGGCCTATTACGAATCGCGCGAACGGCTCGGCTTTCCGATGCTTGCCGGCGCGGCGAAGGTGACGTAGATGAAGGCGACGCTGCTGGTGGAAATACTGAGCGAGGAACTGCCGCCCAAATCGCTCAGGGACTTCGACGTCAACTTTTGCAGCTGGCTGTTCGAGGAACTGGCGAAGCTCAAGCTCGTCGCGCGCACCGTCGTACCAAGGCACTACGCGACGCCGCGACGGCTGGCGGCCGTGATACCGGAAGTCCTGGACAGGGTTGCGGGAGAGGAAAAGGAAATCGCGGGGCCGTCGGTCAAAGTCGGGTTGGACGCGAACGGCAAGCCGACGCAGGCGATCATCGGATTTGCGAAGAAGGCGGGGATCGCGGTGGAAGCGCTCGAACGCCGCGGCACGCCGAAAGGCGAAGTGTTCGTGGCGCGCGTCGTGACGGGAGAAATCACGCTGGACACCGTACTGGCGGAGCTGGTGGAAAAAGCCCTCAAGCGGCTGCCGATCCCGAAGCTCATGCGCTGGGGGGACGGCGATGCGCAGTTCGTGCGCCCGGTACATCGCCTGGTGATGCTGCACGGCGAACGCGTCGTGCCGGGAATCGTGCTCGGCCTCGACTCGGGCAATCGCACGCGCGGGCATCGTTTCATGGGAAGGGACGAAATCGTTCTTCGCTCCGCCGGCGACTACGAAGCGTGGTTGGGCGCGAAAGACTGCATGGTGCTCGCCGGCTTCGACGCCCGGGAAGCGCGGATCAGGGAGCAGCTGAACGCGAAAGCGGCCGAACTCGGCGCCTCGCTGGGATCAGCGGAGGATATCGCGGTCCTGCTCGGTGAAGTTGCGGCGCTGGTGGAGCATCCTAGCGTTTACGCCGGCACCTTCGATGCGGATTTCCTCGGGGTGCCGCAGGAGTGCCTGATCCTTACGATGCGCAAGAACCAGAAGTATTTCCCGTTGTTCGGCGCGGACGGCAGATTGCTGCCGCGTTTTCTGATCGTCTCCAACATGGCACTCGACGACCCTCGCCACGTGATCGACGGCAACCAGCGCGTGGTTCGCCCGCGCCTGGAGGATGCGCGCTTCTTTTTCGACCAGGATCGCAAGACCCGCCTCGAAGCCCGCGTGCCGAAACTCGCCGCCGTGGTCTATCACGCCAAACTGGGCAGCCAGCTCGAGCGCGTCGAGCGCGTGCAACTCCTCGCTGGTAGCCTTGCGCGCCTGCTCGGGGCCGATGCGCTGCTCGCCGAGCGCGCCGCGTGGCTCGCGAAGGCCGACCTGATCACCGGGATGGTGGGCGAGTTTCCAGAATTGCAGGGCACGATGGGCCGCCACTACGCGCTGCACGACGGGGAGAACGCGGAGGTCGCCGACGCGATCGAACAGCACTACCGTCCGCGCTTCGCCGGCGACGCCCTGCCCGAAGGGCCCGTCGCGATCGCCGTCGCAATCGCGGATAAACTCGACACGCTCGCGGGCCTGTTCGGCATCGGCCAGCAGCCCACCGGTGACCGGGATCCCTACGGACTGCGTCGCGCCGCGCTCGGCGTGATACGGATCCTCGTGGAGCGCAGGTTGCCTCTCACGCTGGGGAAGATCCTGGGCGCCGCCTTTGCCGGATTCAACGCTCGCATCGGCGATGCGAGCGCAGACCTGGAGACATTCGTCTTCGAACGGTTCTCCGGTTATCTCAGGGAACAGAAGTACTCGACGCTCGAAGTCGATGCGGTTCTCGGCATGCGCCCGGCGCGCCTCGATCTGGTGCCGCTACAACTCGAGGCCGTGCGTGCCTTCCTGGCGCTGCCGGAGGCGGCGAGCCTTGCCGCAGCCAACAAGCGCATCCGCAATATTCTGAACAAGTCGGCGCCGCCCGCCGGTACGGCATTCCTGCCGGGAATGCTCGTGGAAGCCGCTGAATCGTCTCTTTACGACGCGTTCGGTCGGGTCGAGGCACAGGCCGCAGCGCACCTGGAGGCCGGGCGCTACGTCGAAGCCCTTTCGTCTCTGGCGGCGCTCAAGGCGCCGGTCGATGCGTTCTTCGACAGCGTGATGGTCAACGCGGAAGACGCGGAACTGCGCACCAACCGCCTGCTGCTGCTGCAGCAACTGGACCGCGCGATGAACCGCGTCGCCGACATCTCCAGGCTCGCCACATGAAACTGGTCATCTTGGACCGCGATGGGACCATCAACCACGACAGCGATCAGTACATCAAGTCGCCGGCGGAGTGGAGGCCGATCAAGGGCAGCCTCGAGGCGATCGCGCTGCTGACGCAAGGCGGCTACCGGGTAGTGGTTGCGACAAACCAGTCCGGACTCGCGCGCGGGCTGTTCGACATGGCCACGCTCAACGCGATCCACGACGCGATGCACAAGGCGGTTGCACATGCAGGTGGGCGCATCGATGCCGTGTTCTTCTGCCCTCACGCGGCCGATGCGAATTGCGAGTGCCGCAAGCCCAATCCGGGGATGCTCCTCGAAATCGGCCGGCGCATGAACGTCGCGCTCGACGGGGTGCCCTTCGTCGGCGACGCAATGCGTGATTTGCAGGCAGCCGCGGCCGTGGGTGCAATGCCGGTGCTGGTGCTGACAGGCAAGGGACGCAAGACGCAAAAGGACGGCGGACTTCCGGAGGGAACGCGCGTGTTTCCGGACCTCGCCGCGTTCGTCAATGATTTCCTCAAATGATCTGGTTACGCTCGAGCCTGTTTGCGCTCGCGATGGTCCTGTTCACCCCGCCGTATGCACTGATTCTCCTCGCGACCGCTCCGCTGCCGCGCATGCTCCGCTACCGCATCATCACGGGCTGGGCACGCACCATGATCGCGTTGGCACGTGCGATCTGCGGCATCCGCTACCGCGTCGAAGGACTCGAACGCCTGCCCGCGACACCTTCAGTGATCCTTTCCAAGCACCATTCGGCATGGGAAACGATGGTGTTTCAGAAACTGTTCCCGCCGCAGGTCCACGTGCTCAAACGCGAGTTGCTGTGGATTCCTTTTTTCGGCTGGGGCCTTGCGCTGATGAGTCCGATCGCGATCGATCGCTCGAGGGGCGCGACGGCGCTCAAAGCCATGGTGCGCCAGGGGCGCGAGCGCCTCGCGCAAGGCTTCTGGGTGGTGGTATTCCCCGAGGGCACGCGCGTCGCACCGGGTGAGCGCCGGCGCTACCAGCTCGGGGGGGCCTGGCTTGCGGCCAAGGCCGGGGTGCCGGTGGTGCCGGTCGCCCACAACGCGGGCCTCGTCTGGCCGCGCAATGCGTTCCTCAAACGCGCGGGGTTGGTGACCGTACGCGTGGGCCCAGCAATTGAAACTGCGGGCCGCACTGCGGAGGCGATCACCGCGGAAGCCGAAACATGGATCGAAACGCAGCAGGAGGAGCTTTGCCCGGCCCGTGCAAACTGACGCTGCTCCGGCAATTCGTGTCAAGCACCAGGCGCATCGCGCATGGCGCGGCGCGCGGCGCGCACGGCGTCGACTTCGGCCGGGATCTCGTCTTCGCTCATCGGAGGCAGGTCACTCGCCTGCAGCGCCTCGCCGATCTCGAGGAGCCGGCGGCCCGCGCCTGGCGCGCGAGATCGTCGGGCAGGTTCAGGGTAAGTTCGAGCGTCGTCATGATCCTTGCGGATTCTATGCCTCAGCGGGACGGGTGGATTGATGCGTGGTTCCACTATTGATACCATACGATTGTGACGTCTGCCGACAAAATCCTCGACCAGATGCGGCGAGAACCGGTGAACGTGCGGTTCGGCGATCTGAAGAAAGTGTGCGAGACATTTTTCGGCAAGCCACGTCAGGCGGGTACCAGCCATGCGATCTTCAAGACGCCCTGGGTCGGCGATCCTCGCATCAACATCCAGGACCAGAAAGGCAAGGCCAAGGCGTATCAGGTCCGGCAAGTGCTACTCGCAATCGAAAAGCTGGAGGGCATGCACGATGAGCGTTGATCACTACACCTACCGCGTCACGTGGTCGTCGGAAGATGGCGAACATGTCGGTCTGTGCGCGGAATTTCCGTCGCTGTCATGGCTGGCCGCCACGCCGGAGGCCGCCCTGAAGGGGATTCGGCAGATCGTTTCGACGGCAGTCGCGGACATGGAGTCCTCGGGAGAGGCCGTTCCCGTACCCCTCGCGGAGAAACACTATAGCGGCGAATTTCGCGTGCGGATCCCGCCGGAAGTTCATCGTGCCTTGGCCATGCAGGCTGCTGAACAGGGAGTCAGTCTGAATCGGCTCGCGAGCGCAAAGCTCGCTTCGTAAGCCCGGCATGGTTGAAGCGTACATTAATACCCGGCAAAGCAAGCGTTGCCCAGCCCAAGACAACTGACGCTGTTCGGGCAGATTGGCGAGCGGCAAGCGCTTCAGGGTGAACAACGCAGGCACGCTTTTCTGGACGGACGGCTGGTCGAATACCGCATCAGCCGAAGGCGGCGACGCACCATCGCGATCAGCGTTGACGCGGAGGGCCTCGCAGTCAGCGCCCCTCCCGCGGCGCCGTGGCGCGATATCGACGCCTTTATTGCAAGCAAGGCGCGCTGGATCACCACCCGGCTCGAGGAGTGGCGCAGCGTGCCGCGCCCCGTTCGCATGTTTGGCATCGACGGAGAAACGCTTTGCGTCGCTGGCGAAACACTGCGCCTCGAAGTGCGCCGAGGAGCAGGTACTGTGCTGCGCGAGCCCGGCGCGCTGGTGCTTGAATTGCGCAATCCGCTTGATGGCGCCGCCGCATGCGGGGCGCTGGTCGCGTGGCTGAAACGCACCGCGCTCGAAGCCTTCACACCACGCGCGGGGCACTTCGCGGCGCGCTTGGGGTTGGCCGCCCCGCCGGTGACCCTGTCTTCAGCACGCTCCCAATGGGGAAACTGCGACCGGAAGGGTCGCATCCGGATTGCCTGGCGCCTGGTGCACGTCGCGCCGCGTCTTGCCGACTACGTGATCGCCCACGAGGTTGCACACCTGGTCGAACTCAACCATTCGCGCCGCTTCTGGACGACGCTCAAATCGCTGTATCCTGACTGCCGCAAGGCGCGGCGCGAACTGCATCTCGCCGCCGCTGCGATTCCACACATCGGAGGAGTGCCATGAGGCTACTGCATACCATGCTGCGCGTCGGTGATCTGAAGCGCTCGGTGAAGTTCTATACCGAGGTGCTCGGCATGAAACTGCTGCGCGAAACTGACCGCCCGGAGCAGAAGTACTCGCTCGCCTTTGTCGGCTACGACATGGAAGACAAGGCTTCGGTGATCGAGCTGACCTACAACTACGGCGTGGACAAGTACGAGCTCGGTACAGCCTTCGGTCATCTCGCGATCGAAGTCCCCGACGCGAAGAGCGCCTGCGAGGCAGTGCGTGCCCACGGGGGCGCCGTGACGCGCGAAGTCGGTCCGGTCAAGGGCGGCACCACGGTGATCGCGTTCATCGAGGATCCGGACGGGTACAAGATCGAGTTTATTGAGCGCAAGATTTCGATGCCGTGAACGGCTGCCGTCGACCCCTATGCGTAGGTCTCAACTATGCGCGATCACTGTTCGGGAGGGGTAATGCGCCAAATCCGACGCAGGCAGTTCCTGTTTTCCTGGGCCGCTCTTCTTGCTGCCCGGCTCGTGCAGGCGCAGTTGCCCGAGCGCGTGCGCCAAATCGCTGTGCTCATGGGTTACACCGAGAGCGATCCGGAAGCGCGCTTATTCCTTGCGGCATTCAAGGAGCGGCTTGCGGTGCTAGGGTGGGTTGATGGGCGTAACTTGTCGATCGACGTTCGCTGGGCCTCGGGCGACGTCAATCGCGCATCTGCGCTTGCAAAAGACCTGGTGACGCAGCGGCCCGAGGTGATCCTTTCCCAAACTACGCCAGTGACGGCCGCACTCCAACGCGAGACCCGGACCATCCCGATCGTATTCCTGGCCGTCGCCGATCCGGTCGGCAGCAGTTTCGTCAAGACCTTGGCGCATCCGGGAGGCAATATCACCGGCTTTCTTAGCCTCGAAGCGTCGCTGATTGAGAAGTTTCTGCAGCTACTCACGGAGATCGCGCCTCGTGTGACGCGGGTCGCCGTGATGTTCAATCCGCAAACTGCGCCTTACGCGGAATATTATTTGCAGCCCCTTCAGGCTGCCGCGACGAAAGTTGGCGTGACGACGTTCACGGCCAGCGTTCACAACGACTCCAGGATCGAACAGGTCATCAGCGGGCTTGCGCGCCAGTCGGGCAGCGGCTTCATTGCCATGCCAGACAGTTTTTTGATCGTCCATCGGAAGCCAATCATCGAACTGGCCGCGCGCCACAAGGTTCCAGCAATCTACTTTACCGCCAACTTCTCCGAGCAAGGCGGTTTGATTTCCTACGGCGTTGACTATGCCGATCTTTTCCGGCGCGCTGCGGCCCACGTCGATCGCATTCTGCACGGAGCAAAACCCGCGGAGTTGCCGGTAGAACTTCCAACTAAGTTTGAACTGGTCATTAACAAGAAGACCGCCATGGCGCTCGGGCTTACGATCCCGCAGTTGCTTCTGCTGCGTGCCGACCGGGTGATCGAATAGCGCGTTCGCGAATGACCGCTATTGGCCGCTATGTAAAGGTTTAGATAGCGACCACTATGCGCAGATTGCAACTATGCGCAGGTGAAGAGAGCTCGAGGGCGCAGACACAAGACTGGCGCGGCGTTTGACGAGGTGCGTCAATTTCGATCTGTGCATAGTTATCGCGTTGCAGGAACCACACGAGCGAGTCCGGAGCCCCAAATCGACGCAACCTGACGTCGAACGCATCACAATGGGTGAGAGTATTTTCATTCTTCGCGAGGTCGGCCTTGACGAAGCGATGCGTGGTTCACGTGTTTCCGTGGTGCTTTCCCGAAGTCGAACTACGAAGTCACATGCCTTCGGAAACTATGCGCAGATCGCGCCGATCCTGAACGCTCAGCACCCGAGGCGGACGCCTCCCCCAATCGACATAATTGCGCATAGTTTCGAACTGTGCATAGTGGCCGAGTGCTGCCTATCGGATTTGCGGTCCCGATGCTTGCGCAAGAAGAAACGCGGGCCTACTGATTCGGATCACTGCCGCACGAGCCCCTTCGACCAACGTGTTCCGCAAGATGCACAAAATCATTCGGCGAAAGATTTTCGGGGCGCAGCCTCGGGTCGATGCCAAGTGCGCGCAGCTGACCCTCGTCGAACCACTCCGCCAGTGCGTTGCGCAGCGTCTTGCGCCGGGCGCTGAATGCGCTGCGTACCACTGCTTCGAACACCGAATGGTCCATGGCCGCAAGCTGCTCGTGCGCCAGCGGCACCAGCCGCACCACCGCGGATTGCACTTTCGGCGGCGGGCGGAACGCGCCGGGCCCCACGCGAAACAGCTTGTCCATTCGAAAGCGCGTCTGCAGCATCACCGATAGCCGGCCGTATTCCGGGGTCGAAGGCTTTGCCACCATGCGCTCGACCACCTCGAGCTGCAGCATGAAGTGCATGTCGCGCACGCGCGTGGCGTAGCGGGCGAGATGAAAAAGCATCGGCGTTGAAATGTTATAGGGCAGGTTGCCGACAATTCGCACGCCCTCGGGAAAAAGTGAAAAGTCGAACTCGAGTACATCCGCTACGTGCACAACCAGTTGGGACGGGGAGAACTCTGCTGCCAACCGTGCCGCGAGATCACGGTCGATTTCGATCGCCTCGATCTTCGCCACGCGCTCGAGCAAGGCCCGCGTGAGCGCGCCTTCCCCCGCTCCCACTTCCACGATCACATCACCAGGTTGCGGATTGATCGACTGCACGATGCGCTCGATCACACCCCGCTCATGCAGGAAGTGCTGCCCGAAGCGCTTGCGCGGAACGATGCGCGAACGTTTCACGCCGGCGCGCGGCGCTGGCGCACGCCCGCGATCGCGAGCGCGAGCCGAATCGCCTCCTCGAGACTGCCGCAATCGGCGCGGCCCGTGCCCGCGAGTTCGAGCGCGGTTCCATGGTCGACGGAAGTGCGCACGATGGGCAACCCGAGCGTCACGTTCACGCCCTTGCCGAAGCTCGCGTACTTGAGCACCGGCAGGCCCTGGTCGTGATACATCGCGAGCACGCAATCGGCGCGCTCCAGCCGCTCGCGCAGGAACAACGTATCTGCGGGCAACGGCCCCTCCAGCTCGAGCCCCGCGGAACGCAGTTCGCGCACCACCGGCTCGATCACCTCGATTTCCTCCCGGCCAAGATAACCGCCTTCGCCGCTGTGCGGGTTGAGGCCCGCAACCAGAATGCGTGGCCGCGCGATGCCGAACTGCTCACGCAAGCCGCGCTCGAGCGTGCGCAGGGTTTCAGTGAGCCGGGGGCGCTGGATCGCCGCCGCAACCTCGGCGAGCGCCAGGTGCGTGGTAGCGAGCGCGACGCGCAGCCCGCCGCCGACCAGCAGCATGACCACGTCGGCCGCGCCCGTACGCGCAGCGAGATACTCGGTATGTCCGGTAAATGCGATGCCGGCGTCGTTGATGATCCCCTTGTGCACCGGCGCCGTGACCATCGCGTCGAACTCGCCGGACAGGCAGCCGTCGATCGCGCGGTCCAGAAGCGCGAGCACATAGCGGGCGTTGGCCGGGTCGAGTTGCCCGGCCTGTGCCGGACGCGCAATCGGAACATGCTCCACTTCGATGATGCCGGATGTCGGCAGCGTGGCGCGGGAATATCGTCGCAGCCGCGCGTCAACACCGGCACGCCGCGCCCTTTCGGCGAGCAGCGCTTCGTCACCGATCACCACCAGCCGCGCGGCGAACTCCCTCGCACCGAGCATGGCACACAATTCCGGCCCGATTCCCGCGGGTTCACCGGATGTGAGCGCAATCACCGGCAACCGGGATCCCATGGGGTTTCGTCGTCCGGGCCGGGGAACGGATGCGGGGGGACGCCCCCGCTACCTCTCCTCGAGCCGCATCTCGACGTAGGCGCGATCACGCACCTGGCGCACCCAATCCTGAAAGGCCTCGTCCGCCTTGCGCTCCTTGAGCGCCTGCCGCGCCATGAGGCGACGCCGCTCGATGCTGACGTCCGCGGTGCGCCGCTCGATCACCTGGACCAGGTGCCAGCCGAACTGCGTCTTGAACGGCACGCTCACGTCCCCCGGCTTGAGTTCATTGAGCATGCGTTCGAATTCGGGCACCGTATCGCCGGGATAGACCCAATCGAGGTCACCGCCACGCGTCGCCGAGCCGTCCTCGGAATGCAGCCTGGCGAGGTCTGCGAAGCTGGATCCGCCCGTCACGATGCGCTCGCGCAGGTCGCCCAGGCGGCGGCGCGCGTCCGCCTCGGACACCACCTCGTTGGTCCTCACCAGGATATGGCGGGCGTGCGTCTGCAGCACCGGCGCTCCGCCCGGGCCGGTGCTGGTTCCCCGGCGCTCGAGAAGCTTGAGCACATGAAATCCGGCCGGGCTGCGAAAAACGCCGCTCACGTCTCCGGGACGCAATTCCTTCAATGCCGTTGTAAAAATCTCCGGCAGGCGCTCCTGGGGACGCCAGCTCATCGCCCCTCCCCTCAGCGCATCCTCGGCGTCCGAGTAGCTTGCGGCGAGGTTGCCGAAGTCCACGCCGCTGCGCGCTTCGCTCACGACCTTCTCGGCGCGCGCGCGCGCGCGCTCGATCTGCTCGGGGCCGGCCTGCTCTGGAATCCGCACGAGCACGTGCGCGAGGTTGTATTCCACCCCCGCGGCCGGCGTGCCTTCCGCGGTCGTCTCCTCGAGGAACAGGTCGATCTCGCTGTCGTTGACCTGGATCTTGTCGTCGACCTCGCGCTCGCGCAGCCGGCTGAGCGTGATCTGCTGGCGCAGGTCTTCGCGAAAACGGTCGAAATCGACACCGTCGCGCTCGAGCGTCCGGCGAAACTCCAGCAACGAGAGCTTGTTGGATTCGGCGATGCGCTCGATCGCCCGGTCGAGCTGGACCTCGTCCACCTTGAGTCCCGAATCACGCGCCAGTTGCAGCTGCGCCTTGTCGAGGATCAGGCGCTCGAGCATCTGTTTTTCGAGCACGCCGGCGTCGGGTACAGGCGTGCCTTGCCGGCGCAGTTCGCGCATCGCGAACGCAACGCGCTCGTTGAGTTCGGACGCCGTCACCACCTCGTTGTTCACCACTGCCACGATGCGATCGACCAGAGTGATGCGGCCCTGCGCATGCGCTCCCGGCGCGAGTGCGAGCGTGAACGCAGCACCAAGACGGACCAGCAGGGCGCGAAACGGCATGTTGGCCTCAGTACACTTGTTCGAACGGCAGCTTCGGCTGCAGGCTGGAGGGGATGGTCTGCTCGGGCCGCAGATGCGTGCTCGTGTAGCCCGGCACTGTACGCCGGAGCAGGTCGCGCGGGTCCGACCCGAGCCGGGCGAAGTCGCCGAGCTCGAGCTGGACAAATACCGTGGTCGAAGCGAGCTGCGTCGCCGCCTGCAGGCGCTGCGCGACCACGCGCATGATCCAGCAGCCCGCGTTGTACTCCAGCCCGGCGATGCCTTCGAGCAGTCGGCCGTCCTTCAACGAATAGTTATACCGGCCGATCCCGTACCAGCCGGTTTGCACCGGCCATTGCCCCGAAACGTCGATCTGCTTCAGTGCATCGCGTGTGAACCGGTACCCGAGATTGACGACCTTCGCCAATTCGGGCGAATAGCGCATCGAGGCGTTGAAGCGCTCGGTCTGCGACAGCCGGCCGTTGTACTGGTAGGCGGTATCGAACGACCACAGCTGCGAGATCCTTCCGGCCACCGAGGCGAGGAGGTCCGAGCTCTTGTAGGTGCGCAACGCCGAAGCGTGCGAGAGGCTCACCTCCTCGTTCTTGAAATAGAAGCGCTGGCCAACCGTCGCACGCAGCAACTCCTGGCCCGAAGCCCCCCCGAGCAAGCGCGTCGTGACCGCAGCGGTCAGCTGATTCGCGTCGCCGAAGCGGTCGTTGCCGACGAAACGGTTCTCGGAAAAAATCTGCGCGTAGTTGAAGTCCGCAAGTCCGGTATCGAACAGCGGTATCCGGCTCTGGTCGCGGAACGGAACGCTGACGTAGTACAGGCGCGGCTCGAGCGTCTGCGCAAAATCGCGGCCAGCCAGGGCGAAATTGCGCTCGAAGATCAACCCGCCGTCCACACTGAGCCAGGGAATCGTGACGGTTTGCTTGTCCGGAATTCCAGGCGCAGCGTTTTGCAGGTTGTAGCCGCCGTAGCGCACCCCCAGCTTGGGCGTAAAGAAATAGCCGGGTGCGACGATCGGCGCGGTGAACGTGGGATTCATCACGACGCGCTGCCCCTCGACTTGTGTGGTGTGCGTGAAACGCACGTACTCGGCCGGGAGCGCGATATCGACCACGCCGCCGACGTCGTTCCTCGAGGCTCCGAACGTGAGTTGCGGCACCCGGTGGTACGGACTGACCACCGGGCTGAGCGGATCCTGCAGCGTCTGGAAGCGCTGCACGCGGCTCTGCAGGATATA
The DNA here is from genome assembly GCA_016195915.1 of Betaproteobacteria bacterium. Lineage (GTDB taxonomy): Bacteria > Pseudomonadota > Gammaproteobacteria > Burkholderiales > SG8-39 > JADGRQ01. Next base: position 46,635 of record JACPYS010000055.1, on the reverse strand, counting down.
ACCCGATCCGTTGTACTGCAGAAAACCCTGGCGAGGCAGGTTGACGGTCGATGTCTGGCTCACGCGCGAAAACAGGTCGACGTAGTACCGGTTGTCGGAAACCTTGTTGAGATCCACGAAGCCCGACAGGTCGGAGGTGAAGGTCTGCCGGTGAACCAGCGAAAACGCGCTGCGCGTGCGGCCGGCCGACTTGTCATCGGGCAGCACCTCGTAGTGCGCCTCCCCGAGATGGCTGCGGTCGATGTAGCGGTGCTCGCTGAGCAGCATCATTCCGCGCCGGGAAATGTAGCGCGGCGTGATCGTCGCATCGCGCTCCGGGGAAATGTTCCAGTAGAACGGCATCGAAAGTTCGAGGCCGCCGCGCGAGGACTGCGTATAGGCGGGCGAGAGAAACCCGCTCTTGCGCCGGTGCTCGAGCGGAAAGCTCATCCAGGGGATCGGCGCAATCGTGGTGTCGAAAAACTTGAGCGATCCGTCACGCAGCGTGCCGGTCTGGGTGTTGTAGTCCAGGTCGAGTTCACGCAAATCGAAACGCCAGTCCTCGCGTCCCGGCGCGCACGAGGTGAAGCTGCCATTCTTAATCCTGAAATGGTCGGCACCGAGAAAATCGATGCGCTCGGCCTTGCCACGGCCCGGCTGGTCGCCGCGCAGAACGAAGCTCGGCTCCTCGAATACCCCGGTCTGGTCGCGGCTGTCGTACTTGAGCCGCGGTCCGGAGAAACGGTCGTTGCCCTGGCGAAGCCGCACGCCGCCATCGGCCTCGATGCGGCCGAATTCCTGGTTGTATTTCAGGAAATCGCTGAAGATGACAGTGTCGTCCTGGCGCAGTTCCACCTTGCCGCGCGCCGTCACTTCCTGCCCGCCCACGCCCTCGATGCGCTCGGCGTCGATCGTGGTCGGGCCTTTTTCGCGCGGCGGCAACGCAACGGCAGGCGGTTTCAACGCCTGCGCGCGCGCAGCATCCGCGCCGGTGAGCGCAAGGATGAGGATAACGAGAGCCCCAGCGGGCACGCGCCAGCGCGCGCAGGCGAACGGCATGGATGGAACGAAGGAGATTGCTGGAGTGGTAAAATCGCACAATTCCCCCGGTTACGCAATTCATTCCGGCGCCTTCCGCCCAACATGCGACGTCATGCGCCGAGCGAACGGCCCAAGATGAAGGATGATCTGCGCGGCGCTTCCCTCGCGCGCTGGCTGGCGGAGCGTTTTCCGGGGCGCCGGTGGTCGGTGACGGCGGCATCCGAAGACGCGAGTTTCCGGCGTTATTTCCGCGTGTCTCTCGATGGCGAGACTTCGCTCATCGTGATGGACGCGCCGCCGGACAAGGAGGACTGCCGCCCGTTCCTGCACGTCGCTGCGCTGTTCGCCGCGGCCGGCGCGCACGTCCCGAACGTGCATACGGCCGATCTCGAACAGGGTTTTCTCCTGCTCGAAGACCTGGGCGGAACGACCTACCTCGAGCGGCTCGACGCCTCCAGCGCGCGGGGAATGTATGCGGACGCGACCGATGCGCTGCTTCGAATCCAGCTCGCGAGCCGGCCTGGCGCGTTGCCGGAATACGACCGGGCCCTGCTCGAACGTGAACTGCGGCTGTTTCCGCAATGGTACGTCGCAAGCGAACTCGGACACGGCCTGTCTCCAGCAGACAGCCAAACTCTCGAGAGCGCCTTTTCCGCCATCCTCGCCAACAATCTCGCCCAGCCGAAAGTCTACGTCCACCGCGACTACCATTCGCGAAACCTGATGGTGTGCGAACCAAGCCCGGGCGTGCTCGACTTCCAGGACGCGGTGTACGGGCCGATCACCTACGACCTGGCTTCGCTTTTCAGGGATGCCTACATCCGCTGGGACGAAGAACAGGTGCTCGACTGGACGATTCGCTACTGGGAGAAGGCGCGCCGCGCCGGTCTGGCGGTGGCGCCGGATTTTGCCGAGTTCTATCGCGACTTCGAGTGGATGGGGGTGCAACGCCATCTCAAGGTGGCCGGGATATTTGCGCGGCTGTGCCACCGCGACGGCAAGCAACGCTACCTTGCCGACATTCCATTGGTGCTCGAATACCTGCGGGCGGCCTGCCGGCGCTATCGTGAACTGGTCCCGCTCGCAAGACTGATCGAGCGACTGAACGAGGCTCGCGCACGCGGCGCAACGCCATGATGGCGATGATCCTGGCGGCCGGGCGTGGCGAGCGGATGCGCCCGCTCACGGACCATGTCCCCAAGCCGCTCGTCGAGGTGGGGGGCAAACCGCTGATCGTCTGGCACTTGGAGCGCCTCGCAGCGGCGGGATTCCGCGAAATCGTGATCAACGTATCCCACCTCGGCGCGCAGATCGAGCAGGCGCTCGGCAGCGGCCGGGCTTGGGGACATTCGATCAAGTTTTCCCGCGAACCCGAACCGCTCGATACGGCCGGGGCGCTCGCGTTCGCACGCGCTCAGCTGGGCGAGCAACCGTTCCTGCTCGCCAACGGCGACGTGTACTGCGAGTACCCGCTCGCAAGGCTTCGCGCCCTCGGGTTGGGCAAATCCCTCGCGCATCTGGTGCTCGTACCCAACCCGGCGTTTCGCACAGACGGCGATTTCTCTCTCGAAGACGGGTGCGTCGGAAACCGGGCTGCACCGCGATACACTTACGCCGGATTGGCGGTCATATCTCCGCGCTTGGTGAGCGCAGTCGATGCGGGCGCCAAGGCGGGTCTTGCTCCGCTGCTGCGCTCGAATGCCGAAGCCGGGCGCGTGTCGGGTGAGCTGTACGCCGGACTGTGGGCCGATGTCGGCACCTCCGAGCGGCGCGCGGCGCTCGATGCGCGACTGCGCGCCGCGCGCGCCGAAACGAGGACGACGCGATGAACATGAATGAACCGCCGCACGGAATCGCCGCCTACGCCGGGCGACGCAGCCGCCTGCTCCAGTCGATGGGCGCCGGCGTGGCGGTGGTGCCCACCGCACCCGAGCGCACGCGCAACCGGGACTCGTACTATCCGTATCGGTTCGACAGCTATTTCTACTACCTCACGGGTTTCGCGGAACCCGAAGCGGTGCTCGTCCTGGTGGCGGGGGATACGCCGCGCTCGATCCTGTTCTGCCGCGAAAAACACGAGGAACGCGAAACCTGGGACGGTTTCCGCTACGGACCGCAGGCGGCGCGCGAGCGTTTCGGGCTCGACGAGGCCCGGCCGATCGGCGAGCTCGACGAAGCGCTTGCGAGCTTGCTTGGCGACCAGCCCACGCTGTTCTATGCGCCCGGCGCAGAGTCCGAGTGGGACGCGCGCGTGATGCGCTGGCTCAATGCGGTGCGCGCACAAACGCGCACCGGCATTTCGGCGCCCGCGCAGATCCACGACATCCGCGTTCTGCTCGATGAGATGCGCCTGGTGAAGGATGCGGCCGAGATCGACACGATGCGCCGCGCCGCCACCATCTCCGCCCGCGCGCACCGGCGGGCCATGCGCTTTGCCCGGCCCGGGCGGCGTGAATTCGAGATCGAGGCGGAATTGCTGCACGAATTCCGCAGCCGCGGCGCGCAGTTCCCCGCCTACTGGCCGATCGTCGCGAGCGGCGCCAGCGCTTGCGTGCTGCATTACCGCGACAACAGCGCCACGCTTGACGACGGCGATCTTCTGCTGATCGACGCCGGCTGCGAACTCGATGGCTATGCCGCCGACATTACGCGCACATTTCCGGTGAACGGAAGGTACTCCGGGGCGCAACGCGCCGCGTACGAACTGGTGCTCGCGGCGCAGGCAGCCGCGATCGTCCAGGTGCGTCCCGGCAATGCCTGGAACGCGCCGCACGACGCCGCTGTACGCGTGCTTGCACAGGGCATGCTCGAACTCAAGCTGCTCAGCGGGAGCCTCGACGAAGTGCTCGAAACCGAGTCCTATCGCCGCTTCTACATGCACCGCACCGGCCATTGGCTCGGGCTCGACGTGCACGATGCCGGCGAATACAAGCATGGCGGCAACTGGCGCGCGCTTGCACCTGGAATGACGTTGACGGTCGAGCCCGGCATCTACATCCGCGCGGCGCACGACGTGCCCGAAGATTTTCACGACATCGGGATTCGCATCGAAGACGACGTTCTGGTGACCGACTCGGGCTGCGAAGTGCTCACCCGCGAAACCCCCAAATCGATCGCGGATATCGAAGCACTGATGCGCGAGCGCCCGGCCGGCAAATGAATCCGGCACCCGAGCGCTGCGACATCGCAGTCGTCGGAGGCGGTCCGGTCGGCGCCGCGCTCGCACTTGCGCTTGCGCCGGCACCGGTATCGATCGTGCTGCTCGAGCGCAGCGCCGCGGCGGCGCGCGAGGGGAGCGCCGGATCGCGTCCGATCGCGCTGTCGTATTCGAGCCGCCTGATACTCGAACGGCTGGGCGCGTGGAGCGAGCTTGCGCCGACGCCGATTCGCCGCATTCAGGTTTCGCAGTCGGGGCGCTTCGGCCGCACCGTGATCGATCCGCACGACACGGGTACGCCGGAACTGGGCTATGTGATCGAGTACCGGGAGCTCGCGCAATCGCTGATGGAGATTGTCCATCGTCGCGCGATCCCCGTCGTCACTTCCGCGCAGCTGCAATCCGTTCGAGTGAATCCGGACCGGGCTGAGCTATCCTACCTGCGGGAAGGCGAAGCGCGCGTCCTTCAGGCTGCGTGCGTGGTACACGCGGAGGGCAGCGTGCGTGATGCGACACACGGCCGCGACTACGCCCAGGAGGCTCTGGTTGCGCTCGTGGATTGCGAACCGGCGGCGGGCAATTGCGCTTTCGAGCGTTTCACGGCGGATGGCCCGCTCGCTCTGTTGCCTCTGGCGGGACGCTATGCCGTGGTGTGGGTCTGCTCGGAACGCCGCGCTGCAGCGCTTGCGCTCGCCGCGCCCGAAGCGTTTCTCCATGATCTGCAATCGGCCGCCGGGTCGCGCGCCGGGCGTTTCACGGCGCTGCGCTCGCTCAGTCGCGCTCCGCTCGCGCTGCGCTACCGTGCATCGCGTATCGCACCCCGTGAGGCGTATATTGGTAACGCCGCCCAAACCCTGCACCCCGTCGGCGGCCAGGGACTCAACCTCGGCCTGCGCGATGCGTGGGAGCTGGCGCGCTGCATCCGTGCCGATCCGGGCTCGGCCGGATCGGCACCCGTGCTCGAGCGTTTCGCGCGCGCGCGCCGCCTCGACATGGTCGCGACGATACGCATCACCGATCTGCTCGCCACGCTGTTCACCGGCGATAACCCGTTGACTGCCGCCGCGCGTGGCGCGGTGATGACCGCGCTCGATCTGGTTTCGCCTGCACGCCGTTTTTTTGCGCGGCGCATGACCTTCGGCGCTTCGGCCCTGCCCTGAACTCGACCCACCGGCGCGCAACGGCACTCTGTGTTGCGCGATCGATACAAGCCGTCGCCTGGCGATTCTTTTCGCAACGAAACCGTATAGAATTCCCGTCCTTCCGATCCAAACCCTGCCCGCGTTTCTCCTGATGCAAATCGGACCGCACCGCCTGCGCAATGCTTTGTTCGTCGCTCCGATGGCGGGAGTCACGGACCGCCCGTTCCGCCAGCTGTGCAAGCGGCTGGGCGCAGGCTTGGCCGTTTCCGAGATGGTGTCGGCGAAACCGGATTTGCGCCAGACGCGCAAATCGCGACTGCGTACCGACCATGAGGGCGAGACGGAGCCGATTGCGGTACAGATCGCGGGGGCCGATCCGCGCATGCTCGCCGACGCCGCGCGCTACAACGTGGATCGCGGCGCGCAGATCATTGACATCAACATGGGTTGCCCGGCGAAAAAGGTCTGCAACCTGATGGCCGGCTCCGCGCTGCTGGCGGACGAAACACTGGTCGGGCGCATCCTCGACGCAGTGGTGGGTTCCGTCGACGTGCCTGTGACTCTGAAGATTCGCACGGGTCTCGACGCTAGCAGCCGCAACGCCTTGCGCATCGCGCGCATTGCCGAGTCGACCGGTATCCGGATGCTTTCGATCCACGGCCGCACGCGGGCATGCGGGTTTTCGGGCGAGGCAGAATACGACACGATCGCCGAAGTGAAATCCGCGTCGCGCATCCCGGTGATTGCCAATGGCGACATCGACTCGCCGGAACGCGCGCGCGCGGTGCTTGAATCGACGCTTGCCGACGGCCTGATGGTCGGGCGCGCGGCGCAAGGGCGGCCCTGGATTTTCCGCGAGATCTCGCATTTTCTCGCCACCGGCGTCCGGCTGCCGCCGCCGCGGGTGGCCGAGATCCGCGCCGTCGTGCTCGAACACCTGCGCGAACTGCACGATTTCTACGGCGCCGAGGCGGGCGTTCGCGTCGCGCGAAAACATATCGGCTGGTACGTGCGCGAACTGCCCGGCGGAGAGGCGCTGCGGCAGCGAGTCAATGCGACGCATTGCATCTTGAAGCAGGTGGCGGAAGTGGGCGCGTACTTTGAACGCCTCGCCGAGGGCGGCGAACGCCTGCGCTTTGCCCTGCCGGCCGAGGCGGCCAACGAAACGCGCGCGAGGCTCGCAGCATGAGCCGCAACAACGAAATCTCAATCGCCATCAAGCGTTCCCTGGAACGCTACTTCAAGGACATGGACGGCGAAAAGCCGACGTCGATCTACGACATGGTGCTGCAAAACGTCGAGAAGCCCATGATCGAAACCGTGCTGGATCATGCGGAGGGAAACCTCACGCTTGCGGCGTCGATGCTGGGCATCGATCGAAACACGCTGCGCAAGAAGATGCAGCAGCTGCGCATCAAGGCCTGAGGATGGGCAGCATGGATTCGCGTCATTCGTCCCGGCCAGCGCGATGAATCACGTCCGACAGGCGCTGATCAGCGTTTCCGACAAGACCGGGTGCGTCGAGTTCGCGCGCGGACTCGCTGCGCTCGGCGTGAAGATACTTTCCACCGGTGGCACCGCGCGAGCACTGGAAAAATCCGGCGTTGCCGTTACCGAGGTATCCGCCCACACCGGATTCCCGGAGATGCTCGACGGCCGGGTGAAGACGCTGCACCCGAAGATCCACGGCGGCATACTGGCCCGTCGCGACACGCCCGAGCACATGCGCTCGATCGAAGCCGCCGGCATTACGCCGATCGACCTGATTGTGGTAAACCTATATCCGTTCCAGGCAGCGGTTGCCGATCCCGACTGCCGCTTCGAAGACGCGATCGAGAACATCGACATCGGCGGCCCGGCGATGCTGCGCGCGGCGGCGAAGAACCACGGCGGCGTTGCGGTGCTGGTCGACCCGGCGGATTACGCGCAGGTGCTCCAGGAGATCCGGGCAGGCGGCACTGTCGACGAGGCAACGCGCTTCGCGCTCGCCCGGAAGGTTTTCGCCCACACCGCTGCCTACGACGGCGCGATCGCCAACTATCTGTACTCGCTCGACGCCGGCGGCAGGCGACGTGCGTTTCCGGACGTGCTCAATCTGCAGTTCGTGAAACTCACCGACATGCGTTACGGGGAAAATCCGCACCAGTCGGCGGCGTTCTACCGCGACGCGCGCCCTGCCGAGGGCAGCCTGGCCGGGTACCGGCAGCTTCAGGGCAAGGAACTTTCCTACAACAATATTGCGGACGCGGACGCGGCGTGGGAATGCGTCAAGAGCTTCGACGAACCGGCCTGCGTCATCATCAAGCACGCCAACCCCTGTGGCGTCGCGGTCGCACCGAGCCTGCTCGAAGCGTATCTCAAGGCCTTCGCGACGGATCCGACCTCGGCGTTCGGCGGCATCCTTGCGTTCAACCGCGCGCTCGAGCGCGCGGCGGCGGAGGCGATCGGCAAGCAGTTCGCCGAGGTGATCATCGCGCCGCGCGTGGATCCCGAGGCGCGCGAGTCGTTCGCGACCAAGGCCAATCTGCGCGTGCTCGAGGTGCCGCTCGCGCACGCATCCGCGGAATACGACTTCAAACGGATCGGCGGCGGGCTGCTGGTGCAGTCACCCGACGCCCGCGTCGTCGCGGCCGGCGAACTCAGGACCGTTTCCAAGAAGACGCCTGACGAGGGGCAGATGAGGGACTTGCTGTTCGCGTGGCGGGTGGCAAAGTACGTGAAATCGAACGCCATCGTGTTCGTGAAGGACGGCGCGACGGTGGGTGTCGGCGCGGGACAGATGAGCCGCGTCGACAGTGCGCGCATTGCGGCGATCAAGGCGAAGAATGCCGGGCTCAGCCTCGAGGGATCATGCGCTGCGTCCGATGCGTTCTTTCCGTTTCGCGACGGCCTCGACGTGGTCATCGACGCCGGCGCCGGCGCGGTGATCCAGCCAGGCGGCAGCATGCGCGACGACGAAGTGATCGCCGCAGCCGATGAGCGCGGCATCACGATGGTATTTACCGGCGTGCGTCATTTCAGGCACTAAGAACCACGATGCACCGCAAATCAGCGCAGGCGCTGCATTGCGGTGCCACCCTATCGAGACAAGCTGAACGATGAAGCTGCTGGTGATCGGATCGGGGGGGCGCGAGCACGCGCTCGCGTGGAAGCTGGCGGCGAGTCCGCGGGTGCAGATGGTCTACGTTGCTCCCGGCAACGGGGGAACGGCAACCGAGTCCGGGCTCGTCAACGTCGCGATCACCGACCCGGGCGAACTCGCGGCTTTTGCCGCGCGCGAAGGCGCGGCCCTCACGGTAGTGGGTCCCGAGGCGCCGCTTGCGGCCGGCATCGTCGATCTGTTCCGTGAGAAAGGCCTGCGCATTTTCGGCCCCGTGCGCGCAGCAGCGCAGCTCGAGGCATCGAAGGATTTCGCCAAGCAGTTCATGGTACGCCACGGGATCCCGACCGCCCGTCATGCGACATTCGGCGAATTGAACGCCGCCAGGGCCTACGTGCGCGCCAATGGCGCTCCGATCGTGGTGAAAGCCGATGGACTCGCTGCCGGCAAGGGCGTCGTGGTGGCAGCGAGTGTCGCGGAGGCGGAACGCGCGATCGAGGCGATGCTCGGCGAGCGCCGGCTCGGCGGGGCGGGTGCGCGGGTCGTGATCGAGGAGTGCCTGGAGGGCGAAGAGGCGAGCTTCATCGTGATGTGCGACGGCGCGCACGTGCTCGCGCTTGCGACCAGCCAGGACCACAAGCGGCTGCGCGACGGCGACGCCGGCCCCAATACCGGGGGCATGGGCGCCTACTCCCCCGCGCCAGTGGTCACGCCGGAGATTCACGCGCGCATCATGCGCGAAATCGTCTTGCCGACGCTTGCCGGAATGGCGAAGGACGGCACGCCCTATGTCGGGTTCCTCTATGCCGGCGTCATGATAGACACGGCCGGCAATCCGAAGACGCTCGAGTTCAACTGCCGCCTGGGCGATCCGGAAACGCAACCGATCATCCTGCGCCTCAAGTCTGACCTGCTCGAACTCATCGATCATGCGCTCGCAGGCACCCTCGATCAGGCCGAAGCCGAGTGGGACCGGCGCTGCGCGCTCGGCGTCGTGCTCGCCGCGCACGGCTACCCGGACGCGCCGCGCAAGGGCGATCGCGTCCACGGAATACCCGCTCCCGCCGCGGCATGCCGCGTATTCCACGCAGGCACGCGGCTCGACGGAAACAACCTGGTGACCAGCGGCGGCCGGGTGCTGTGCGTCACCGCGCTCGGCGACAATCTGCGCATCGCGCAGAAACGCGCCTACGAGACGGTGGATGCCATACGTTTTGAAGGCATGCAATGCCGCCGGGACATCGGGTTTCGCGCATTGCGCGACGGCGGATCGCGCACCTCTGCCGGGAACTGAACCCTCCATGGACCTCGACGCCGCACACGCCTGGTTTACCGATCTGCAGGACCGCATCGTCACCGCGCTCGAAGCGCTCGACGGCCGGCCGTTTCGCGCCGACGCCTGGCAGCGCCCCGAGGCCGGCGGCGGGCTGACGCGACTGATCGAAGAAGGCAGCCTGTTCGAGCGCGGCGGCGTGAATTTTTCCCGCGTGCGCGGCGAGCGCTTGCCGCCTTCGGCCAGCGCCGCGCGGCCGCAACTTGCCGGGCGCAGCTACGACGCGATGGGCGTGTCGCTCGTGCTGCACCCACGCAACCCCTACGTACCCACGGTGCACATGAACGTGCGTCTGCTCGTCGCGCATCGCGACGGCGAGCCGCCCGTGTGGTGGTTCGGCGGCGGGATGGACCTCACGCCGTATTACGCATTCGAGGACGACGCCCGTCACTTCCACCGCACCTGCAAGCGGGCGCTGGAGCCGTTCGGCGACGGCCTGCACGCGCGCCTCAAGAAATGGTGCGATGAATATTTCTTCCTGCGCCACAGGAATGAGCCGCGCGGCATCGGCGGAATCTTCTTCGACGATTTCGCGGAACGCGATTTCGAGTTCAGCTTCGCGATGACGCGCAGCGTCGGGGAACATTTCCTCGCTGCATACGTTCCGATCGTCGAGCGGTGCCAGACGACTCCATACGGCGAACGCGAACGCAGGTTCCAAGCCTTCAGGCGCGGACGTTATGTCGAGTTCAACCTGGTGTGGGACCGCGGCACGCTGTTCGGGCTTCAATCCGGCGGGCGCACCGAGTCGATCCTGATGTCGCTTCCCCCGGTGGTACGCTGGCAATACGACTGGAAGCCCGAACCGGGCACGCCGGAGGACAGGCTCACCACCTACTTCCTGAAGCCGCGGGACTGGACTTAGGAAACCGACTCCGCGGCGAGGCGAAAATGTTTCGCCGCCTCGGCGCTGCGGCCGAGTCGCTCGAGCAGTTGCGCGAGTTCGAGGTGCGTCGCGCGGCCTGCTTCGAACGACAGGCTCGTTTCCAGGTAGTTCTGCGCCTTGCCCCAAAGTTCTGCGCGCATGCACAACCGGCCCAGGGTGCGCAGCAGCCCCGCATCGTCGGCATGCTCGCGCAGCCAGCGCTCGGCGCGCTCGATGCGTGCCATCGCCTCCGCTGCCGGTGCGTCGCCGTAAAGTTCGACCAGGCGAGCGTCCCATTCCTGCGCCAGCGCCTTCTCGATGATCTCGCGTGCAAACGCACCCGCGTCGAGCTCGCGCGCATGGCGGGCCGCGGCGGCCGCCACGCGGGGATTGAACTGGTCGGCCGCGGCAAGTCGCCTCCAGCTCTCGCCGAGCGAGCGCGCATCGCCAGCGGAGCGCGCGAGGAGTTCCAGTATCGCCTGCGCCTTGTACTCCTCGGCGAGCGCCGGGGGAATCGCGCCGCGTCGTGCCAGGTGCGCGGCGAGCCGAAGCACCTCGTCCCAGTTGCGGGCGCCGTGCTCCGCGCGCAGCAGCAGGCGAAGCGATGCGATATGTTTGGGACCTGACAGATGCAGCCGCTGCAGCGCTTCCCGCGCGCCGGGGTAATCATGCTCCTCGAGCAACATCTCGGCCTGGGTCACCAGCCGCGCCGTCTCAACCGCGTCGCCGGAGGACGCCGCGCGCGCGAGCCACGCATCACGCCGTTCCCGAACGCGCAGCTGATGCGCCGAGCGTGCCGCGAGCAGCGCCGAGAGTCCGGGCCAATGGCCGGCGGCAAATGCCGCTTCGGCCTGTTTTTCCGCGCGTGCGTAACGGCCTTCCATGTAGGCCAGGGCGGCCGAACTCATCGCATCCAGCGCGCCTTCGCGGCGACGGCGCAGACGGTAGGCGCGCACGTATTCCGGCAATCGCAGCGTGTGCACCAACAGGCGCAAAGAAAGGTAGGCCGCGAAGAACCCCGCGGCCAGAAGGATCGCGAACAACACCAGTGACAGCTCGACGCGGTACGGCGGATACACGAACAGCACGTAGCCTTCCTGCGTCCGGCCGACGACCGCGAGCGCAACCGCCGCTGCAAAAACGGCAAGCAGCCAGAATAGCCCCTTCATGCGTCGCGCCGCGGCCGCATTCGCACTCAGTTGCCCCGCTCGCGGCGCATGTTGAACGCGCGCACCGCCTCGAGACTTTCGGCGAGCACGGGCAGCTCGATGCTCACCACTGCCTGCGCGAGCTGCTTGAGCTGCGCCTGCGCGTTCGCGTTTGGCTTGGCGCGTGCGTCGAAGTAGCGGGTAATCCATGCCTGCGCGATGCGAAGATCTTCGCGATATCCGGCCTGGTCCCGCGCCAGCATGGAAAGGCGTGCGTTGAGCAGCCGCAGCTTCAGGTTTTCGCGCAGGAAATACGCGTGCGCCGGCGCGAGCAACGGCGGCTCCGGCGCGTCCATGGTTCGAATTCGAACCAGGCTCTTCAGCTCGCCCCACAGCTCGGCACCCAGGCGCGCGAGGGTGCCGCCATCTTCGATCCGCGCGCCGTCACGCGCGGCGTCCGCCGGCGCGCGCTCGTCGAATGCGAGAGGCAGGCTGTCCACGGACGCAATCACCCCGTCGAGCCTGAGACTGATGCCGGATACGTCGAGCGCAGGAAGCGCGCGGAGGCGCTCGATGTCGCGCGCCAGCGCCTTGCGCAGCGGTATGAACTGCGGCCGGTCGGACCGTCCAAGCCGGGTTTCGACCAACTGTAGCGCCAGCAGCGTGCCGCGCACGTTTCCGGACAGCTGCAATTGCTGCGCAGCCAGCGTAAGCACCTGCTCGACTTCGGCCAGCGCCCACTCATCGCGGCTTCGCGTCAGCTCCTGATAGAGCGCCTCGAGCGCCACCATCTGGTTTTGCGATTCCCCCACGCGGTTCTCGAGGATTGCGAGTTTTGCCTGGCTGTCGCGCACTGCCTCCTGCGCCTGCCGCGCAAGCAGGCGCGCCTCGCGGCTTTCGGTCTCGATGCTGCGCAACCGCCGCGCGAGTTCTTCCTGGGTCGCGCCGATGCGATCGCGCGCGTCGTACCATACCCACCCGAGCGCGCCGAACGCCGCGACCACCGCCAGCGCGGCGGCAAATCGGCGCTGCTGCCGGGGCGTTGCCTGTATCGTTTCCTCCATGGCTGCTGTTTTACTGCGCGTCCCGAAAATAGGCAACCAGAGCCGCGAGGACTTCGGCGTCGCCTGGGCCGGAAACCCGCACCGTGCCGGCCCCCAGCTGTGCAGCCTCGCCCGCGACCCGCGCGTGCGGCACGAACAGCGGCGTGCGCCTCAACCAGGCCTGTCCGGCGCTGCCGATCAGGGCGAAAAAGTTGCCCAGACCCTCTGCGCTCGATACGCTAACTGCATGGACCTCGCCCCGCGCCCATGCGGCCAGCAGCGGCGCCGCATCGAGTTGCGGACGGACGCGGCGGTAGCACTCGGCATACTCGACCTGCATGCCGCGCGCGAGCAACGCTTCAGCGAGCATCTCGCGCCCTCCCTCGCCTCTGAAAATGACCAGCCGTGCAATGGATTGCGCTTCGCCCTCCAGCACGGCGAGCAGCGACTCGCTGTCCGCGCGCCCGTGAGGCGCGATGACTCCGGAAACACCCTGCTGTTCGAGTTCGCGGCGGCTGCCTGGCCCGATCGCGGCGACGCGCAAGTGTCGTGGCCAGCCCGTGGCGCGTCTTGCGAGCACGAGCTTGAGCGCCATTCTCACCGCGTTGGGGCTGACGAACACGGCCAGATCGAAGGCGTTCAGGCGGTCGATGATCGCATGTAGCGGCCGCAGGTCATCGATGTCGCAAATTTCAACGGCTGGATAGACCAAGGCCGTTCCGCCTTCTCGTTCAATCGCGGTGGCGAGTCCAGTCGCCTGCGCGCGGGGCCGTGTCACGACGATCCCCTTGCCGGCGAGCGCTCCGGCGTGCTTCACTGGCGATCAGACCGGCAGCGCGGCGAGGATCTCGATCGCTCCGCGCTCGCGCAGACGCCGCGCCACCTCTGCCCCCAGCGCATCGGCTTGATCGGCCGGACCGGTTACTTCTGCGCGTGCGGCGCGGCTCCCGTCGGGCGCGGCCACGAGCGCGCGCAGGCGCAACATTCCCTGATCCTCCGTGGCGTAAGCGCCAAGCGGAATCGCGCAGTTTCCACCCAGGACGCGGTTCACCGCGCGTTCGGCGCGCACGCAATCGGCGGTGGCCGCATGCGCGAGCGTCGCAAGCGCCGCGCGCAGTTCGAGCCGGTCGGCGCGGCATTCGATTCCGAGGGCGCCCTGCCCGGCGGACGGCAGGCTTTCCTCGGCCTCCAGCAGAGCGCGGATGCGCGAAGCCAGGCCGAGCCGTCGCAGTCCCGCAGCGGCCAGGACAATCGCCGCATACTCGCCCCGGTCCAGCTTCGCAAGGCGGGTATCGACATTGCCCCGCAGCGGACGCAACTCGAGCTTCGCGTGACGTTCGGCGATCTGCGCCGCCCGCCTCAGGCTCGAGGTACCGACCACCGCGCCCGCAGGCAGATCGGCAAAACAGGCGTAAGTGTTCGAGACAAACGCGTCGCGCGGGTCCTCGCGTTCGGTAATCGCGGCCAGTACGAAACCCGGCGGCAGTTCGACCGGGACATCCTTCATCGAGTGAACCGCGATGTCGGCCCGGCCATCGGCGATGGCCGCCTCGAGTTCCTTGACGAACAGTCCCTTGCCCCCGGCGCTGGCAAGCGTCGCCTCGAGCAACTCGTCGCCGCGCGTCGACAACGGGAGCAGCTCGACGCGGCAATGCGGATATAATTTCTCCAGCCGCGAGCGCACGTGCTCGGCCTGCCACAACGCGAGACGGCTCTTACGCGTCGCGATCATCAGGCGCTCCAGGCGGGCGCCCTGCGTAACAGGGGGAATCATCGGTTGGGTGAATCCGGAGGAAGGCACTGCATGCGGCATCTCGCGAAGCTGCTGCTGGCAATTTTAGCATGCGCACTTGCCGTTCCTGCCTCGGCGCAGGCGATCACGCGCGCCGCCGATCTCCGCGCCGAGGCGCACGCTGCGCAGGATGCGGGCGTTCCGCTGGTGATCTTTTTCAGCGAGCAGCACTGCCCGTACTGCGAGCGGGCGCGGCGGGATCATCTGGTGCCGCTCACTGCCGATCCGACCGCGGGCGCGCGGCTCAAGCTGGTCGAGGTCGACATCCGCAGCGACGCGCCGCTCGAATCGTTCTCCGGAACACGCACCACGCATTCGGCTTTCGCCGCAGCGAACCGGGTGAAATGGGTGCCGACGCTGATGTTCGCGGGCGCAAACGGAAACGCGCTGGCTGAGCCGCTGATCGGTCTCACCGTCCCGGACCTGTACCAGGGTTTGCTCGAGCGCCGCCTGGAGCAGGCGACCGAAAAACTGCGACGACCGTAAGCAGAGGGCTACCGCCGGGCAACGATGTCGCGTACCGCCTGCCACTGGCGCCTGCTGACCGGCAGTCGCTCGTCGACGCCGCTCATCACCACCTGCCAATGCGGTTCCTCCGCGCTGCCGCTCGAGCGCTCGAAACCGCTGATCACATCGCGCGCCACAAGGCAATTGCGATGCACACGGAGGAATAGATCGGCAAACTCGCCCTCGAGCGACACCAGCGATTCCTCGATCAGGTACTCGCGTTCCCGCGTACGCATGGTCACGTATTTGAGTTCCGCCTTGAAATACACGACCTCGCGCACCGGGACCAGCTGGATGCGGCTGCGCTCGACCACCGAAATGTGCTCACGCGCGGTTTGCGCCGCCCGGGCGATGGCCTCGCGCGCCGGAGCCCCGGCGGCACGCGCCTTGGTCAATGCGGAAGCCAGACGCGAGGCGCGCACCGGTTTGAGGAGATAATCGAGCGCATTGAGTTCGAACGCCTCGACGGCATGCCTGTCGTGCGCGGTGACGAAAACGACCGCCGGCGCGCCGTCGATCGAGCACAAATGCCGCGCGAGTTCCAGCCCGCCCATGCCCGGCATGTGGACGTCGAGCAGCAGCACCTGGGCGCCGCTCCCGGGCAGCCGCTCGAGCGCTTCGAAACCGTTTTGCGCCTCCCCCACGATCTCGCAGGGAATCCGGTCGCCCAGATCCGCGATCAATTCGCGCATGCGCGAGCGCGCCAGCGGCTCGTCGTCCGCAATGAACACCCGCAGCGCCGGCGTCACGGAGAACCGGCTCGCTGATCGGCGCGCTCGGTCAGGTACGGCATCTCGATCGCGACCACGTAGCGCGCGCCCTCGACGCGCGTCTCGAGCCGGGCCTCGGCGTCGAAAAACAGCATCAGCCGCTCTCGTATGTTCGCGAGTGCCATGCGGTTGCCCGCGCGATGCTGGTGCTCCCGGTGGTAAGGGTTGCTCATGCGCAATCGCACCTGATTGCCCTGCAGCGCCATATTCACCACGACCTCTCCGGGCTCGGTTCCCGGTTCGATGCCGTGATACACCGCGTTCTCCAGCAGCGGTTGCAGCAGCAGCGGGGGCAGCAGCGCGTCAAGAGGGGCGCCGTCGATTTCCCACACCAGGCGAAGCCGCTCGCCCAGACGCAACTGCTCGAGGTTGGCGTAGCGTTCGAGCAATGCGATCTCGTCGGCGAGACGCACGAACCCGCGCTGGTCGGATATCAGCGAGCGGAACAGCTCGGCCAGATCCTCGAGTGCAGCCTCGGCGCGCTGGGGGTCCCGCCGGATCACCGAAAGTACAGCGTTCAATGTGTTGAACAGGAAATGCGGGCGGATGCGGGCCTGCAGCGCCTGCAGTCTCGCCTCTACCAGGGCGGGGGAAAACGCCCGTGTCCGCAATCTCAAATATTCGAGCAGGACCGCGGTCGCCGACAGAGTGAACAGCCACAACTTCGCCACGTCGGTCGCTACGGCAAGCGGGTTGAGTCGGCCGGCGATGTACGCAGTTGCCGTCGCAAGCGCGAGCGCGGCGGCCGCCACCGCTGCGCATCCCGCCAGGTAGCCCAGCCGCCGCAGCGTCGGCGCAGCCACGTAGAGCAGGAAAACGCTGAAAATCAGCGCGGGTTCGACCACTACCGCGTCGCGCACGAAGCGCTCCACAATCTGCGGCCACCCCGATTCCGCGTACGCGGCTGCGGCGAGCGCGGCGGCGTTCACGCCCACGAGGATACGCGCCATGACCCCGAGATTGCGGAAATCCGGCAGGACGTCCGGGGAGGCGCTTTGCCTTATACTCATGGCGTTGCGAACAGATGGCGTTGCTTCAGGTGTTGCATCACCGTTGCTTCAGGTTTAGCTTCGCACTCGGCCCGCAGGTTCGCTCCAGTATGCCCCATGGCTTCCCGACAATCAAAAAAGCGCCCTGAACCGGCACAGCCCTGGTCCGGCCGCTTCGACGAGCCGGTAGACGAGTTGGTGAAGCGGTTCACGGCGTCCGTCGGATTCGACCAGCTCCTCGCACTGCACGACGTTCGCGGCTCGCTGGCTCACGCGCGCATGCTCGCGGCACGAGAAATTCTCTCCCCTTCAGATCTGGCCGCCATCGAGCGCGGGCTGAAGCAGATCGAACGCGAGGTCTCCGGCGGCAAGTTCGCCTGGTCGCTGGATGCGGAGGACGTGCACCTCAACATCGAGCGCCGGCTGGTCGAGCTCGTCGGCGACGCCGGCAAGCGCCTGCATACGGCGCGCTCGCGAAATGACCAGGTGGCGACCGACGTGCGCCTGTGGCTGCGCGGCGAGATTGACCGGATCGCCGGGCAGCTCGAAGCTCTGCAGCGCGCTCTGCTGGAACAGGCCGAGCGCCACGCCGCCACAGTCATGCCCGGTTTCACGCACCTGCAGGTCGCGCAACCCGTGACGTTCGGCCATCACCTGCTCGCCTATTTCGAAATGTTCGAGCGCGACCGCGAGCGGCTCGGCGATTGCCGCAGGCGCGTCAACCGCCTGCCGCTCGGCGCCGCCGCGCTCGCGGGCACCACATTCCCCATCGATCGCGCGCGCGTTGCCCGGGAGCTCGATTTCAACGAGGTCGCGGCGAACTCGATCGACGCCGTGTCGGATCGGGATTTCGCGATCGAATTCGCCGCTTGCGCGTCGCTTGTGATGATGCACCTGTCGCGCTTCGCCGAAGAGCTGGTGCTGTGGATGAACCCGCGCTTCGCGTTCGTGCGGCTGCCGGATCGCTTCTGCACCGGATCGTCGATCATGCCGCAGAAAAAGAACCCGGACGTTCCGGAACTGGTGCGCGGCAAGAGCGCTCGCGTATTCGGCCACCTGATGGCGTTGCTTGCGCTGATGAAGGGCCAGCCGCTTGCCTACAACAAGGACAACCAGGAAGACAAGGAACCGCTGTTCGACACCGTCGACACGCTGCGCGACAGCCTCGCCGTTTTCACGAGCCTGGTCGCAGGGCTGGAGGCGCGCCCGGAGAACATGCGCGAGGCGGCGCTGGAAGGTTTTTCCACCGCCACGGATCTTGCCGACTACCTCGTGCGCAAGGGCGTCGCGTTTCGCGACGCGCACGGTGTCGTCGCGCGCGCGGTGCGGGAGGCGGAGCTCACCGGCTGCGGCCTCTCGGGCCTTCCGCTTGCGGTGCTGAAGAGGTTTTCGAGCGCCATCGACAAGGATGTTTTCCAGGTGCTCACGCTCGAAGGTTCGGTCGCCGCGCGCGATCACATCGGCGGCACCGCGCCGCGCGCAGTGCGCGCGGCGGTCGCGCGGGGGCGCAAGCGGCTGGCGATCTGGGGGGAGCAATGAGCGAGAGAGGAACTCCGGAACGGATCGGCAAGTACCACGTCCTGCGCAAGCTCGGCGAAGGCGCGACGAGCGAGGTATTTCTCTGCAAGGATCCGTTCAACAATCGCGAGGTCGCGGTCAAGCTCGTGATGCAGGACGTGTTCAACAATCCGGAGCACGGCAAGGTCTACAAGAACCTGTTCGTCACCGAGGCGTCGCTCGCCGGCAAGCTGGTTCACCCGCATATTTCCCAGATCTACGATGCGGTCGCCGAGGAAAACCTGCACTACATCGTGATGGAGTACGTCGACGGCGGAACACTGGAAAAGTTCTGCGATCCGCAACAGTTGCTCCCCGTGGAGCGCGTGGTGGAAATCGTGTTCAAGTGCACGCGGGCGCTCGAGTTCGCGCACCGCATGGGAATCACCCATCGCGATTTGAAGCCCGCGAACATTCTGCACAGCGGCGAGACGGACGTGAAGATCAGCGATTTCGGGGCGGCGCTGGTGGCGACAGGCGACCGCACCCAGGTCTCGGCGATCGGTTCGCCCGCGTACATGTCGCCGCAGCAGGTGAAGGAGCACCCGCTCGATCACCGTACCGACATTTACTCGCTGGGCGTGGTGATGTACCACCTGCTCGCGGGGCGGCTGCCGTTCCAGGCGAGCAACAACTTCAGCCTGATCTACCAGATCACCAACGTCGATCCCGCCCCGCCCTCGTCCTATCGCCCGGAGATTCCGACCAGCGTGGACACGATCGTAAAACGCGCGATGGCAAGGGATCTGGAGAACCGCTACCCGGAGTGGGAAGACTTCTCGCGCGACCTCGCCGACGCATTTCGCGACGAAAAACTCAGCGACCGGACGCAGGAGTTCGCCGATTCGGACAAGTTCAATACGCTGCGCTCGCTCGCTTTTTTCGCGGAATTCAGCGACGCCGAGATCTGGGAGGTGGCGCGCATCAGCAGCTGGCGCCATTGCGCGGTCGGCGAGATGCTGACCAAGGAAGGCGAACCCGGCACGTTCTTCGGCCTCCTCGCAAGCGGACAGGTAAAGGTCACCAAGCGGGGGAAACTGCTCAACATCCTGGGGCCGGGCGAATGTTTCGGCGAAATGGCGTACCTGTCGAAGGCCGCGCAGGTGCGCGGTGCGGACGTGACGGTTCTCGACGAGGCGAAGATCGTCTCCATTCCAACGCAGGGCCTGGCCGAAGCATCCGAGGCGTGCCGGCACAATTTCGACCACGCGTTCCTGCAGATCCTGGTCGAACGGCTGTCGATGGCCAACATCCGCCTCTCGGGCGTCTGATTCGAACACCGTGCGCGCAAACCGCGCGGCGCCGATCGAGACCGACGGCTAGGAAGCCTGCATGCCGAGCTTTTCGGTGAGCAGCTTCTGCAGCTCGCCCGATTCATACATCTCGCGCACGATGTCCGATCCCCCGATGAACTCGCCGCTCACGTACAGCTGGGGAATCGTGGGCCAGTTGGCGAATTCCTTGATGCCCTGGCGGATCTCCGGGTTCTCCAGCACGTTCACGCTGAAAAACTCGTTCACCCCGCAAGCGCGCAGTACCTGGACCGCGAGCTGGGAGAA
The DNA here is from genome assembly GCA_016195915.1 of Betaproteobacteria bacterium. Lineage (GTDB taxonomy): Bacteria > Pseudomonadota > Gammaproteobacteria > Burkholderiales > SG8-39 > JADGRQ01. The sequence continues at coordinate 26,653 of JACPYS010000055.1, read as the reverse complement.
ACCGCACTGGGGAGCCTGCGGCGTTCCCTTCATGTAAAGCACCACCGGATTTCCGGTTACCTGCTGCTTGATCGTCTGCTGAGTGTCCATACCAGCCTCCAAATACTTGAGTAATTTGATCGGATTCTAGCCGTTACCGGTAAGGCTCGTCAATCGCGCCCCCGTCACGCGCGCAATGCCCGCAAGATCGGGCCAGGACTGCACATCTGCAAGACCCGCCTGCGCGAATAGCGCGCGGACCGCCGCGCCCTGTCCAATGCCATGCTCCAGGCATATCCAGCCGCCTGGTTCGAGATATGCGGCGGCCGCCTTCACGATCTCGCGTATCGCATCCAGGCCATCCGCCCCGGCCACCAGCGCTTCGCGCGGTTCGAAGCGCAGGTCGCCCGTCGCAAGGTACGGATCTCCTCGGGCGACATAAGGCGGATTGCCGACGATCAATTCGAAGCGCCGCGCGCCCAGCGGTTCAAACCAGCGACCTTCGAAGAATTCAATCACCAGTGCGAGCCGCCGCGCGTTCGACCGCGCGACTTCGAGCGCGGCCGGGGACGCTTCGACCGCGCATACAGCTGCATCCGGCCGTTCGTGTTTGATCGCGAGTGCCACCGCACCTGAACCGGTGCCGAGATCGAGAACGCGATCTGAGGCACCCGGTGCAAGCCGCTCGAGCGCCAGCTCCACCAGCAATTCGCTCTCCGGCCGCGGGATCAGAACCGCGGGGCCGACCGCGAGGGAAAGTCCGTAGAACTCGCGTTCGCATAACAGATAGGCGACGGGTTCGCCGGCTCGTCGACGCTCCGAAAGAGCGATGAAATCGCGCGCCGCCGGTTCACTCAGTTCGTGCTCCGGGCGGGCAATGAGCGTCACACGCGGCCAGCCCGTCGCGCGCTCGAGCAGCAACCGCGCCTCGACAATCGACAGGCCGCTGGCCGCGAGCGCTTCTCCGACCTTCATCTTTCCGCGGTCAGGCGCCAGTGCGCGCCGCCACTGGTTCCTCGGCCTCGGCCACCTGCGCCAGCCGCTCTGCCTGGAACTCGGAGGCGAGCGCGCCGATCAACTCGTCGAGTTCCCCGTCCATGATGCGGTCGATCTTGTACAGCGTCAGATTGATGCGGTGGTCGGTGACCCGCCCCTGCGGAAAGTTGTAGGTGCGAATCCGCTCCGAGCGGTCGCCCGAGCCGACCAGCGACTTGCGCGCCGATGCAGTCTTCGCGTGCTGCTCGCGTTCCTGCTTGTCCTTGATGCGCGCAGCAAGCACCCCGAGCGCCTTTTCCCGATTCTTGTGCTGCGAGCGCGAGTCCTGGCATTCGACCACGATCCCGGTAGGAAGATGCGTGATGCGTATCGCTGAGTCCGTCTTGTTGACGTGCTGTCCGCCCGCGCCCGAAGCACGAAAAGTGTCGATGCGCAATTCGGCCGGATTGAGCACCACGTCGTCCACCGCATCGACCTCCGGGAGCACGGCCACCGTGCACGCCGACGTATGAATGCGCCCTTGCGCTTCGGTCTCGGGCACGCGCTGCACCCGGTGCGCGCCGGATTCGAACTTCAGCTTCGAATAAGCGCCCTGCCCGATCAGGCGGGCGATCACTTCCTTGTAGCCGCCCAGTTCCGAGGGGCTTTCCGAGATCACTTCGACCTGCCACCCGTGGCGCTCGGCGTAACGCAGGTACATGCGGAACAGGTCGCCCGCGAACAGCCCCGATTCATCGCCGCCGGTTCCCGCGCGCACCTCGAGAAACAGGTTGCGATCGTCATTCGGGTCGCTCGGGAGCAGCGCCTGCTGCAACTCGGCCTCGAGCTTTTCCAGCGCGGCGCGGGCGCTCTTCAATTCCTCGTCGGCGTATTCCTTCATCGCCGGGTCCGCCGCCAGCTCGCGCGCCGCCTGCGCGTCGGCCTCGGTGCCCTGGAAACGGCGATAAAGCTCCACCAGACCGGTCAATTCGGAATGCTCGCGCGAGAGCCTGCGAAAGCTTTCCATGTCCCTGGTCGCCTTTTCTTCTGCGAGCAGGCCGCCGACCTCGTCGAGGCGCGAGGCAAGGCTGTCCAACTTCGCGCGCAATGAGAGCTTCATGGGCGAGCCACGCGGGTCACCGCCGAAAGACGCTAGGGCTTGAGGTGGAACAGGCGCGTCACCAGTTCGGTGAGCGCACCGCGCTCATCGCCCGAAGCCTCGTTGAGCGCCCGGGTCGGAGCGTGCATGAGCTTGTTGGTGAGGCCTTGAGAGAGCGCCTCGAGCACCTGCTGCGGATCGTCGCCGCGCGAGAGCATTTTCAGCGCGCGCTCGACTTCGTGCCTGCGGGCCTGCTCCGCGCTCTCGCGCAGCAGCCGGATTGCCGGCACCGCCTCGCGCGCGGCGAGCCAGTGCATGAACTGGCCGACCTGCGTCTCGATGATTGCCTCGGCCTGCTCCACGGCTGCGCGGCGCTGATCGAGATTGCCCGATACGATGCCGGCGAGGTCGTCCACGGTGTACAGGAACACGTCGTCGAGTTCGCCGACTTCCGGCTCGATATCGCGTGGCACCGCAAGGTCGACCATGAAAATGGGACGGCGGCGGCGCGCGCGAAGCGCGCGCTCCACCATGCCCAGGCCGAGAATCGGCAGCGAGCTGGCCGTGCAGGAAACGACGATGTCGTACTCGTGAAGATTCTCGGCGAGCGACTTGAGCTCGATGGCATGGCCGCTGAAACGGTGCGCGAGCGCTTCGCCCCGCTCGATCGAGCGGTTCGCCACCGTGACGCGCGCCGGGTTCTGCGCCGCAAAGTGCGTCGCGCACAGCTCGATCATCTCGCCCGCGCCGATGAACAGCAGCTTCTGCTCGTGCAGCGAAGCGAAGATGCGTGCCGCGAGCTTCACCGCGGCGGCGGCCATCGACACGCTCGCGGCGCCGACCTCGGTATTGGTGCGCACGTCCTTGGCGACCGCGAACGATTTCTGGAACAGTTTGCTGAGCAGCGTGCCGAGCGTACCCGCCGACTCGGCGGTGCGCGCCGCCTCCTTCATCTGGCCGAGAATCTGCGGCTCGCCCAGCACCATCGAATCGAGACCCGAGGCCACGCGAAAGGCGTGACGCACCGCGCCCTCGCTTGGCAAGGTGTACAGATACGGCGAGAGCTCGTCCGGCTTGAGGCGGTGATACTCCGCCAGCCAATGCGCCGCAATTTTCGGCTGGTCGGCGGCGACATACAGCTCGGTGCGGTTGCAGGTGGAAAGGATCGCCGCCTCGGTCACCCGCCGGCCGCGCGTCAGCTCGGCGAGCGCGTCGCGCATGCGCTCGACATGGATCACCACGCGCTCGCGGATCGGCAGCGGCGCGGTCTGGTGGTTCAAGCCGAGGGCGAATAGCGTCATGCAGTCATCGGGAGGAAAAATAAGTCGCTATTTTATAACGGGAAACCTGGGCGCGGCCGCCGCTTCGGCTTGACCTGCGTCAAACCAAGCAGTCGGCGAGAACAGGTTCAGGCGACGAACTCCGATGACTGCACGCGTTTCACCCCTGCCGATTTCATGCTTGCCCAGGCCTTTGCCATCGAACCTTGCAGGTCGATGCCGCGGCAGGCGTCTTCGATCACCGAAGCTTCGAATCCGGCCTTGCGCGCATCGAGCGCCGTCCAGGCAACGCAGAAATCCGTGGCCAGCCCCGCGACGTAACATGTCTTGATGCCGCGCGCCTTGAGGTAACCCGCGAGGCCGGTGGGTGTCTTCGCGTCGGCCTCGACGAAAGCCGAGTAGCTGTCCACGTTCTGGCGGAACCCCTTGCGAATCACCAGCTGCGCGTTCGGAATCTGCAGGTCCTTGTGCAGCCCCGCGCCGTCGGTGCCCTGCACGCAATGATCCGGCCACAGCACCTGGGTGCCGTAGGGCAGTTTGACCGTCTCGAATGGCTTCTTGCCGGCGTGTTGCGAGGCGAACGAAACGTGCTGCGGGTGGTGCCAGTCCTGCGTGATGACCACGTTCTGAAACGCCTTTGCCAGCTTGTTGATGATCGGCACAACTTCTTCGCCTTTCTGCACCGCGAGGCTGCCGCCGGGCACGAAGCAATTCTGCACGTCCACGACGATCAGCACGCTCTTCGCATCCGGCTTGATCTGCGCGGCCCGGGCAAGCGGGGACAGCGCGCCCGCGGCCGAACTGAACGCTGCAAATGCGCCAAACATCTTGAGAGCGTCTCTGCGATTGATGGTCTTCATGACTCCTCCTCCATAGGGGTGGAACAAACTGACGGCCGTTTTATAGACCGATTTCCGGCCGGGCGCCAGAGGGGGAGGGATCGGCGAGCGCTGCTGCGGCGATACCGGCGTCGCCCGAGAACTCGTACAATCGTGACTCATGGGTGCTGAAATTCCGCTGCCGCGGCGCACATTGAGCGTGGAGGACTACCACCGGATGGGTGAGGTGGGGTTGTTCGCTCCCGAGGAGCGACTCGAACTCATTCACGGAGATCTGGTGACCATGGCACCGATCGGCGGGCCGCATCTTCGTCTGGTAAACGTTCTCGCGCAGCTTTTCTCCATGCGGCTGGGACGATCGGCAGTGGTCTCGGTGCAGAATCCGATCTGCATTCCCCCCGATAGCGAGCCGCAACCGGACATCGTTTTACTTCGTTCCGAGTGCTGGGGGCGCGCCGCGGTGCCGACCGCGAACGACATTCTGCTCGTGATCGAGGTCGCCGACACGACGCTGGCACGCGACCGCGATATCAAGATTCCGCTATACGCGCGGCACGATATCCCGGAGGCTTGGTTGTTCGACGCGGCGAGCGGGGCCACGACAATCTATCGCGGCCCACGGCCGGAGGGCTATCGCACGGAGCTTTCTCCGGCCCGGGATGCGATCATCTCGCCGCAGCTCAGGCCTGATGTGGCGATCTCGCTTGCGGAGGTTTGGCTGGCGACAGCCGGTTGAATCTCGCGTTTTTCCACCGTCTCGGGATCACGTCGCAAACGCCAAGCGCGGAATTCCGATGCGCTTCAAATCCTCCGCCCAGCTCACGCTCAAAGACAAGCTTTCCCGCCTCTCCTTCGTCCAAGCGCAAAAGCTCCTCGGGCCGAAAGGCGCGCACTGGTTGGCCATGGGCGGCAAGATCGAAATCGATGTAGAGGCGCAAGTACGTCTCACCGATGAGTCTTGCCAGGTCACCTTTCCCGACACCGGCGGCCGAATTGGCGACAAGCGCGATCCGCTCGTGGTCCGGGTGGCGTTGCATCCCGGGTATCGGGACCGGCTGCACATCGGGTGCAACCGCTCGGGCGACAGAGCGCTGCTGCACGAGGGCGCAGCCCTCGCGCTGATTCTGGAGGAGAAAACGTCGCTCGGACTGGCGGTCGCACCCGATGAAGACACGCCGTGGGAGCTGCTTTCGGAGCAAGCGCTGGAGTCGCGCGCGCTTGCGGAGCGGGAACAACGCGCGCGCGAAGAGAAGATGACGGTGAAATCCGCCGATTCGACCACGCCCTGGACGGACTACCTGGTGGCGAGTGCGGCCTCCGGCAAGACCTATCGCGTCGCCCTGCGCGGCCGGGAGCGCGGTCAGAGCTACTGCTCGTGTCCGGACTTCAGGAAAAACGCGCTCGGAACATGCAAGCACGTCATCAAGGTGCAAGCTTCGACGCGAAGGAAGTTCGGCCCTCACGGCATGGCGGCGAAGTGGGTGCCCGACCGGATCGCCGTGTTTGCCCGCTACGACGGCGATCTGCGCCTGGGCCTGGAAGCACCGGCCCGCATTTCTTCCTCCGCCAGGGCGATCGTGACTCCCTGGAGAGAGCGCTTCGCGCGCGAACCTCACGAGCTGATCGAATTGTTCGAGGTGGTCCGCAGGCTCTCGCGGCAGGGCGAGGACGTGCTCGTTTATCCCGACGCGGAAGAATTTCTCGGCCAGGCCATGCATCGGCATCGCATGAGCGCGCTGGTCGACGAGCTTCGTCGCGATCCGCGCGGGCATTTGCTGCGGCGTGAGCTGCTGAAGGTCGAGCTGCTGCCATATCAGCTCGCCGGCATCGCCTTCGCCGCCGGCGCGGGGCGCGCAGTACTGGCCGACGAAATGGGCCTGGGAAAGACCATCCAGGGCGTGGGCGTGGCGGAATTGCTCGCCCGCCAGGCCGGCATCGGGCGTGTGCTCGTCGTCTGCCCCGCCTCGCTCAAGTCGCAGTGGCGCGCCGAGATCGGACGCTTTTGCGAGCGCAGCGTGCAACTCGTGAGCGGGAAAAGTGCCGAACGCAGCGCTCAATACGCAGACGGCGCGTTCTTCACGGTGTGCAACTACGAGCAGGTGCTGCGCGACTTCCTCGACATCGAGCGCACGAGGTGGGATCTCATCATCCTTGACGAGGCGCAGCGCATCAAGAACTGGGAAGCAAAAACGAGCCGCATCATCAAGTGCCTGCGTTCACCCTTCGCGCTGGTGCTCACGGGCACGCCGCTGGAGAATCGGCTCGACGACCTGTATTCAGTGGTCGAATTCATCGACGATCGCCGGCTGGGCCCGGCGTACCGCTTCATCAATCGTCACCGCGTCGCAACCGAAACCGGCAAGGTCCTGGGATACAAGAACCTGGATGCGTTGCGCCAGCATCTGAAACCGGTGCTTCTGCGCCGCACGCGCGCGAGCGTGGCGATGGAGCTGCCGCGGCGCACGACCGAAATCGTTCGCGTCACGCCCACCGACGAGCAACTTCAGCTTCACGGCGCTCAGATGCAGCTCGTGCAGACGATCACCGGCAAGTCCTTCCTCAGCGAGATGGACCTGCTGCGCCTGCAAAAGGCGCTGCTGCTCGCGCGCATGTCGGCCAACAGCACCTTCCTCGTGGACAAGCAGCCGCCCGGCTTCTCTACCAAGCTCGAGCGCGTCGGCGAGCTGCTCGAAACGCTTTGTGCCGAGCCCGCCCGCAAGCTGATCGTGTTCAGCGAGTGGACCACGATGCTCGATCTGATCGAGCCGTTGCTCAAGCGGCTCAAGGCCGATTTCGTCCGCCTGGATGGCAGCGTGCCGCAGAAACAGCGCAGCCGGCTTGTGCACAGGTTTCAGACCGAAGCTACTTGCCGCGCTTTTCTCACCTCCAATGCAGGTGCGACCGGCCTGAATCTTCAGGCCGCCGACACCGTCATCAACCTCGAACTGCCGTGGAACCCGGCGCTGCTGGAGCAGCGCATCTCGCGCGCGCACCGCATGGGCCAGAAGCGGCCGGTGCAGGTGTATCTGATGATCACCGAAAATACGATCGAGGAAAACCTGCTCGCCACGCTCTCGGCGAAACACGAGCTTGCCACGGCCGTGCTCGATCCCGACTCCGAACTGCGCGAAGTGCAGCTTGCCAGCGGTATCGAGGAACTGAAGCGCCGCCTCGAGGCGTTGCTCGGCGCCAGGCCCGAGGGTTCGCCGGACGTGTCCATGCAGCAGCGCGCCGAGGCCGAGGCCGCGGCGCTTGCACTGCGCAAACAGCGCGTGTCCGAAGCGGGCGGGCATTTGCTTGCAGCGGCTTTTTCCTTCCTCGGAGAATTTCTTCCCGCCGGCGCATCCGCCGCACCCGCGCCCCAAGCCGTCTCGGCGCTCAGGGCCGGTCTTCAGGAATGCGTCGAAACCGGAGCGGACGGCAAGCTTCGCCTCGCCGTCACGCTTCCCGGCGTGCAGTCGCTGGATGCGCTGGCCTCGGCGTTGGCGAAGCTGATGGCGGCACGCGAGGGCGGGGCAGGTGCCCCATAAACTGACTTAGAGTGACCCAGAATGGGTTATTATTAACCCAATATGGGTCGCTCTCAGCTTCAGGTCCAGGACGTTCTGTTCTCCAGGACACAACAGCGCCTGCTGGCTGCTTTTTTTTCGGACGGTGACGCGGCGTTCTCGTACGCCGAGCTCCTGCGGTGCGCCGGCGGAGGATCGGGCGCCATTCATCGCGAACTTCTCCAGTTCCTGGCCTGCGGTCTGATTCTCGAGCAAAGCCTCGGAGGCCGTCGGGTCTTCATTTCCAACGCGAGGCACCCGCTCCATGAGGAACTGCGTTCGATGTCGCGAAAACTGTTTGGTGCCCCAGCCGTGATTCGTGACGTGTTGGCTCCGTATGCGCCTGGGATCAAACGAGCATACATTTTCGGTTCGGTCGCAAAAGGAATCGCGAGACCGGACAGCGACGTCGATGTACTCGTCGTAGGAAGCTGCGATTACGCGCGGGTGCTCGGCGCCATGCAGGACGCGGAGGCCAAGCTGGGCCGCCCCGTGAGCGTCCGCTTCTATGAACCGAAAGAATATGCCAGGTTGACAACTTTTGACTCGTTCATCAAAGCGGTGGAAGCCGGACCAAAGATCTGGATTCATGACGCGGACGGCGGCGGGAGGAAGGTCGTTTCGGCGCTGCGCCAGCCGAGGAAACGGCGAAAATGAAACGCCCGGTGCAGGCCGAAAACCTCCTGAAGCGCGGGCTTCTTCAGGACGAGAAGAGCTCTGCCGAGGAGATCGGCCAGTTCCTGAAAAACGCGCAGGAATTCATGGTCGGCAGCAAAGTCGCCCACGTCCCTGCGAAGGTGCGCTATCAGAACGCTTACGACGCCGTGTTTCAGATTGCGATGGCTGGGTGGCGAAATCTGGACGTGCGCCCGACCCACAAGGAAGGATCGAGAAATATCACAATCCAGTCGCTGGCCTGGTCGCTCAGTGTCGCCAGCGATGACCTGCGTACATTCATTCAAGCCGACCGCATCAGAGCCGAGGGGATTTACCGTGCCGCAAGTCTCGCGATCGGCAACAAGGAACTCGAAGCGCTGATCGACGCCGCAAGCCGCTTGTACGACGTGGCCAGGAAAAAGTTTGCGGGCAAGACTCGCTAGAGCGCAGCGATGCCGGAACTGATTTTCACACGAATCCGTCTGGAGCGATTGTGACGACTACCCTGAAAATTTCCGAAGGCCTCCCGCGGACGCTCGCAAGTGTATTGGGCGAAAAGCGGCGCGAACTGCACCCTTCTATCGAAGGCGGCCGTCGCCTTCTCGATCTCCCCGGTTGCGACGCAGCAGTCCACCTGACTGACTCCGTAAACAAAGCGGAACTTGATCCAGGTCAAAGTCAGCTACGCGTTGGCTGGTACTACTATCCGCTCGCGAATGATCAGGTTGCTAGGCGTGCAACAGGAGAACGGAACCATGAGCCCTACTCTGTTCGAGATCAGCGTCGCCCTAGTCATGGCGGCGGTAATTGTCGCCCTCCTCGTATGGTTTGCAAGATACCTGGGGGCCAGCTCAGAAAGGCGCATGATGCGCATGTTGATGGGTGCCGGCGTGGACCCCGACATCGCGGCGCGGGGTGACAAGGAGGCCATTTTCGAGGACATCCGCAGCCGCTGCCAGAAATGTCATGCCGAGGACGTGTGCGAACAATGGCTCGCCGGAAAAATCGAAGGGGGAAATACCTTTTGCCCCAATGCGCAGATATTTAGCGCCTTGACAAGCGACAAGGGACGAATTGAGGCATCCCCGTCTCAGTCACGCTAACGTACCGCCACGCATCCCGACATAAGAACAGCGTCAGCGCCCGTCTTCCCCGAATTGTTGTATCGGGGCAGCCCTGCACATCTTCCAACGCGGTAACAATCGCGCGGCTTGTTTCCACGCCGAGCCGGATTGCCGGCGCTACCGGGAAACCCTGGAGGAGGCGGCAACGACGTGCGCTTGCGCAGTCCCACTGCCTAACATGCTGCGCGTCGCTTTCTCTGGTTTAATCGTGCCGTGAAACTAGTCATCCGTGAAACCGACGTCGAGATCTCCGCCGTGCGCTCCTCGGGCGCGGGCGGCCAGAACGTCAACAAGGTCTCGAGCGCGATCCACCTGCGCTTCGACACTCGCGCCTCCTCGCTGCCGGCGGCTGTAAAGGCGCGGCTGCTGGCACTGAAGGATCAGCGCGTCACCAGCGACGGCGTGATCATCATCAAGTCGCAGCAGCACCGCAGCCAGGAAATGAATCGCGACGCTGCGCTCGCGCGCCTGAGCGATTTGGTGAACAGCGTGGCGGCGCCACCCAAACCCCGCAGGCCGACCAAGCCGAGCCGCGCGGCGAAGAAGCGCCGGCTCGAGGGCAAGATCCTGAGGGGAAAAATCAAGACCCTGCGAAGCAAGGTCACCGATGGATGAATCGCGTCAGTCGTAGGCCCGGAACCGCACGCTCGGTTCGCGCTTGATCTGGTCCACCAACGCGACCTCCCAGCTCAGGTATTCACGCGCGTGCTTCCGGTAATCGCTGCCGTGCTCGTGGTCGTAGGGCTTGTACCAGACGTCATCGAGCGACGTGGTCGCATTCGCGATGCCCGATTCGATGGCGTGGTTGGCTGCAAACCACGTTGCGTTTCCGCCTTCGAGCACACGCACTTCCGCTTCGGGCCATAGCACCGCGGCATCGGGCGCGGTGAAGTGCGCGAGCGTGCCGTCCTCCGACGTGAGCACGATCGCCCCCGCCCCCGGGATTCGCGCACGCGCCGCATCGAGCCTCGCCCGGACCGCCCACCACGCGCCCGGAATGTGCCGGTCGCGAAACTTCAGGCTGGTCGAAAGATCAACGACCGCCGCCTCGCCAAGCGAAAGCCGCGCCGCGACAGTTGCAGCAGCGATCGTCTGCCACGGCCTGAAGCCGGAAATGCTCCGCTCGCGCGGCCCGTTTTCGATCGCCCAGCCGGCGAAACCGTCCTCGCCCCCGGGTTCGAGTACGAATACATTGTTCCAACCCATCTGGTTGAGCCACGAGGCCGTCATCACGGAGCGAACGCGCTCGGGATCGATCAGTACGACGCGCGCGTTGCGCACTCCGACGTACTCATCCGCAGCCTGCACCACCTGCCCGCCGGCCGCGTGGCGTGATCCGGCGATATGGCCCTGCTCGAACTCCTCGCGCGAGCGCACATCCAGCAGGTAAAGCGTGCGGCCCGCGTCGCCCTGCCACGACTGCACCATCTTGCGCGTGGCGAACTTGACGCCGAAGCGCTTTGCCACCCGGTCCGCTGCGTCGCGCGCCTTCGCGCGTCCGCCGGGAGATGGCGGTGGCGCCACGCGGGTCGAGCCGCGTTCGCATGCGAAGCCGGCAAGCTCCCAGCCCATGGTGCCGTCCTTCAATGCAATCACCTCGTTGGGAATTCCCGCATTGCGCAGCGACTGGCAACCGATGATGCTGCGCGTGCGTCCCGCGCAGTTCACCACCACCAGCGTCTCCGGATCGGCTGCAAGATCATGCACGCGGTACGCCAGCTCGGCACCCGGCACGTCGATGCCGCCCGGGATGTTCATGCGGTGGTACTCCTCGTACGGCCGCGAGTCCAGGATCACGAGCGTCCTGCCGCTGCCTGCCAGCCGCTTCAACTCCTCGGGCGGCATGCGCGGCGTGTCGCAGTGATGCTCGACGAACTCGCCGAACGCCTTCGAAGGCACATTGACCCCGCTGAACAACTCGCCGCCGCTCGCCTGCCAGAGCGCGCAACCGCCCTCCAGGATCGCGAAATCTGTGTAGCCGAGTCGTGCCAGTTTTGCCGCGGCGCGCTCGGCGAGCCCCTCGTTACCCGCGTCGAGCAGCACGATCGGCGCGCTGGGCCGCGGCACGAGATCCTCGATCATCATCTCGAGCTTCGACAGCGGCAGCGAGCAGGCGAAGAACGGATGGCCCTTGTAATGCACGCCCTGCTCGCGCACGTCAAGCAGCGCCAGTTCGCCGCCCCCGTCCAGCAAACCGCGCAGCGCGGTGAACGAGACCTTTCCGGTCACGCGCGGCCCGCGCGCGCTTCGCGGATGTCCGAGTGCGGCGGGAAAATGTCCCACTTGTTCTCAGCGGCCCGGTAGAACTCGCGCCGGTGCAACTGCTCGAGCGCCAGGCCGTACATGTGGAAGTTCAGCAGCGGCGCGTCCATGTGAATGGAGTGCAGATCGTCGGGCATAAATGCCACCCCCGAGCCCTGCCGCACCAGGGACTGGCCCTTTTCCCGCACGCCGCCTTCGCTCGTGCGGTCGTAAAAGCGGTTCAGTTCTTCGCCCGTAACGCCCACGATCACCGCCCAGGTAGTGTGGTTGTGCGCGGGCGTGCCATGCCCGCCGAGCGCCGAGTTCGCATACAGCGCAAAGCGGTGGTCCGCGTCCTCGGATATCCGATACAGGCACGAGAAACGCTTTCCGCCCTTCTCCGGCGGAGGAAAATCCGCGACAGTAAACAGATCCGGGCGTGCGGCGAGCGCAATCAGGCGCTGCTTGATCTTGTCCAAACTTTCGCGCGTCACGCCGTCGTGCTGTTCTATCACCCGGATGTCCGCGACGGCGGCATCGATCTCGCGGGTGCGTTCGCTGGTGCGGTCCATGGATCCCCTTGGATTTCGTTCTCTAGCGGCCTCGATACCGGCGCCGGTGGGTCTCGATCAGTTTCCACCGTACCACCGGCAATTCGGCGACGAGCTCGAGCGGCAGGCGGTACGCCTGGGCCAATTCGAGAAACCGCACGCTGGCACCGCGTCCCGCGCCCGGGGAGAGCTCGAGCCCGCCGAAGTGATTGCTGGCCGCGAGCGGCTCGACCTGATGGGAGGCCGAAATGTGCTGCGCGTGTCCCGAGCGCAAAATCAGAACCTCCCGTTCCGGCAGCCCGACGACCTCGTCTTGCGAAAAGTGCGCGTGGTCCGCGGCATTCACCAGCCGGTTGAGCGTGACGCAGGACACGCCGTCCGCGAACAGCCATGCGCGGCGCAGATCCTCCCGCTTGTCGCGCGACTGGAAGATCTGGGGGTAAAGCGTGCTGTGCATCGCGAAGTCACGGTACAGGTCGACCGGGAGGCGGAGGGCGCGCACGAAGCTCACCGCGCGGTAGGTCTCGCCGCACTCGGTGCCGAGCAGCGCAGGGGTCTCCCCGATGACTGAACCGGCCGAAAGCTGGCTCGCACCCGCCACGCCGTGGCGAAGCATCTCGACCGTGCCGCTGAGCACCAGATAGACGTTGTCCACGGCCTGCCCGCTGCGGATCAGCAGCACTTCCGGGTTGCACACCACGATCTCGCAGTTCATCAGGTGGCGGAGGCGGTGCAACGGCACGTCCGGGAAATAGTCGCGCAGAAACTCGAATGCCCGGCGCCGGAAAACGTCGGAGACCCCCTTGATCAGCACGTCCACCGTGCCGAACGGCGCCCCCGATCCGATGGTGCGTTCCTTCTCGGTGAGCCGCCTCGAGGTATGGGCGAGAATAAGTTTTCCGGACGGATCGCCGCGAAAATCCTCCGCCTCGCCGTGGATCAACCCGCCGCCGATGTCGATCTTCTTGATGTCGGCCTTCTCCCGGTAGGCCTCGATCGTCCTCGTCATCCAGGCCGGGTTGATTCCCGCGCGCGCGCCATCGGCGGCGAGCATGTTGCGCATCACCCGGACCGAGGCGATGTCCGCCAAATGCGCGTAGCTGCGGTAGCCGCCTTCCCATTTCACCCTGAAGTAGAAAACGGTGGTTTCGACCGGATGCGGCGAGATGATCGGCCGCACCTCCAGCCCTTCGATGTCGTTCCATTCGTCGATCCGCAGGTCGCGGATGTCGAACAGTTCGTCGAGGTCGCGCTCCGAGAACTGCATCGCGGCAGCGAGTTTCTTGAACACCGAAGCGCGCACCATCGGCGCCGCGTAATAGGCGATGCGCCGGTCTCCGCGCGTGAGCGAGGTCAAACCTGCCAAATGGTCGTCGTGGCCATGGGTGTGGAAGATGCCGTCGATCTCGTTGATGCCGATTCCCAGCGCGGTAAGCGCGTAATCGATGTTCGGCCCCGCGTCCACGACATACACGTGGCCCTGATGCAACAGAATGCTTCCCATCGTCGGCCGGTTCATGTCCCAGCCGTCGCCGTCGCCGGTGTGCACCACCGCGAAGTACTCCCGATCGAGCAGGTGCATGTCGAGCGTGTACGGGCACTCGAAGATCTGCTCCTGGGCCAGGTTGAGGTCGACCTCGACATGCTCCCCGGCGAAGGAAAACTCGAATACGTTGGTGCGCAGCCTGCGCACGAACACCCCATTGCGGATCTCGGCCGGGGCGTTCTCGACGTAAACCGCCTGCAACAGCTCCTCGGTGGAACGGATCACGCCGAAGGCGAACGCCAGCTTGATCCGCATCAGCTCGTCGGCCTGCTCGCGCTCGATCCCCGCCGCCGCCAGCTCGTCCGCGGACACCAGACCGTAGTTCCCGCGGTATATATAGGACATCTGGGCGTCCACCTGCCCGCGCGCACCGATGAGCATCGGCCGCAGCCCGACGTTGTTCGGATGCCCCGGAACGATCATGCCCTGCATGTAGAGCATCTGCAGGACCGGGAACTCCGAGTGGCTGCATAGCCTTCCGTTCTGGATCGGGAGGTCCGAGAGCAGGATCGCGTTCGGTCCGGTCTCGCTGGCGACGCCCTTTACCTCGATCGGCACGATCAGCCCTCTGCGCAGCAGATGCTTGACCGAGTCGACCGGGCACCCGCACAGCACGCGCAAATCGGCCTCCGGCACCTCAATCCAGAAGATGCCCGTGCTGACCGCAATTTTCCTTATAGTTGCCACCAGATCGTCCCGTGTGCGAATTTCGCAGGTATCTAGGATAAAGGCTAGCGGCGCGCGCGTCACCGGATAAGCGAAAGCCAGACTCCCGCACGCGAGCGGGCTGAAATGGAGCAAGAAACCAAGCTTCGGAGGTGAAAACGTGCCAGATATGTTCCGAATAGGCAACTGCGCGGGGTTTTCCGGCGATCGGGTGGACGCACCGGGTCCGGTGGTCGACACGCTGATCGAATTGGGAGGCCCTTGTGCAGTGTTTTTCGAGGTGCTCGGGGAACGCACGGTGGCGCTGGCACAACTCGAGAAACGGCGCGATCCCTTGCGCGGATACGAACCCATGCTGGAGCGCCTGCTCGAGCCGATACTGAAGCGATGTGCCGGGCACGCGATCCCGATCATCGGCAATTTCGGGGCGGCCAACCCGCCCGGCGCTGCCCGGGTGATCGCGCAGCTGGCGTTGCGGCTGGGCATGCCGGAGTTGAAGATCGGCGTCGTGCATGGCGACGATGTGCGCGAACGCATCGACCTCGCCTCCCTCCCGGTCTACGAGGCCGACGCAGCGCTGGACACGGGAGACGGCGAAATTGTTTCCGCGAACGCCTACCTGTCGGCGCGTCCGATGGTCGATGCGCTTGCGTCGGGAGCCCAGATTGTCGTGACCGGCCGGACGGGAGATCCTTCGCTCGCCCTGGCGCCGCTGATTCATCACTTCGGCTGGCGTTTCGACGATTGGGCGCGCCTTGCGGTGGGCGCGACGGCAGGCCACCTGCTCGAGTGCGGCGCGCAGATCACCGGCGGTTACTACTACGACCCCGGCTTCAAGGACATCCCCGACCCGGCGAATATCGGCTTTCCGATTGCGGAAGTCGGGTCCGACGGGAGCCTCGTAATCACCAAGGCCGCGCGCACGGGCGGGGTCGTGAATGCCCAGGTGGTGAAGGAACAGCTGCTCTACGAGATCCACGATCCTTCCAATTACATCACTCCCGACGTCACACTCGATTTCACTCAGGTATCCGTGCGCGAGATCGCAACCGACCGGGTCGAGGTACTCGGCGTTCGCGGCGGCCCTGCGCCCGAAAAGGTCAAGGCCACGGTGTGCTTCGACGGCGGCTGGATGGGGGAAGGCGAAATCTCCTACGCAGGACCGAACTGCCTTGCGCGCGCCCGCGCCGCGGCGGAAGTACTCCTTGAACGCCTACGCATGCGCAAGCTCGAGGTCAAGCCGCGCGTCGACCTGATCGGTGTCGCGAGCGTGCATGATGGCGACCGCGGCACGAAATGGCGCACTTACGAGGGTGGCAGCCCGGACGACGTGCGCGTTCGGCTCGCCGTATCGGCGCGCACGCAGGACGACGCAGACCAGGCCGCACGCGAGGTACTGGCGCTGTACTGCTGCGGACCCGCCGGCGGCGGCGGCGTGCGCTGGCGCACCACGCCGCGCATCAGGACGCAGTCCTACCTGATGCCCCCCGGCGATCTGGCGCCGGGAAGCCGGGTTTTCACTGCGGCGGAGCTTGCACGATGAGCCGTTCCGACGATACTCTGGCGAGCGTCCCGCTGCACTGTGTCGCTCACGCACGCGCCGGCGACAAGGGCAACCGCCTCAACATCAGCGTGATGCCGTATGACAACGATGCGTATCCGGTCATTGCCGAACAGCTCACCGAACAGCGGGTGTTCGAACTGTTCGCGCATCGCGGCGCAACGCGCGTCAAGCGCTATGATCTGCCGCTGTTGCCGGCGCTCAACTTCGTGATCGAAGACGTACTCGAAGGCGGCGTCAACGGCAGTCTCAACGTCGACGGCCACGGCAAGAGCAACTCGTTTCTCCTGCTCGGCATGCGGGTGCAGGTGCCGCAGCGGTTCGTTCGGTTTGCGCCCTGAGGCGCGCGGTGACAACGCTGCCCACCCGCTCTATTCCGCCTTGATATTGCCGGCCCGGATCACCCTCGCCCACTTGGCCAGTTCGGCGCGCACGAAACCCTCGAATTGGGCCGGCGTAGTGCCAAGAACCTTCATCCCGACGCCCTCGAGCCGCGCCTTGACCTCCGGCTTGCTGATTCCCCTCGCGGCATCCTCCTGGATCCTGTCGATCACCGGGCGCGGAGTGCCGGCGCGCGTGACCAGCCCGAAGAAGCTCGTCACGTTGAACCCGGGGATCGTATCGGAGACGAGAGGATAGCCCTTGATGTTGTCCGGCTGGGTCTCGCTCGCGAGCGCTATGATTTTGAGCTTGCCTTGTTCGGCGAGCTGCTTCGCCGAGTGGTAGACGTCGAACATGACGTCCACGCGCCCGGCCACGAGGTCGGTCTGCGCGGGGCCGCTGCCCTTGTAGGGCACGTGCACCATGTCGATGCCGGCTTCGCTCTTGAGCATTTCGGCCGCCAGATGAGAAGCGGTGCCGGCGGTGGGCGAGGCGTAGGTCAGCTTCCCCGGATTCGATTTCGCATACGCGATCATCTGCCTCACGGTATTGAACGGCTCGGCGGCGTTCGCGACCAGCACCACGTGCTGGCCGACCAGCTGCGTGATATACGCGAAATCCTTCGGAGTGTCGTACGGAATGGTCGCCGCGCGCAGCGTCGGGTTGATTACGTGCGTGGTGGTCTCAATCCCGATCGTGTGCCCGTCGGGCGCGGACTTTGCCACGGCGTCGCCCGCAATCGTGCCGCCCGCGCCGGGCTTGTTCACAACCAGGACCGACTGCCCCCAGAGTTCCTGCAGCTGCTGCGCGACGATGCGCGCGACAAAATCGGTCGGGCCACCGGGCGTGGCACCCACGACGATGTTGACCACGCCCTTCGGGTAGGTCTGCGACATCGCCGGCACGGCGGCAAAGAGCGCGCACAGTCCGAACAAGCAGACCAGGGTCTTTTGGCGCTTCATGGCGACTGCGGCGGTCAATGAAGGGGTTTGAAACTGATCCCTATTTCACGACCATGTTCGCATTCCTGATGATCATTTCCCATTTGCGCACATCTCCTTCGAGCCATTCCTTCATTTCCCTGGCGCTCAGGAACGTCGGCGCAGCGTCGATGTCCTCCAGCTTTTGGCGAACTTCGTTGTCCTGCATCGTCTTCTGGAGCGCCGTCTCCAGCTTTGCGAGTATCGGCGCCGGCGTGTCGGCAGGAGCAGTGAAATTGACCATGGAATTGTTGCCATCCATTTCCGCAAACCCCTGTTCTGCGCAAGCCGGCACGTGCGCGATCGACGCTAACCGCTGCGGTCGCATGATCGCGATCATGCGGATGCCCTTGCCGTCGCTGTTCTTCAGCAGGCTGCTGTAGGGCAGAGTACAGACCTGCACCTGATTTCCCCGCAGCGCCGTGAGCGCCGGTGCGACGCCGTTGTAGGGTACGTGAGGGAGATCCAACTGCAAACCGCCGTGCTTTTCCTTCACCAAAGTCTTGAACATTTCGAATTGAAGGTGATTGAGTCCACCCAGGCCGGTGGTGCAGAAGTTGAGCTTGCCGGGATTTTTCTGAACGTAGGCGACCAGTTCGGGAAGCGAATTCACGGGAACCTCGGCATTCACAGCGAATACGGAGGTATTCGTAGCGATGGCGGCAATCGGGGCGAAATCCTTGAGTTGGTAGGGGAAGCCGGGAACCAGCAGGTGAAGAAACCCGAAGGTCGAGCCGGAAGCGAGGTAAATCGTATAACCGTCCGGCGGGGAACTTGCCAGGAACCGTGCGCCAACCGCGCTTCCCGCGCCGGGTCGGTTGACGATGACAAGTTGCTGACCCAGATATTCCCGCAGTTTCTGCCCCACGACGCGAGCGGTGATGTCCAGGCTGCCGCCCGCAGCGAAAGGAACGATGAGCTGGATCGGTCTTACGGGATAATCATCCTCGGCGGCCCAACTCGCCGGAAAACCGGACGAAACCAGCCAAGCGAAGACGGCAACAATGATGGCTGATCTCTTCATGCCGCCCTCGCCTCGACAGTTTCCGGTCTCAATACTTTTCGTACGCAGGAACAAAGCTCTTGTACTTCGCGACCAGCTTGATCCAGTCGGCCGGAAATCCGATCTTCTTCGTCACGAACTCCCGCCCGGGCAGGCCCGCCCCGCAGGCAAGGCCCACGAACGCGCCGGGTCCCCCGGTCACCAGTATCCTGATGTGATCCGGGCTCGGAATGATCGGCATCGAATCCATCGCATTCGGCGGAACAACTCCAAGGCTTCCGTGCGCCTGCGCGACCCCATGGAAGAATCGGTGACGATAGGCGGGAACGCGTCCGTATTCGAACACGTACTTGCTGATCATCTGCTTCGTCCAGCCCTTCTTCGCCAGCGTCTTCGCCTGCGGCGGGGTGATCAGAAGGCACGACAACCCGCCCCTTCCGGGCAGGAGGTTGTAGATCAAGGTGCTGAGGATTCCCACGTCGTCGGAGCCGTACTGCCAAAGCTGCGAGTAGGAATTCGGAAAGAAAAGCGTCACCGCGCTCTCGTCCCGCGCGAATCCCTGTTCGACATGCAGCGGATCCCACGGGCTGCTTTCTTCGTTTTCCCCGATCACGCTGGAATACTTGCCGGGGTTGCCGAACACGCCCATGTCCTCGACCGCTTTGCGCCCGCCGCCGATGTTCTTGATGATCAGGCACATCGCTCTGCCGATCGCGGCATTGGCAATGTCGCCGGGACTCAGGGCCCCGGAGCCGCAGTTCACGTGCACGTCATTTCGGACCGGCCCGTTGATGATCCAGAAAGGTGCCCACGAACCGGTGCTCGTGCCAAAGGTGCCCAGATCGACGAGCGGATCCGTAACCGCCTCGACGCACGCGATCAGGATGGGCATGTGCGTGGGCAGAGTGCCGGCCATGACGGCATTGATGGCGATCTTCTCGACCGTCGCCTTGCCGTGGCGCGGCACGATCTCGCCGACGACGTGCTGCGGTGGCAAGTCGGTGCCTGCCAGCATCTCCCGCACCGCGGATTCCGTCGGGGGAAGCACGGGCAGGCCATCGCCCCAACCCCTCTTGTAGATGAAGCGGTTCAGCTCCCCCAATTGCCCTTTGAAAACGATCCTGGAGGGCTTTTCCTTTCCCTTTCTTTTCGGCGCCTGCTCTTCCGCCGAAAGGGGCTTTGTCAACGCTTCGATGATCTGGTCCATCGCCAGATGGATACCGGCGTCGACATCTTCCTTGACGCTGGATTCACAGGGAATCGTCTCCGGCACGATACGCACTGTCGGCATCCCCTTGTTCGACGCGGCAGACCGCCCGTCCGTCACGAAGCCCTCGTTCGCCAGTACTACAGCGGGCCGATGCAAGTCCTCAACGGATATTGCATCGTGCACGAGGAACTTCGTGCATGAGCCTCAGTCCGCGACCGAGAGCACGACCGCGTCGACGCTGCCGACCCAGGCTTCGAACTTCGCCTTGCCTTCGGTCAGCATCTCCGGAACGTTGTGCCCGGTGCAGGGGTACCAGGAAGTCGTCGCGGAAGGGACCCTTTCGAGCAACTCCCGTTCGAATGCGCTCAACGACAAGTGCCCGGCGCGCTTGTGATTCAGGTACAGGCCGATCTTCTTGCCCGCGAGATCCCTGGGCCGTGATGTAATCCCCCGCGATGGCACGGGATCGGCGTCGGCCCACGGACTCAAGACCTCGTATTCTGCGCTGCGCTGCGATACCTCCGCGCCAACATTCATGATTTCTCCTCGTTCGAAACAGTCAACCGCGACCGGAACTTCATATTCGATGCCCACGCCGCACACTGTCAAACCAATCGAGCGCGAATGCGCGGAAAAACGGCGACATGGATCAACAAAACCGCGCCTAGTACCTTTCGTAGGCCGGGACCAAGCTCCTGTATTTTGCCACCAGCTTGGCCCACCCTGAAGGCAGACTGACCTTCTTGGTCACGAACTGACCGCCAGGCAGGCCGCCGCCGCAGGCAAGCCCCATGAACGCACCCGGCCCGCCCAATACCAGAATCCTGATGTGTTCCGGGCTCGGCACGATCGCCACCGCGTCCATGGCGTTCGGCGGTACGGTTTCCGGACTTCTGCCGGTCCAGCCGCCGCCGTCGTGGAAGCTCGGGTGACGGTAAGCGGACACCCGCCCGTACTCGTACACGTACTTCCGGATCATCGGCTTCGTCCAGCCTTTCTGCGCCAGCGTATTCGCCTGGGTGGGGGTCATCAGGAGGCAGGTAAGGCCGCTTCTCCCCGGCGGAAGGTTGTAGATCAGTGTGCCGAGTATTCCCTTGTCGTCCGAACCGTACTGCCAGATCTGCGCATAGCAGTTCGGGAAGAACAGCGTGACGGCGCTGTCTTCCCTCGCAAATCCCTGTTCGACGTGCAGCGGTTCCCATGGGCTGTTCTCCTCGTTCTCACCTGCGACGCAGGAGTACTTTCCCGGGTTGCCGTAAACACCCATATCCTCGATCGCCTTGCGCGCCCCGCCGACGTTCTTGACGATGAGGCCCATGGTCCGGCCGATCGCGGCATTGGCGATGTCCCCCGGGCTCATCGCGCCGGAACTGCAGTTCACGCGCGCATCGTTGCGCACCGGGCCGTTGATGATCCAGAAAGGCATCCACGAACCGGTGCTGGTGCCGTAGGCGCCCAGATGGGCGCGCGGATCGGCGAGGGCCTCCACGCACGCGATCAGAATGGGCATGTGCGTCGGCAAGGCGCCGGCCATGACGGCATTGACCGCGATCTTCTCGATCGTCGCCTTGCCGCGACGCGGATCGATCTCGCCGACGACATGCTCGGGTGGAAAGTCGGTCCCCGCCAGCATCTGCCTCACCGCGGACTCGGTCGGCGGCCGCATCGGCAGGCCGTCGCCCCAGCCGCGCTTGTAGAAGAAACGGTCGAACTCCTCCAACCGCCCTTTGAAGGCGATTCTCGAGGGCGTTCCCTTCTCCTTCCTTTTCGGTGCCTGTTCTTCGGCAGAAAGGGGGTTCGTCAGGGCGTCGATGATCTGAGCCATGACCGAACCGATGCCAGCCTCCACATCTTCCTTGACACTGCATTCACAGGGGACCGTCTCCGGCACGATGCGCACTGTCGGCATCCCCTTGTTCGACGCGGCAGACCGCCCGTCCGTCACGAAGCCCTCGTTCGCCAGTACCACAGCGGGCCGATGCAAGTCCTCAACGGATATTGCATCGTGCACGAGGAACTTAGTGCATGAGCCTCAGTCCGCGACCGAAAGCACGACCGCGTCGACGCCCGCCACCCAGGCTTCGAACTTCGCCTTGCCTTCGGTCAGCATCTCCGGGGTGTTGATCGTGCTGCACGCGTACCACGAGGTCTGTGCCGCGGGATACTTTTCCAGCAACTGCCGTTCGAACGCGCTCAATGTCAGCTCCGCGGCGCGCTTGCGGTTGGAGAACAGGCCGATCTTCCTGCCGGAAACGTCGGCCGGGCGCGTCGCGATTCCGCGCAGCGGAACTGGATCCGCGTCGGCCCACGGGCTCAACACCTCGTAATCTGCTCTTCGCTGGCTGGTTTCCACGCCCACGTTCATGCTGCCTCCTCGTTCGAAACAGTTGATTGCACTGGAGCGTCAATGTTTAATGCAATCGTCGCACAGCGTCAAGCTTGCGCGCCTCAAATTACTCTGCAACAAGGACCATGCAATGGAATACGACGCGATCGTGATCGGCGGCGGACCGGCAGGCTTGTCCGCCGGCACCGAACTTGCGCAGGCAGGCCACCGCGTGCTGCTGCTGGAGAAGGAATCGTTCGGCGGGCCGATCGTCAACATCGAGTGGCTCAACGGCTACCCGCGTCCGGGCGAAAAGGTAGCGGGCGCGATGCTCGCCTCGGAGATGGTGAAGCAGGCCGAACAATTGGGCGTGGAGATGGAATTGGCCGAGGTGGTCGAGATCGAGCCTTATTCCGGTTGCATCTCCGTCAGTTGCGCCGATGGCAGGGCCTACACGTCGTCGGTCGTGATTCAGGCCGGCGGGCTGCATTCCCGCAAACTCGGCATCCCGGGCGAGGAAGAATTTCAGGGCAAAGGCATGATTCACTGCGCCATGTGCGACGCCGGGTTGTACCGTGACCGGGTGGTGGCGGTGTGCGGCGGCGGAAACGCAGGACTCATCGAGGCGCTGTACCTGGCGAGATTTGCGTCGAAAGTCTTCGTCTTCGAAGCGCAGTCGCAATTGAGCGCCAGACCGGTGCTGCAGGCGCGCGCCCTGGCCAATGCAAAGCTGGAAATCCGCCTCGGAGAGAAGCCGGTTGAAATCATTGGCAGGGAAGGCGTCACCGGCCTCGTGGTCGAAAATGCGGCGACCGGAAAACGAGAGACGCTGGGCGTCTACGGCGTGCTGGTTCACGTCGGCTATGCGCCCACGACCGGCTATCTCGAGGGCGTGTTTATGCTCGACGATTCGGGTCGGATCACTGTGAACGAGCAGTTCGAAACCGATGTTTCCGGCGCATACGCCGCCGGTGACGTGAGGAGCGGGTCGCCGCGCCAGGTTTCGGCCGCCGTGTCCGACGGAAAAGCGGCCGCCAAACGCGCGCAGGAAATGCTCGCCAGCTCGCAGCGCTGAACCGGACGTCAGAAACATGATCGTCGCCACCGCGGGCCACATCGACCACGGCAAGACGCTGCTGGTGAAGACCTTGACGGGCGTGGACACCGACCGCCTGCCCGAAGAAAAAGCCCGCGGCATCTCGATCGACCTCGGCTTCGCCTACTTGCCGCTTGCCGATGGCGCACTGATCGGATTCGTCGACGTTCCCGGCCACGAACGCTTCATCCACAACATGCTCGCGGGGGTGTGCGGCATCGATTTCGCGCTGCTGGCCGTCGCGGCGGATGACGGGGTGATGCCGCAGACGGTGGAGCATCTTCAGATCCTCAGCCTGCTTGGCATCGGCCGCGGGGTCGCCGCCATCACCAAGATCGACCGCGTCGATCCCGCGCGGGTTGATCAGGTCAAGGCGGAACTGCGAGCGCTGCTTGCCGATTCCCCGCTCGCGGCAATCCCCCTGCTCCCGGTTTCCGCGGTCACTGGTGCAGGCATCGAGCCTTTGCGCCAGGCGCTGATCGACGCGACCAGGGCGCAAGCGGCGCGCTATCGCGAAGGACAGCATGCCCGCCTCGCCGTCGACCGGACATTCAGCGTCGCAGGCAGCGGCACCATCGTGACCGGCACGATGTTCAACGGCGAGATCCGCCCCGGCGACCAGCTCCTGGTCTCGCCGAAGGGGCTCCCGGTGCGCGTGCGCGGCATCCAGATCCGCGGAAAAGTGGCGGAACGGGCGCGGGCCGGGGACCGATGCGCCATCAATCTATCGGGGGTCGACGTCGGCGCGGTCGCGCGCGGCGACTGGGTGCTGCACGAGGCGATCCACGCGCCGAGCTGGCGCATGGACGTGCGCTTCACGCTGCTCGCGACGGAACGCCAGCCGCTCGAGCACTGGACGCCGGTGCACCTGCACCTGGCGACCGCAGAGGGCCTGACGCGCGTGGCCACCGTCAAGGGCGCACCCATCGCCCCGGGCACGTCGGCGCAGGCGCAGCTCGTACTCGATCAGCCGATGGCCGCACTCCACGGCGATCGCTTCATTCTTCGCGACCAGTCGGCCTCGCGCACGCTGGGTGGCGGCACCGTCATCGATCCCTTGGCCCAGGCGAGCCGCCGCGCGTCGCCCGCGCGGCTTGCCGCCCTGACGGCCCTCGAGCAGGGTGCGCCCGAAGCCGCGCTCGCCGCGCTGCTGAAGATTCCGGGACAGCCGGTCGACTGCAAGCGTTTCGAAGTGATCTTCAATATTTCCGCCGCGCGCGCCGCGTCGATTTACAAGTCGTGCGATGCGGCCATCCTCGGCCGCGAGCAGCGGGTGGCGGTGGCGCGCGCCAGCGTAACCGCGCTTTGCGAGCGCATGCTCGCGCGCCTCGCCGAATTCCATCGTGCCCAACCGCAGGCGCCGGGCATCGACATTCAGGTTCTCAGAAAGGAACTCGCTCCCTGGCTGAGCGCGGACGCGTTTGCGTTCCTGGTGCGCGGTCTGGCCGACGAGCGCAAACTCTCCGTGAGCGGTTCGAACGTCCTGCTTTCCGGGCACGACCCGACTTCCAACGCGGCGGACGAAAAGATGTGGCGCGAGGTGCTGCCGGTGCTACTCGAAGGCGGCTTCTCGCCACCGACGGTCGCCGAACTCTCGCTCAAGCTCGGTACGAACGAGGCGAAGCTCAAGAATTTCCTGCACCGGAAGAGCACTGCCGGAGAACTGATGCGTGTCACCGATGACCGCTTCTACCCGAAGGCGACCCTCGCCACACTTGCCGCCACCGCCGCCCTCGTGGCGCGCTCGGCGTCGAAGGGGTTGTTCACCGCTGCGCAGTATCGGGACGCCACCGGTATCGGCAGGACCCTCGCGATCAAAATCCTGGAACACCTGGACAAACTCGGCATCACGCTGCGCATCGGCGATGCGCGCAAGATGCACAAGGACTTCGTACCGATACTCGGCCTCGCAAAACCGGCGCCGGCGCCGCGTGCGCAGGAGAAATCTTTCTCACGGAAACCATGATGCGGCACCTCCGTCAGCGACGAAGCTAAACGGCGGCACGCCTGCGGGCCGTCCGCTTTGAGCGACCTGTTATGCGTGCTGTCTGCTCGGTGAGCGCCAATAGGCCGAGAAGCGCTTCGTTCACTGCTTCGGCAGTGGGGAACGCCTTGGCGACGCTGTCGTTCAGCAACACTAGGTTGGTGCCCTTTGAGACGCGCTCGAAGTACCTGCCACGGACGCCCTTGCCCAAGTCCTCGCGCCGATACTCCGCGCGCATTTCCTTCTTAGCCTTGCTCATAATGATCCGGATCTCGAAAAGTGTATGCGAGAGGATCGATGAACACCGATGCTGCTTCCTCGAAGGACACCCCGTGTTTGCGCAAATTGAACGCGGCCTTCGATTCGTCCCATTCGAATCTCTGCGTCACAAATATTCCGATTCAGCACGCACACGTCCGCGTTGAAGGGCGCGCGGCTCTATGCGCGTCCCTTCGAACGCTCGGTTAGCCCTCGCTCCTTGACAAGCTTGACTTCGACTCGATAGCCCATAGCGCGAGCGTACCGCTGCAGGGTCACGATCGAAGGCGAGTGTTTCGGAGTGCCCGACTCTAGCCGCGCGATGGCAGATTGCGTCGTACCCACGCGCGCCGCCAACTCCGCTTGCGTCAGACCGGAAGCAGCCCGTGCCTTGAGCACCTCATCGATAAACGAGAACTCCTCGGCAAGTTGATCGTACGCTGATCTTACGTCCGGGCGCGCAAGCGCCTTTGCCTTAAACTGTTTGAAAGTGCTAGTCATCTTTGATTTCCTTCATTCGATTCCTCGCGACCTTGAGTTCCTTCTTCGGAGTCTTTTCGCTCTTCTTCACGAACTGGTGAAGCACTACGATCCGCCGCC
Source organism: Betaproteobacteria bacterium (assembly GCA_016195915.1). Taxonomy (GTDB): domain Bacteria; phylum Pseudomonadota; class Gammaproteobacteria; order Burkholderiales; family SG8-39; genus JADGRQ01. Next base: position 749 of record JACPYS010000055.1, on the reverse strand, counting down.
CGACCACGGTGCAAAAGAATACGCGTGCAATTCCTTCAGCCGCCTTGACTCTCAGCTCGAATAACCCATCGCCCATCGAACGTGTGTGAGGCATTCCGAGGTTGGGTCCATAGATTTCCATGCGCTCGCCGTATCGCACAAAGCGAGCAACAAGACCGGCCGGCAGTGCGTTGATCTCGGCCTCGACCCGATCGCTGTAAAAGGTGACCTTCCAGTTCACGTCTGTATTATAGCGAATACGCTATGCTTGCGGTGATCCGCTATGCGAGGGCAACGTCTTGGTCAACGGCAGGCGCACGCGGCCGTTGCGAAGAAGCTCAAACCCGCTTTCGCCTGTCCGTTGCACCTAAAGTTAGGCGTCATTTGACAGTTTCGCAATGTTATCGAGCCGAAAAATCGACAAACACTGTTCATCAACACTCCGGCTGAAGACGGCGGAGGTTTTAGGCTCGGTGATATTCCAGACTGCAACTCTTGGGCACTTCTGCAAAAGCTGTACGAAACGAGCCCTCGTGTCTTGTCGTGCATTCGTGCAAGTGTTTCTGAAGTCGCTATTCAGTACCAACATTATGCCAATCTGAAAGTCCAGACCACCAAGGGGTACCGGGCGCGTCAAGAGCTCTAGTACCGAAACACGTTAATTACGAAACATAATGTTGACCGAGCTTTCGATCCGCGTCTTGGCGCGTAAACGTCCAGTCGATGGTGCGCCCCTCGGCGTTGCGTCGGCGTTGCCACGCGTTGACCTC
>JACPYS010000053.1 GCA_016195915.1 Betaproteobacteria bacterium | reverse complement strand
GCAGGCCCTGTGGGTTCGGAAAATTGCCGAGCACGATCTGCCCCTGCGCACGCGTTTCGCCATTGGTGTAGCGGCCGAGCACGATGCCGCCGGAACCGATCGCGAATCCCGAAAGCCGCCCGGACGTCGAGCCGTCCTGATTCAGCGCATTCACGCCGTAGCTGGAGCCGAACTGCGTGGAGCCGGCGAAATCGAGCGTGAACGCGAGCGGCGTGGTCGCGCCGGTCGCCACCGCGGTGGAAATGTTAAACGGCAAGCTCGTAGCCGTGGTGTCGATCGCGCCGGCGGAATCGAACTTGAGCGTGCCGAGCGGAGTCGTCGAGGTGGCACCGATCTGCACGCCGTCGTTGGCGCCGAATACCGACCAGGCGTTCGACGCGGTCTTGAGAAAATACAGCGACAGCGTGTGCGCGTTACCCAGACTGTCGTACACCGACATCGAGGTCGCGCTGTGATAGGTGGACGGATCGTTGAGATTGAATTTGGCCGCCGGCATCGCGGTGGAGCGCGAATCGAGGCTCACGTTGACCACTGCCGCCGCGGTCGCGACCGGCGGGATGTCGGAGCGCGAAATCTGCAGATCGGTCGGGCTTGCGGTGACCACCGTGCCGCTCGCGCCCGCGGCGAATCCGGTGAGCCGTGAGCCGTTCGCGGTGATGATGTAGCCGTCCTTGTCGAGCTGGAACTGGCCGCTGCGCGTATAGGACGCGGTGCCATTCGCCGACACGCGGAAGAATCCCTGCCCGTTGATCGCCAGGTCGAGCGGATTGGCCGAGACGTTGATGTTGCCCTGCCCGAACAGCGCGCGCACCGCGGAAAGTGAAGTGCCGATGCCCACCGCGCTGCCGGTCGCGCCGGTGAGCGAGTTGGCGAACACGTCGGCAAACTGCGCCTGCGAGCCCTTGAAGCCGATGGTATTGGAGTTGGCGACGTTGTTGCCGATCACGTCGAGGTTCTTCGCCGCTGCGTTGAGGCCCGAAAGGCCCTGCTGGAAACTCATCTCCGTCTCTCCTTCACATGATGCGTTTGACTTCGGACAGCGCCTTGTTGCCGAGGCTGCCCAGGTTGAGGACGGTGCCGTCCGCGGCGCGGGTGACGCCATCGATGCGGCCCAGCGCGTAGGTTTCCGCGCTGACCGTCTTGCCGTTCGCCGCAGCGTTCACGCTGAAGCGATAGCGCCCGTCGATGCCGCGCCCGCCCGCGTCCGTCATGCCGTCCCAATTGAACACCTGCGTTCCCGCAGCTTGCGCTCCCAATTCGACGCGGTGTACGACAACGCCCGAGGCATCGGTGATCGAAATCGAGAGGCGGTCCACCGGCTGCGGCAGCGAGAATGCGCCGCTCGATCCCGCGCCGCCCAGTTCGAGCGCGTCACCCGCGACCAGAACCTGCCGCCCGACGAGACCGGCCGCCTGCAGCGTCTGGCCGGAATCGTAGCTTCCCGCCATCGCACCGAGCGTGGTGTTGAGCTTCTCGATGCCCTGCACGGTGCTGATCTGCGCGAGCTGCGAGGTCACTTCCGAATTGTTGAGCGGATTGAGCGGGTCCTGGTTCTTCAGTTGCGTCACCAGCAGCTTGAGAAACCGGTCCTGTCCGGCATCGGCGGTGCGCGCCGGATCGGTTGTCTTCGCTCCCGCCATCAGATTGGCCAGCGGGTCCGCGGCCTGATTGATCGTGATTGCGCCCATGATTTGCTCCTACGACCCGAGGGTCAGTGTTTTCGCGAGCATGTTCTTCGCGGTGTTCATCACTTCGACGTTGTTCTGATAGGCGCGCGACGCGGCGATCATCGTGACCATTTCCTCCACCACGCTCACGTTCGCGAGCGTGACGAAGCCGTCCTTGTCCGCCAGCGGATGCTTCGGATCGTGCAGGCGGCGCGGCGGCGCGCCACTCTCCATGATCGAGGCCACTCGCACGCCCTGCGCAGTGGTATCGCTGTTGTCCACCGGCACGCTCTGGAACACCACTTGCCGCGCGCTGTAGACCTTGCCGTCCGGACCCGCGGCGCTGTCGGCGTTGGCAATATTGCTCGCCACCGTATTGAGCCTCTGGCTCTGTGCCGCCATGCCGGTGCCGGCGATGGAAAAAATCTTGAACAGGGACATGCGCGTTCAGCCCTGTATCGCCGACAGCATGGTCTTGACCTGTTGATTGAGGGCGCGCAACGCGGCCTCGTAGCGCAACGCGTTGTCGGCGAAGTACGCGCGTTCCGCATCCATGTCGACCGTGTTGCCTTCACCGCTGGCCTGATACGCGACGCGCGGGTAGATCGCCGGAGCGGCGCTCGCGACCGGCGAGCGCGAGGCCGGGTTGGACGCCGTCGCGGCGTAGGACGACGCCCTTGGCGCTGCGGTGGCATCACGCAGCGCGCGCGCAAAGTCGAAATCCTTCGCCTGGTACCACGGCGTCTCGGCATTCACCACGTTGGACGCCAGCATTTGCTGGCGCGTCGAGCGCAGGCGCAGCGCTTCGCTGTTGAAGAGCAGGTGTTCACCGAGTTTGTCGATCATCGCGTCCTCGCCATAGTGCCTGGCATGTCAAGGCGATTATGCGAGCCGCAATGCGGTGTCATGCTCCGAACAGATGCCGGAATACCGGCCTGTTCCACCCCTCATGACCGCACCCTGGCAATTACGCTGTGACCCTGTTCATGGCAGTCGGCACCAGGGAGTTCCGTGATGTCCAGACGATACGAGTTGGCGGTCCTGAACCGCGCTTGCGCGTTCGCGCTGTGGCTTGTGCTGTTCGCTTCGCTTGCGCGCGCTGACGCGCCGGCCGGAGAGGCGATCCGCATGTTCCTGGAGCGCGAAACCACGGGCCTGCCGGGACGCGTCTCGATCGAACTGGGCGCGCCCGACCCGCAGATCCGTCCGGCGCCCTGCACCCGCATCGAACCGTTTCTTCCCGGGAGCGCGCGCATGTGGGGACGCACCTCGATCGGTTTGCGCTGCGCCGACGGTGCGGCGTGGAGCACGTATCTGCAGGTGAATATCCACGTGTTTGCTCCGGTCCTCGTGGCGAATCGCAGCCTTGCCGCCGGGCAGGCGCTCGCCGAGGACGACTATCGGATCGAGGAAATCGACCTGACGCTGCATCCGGCCGGAATCCTTCAGGATGCGGCCTATGCGGACAAGAAGGAACTCGCGCGGATGATCGCCTCGGGGCAGCCATTGCGCCGCGAGCACTTCCGGCCGCGTCCTGTGGTAACGCCCGGCGATCCCGTACGGCTGGTGTATGAAGGCGCCGGGTTCACGATCAGCACGGAGGCCAAGTCGCTCGGTTCCGCAACCGACGGGCAGACGGTTCGCGTGCAAACGGAATCCGGCAAGGTGATCGCCGGCGTTGCCCGGGGGGGGCGGCTGGTGGAAGTTCGTCAGTGATGAATATCTATCTGATTATCAGCACTTAAATTTAGCGATGCTGCCTCAAGTTCAGCGGCCGATGGCCGATAAGCCATGCACACGAGCGGGCGCTTATCGCGCCCGGCGTGTATGCATCCATTGCAGCGGGAGAACACCGTGAAGATCACGAACCACATCGACACCGCCGGCAGCCTCGAGCGCCCGGGAAACAGTCCGTCCAGCGCCGCGCAGGGGAAGCCTTCGTCCGCGCCGGCTGTTGCCACGGACACTGGCTCGGACACCATCCGCATCAGCGAACTGTCGAACCAGCTGGTGGCCATGGAAAGCCGCATTTCCAGTGACGCGGCCTTCGATGCCGGTCGCGTCGAGGAGATCAAGAACGCGATGCGCGCGGGGCGGTTCAAGGTCAATCCGGAGGTCGTAGCCGACAAGCTGCTCGACAGCGTGCGTGAATTGCTGCGGAAGCCGTCTTGATTACCCTGACCCGTCCCAATGCCGAGGGCGCTACCCTGTTCGAGCGCTTCGGCGCGGCACTGGACGCCGAGCGCGAGGCATTGCTTGCGGGCGATGAAGATCGCCTTGCGCGTGCCGAGCGCGAAAAGTCCGACCTGGTCGACGCCCTGATGGCTTGGGACGCCGACGCGGCGAAACGCATCGACCCGGCCCTGAAGGCGCAGTTGCGCGCGCTTGCCGACACGAACCGCCGCAACGGCCTGCTCATCGCCGAGCGCCTGGGTGAGGTACAACGCCGGCGGCAGTTTTTCGAGCGCATCGCCGGCCGCGACGGCGTGTATGGGCGTGACGGCGTTACGCTGGGCGGTTTCGCGCCGAGGCTTTCGGCGCGAATCTAGATCGCGACGCGGCGTCGTGCGGCGCCGTCAGGCTCGCGCGGGCGCGAGGTTGATTCCCATCCAGTAGCGGCAGATCTCGGTCACCGTCGTGCTGTAAGCCTCGAAATTCACCGGCTTCACCACGTAGCTGTTCGCCGCATGGCGGTAGCACTCCGCCACGTCGCGCTCCTCCTTCGAAGAACTCAGCATCACCACCGGGACGGTGCGCGTGCGCTCGTCCGCGCGCATGCGTTTGAGCACTTCAAGTCCATCCACCCTGGGCAGCTTCAGGTCGAGCAGCACCAGGCGAGGCTGGTGCGACGTGTTGCGGTCTGCAAACTCGCCGGTGCCGAACAGGAAATCGAGCGCCCGCACCCCGTCGTCCACGTGAACCAGCCGGGGCGCGTAACCGGATTTTCGCGTGGAGCGAATCGCCAGTTCGGCGTCGTTGGGGTTGTCTTCGACGAGAAGGATGTCGACGTGCCGCCCGGTCGTGTTCATACAATATGCTCCTGATGGCCCGCAGAACCACCTTTCCACCGTATATCGGACAGCCTGCCGCGGCACTTTAGTCAGCATTCCGAGTAATCGGACGTAGGGATAATTGTTACACACCGCCGGCCGCCGCGCCTGACGGCGTGATTTCACCACGCGGCGCACCAGCGCCGCCACATCTCGCGGTAGGCCGCCTCCACTTTGCGGACATGGCCCGCCTCGTCCATCAACGCGCTCGCCTGCATTTCCGGGCGCAGCCTTTGCCGGATCCCGGCCAGCCGGGGCGGGTCGACGGCCAGCGCCACGGCCTTGTTCGCGTACTCCTCCTCGCTCCGGGCAATCCATTCGGGGTGGCCGAGGTTCGCAAGGATGCTCGAGCCCAGCCTTCCGACCGATGGCCGGTCCGCCAGGGTGATGAAGGGGATCCCCATGTACAAACTCTCGAACAGGGTCGTGCCGGAGTTATGGGGAAAGCAGTCCAGGGCAATGTCCATCTGGCGCATGATGTCCCACGGAGGGCTGTGATAGCCCGTCTGCAGCCGCTCCCGGCCGATTCCGTGGCCGGCGAACTGCCGGGCAAGCGACTCACACAGGTCCGCGTCCCTGAAATCCCCGCTGTCCACACGCAACACCGACCCGGGGACGCGGTGAAGTATCTTTGCCCATACCCTGACCGTGCGGTGGTTGATGCGCACCGCGCGCGTCAGGGTACCGAAGGTCACGCAGCCCCGTACTGTGGCGGGGAGCGGATTCACCTCTCCCATTGCCTGCGCGGGCCGGTACGCCGCCCACTGGGATATCCGCCACGGCTGTTCCGAGAACAGATGTTCCGATCCCTCCGGCGTCGCGAACGGATCGGTGAGACACCAGTCGATTGCGCTGAGCCCTGTCGTGTATCCATAGCCGATCAGGGTCGTTACCGACACCGGGGCGGGCTTGCGCGCAAACACGAGCAACCTGTTCCCGCGCGTGTGCCCCGCCAGATCGACCAGGATGTCGATGCCGTCTGCGCGGATCCGCTCGGCGAGCTGCGCGTCGCTCATTCCCACCGTCGTGATCCAGTGTTCGACGCGGGACTTCATTCGTGCGCTCACCTCGTCTTCCACCAGCACGTCGGCGTAGGCGAATACTTCCAGCGCCGATCTGTCGTGATGATCGAGCAACGGCTCGACGAAGTAACGGCAGGAGTGCTGGCGGAAGTCCGCCGACACATAGCCCACGCGCAGGCGTCTCGAAGGCTGGCGCTCGTTCGCGTGCGCGCGCCACGTGGAGCGCAGCGGCCGCGCGAACCGGTCGTCGTAGCTCCGGTAGGCGGAGTAGATCTCCGCCGCGGATTGGTCGGGGTGGTAATTCAGCACGAACATCAGATTGTCGTGCGCGAGCGGATAGTCCGGCTTGAGCTCGAGGGCGCGGCGAAAGCACTGTTCGGCTTCGGCGGAACGGCACAGATCGACGAGCACGCTGCCCAGGTTGTTGTGCGCCTCGGCGTAGCCGGGCCTGAGTTCCACTGCACGGCGAAGACTCGCCTCCGCCTGGGCAAACCGGCCGAGCGCCTTCAAGGCAACGCCGAGATTGCTGTGCGCCTCGTGATAGTCCGGCTTGAGTTCCAGGGCGCGGCGATAACTCGCGAGCGCGTCGTCCCCCTGACCAAGGTCCTTCAGTACGTTTCCCAGATTGGTGAGCGCCTCGTGCGAATGCGGCGCCTGCTGGAGCGCGCGCCGATAGCTCGCCGCCGCCTCGGCGCTGCGCCCAAGCGCCTGGAGCCCGTTCCCCAGGGCATTGTGGGTCTCGGAATCCGAGGGGGTCAGCGCGACGCTCTTTTGCAGCGCAGGCACCGCCTCGCCGCTGCGCTGTTGTGCCGAGAGCACGGCGCCGAGGGCCTTCCAGGCGACGCCGAGGCGCGGCCATTTCCGCACCAGCTGTCGCGCGGCCGCTTCGGCCTCCGGGTACCGGCCCGAGGAATAGTGTGACATCAGGGCATCGAGCTTGGCCTGACTCGGCCCCGATTTCGCCATCGTGCGGGCGGCTACCAGCCGTGCAGCTTGCCGCGCAGCCGCGCGATGGCCTGGCTGTGCAGCTGGCAGATGCGTGATTCCGTCACGCTCAGCACGGCTGCGATCTCGCGGAAATTGAGCTCCTGCTCGTAGTACATCCCCATCACCATCTTTTCGCGCTCGGGCAGTTTCTCGATGGCCGCGATCAGCGCGCTGCGAAAGCGCGCATCCTTCAGCTGGGTGAGCGGATCTTCTTCCACGACCGGCACGCGCCGGTCGAAAAATGAGTCACCGGAACCGTCCTCGCTGAAATCCTCCGCATACACGAGCTGCGCGCCGCGCGCCTCTGCGAGCATCTCCTGGTATCTGTCCAGAGCGACGCCCATCTCCGAGGCCACTTCGCGCTCGCTCGGGGCGCGCCCGAACTTCTGCTCCAGCCGGGAAAGCGCCTGCTCGATGCTGCGCTGCGTGCGCCGCAGCCCGCGCGGCAGCCAGTCGGTCGAGCGCAGTTCATCGAGCATCGCGCCGCGGATGCGTTGCGATGCATAGGTCTCGAACTGGGTGCCCTTGTCCGTTTCGTAACGGTTGATCGCATCCATCAGGCCCATCATGCCTGCCTGGATGATGTCGTCGAGCTGCACGCTCGCCGGAAGGCGGGTGAGCAGGTGGTGCGCCATGCGTTTCACCAGGGGCGCGTATTCCTCGATGTAACGCTGCTTGTCCAGGGTTCCGTCGGCTTTGTACATGGTGTTCAGGGGCCTCCTGCTACGGTACTGTGGGCGCCATGCGCGGCCCGGAAACTGCATGCCGCGCCGGCGATCAGGCGCGGCGGCCAGCGGTGGATCGCACGCGCGAGAGAATCGATGTTCAACGCGGGGAGCCCGCGTCGCGCGGCGTTTGCGGGGTGCCTGCATAACCGGCCGGCAAGTTCCGGCTGCCTGCCGAGAAAGGAGCGCGCGGTTTCGCACAGGCGGACGTGCGCGGAAAGCGCCGCCCCGGCGTCGAACTGCTCGGCGTAAACCAGATGGGGCGGAGCCGGCTGCGCCGCCTGGGCGCGTTTGAGTGCCGTGTAGCAGCGGGTCAGGTCGGCACCGTCGTTTGGTCCGATGAACAGCAGGGTTTCGAAGCCGACAAGCTGCGCCAGCGCGTCGAGCTGCTCCGCAGGGGCCACCGCGATCACCAGCTGCGGCGCGTCACCCGCGCGTTCGACGATTTCCGCGAACCGCGCGCGCCCGTTCCAGCTGCGCGACAGAGCGCGCAGACCGCGCGCCGCGGGAAGCAGCGGGATCTCGCGCGGCCCGCAGACGACGACCTGCTCGAGCCGCCGATGCGTATCGATGACGTGCATCAGTTCGTATTTCAGGGTGCAGCCCGCATGCCGGGCGAGTGCCCCGCGCGTGAGATCGATCAGCAGCACCCGGGTACCGTCGCGCTCGAAAGCGAGCGCGAGCTCGAGCGCGAACCGCGCGAATTCCCCGGGGTCGGCGCCGCTCAGCGCCAGCAGCCGCGGCTCTCGCGACGACAGCAGGCGCCGCAGGCCGGCGGCCTGGTCGCCCTGGCCGCGTTCAACGGCGAGCATCTGCGCCCTCGCCTGCGCTGCCTGCGCTGAACGACAACAGGTCGAGTTCCTTCGCGTCGAGCCGGAACGCCGATGCCCGATTCGCGCTCAGCGCGCGGTGCACCAGGTAGGCGGCCTGTGCGACGTGGATGTCTTCGGGCACGCGCTGCCCGTTGGTCACGTGGCTGAGCTGCAGGCGATGGCGGATGGCGCAATCGAGCGCGCCGCCCAGGGAAACGGCTTCGTCGGTCTTGGTCAGGATCGCACCCGCAAGCGGGTCCGCGCCGTAGGCGAGCACCACTTCTTCGAGCGTTTCGGCCTGGCTGGCCGCCGAAAACAGCAACACGCGCGAGATCTTCATCCGATCGAACAGAACCGTCTGCTCGGCGACGCGCGTGTCGCGCTGGCCAACGCCGATGGAGTCGATGATCACCAGTCGCTTTCCCGCCAGGGCGTCGAGCGCGGAACCGAGGCTCTCGGCGTCGTGCACCGCGTGCACCGCCACACCGAGAATGCGGCCGTAGATGCGCAGCTGATCCTGGGCGCCGATCCGGTAGTGGTCGGAGCTGATCAGTCCGAGCGAGCCTGCGCCGTGCCTGACTACGCAGCACGCAGCGAGCTTCGCCGCGGTCGTTGTCTTGCCGACGCCGGTCGGGCCCACCAGAGCGAAGATGCCACCGCGCTCGAACGGATCGCTTCCGGCGCCGGCGCAGCGCAGGTTGCGCGCCAACGCCTGCGCCAGCCAATGGCGCGCCTCGTCGGCGGAGAAGTCATCGGGCAGCGCTTCGGCAATCTTGCGTGCGAGCGCCGGGCTCAGGCCGGCCAGGATCATCTCGCGCAGCAGCGTGGCGCGAAGCGGGCGCGCGTGCACATTCTGCATCCACGCGAAGTGGGCGCCTTGCTCTTCGACCATGCCGCGCAGCGCGCGGATTTCCTCCAGCAGCCGCGGCTCTGCGGCGGGTGCGGGACTGCGCGCCGGCGCGACAGGCGCGGGCGCCGCGGCTTGAGGCACCGTCCACGGCTGCGCGGTCTGCGGTTTTGGCGCGGCGCGCGCGGCGGGAGGAACCGAAGGCGGTGCCGCAACAAAGGCTTTCGGCTGAGGAACGGACCGCGCCGGCGCCGCTTGCGCAGCTGCGCGGCGGGCAGCCGGCGAGCGTTCGAGTTCCCTCGGCAGTTCGCGGCCAGGCTCCTCGCGCCCCGCCTGCACCAGCGTGGCGATATCGTCCTTCGCCAGCGCCAGCAACTCGAACCCGTGGCTGGTCTGCCGGCTCGAGAGAACGACTGCCTCGGCGCCGAGTTCGGCTCGCGCTTGGGCGAGCGCTTCTCGGGAATTGGGGGCAAGATATTTGCGTACTTTCATGCGCGTGCTCCAAGCATCGAACTGACACGAATGGTGCGTGAATCAGGAATTTCGGCGTGCGCCATCACCTTGAGGCTGGGCAGCACGCGGCGCAGCATGCGTGCGAGGGGCGCGCGCATGCGGTCGGGCACCAGGAGCGCCGCGGGGTGGCCCAGGCTCTCCTGGCGGGTGACCGCTGCGGAGGCCTGCTTGATCAGGTTCTCCGCGAGCCCCGGTTCGATCGCCATGCCTTCGTCCGGGCTGACCGCCTGTGCGAGAACGCGCTCCAGATCGGGTTCGAGCACCACCACGTTGAGTTCGCGCGCGGAACCGAACACCTGCTGCGCGATGGCGCGGCCGAGTGCAACGCGCACCTGTGCGGTGAGCTCCGCGGGGTTCTGCGTGCGCGCGGCGTGCTCCGCGAGCGACTCGACGATCGAGCGCATGTCGCGGATGTGGACGCCTTCCTCGAGCAGGCTTTGCAGCACCTTCTGCAGCACCGCCATTCCGATCAGCTTCGGCACCACGTCCTCGAGCGCCTTGCCCATCTGCCTTTGCAGGTGGTCGAGCAGGCTTTGGGTCTCGGACCGGCCGAGCAATTGCGCGGCGTGGGTCTGCACAATGTGGCTGAAGTGCGTCGCAATCACCGTCCCGGCATCGACCACCGTGTAGCCCGCCACCTGCGCTTGCTCGCGCTGGCCGGCGTCGATCCACACCGCGGGCAGCCCGAACGCCGGATCGGTGGTCGGCGCGCCCGGCAGCGACTGGGAAACACGTCCTGGATTGATTGCCAGGTGCATACCCGAGTACACCTCGCCCTCGCCTGCCACGACGCCCTTCAGAAGAACCCGGTAGGCGTTGGGTTTGAGTTCCAGGTTGTCGCGGATGTGCACGGCCGGCGGCAAAAAGCCGACGTCCTGCGCGAACTTGCGGCGGATCGCCTTGATGCGTTTGAGCAACTCGCCGCCCTGCGCGCGGTCCACCAGCGTGATCAGGCGAAACCCGACTTCGAGTCCCAGCACGTCGACCTGAAGCACGTCCTCCCAGGTCGCCTCGATCAGTTCGTCGGCAGGAGCGATGACCGGACCCTGGGGTTCCGGCGCGGAGGCGTCGACGGGGGGGCGCGACAGCCACCACGCGCCCGCGCCGGCCATCGATGCGAGCAGCAGGAAAGAAAAATGCGGCATGCCCGGGACGAGGCCGAGCAGTCCGAGGATGCCCGCAGTGATACCGAGCACCCGCGGCATGCCGAACAGGCTGCTCATCATCTGCTTGCCGATGTCTTCGCCGGTGCCGACGCGGCTCACGACCAGCGCGGCGGCGGTAGAAATCACCAGCGCCGGAATCTGCGCCACCAGCCCGTCGCCGATGGCCAGCAGCACGTAGTTGCCGACCGCCGTGGCGAACGGCAGATCGTGTTGCAGCGTGCCGATGGCAAGCCCGCCGACGATATTCACGAACAGGATCAGAATCCCGGCGATGGCATCGCCGCGAACGAACTTGGATGCGCCGTCCATGGAGCCGAAGAAATCGGCCTCCTGCGAAATCTCGAGCCGGCGCTTGCGCGCTTCGTCCTCGCCGATCAGCCCGGCGTTGAGATCGGCGTCGATTGCCATCTGCTTGCCGGTCATCGCGTCCAGGGTGAACCGCGCGCTCACCTCGGCGATCCGGCCGGCGCCCTTGGTGATCACCACGAAGTTGATCACCACCAGGATGGTGAACACCACCAGCCCGACGGCGAAGTTGCCGCCCACCAGGAAGTGGCCGAACGCCTCGATCACCTTGCCCGCGGCATCCGGGCCGGTATGGCCGTGCATCAGCACCACGCGCGTCGAAGCGACGTTGAGCGACAGGCGAAGCAGCGTGGTCAGCAGCAGGATGGTCGGGAAGGCGGCGAAATCGAGCGGTTTGACCGTGTACACGGACGCGAGCAGCACCACCATGCCCAACGCGATGTTGAACGTGAACAGCAGATCGAGCAGCAGGGGCGGGAGCGGCAGGATCATCATCCCGAGGATCAGCACGATGAGCAGCGGCGCGGCGTACGCCGCTGCGGAGCGGGCGGTCGTCATCGGGCGGGCGGCCGAGGCCGTGACGACGGCGCTCACGCCCGATCCTCGAGCACTGTAAGCTCAGCCGGAACGACGATATGCACCGGCGCGACCGGTTCGGGCGCCTCGCCCTGACGCGAACGCCGCAGCTGGAATACCCAGGCGAGCACCTGCGCAACCGCGTCGTACAGTCCCGGCGGGATGGCTGCGCCGAGCGCCGCGTGGCGGTAGAGCGCGCGCGCGAGCCCCGGTGCTTCCAGCAAGGGCACGCCGTTTTCGGCGGCAAGCTCGCGGATGCGGGCGGCGATGCGCTCCGATCCCTTGGCGAGCACCCGCGGCGCGTTCATTCCTTCGCGATAGGCCAGAGCCACGGCATAGTGCGTCGGGTTGGTGACCACCACGTCGGCCCTGGACACCTCGGCCATCATGCGCTTGCGCGCCATTTCGCGTTGCATGCTGCGCACCCGCATCTTGATCTGCGGGTCGCCTTCCGATTCGCGTGACTCCTCGCGCAGGTCCTGCCGCGACATGCGCAGCTCGCGCGCGTGCCGCCAGAGAACGAACGGTACGTCGATCGCGGCAATCACCACCAGGCTCGACGAAAGAGCGAGAAATCCTGCGATCACGGTGCTGCTCACCCCTGCGGCGGCGTGTTCCACCGGTGCGCGCGCGGCAACGATCAGTTCCGCCTGCGACAGATCGAACACCAGCAGGCTGACGGCGGCGACCAGCGCGGCCTTGGCGAGCGCCTTGAGCAGTTCAGCGATGCTGTTGATCGAAAACATGTTGGCCAGGCCGCGCGCCGGATCCATGCGGCCGAAGTCGGCTTCGAATGCCTTGGAGCTGAATATCCAGCCACCCACGCCGAGCGTGCCGGCAAAACCGGCGAGCGCCATGGCGCCGAACATCGGCGCCGCCAGCATCAAGCCCTCGACCGAGTAGGTCCCAAGACGCTCCACCAGGGCTGTGTCCGAAAATGCGGTGTCGCGGCCGAATTCGAGCGAGCGTGCCATCAGCCGTTTCAGCTCGAGCGCGATCCGGGGACCGGAAGCGGCGAGCACCAGGCTCCCGGCCAGCAGGACCAGGCACGTTGCCAGCTCGCGCGAGCGCGCCGTACGGCCGTCGGCGCGCGCCTTCTCGATGCGCTGCGGGGTAGCCGGAAGGCTGCGTTCCTGGTCGTCGTGTTCGGCCATGGGCCTGTTTCATCGTTCCTTGCAGGCAATTATTGGTTCATTGCCCGCAATCGTTCAGACGAAAAGGCGCGGAAATGCCTCACTGTTCACGCCCTTCGCAAGCACGCGTCATTCCCGCGAAAGCGGGAACCCAGTCCACCGGTCATTCCCGCGAAAGCGGGAATCCACGCGATCGACTGCGTCAGGCGGCGCGCGCGAGCGGCATGGGACCGGGTGGTTCGAGCAACTCGGCCATTTCGAGCACCAGCACGAGGCCGCCGTCGCCGGAGACCGTTGCTCCCGCCACGCCGCGCGGCTTGATACCCTCCAGCGGTTTGATCATCACTTCGTCCTGTCCGATGACGGCGTCGGCCGCGAGCACCAGTACCCGGTCGGCAACGCTCATCACCACGCCCACCTGCGGCTCGGCGGTGCGCGGCACATCGAGAAGGACTGCCAGATCGATCAGCGGCAGTACGCCCTCGCGCAACACGATCGCGGGACGGCCCCCGACGTGCTGCACGAGCCCCGGAGAAAGCGTGATCACCTCCCGCACCAGCGACAGCGGAACGGCGTAGCCCTGCTCGCCCTGGCGCACCACGAGCACCGGCAGGATGGCCAGCGTGAGGGGCAGCAGGATTTTCACCGTGCTGCCTTTGCCGGGCGACGAAGTAAGCTCGATGCGGCCCTTGAGTTTCTGGATGTTGGTCTTGACCACGTCCATGCCGACGCCGCGGCCGGAGACATCGGAGACGACTTCGCGGGTCGAAAATCCGGGCAGGAAAATCAGGTTCAGGCTCTGCCTGTCGTCAAGCTGGGCAGCTTCATCGGCGCTGATCGCAGCCTTCTCCACCGCCTTCGCACGGATCGCTTCGGGGCGCATGCCGCGGCCATCGTCTTCGATCTCGATCACGATGTGGTCGCCTTCCTGGCGAGCCAGGATTCGCACGGTTCCGCGCGCGGGCTTGCCGGCCGCAAGCCTCGCCTCGGGTGACTCGATGCCGTGGTCGACCGAGTTGCGCACGAGGTGGACCAGCGGTTCGTTCAACTCCTCGAGCATCGTCTTGTCGATTTCGGTGTCTTCTCCGACGAGCGCGAGATCGATGTCCTTGCCGAGCTGGCGTCCCAGATCGCGCGCGAGCCGGACGTACTTCTGGAACACCCGTCCCACCGGCTGCATGCGCGCTTTCATCACCGATTCCTGCAGATCGTCGACCAGCATTTCGAGTTGCGCGACGACCTGCTGGAGCACGGTTTGTGAATGCGATTCGCCGCTGCGGCCGGCAAGCCTGGCCGCGATGCAATTCAGCCGATTGCAGCTGACGCCAAGTTCACCCGAGAGATTCAGTATCTGGTCGAAGCGCGCTGTTTCCACGCGCAATGTGGTTTCCCTCGCGGGGCGCCGGGCCGGCGGCACGGCGGAGATGGCTCTTGCAAGCGCAGCGAGCGGTGGCGACAGCAATGCGGCGAGCAGCGCGTGCCAGTCCGGTTCGCCGCGAACGGCGGTCACGGGTACGGCTACGGCTACCGACGCCGCGGGCTGGCCCTTGCGCGCTCGATCCAGTTGCGCGAGCAACTCCGCAGGCGCGGGCTGCACCGAGGCGCCCGCCGCGAGTTCGCCGAACATGCGCCGCACCTCGCCGGTGGAAGCGAGGATCAGGTCCATGGTTTCAGGCCGCATGCTCACTTCGGCGCGACGCAGAGCGTCGAGCAATCCTTCGCCGCGGTGACACACTTCCACCAGCGCAGCAATCTCGAGAAACCCGGCGCCGCCCTTGACCGTATGAAAGCCGCGGAACACGCGGTTGAGCAGATCGCGGTCGTCCGGACAGCGTTCGAGCTTGACCAGCTGGAGGTCGACGTCGTCGAGCATTTCGCCCGCCTCGGTGAGGAATTCCTGCAGCAGTTCCTGCTGCTCCGCGGCGGCGCTCATGACATCACAATGCCATTTTCCCCGGATCCTAAAAACCCAGGGATGCCAGCAACTGGTCGACCTGTCCCTGGTCCGCAACCACGTCGCCGGGTTTCGTATCCATCGCCGGACCGCTCAGCCACTCGTCCTTCAGCTGGGTGCGTCGCTCCGGCGGGGTGCTTTCGAGCAGCAGCGCGATCAGCTGTTGTTCGAGGTCCTGCGCCAGTTTCGCGACGCGCTGTATGGTCTGGCCGGTGAGATCGTGAAAATCCTGCGCCATCATGATCTCGTGCAGTTGCGCATTGGTTATTGCCACCGCGTCCGGCAATTTTCCGAGGAACGCACGCGTCTCTGCCGCCAGGCTCCGAAACTCATCCGCCCCGAGCTGGTTGGCGAACACCTGCGCCCATCGCGCGCCGAGACGCGCCGCGTCGCTGCCCACGCCGTCCTGCACCGCTTGAGCCTGTTCCACCGCGGTGAGCGAGCGTTCGGCGGCTTTGCCGGTGAGCGTGGCGATATAGCTGAGCCGCGCCTGCGCATCGGGCAGGGAGTGCAATGCCTGCTCGATTTTCTGGTCGTACCCCAGTTCGCGCAACGCATCGTGCAGCTTGCGCGTGAGCGAACCGAGGTGCTTGAACACGTCCGCCGCCCTGGCCTCGCCTGCCGGCGCGGCCGCCGCAGACGCGTGAACCGTGCACGGTCGCACCGGTGCGTCCGCCGCTTGCGCGCGTTTCGCGGCGATCTGATCGAACAGCGCCTCCAGGTCTTCCTCGGTCTCGATGCTGGTCTGGGTCATGGCGGGCTCCGTCGCTCATGCGGCCTGGGGTGTGAGCTTCTGCAGGATCTTGTTGAACTTTTCTTCGAGCGTGGCCTTGGTAAACGGCTTGACGATGTATCCGTTCGCACCGGCCTGGGCTGCGGTGATGATGTCTTCCTTGCGCGACTCCGCCGTCACCAGCAGCACGGGCAGCGACTTGAGCCGCGCGTCGGCGCGGATCTCGCGCAACAGTTCGAACCCGTTCATGTTGGGCATGTTCAGGTCGCTCACCACAAACTGGAATACGCCGCCGCGCAACTTGATCAGGGCGGCCTGCCCGTCCTCGGCTTCGTCCGTATTGCCATACCCGATCTCCTTCAGCAGGTTGCGGACGATCCGGCGCATGGTCGAGAAATCGTCGACCACGAGAATTTTCATGTCAGCGGCGCTCATGGCTTGCTCCTCAATGGCGTGCGAGCGCGGCGCTCAGCGCGCCGACCAGCTCTTCCGGATGGAATTTCGCGACATAGGCGTCGACCCCGACCTTCTCGCCCAGCTTGCGGTTGGCGATCGACGACAGCGACGAATGCATCACCACCGTGATGTTGGCAAAGCGCCGGTCCGCCTTGATGTTGCTGGTCAGCACGTATCCGTCCATTTCGGGCATTTCAGCATCCACGAGGATTGCGCCGAGATGCTCGCTCATCACTTCGCCGTTGCGTGCGTGGAGCTCGGCCATCGCCTGGAGTTTTTCCCAGGCATCGCGCCCGTTCACCGCGTGCTGGTGAGCAAGTCCGAGGTGCTCGAGTACTTCGACGATTTTTCGCCTCGCAATCGGCGAATCGTCGGCGAAGAACACCAGCCGCGCGTCGGCGGCAGGAATCTGCGCGAGCACCGGCACCTGCTCCTCGCCCATCACGTCCGCGAGGATCTGCTCGACATCGAGAATCGAAACCAGCCTGCCGCCGCCGAGTTCCGTCAGCGCGGTAATCCGGCTGGCGCCGCCCGCCAGCATGCCTTGCGGGGTCTTGATCTTCTCCCACTCGACACGCACGATCCGGTCGACGCCGGATACCAGGAAGGCTTGCGCGTGGCTCGAGAACTCGGTGACGATCAGTTTGTTGTCGCCCTCCCCGGGTTGCATGTGCAGGCAGCGCGCAAGATTGATGACCGGCAGGATGCTGCCGCGCAGGGAGATGATGCCTTCGACGCCGTCGGGCGCGTTCGGCGTGCGGGTGATCGCCATGGCTTCGCAGACCTCCCTCACTTTGAACACGTTGATGCCGTAGACCTCGTTGCCGCCGAGAGAAAACAGCAGCAGCTCCATGCGGTTCGATCCCGCGAGGCGGGTCGTTTCATCGACCATGTCGATCAGTCTGGTGTCGCTCGTACCCACGATTCGTCCCCTGCTCTCGTTTACCTGCGCGCGGCTGCCGGTGGCAATGCCGCTGGCGCCGGCACCGGCACCGCCGTTGGAGCCGCCGGAGGGATTGGCGTCGCCGGCGCCGCTTCGATGCCTGCTCCGCCCGAACGGAAATTTTCCTCGGCCTGCTTGTTGAGCACCACGATGCTGATGCGGCGGTTGGAGGGATGGAACGGATCATTGCGCACCAGCGGCACCGAGGCCGCGAGCCCGACCACGCGCAGGACCTTGTCCTCGGCCAACCCGGCGGCGAGCAGGTCCCTGCGCGATGCGTTGGCGCGGTCCGCTGACAATTCCCAGTTGCTGTAGCCCCGGTCGCCGCCCGTGTACGGGGTGGCGTCGGTGTGTCCCGAGAGGGCGATCTTGCTGTTCACGCCGTTCAGCACGCTCGCCACCTCGCGCAGGATTTCGCGCGTGTAGTCCTTCAGGCGCGCGCTGCCGGTGTCGAACATCGGCCGGTTCTGCTCGTCCACGACCTGGATGCGCAGTCCCTCCCCCGTCAGGTCGACCTTGACCTGGTTGCGCACCGCCGCGAGGCGCTCGTTGGCCTCGATCGCCGCCTCGAAGCGCTCCTTGAGCTTGCCGAGTTTCGCCGCGTCCTCGCGCGCCATCTGCGCCTTGACGGTTTCCTGGTTGGCGAACTTGCCCGAGGGCGGATTCTCGCCGCGCTTGATCTGCCCGTGCGTGCGCGAAAGGTCCATGCCGCCGCCCGCGACGATGCTGGTTGCGTCGCCGCTGCCCTTGCCGCCCGCCATTGCGACCTTGAGCGGCGTGCTGAAGTAGTCCGCGATGCCTTTCAGGTCGCCCGAGGTGGTCGATCCCAGCAGCCACATGAGCAGGAAGAACGCCATCATTGCGGTGACGAAGTCCGCATAGGCGATCTTCCATGCGCCACCATGATGGCCATGGGCCACCTTCTTGATCCGCTTGACGACGATCGGGCGCGTTTCGTTGGACATGAACGATTCCTATCTGCCTTTGTGCTTCTTCACGTGCTGTTCGAGTTCCGCAAAGGTCGGGCGGTCGGTCGAATAGAGCACCTTGCGTCCGAATTCGATCGCGAGCGGCGGCGCGTAGCCGTTGAGGCTCGCCAGCAAAGTGACCTTGACGCACTGCAATTCCTTGGTGGATTCGTCTACCTTCTGCTCGAGCACACCGGAGAGCGGCCCGACGAAGCCGTATGCCAGCAGGATGCCTAGGAACGTTCCGACCAGGGCCTGCGCAATCAGCATGCCGAGTTCCTGTGGTGGAAGCCCTACGGAGGCCATCGTATGCACCACCCCCATCACGGCCGCCACGATGCCGAATGCCGGCAGTCCATCGCCCACTTTCTGGATCACCTGCGCGGGCACCCCTCCTTCGTGATGGTGGGTCTCGATTTCGTTGTCCATGAGGTTCTCGATTTCCATCGGGTTCAGATTGCCGCTGACCATCAGCCGCAGGTAGTCGCCGAGAAACTCGATCAGGTGATGGTCGGCGAGAATCTCCGGAAACCGGTTGAACAGCCCGCTCTTCGCCGGTTCCTCTATGTCGCGTTCGATCGACATCAGTCCCTCTTTCCGGACCTTGGTCAGGATGTCGAACATCAGTCCCATCAGCGCCATATAGCGTGCCTTCGAATAACGTGAACTCTTCAGCACCGTGGGCAGCGCCTTGAGGGTGGCTCTCACCACCTTGGCGGAATTGCCCACCGCGAACGCTCCGGTCGCGCCGCCGGCAATCATCAGCAACTCGACCGGCTGCAGCAGGGCCGACAGATGGCCGCCCGCAAGCGCAAATCCGCCGAACACCGACGCCAGCACGATGAAGTAACCAACGATCACCAGCATCTCGATTCACCCGTTCCCGGCCGCGCGGGCGTCATGCGCAGCGCAGCCTTTTCAACCGTCCTTATCGGCACCGCGCGGCGGATCTTGAGCGGGTTAACACACTGAACTGGAATAAAAAAGAGGCCCGCGTCGCGGCGGGCCTGTGGATGTCCCGCCTGTTGGCGAAGCGGGACTGGAGGCAAAGCGAAATCAGGCTCGGATTCAGGCCATCAGCGCCCCAGCCGCCCGGACGCTTTCGCGCGGTCCGGTCTTCCCCGCGCGGGAGGGCATGTGGCACAGGCCGCAGACATAGTGTTTCACAAGGTCGTGCGCGTGCACCACGAATAACCCGTGGCAGTGCGTGCATGGCGCGGTGGTGAGCATGCCGCAGTCGAAGAACTTGACCAGCCGCCACGCGCGCGTGAGCGAGAGCACCACCGGCAGGCCGAGCTGCCCGACCTGCTCCAGATACAACCGGTACGCCTTGATCAGGGCCTCGACTTCGTCCAGGGCACTGGTCTTGCTCAGGTGCTCGTAGATCGCCATGAACAACGACGCGTGGGTATTGGGCTGCCAAGTCATGAACCAATCGGTGGAGAACGGCAGCATCCCCTTCGGCGGGGACTTGCCCTTGAGTTCCTTGTAGAGCCGCAGCAGGCGTTCGCGCGAGAGCTGCGTCTCGCTCTCGAGCACCTGGAGCCGCGCGCCGAGTTCCACAAGATCGGAAGCGACGCGGATCTCGCGTGCCTCGTTCGCCACGCTTCTGTTGCGCATGGCGGCCTCAGGCCGGCTCGGCGACGCGACCCGCCATCAGAATGGCGGCGTGCATGCCCGCGGCAGCCGCGTCGCGGGAGTGGCCGGTGAGCAGGTTCCACACCAGCTCGTCGCTGAAGCGGAACGAGCACATCAGCAGGTTGGAAGCTGCGATCTTCAGAATCTGGCCGGCCGACAACTCGGCGATCACGTCGGCGACTTCCTCGCTCAGCCCGAGGCGGAACAGCGCCTGGGCGCGGTCTTCGAGGATCAGGCGCTGCGCGAGCATCAGGTAGGTCAGGTTGGCTTCGCGGATTTCGTCCAGCATGCGTTCTGTTTTCATGGATTGCTCCCGTAGATCGGTGTCGGTTCTGAACCCGGCTGCTCTTCGTCCACGGCGCCATGCTCGGCGCGTGCGCGCAAAAGTTGAATCCGACACACTCCGATCTTCCTGTCAGCCGTATCGCTTTGCCGCGGGTAGGAGTTCTTCCTACACGCGCCGCATGCGAACGCCGGACGTCGCAAGCACCCGACAGGCCTTGGGATCCGGAACAGCCGCAGTTTCCTCCCGCTGTTCGCGCCGCGGCACCGCGCGAGGTTTGTTTACCCTTGCGCAGGTGAACAAATCGGGTTGGCCTAAAGTTTGCACACCAGTGCACCGATAAGCCTCTCGACGGTGCATTACCACCCGTGACGCAATGGAGCGTCGCGGTACCCGCCACCCACTGAACTTACTGGCAAGGAGACTCAAATGCCCCAAACCATCAACACCAACGTTGCTTCGTTGAACGCGCAACGCAATCTGAATACGTCGCAGACCGCCCTCGCCACTTCGCTGCAGCGCCTTTCCTCGGGCATGCGCATAAACAGCGCCAAGGACGACCCGGCCGGCCTTGCGATCGCCGAGCACTTCACCACCCAGATCCGCGGTCTGAACCAGGCGGCGCGCAACGCCAACGACGGCATTTCGCTCGCGCAGACGGCGGAAGGCGCGCTGGGCGAGATCACCGCCAACCTGCAGCGCATCCGCGAACTGGCGGTCCAGTCGGCGAACGCGAGCAACTCCTCCTCGGACCGCGCCGCGCTCGACCTGGAAGTGCAGCAGCGCCTGGCTGAGATCGATCGCGTCGCAGCGCAATCCTCGTTCAACGGCCAGAAAGTTCTCGACGGCACCTTCGGGAGCGCAGCGTTCCAGGTAGGCGCAGGCGTCGGCGAGACCATCTCGGTCGCGCTCTCGACGAGCATGCGCTACTCAGCGATTGGCAAGACGGCGGACTACGTCAACGGATCGACGGCCTACAGCACCAGTCTCGCAGTGGGGCAGCAAGGCACGGGCGTCACCAACGCCAGCCCCCTCACCGCGGGCGACCTGACGATCGCGTTGGGCAGCGCCAGTGCGGTGAGCGTCCCGGCGTCCGCAGCCTACGCGGGTTCGGCCACGGGCCAGGAGTCCGGCAGTGCGTATGCCAAGGTGGCAGCGATCAACGCCGCCGGCATCGGCGGGCTGACCGCTACCGCCGACACCACGGTTGCCTTCGATTTCACGGCAGTCACGGACACGGCCTCGGACTATACGATGACCATCAACGGACAGGCGATCTATACCGCCTACGGTTCTGCGATCAGCGGCGACCAGATGGTGGTGGCGATCAACGGCAATGCGTCCAATACCGGGGTGACGGCGAGCTACGACAGCGTCAATGCCCGCATGACCTTGAACGCCGCCGATGGACGCAGCGTCACAGTCTCCCAGACCACCGGGACTGCGAACGCAGGTCTCGGCCAGGGTTTGACCACGACCACGGCTTCCTACAACAACTCGGTCAACGACGCCCTCGTCGCGACGACCGTGACCAGCGCGGCGGCAGTGTCGAATACCTATGTCGGCACGATCCGCCTGACCTCCGCGGATACCATCACCCTGGGCGGCAGCAACGAGAGCTATATCGGCTATGCCGACAACAGCCAGATGGCGCTCGGTGTCTCGGCGCTGAACTCGGCTTCGGTGACCACGGTGGCCAACGCGAACCTGGCGATCGGTCGGGTCGATTCGGCGATGACCTCGGTCAGTACACTGCGCAGCACCTTTGGCGCCATGCAGAACCGCTTCGAGTCGACCATTGCCAACCTGCAGGTGACCACGGAGAACCTCACGGCATCGCGTAGCCGCATCCAGGACGCGGACTTCGCCCAGGAAACGGCCAATCTGACGCGCGGCCAGATCCTGCAGCAGGCGGGCATCGCGATGCTGGCGCAAGCCAACTCGCTGCCGAACAGCGTGATGGCGCTGTTGCGGTAAAACGCAGCACATCGATGGAAAGTTTCCCGGCCAGGGCTGCTCTGGCCGGGATTTTTTCTGAGAGGACGGTATCATGATCATCTCGAACAACAACGGCGTCGTAACCACGAGGGTGCTGCCATCCGAACGACCCTCGCCGCCACCGCCGGCGCCCGCAGGAACCGCCCCGGCGCAGGCGAAGGTTGCCGCACCAGAGCAAGTGGAGCAGGCGGCGCAACTGATCAGTAAGGCGATACAACCGCTGTCAAGGAATCTGCGTTTCAGCGTCGACGGCACCACCGGCAAGACCGTCGTCAGGGTGGAGGACACCGAGACCGGCAACCTGATACGGCAGATCCCATCGCAGGAGGCGCTCGACATCGCGCGCGTCCTCGACCGCATGCAGGGTTTGCTGTTGAACGGCAAGGCCTGAATCACCCGGGGACCACGGGACACATCGCGCAATGGCACTTTCGTCACCAGGAGTCGGGTCCGGGCTGGACGTCAACGGCATCGTCAGCCAGTTGATGGCGCTCGAGCGCCAGCCGCTGACGGCGCTCGACAACAAGGAAGCGAAGTACCAGGCGCAGCTCTCGGCCTATGGCAGCCTGAAAGGCGCGCTGTCGTCGTTTCAGGGTGCCGTAGCCGCCCTTGCCACGCCGGCGAAATTCTCCGCGGTCAAGGCGAGCGTGGCCGATTCCACGGTTGCGAGCGCAACGGCATCGGCGAGTGCGGCAACGGGCAGTTACTCGCTGGAAGTCCAGACGCTGGCGCTCGCGCAGAAGCTCAAATCCGAACCGTTTCTGACGGCCGGCGCCGAAGTCGGCAGCGGCAAACTGACGATATCGTTCGGCACCTACAGCGGCGACACGTTCACGCTCAATCCGGACAAGGCGACCCGGGAGATCACCATTGCCGCCGGTCAAGACAGCCTGGCGGGAGTCCGTGATGCGATCAACGCCGCCAGCGCCGGGGTCACGGCTGCGATCGTCAACGACGGTTCCGGGTACCGGCTGACGGTTTCCTCGAAGGACACCGGCAGCGCCAACGCGCTGCGGATCGTGGTGGATGACGACGACACGAGCAATACCGACGCCTCGGGCCTCTCGCAATTGACGTACGACGCACGCACCATCAGCGGAACGAAGCGCCTGAGCGAGACCGTCGCGGCGCGCAATGCCACGGCAATGATTGATGGCATCAGCGTCAGCAAGGCCTCAAACACGCTCACCGACGTCATCGAGGGCGTGACGGTGACGCTGCTCAAGGAAAGCTCCACGAGTACCCTGACGGTCGCGCGCGACACCGCCGGAGCACAGTCTGCGGTGCAATCTTTCGTCAAGGCGTACAACGACCTCAACAAGACGGTCACGGACCTGTCGAAGTACGACGCCGCAAACAAGAAGGCATCGACCCTGACGGGCGAATCCACCGTGCGCTCGCTCCAGGCGCAGATGCGCAACGTGTTCAACGCGAGACTCTCCACCGCAGGCGGCGGTCTGACTTCGTTGTCGGATGCGGGCATTGCGTTTCAGTCAGACGGCACGCTCAAGCTCGATTTGGGCAGGCTTGGTACCGTGCTCGCCGATTCGACCAAGGATGTGGGGACGCTGTTCGCCGCGCTTGGGAAGCCGACCGACAGCCAAGTCTCGTTTTCCAGCGCTACCGCCGACACGAAGAACGGGGCGTACGCGCTCAGCATCAGCCAGCTTGGTACACAGGGAAAGGCGCTCGGGGGTGGAGCCGCAGTGCTCACGATCGTCGCGGGAACCAATGACACCCTGAGCCTTAGCGTAGATGGCACGGCCACCGGCGTGACACTCTCAGCCGGCACGTATACCGCGACCTCGCTGGCCGCGGAACTACAGGCGAAGATCAATGGCGCCACAGCCCTGTCCGCCGTCGGCGGCGCCGTGACGGTCACCCAGTCGGGCGGCGTCCTCACAGTCACTTCCAACCGTTACGGTTCCGCCTCCACCGTGACCATGATCGGTGGAACCGCTCTGACGGACCTGTTCGGCGCGCAAACGGAAACCGCGGGCGTAGACATCGCAGGAACGCTCGGCGCATACGCGGCGACCGGCTCGGGCCAGACGCTCACTGGGGCCGGCGATGCCACCGGGCTTGCCATCAAGGTGACCGGAGGAGCCACGGGCACGCGCGGCAGCATCGGTTACGCCCGCGGCTACGCCTATGAACTCGACAAGCTCGTGGGAAGGATGCTCGAAACCGACAGCCTCCTCGACGGCCGCATGGACGGCATCACCGCATCGATCAAGGACATCGGCACTCGGCGCGAGGCGCTGACACGGCGGATGGACTCGATCGAAAAACGCTACCGTGCGCAGTTCACCGCACTGGATGGAATGATGTCGAGCCTGTCCAAGACGAGCAGCTTCCTGCAGCAGCAGCTCGCAAGCCTGAATTCGAGCAGCAAGTAAACCAACCATATTCCACCGCGAGTCCATCGTGAGCTTCGTCCTTCCGTCCTCCAGTGCCGCCTACGCACGCGTCGGAATCGAGACCGGCGTGCAGGCCGCCGACGCACATCGCCTGATCCTGATGCTGTTCGACGGAGCGCTGGTCGCCATCGGTCAGTCGATCGCCGCCATGCAGGCCGGCAATATTCGCGTGAAAGGCGAATCCGTCTCCAAGGCAATTCAGATCGTTGAAGAGGGTCTCAAGGCCAGTCTCGACGACAGGGCCGGCGGCAAGGCCGGCGCCGAACTTGCGGACAAGCTGCGCGCGCTCTACGACTACATCACGCAACGCATGCTGTTTGCGAGCATGCGCAACCGGCCCGAAGGTCTGGAGGAGGCGACGCGGCTGTTGAGGCAACTGAGGGACGCATGGGAGCAGATCCGGTGAACACCGCGCCTCCCGACGCGCTGTGGTACTACGAATCCATCGCTGCGGCGAGCGGCCGCATGCTGCATGCCGCTCGAGAAGGCGACTGGGACGAGCTGGTCGAGCAGGAGAAGGCCTGTGCAAGGCTGATCGAAGCTCTGCGCGCTTCGGGTACCGAGCGGCACCTCAACGACGACTCCCTCAAGCGCAAGGGTGCCATCCTGCTGAAGGTGCTCGCGGAAGACGCGGAGATCCGGCGGCTCACGCAGCCCTGGCTGAATCGTCTCGAGCAACTGCTGCACTCGTCGGCCAACGCGCGCCGCCTGGGCGACACTTATCGATAGCCTGAGGATGCCATGCCGGACGATTCTTACCGGATACCTCCGGGTCGGGTGATCTCGCCGACACCTGCGCCCCCGGTGTCGCGCGAACGCGACCGCCGGCGGCCCACGCCTCGCGCACCGCGGACTCCGGCAGGCAGGATTCCTGCACGTACACCCTCACCCGATCGGAGGATCGACGAGTATGCAGACGCCGCTCGTCCTTGACGCGTCCGTGCAGCTTGCCGCGCGACTTGCCGCACAGGCGCCCAGCTTGCGGTTTTCCGGCCTCGCTTGGGAGGCACTCCTCGCTTCGCCCTTTCCAGACACGACCGCGCCCAACGGCGCCCAACTGAGCCCCACCGCGCGGATGTTCGCGCAGGTGCTCGATGCGTCCGCGCGCGAGTCACTTCCGGCATTGACGCTGAGGGTGGACAAGACCGCGGGGCAAGCCCCGCCGCAGCAGGTCGCAGCAGCGCTGGCGGACGCGATCTCGGGCAGTGGCATGTTCTTCGAGTCACACCTCGCGGATTGGGTCCAGGGCGCCCAAAACGCGGCGTCGGTGCTTGCCGAAGCGCAGCTGCGCGCAGCGACGGACTCAGGCACGGCAGGAACGGCCCTGTTCCAGCAGCAGGTAAGCGCCCTCGCGACTGGCGAAATGGCGTTTCTGCTTCCCGCATGGCCCGGACAGACCGTGGCGCTGACCATCTCCGGCGAACCCGGTCCGGGCCAGCAGAAGGGCGCAGCCGAGCGAAGCTTTTTCGCTCACCTGGAAACGGATCTCCCGGAACTTGGACCGGTTCATGCCGTGCTGAGCCTTAAACCGCACGGCATCGACGTCGATCTGCGCGCTTCGGCGCCGCCGACCGCGCAGGCGCTCGATGAGAACCGAAACGCCCTCGCACGCGCCCTTGTGGCAGCGGGTTTGCGCGTCGGCCGCATCGAGGTCGGAAATGGGCTCTGATCCCGCTCCGAAGGCCAGCGCAGTCGCCCTCGCCTACGCCGCAGGCGACGCGGCGCCTCGCGTCGTGGCGAAAGGCCGCGGCCTGATCGCCGATGAAATCATGCGTCGCGCGCGTGAAGCCGGAGTGCCGGTGCACGCCTCGCGCGAAATGGTATCGCTGCTGATGCAGGTCGACCTCGACCGGCACATTCCGCCCGAACTGTACCGCGCGGTCGCCGAATTGCTGGCGTGGCTCTACCGCATGGAACACGGCAACGTGGAACACGACAACGCGAACGCCGGCGGCACCTGATCATGCAAGGTCAAGTCGACATTTCCCATCAGGCGAGCGGCTCCGAATTCGAGCGCTACCAGGTCTATTCGCGCTTCGAGATCGTGTCCCTGCTGCGCGAAGTCGCCGACTCGCATGCCCTGGTGACCGTGTATTTCAACCAGGGCGCGGAGTTCATCGTCACCAACCTGCTCGACGTGAATCCGGAGTTCGAGGAGCTGATTTTCGATCTCGGCGCGGATGACAACGCGAACCGGCGCCTGCTCAGATCCGAGCGCATGACGGCGGTCACTTTTCTCGACCACATCAAGCTGCAGTTTTCCGCGCAGCATGCCGAATTGACCGAGTACGAGCATTTGCCCGCGATCCGCATCCGCCTGCCGGAATCGCTGCTGCGCCTGCAGCGGCGCAATTTCTTCCGCATCCGCACTCCGGTCGCGCGCCCGATCCTGGTCGCGGCGACGCATCCGCTGGAGCCGGGCCGGAAGCTGAATTTTCGTGTCGGCGATCTGTCCTGCGGGGGCGTCGCTCTCGTGGCCGGCGAAGGCGAAGCGGGACTCGAAACCGGAATGGCGCTGCCCGACGTGCGCATCGAACTGCCCGAAGCGGGCCGGCTTATGGTAGCGCTCGAAGTGCGCAATGTCCGCGAGCACGAAGAAGGGGTGCGCAGGACCCTTCGCCGCTACGGTTGCCAGTTTCTCGGCCTTGCGCCGTCGCTGGCCAATTCGATCCAGCGGTACATCACCAGGATCCAGCGCGAACGAAACCCGCGCGCGTGAGTAATTTCACCACTTGTTGCGCAGCTCCCTCAGCTTGAGGAACACCGTCTTCGCATCCGGTCGCTCCGGAAGGTCGGGAAAACTTTCCCTCAGCCTAGCGATCACGCTCGGGCTGGTCAGTCGGAAAAAGGCGTTGAACTGTTTTTCCTCCTTTAGCGTGGTGATGATCGAGGTCGCAGGATCGTGTCCCGTCACATTCGCGAGCAACGCCCGGGCCGCCGCGTTGTCCGGTTCGCGGTTCAACGTGAACTTCAGGTTGTTCTCGATGTAGTCGTGACCGGGGTAGATCCGTGTCTCTTCCGGCAGCTTGTAGAGCTGGTCCACAAAGGTGGCGTAGAGCTCCGCGGGGTGCCCGCCGTTGTGGCAATTCCCCGCGCCGGCATTGAACAGCGTGTCGCCGCAGAACAGCGCCTTCACATCGGAGCGCGAGCGCAGGCAGATGTGGGACATGGTGTGGCCCGGCGTGTCCATGCATTCGAGCTCGACCCGCTTGCCGACCTTGATCACGTCCCCCGCCTTCACGCCCCGGTCCAGGCCGGGAATCCGCGCACCGGCGCGGTGATGGGCGATCACCTTGGCGCCGGTGGCCGCAACGACTGCGGTGTTGCCCCCGGTGTGGTCGCCGTGTTCGTGGGTGTTGAGGATCTGGGTGATCTGCCAGCCCCTGGCCTTGGCGGCGGCGAGGCATTTCTCGTGGTCCAGCGGATCGATGGCGAGCGCTTCGCCGGTGTCGGGGCAGGCGATCAGATAGTTGAAATTGCGGTAGGCGTTGCCGGTCCAGATGCGCTCGACGATCATGTTGTGCTCCCCGGAGTGTTGATCGAATAGATGCGCGAATGATAACCGCCGTTGCGCTGGGCCCGGGCATCCGGATCAGGCGTTCAGCTTCGGGAGATTGCGAAACTTGCAATGAGGACATAGATGTCCCAATCTTCAATCTATGACAACAAAGCAATTCCTGAAACAAATGAAGGCGATTTGCCCTGTCACCCTAAAGCGCTATCAAGATGGGCAAGTCGGCGTGTTTTTCGCCGATGTCCCGGAAGCGATTACCGCTGGTAAGAACGAGGCCGAGGCGCTCGATCGCGCTGAAGATGCCGTGACGGTCGCGCTCTCCGGCTATCTTGACGATGGGCGAGCGCTGCCAATGCCAAGCAAGGCGAAGCGCGGCCAGCCCGTCGTCGTATTGCCGCCACGTGTGGCGCTCAAGCTGGCGATTCATGAGGCGATGTGCGAACTGGGCGTAACTCAGGCGCGGTTGGGTGAACTACTCGGCATCGATGGGCGGCAGGTGCGTCGTATTCTCAACCTTGACCATGAATCGAAGCTTTCCCAGCTTGAGGCAGCGCTGGCCGCACTGGGGCTGCGCGCATCTGTGAACGTGGCAAAGGTTTCGCCGGTTGGCACAAGAATGGCTGCCTAAGAAGGCCGACTGAAGGACAGCGCTGGGCGGCAAATCGCGGCTGGCGGGTTGCGTTAAGGCTTGTACGACGCCTGCCCGCCGGGCTCCGTCGCGTCTCGGTACGCCTGCGCGTGAGGGCAGGCATCGCACAACCCTAAACGATTTCGGCCGCCCGAGCAGCCGGCGGATTGTGGTGAAAAACCAACGATATTGCCTGGGCCGCCGTGTTCTTGGCATCGGACGAATCGAGCTTCATCAATAGCCATGATCTGGTGGTCGATGGCGGCGTCGGCGGCGGGCGCACGTGGACGCCGCACCAGGAAGCGGTAAGCAACAGGAAGGCGGCGTTCGGGATAGAGGGCTGACGAAGGGCGTTTAGGCAGCTGTCCTGTTGCTGCCGCTCCTGAACTTGCCGGCGATGGCGGCCGAGATCAGGTTCCATTTGGCGCGCAAGGTCGGGTGGTGACCCCAATCGCTGGTGACATGGATGGTGATTGGCTCGAAATTTTCCGGATCGATCAATTGGCCGGCGGCGCCGATCTCGAAATCGAAGCCCGACGGCGTCATGCCGTAAAAGGAGACCATGCCATCGGGCTCGGGGTGCTGGCCCAGCGTCAAAATAATCGGCACCCTCAATTTCTGTGCCCGCTCCCAGGCGCCGCCGACATCGCGCATATCATTGGCCTCGATCATGAAGTGATGCATGCGACCCTTGGTTGGGATCTGGAACAGCGCCAGCGAGTGATGGCGCGGATTGCAATGCAGAAAAACGCCGCCGACTTCAATTGGGCCGATGCCGCCCTGAAACTCTTGGCTCAGGCGCATGCCCAATACATCGCGATAGAAGGAAGCGGCCTGTTGCATATCGGTGCTCGATAGCACCGCGTGCCCCAGACCCATGGTGCCAGTGCGGAAACCGCCCGGCATTAGCTTAGAGGCGAACGCCATGCTAGCTTGGCCTAGGCCCATCACCAATTCATTGCGCACGCCATCGGGTCCGGTGAAATGAACCAACCGCTCGACATGGCGGGCCTGGCACAAAGCCGTATCGCCCACCGCCGGATCGGCGCCGGCCGCCTGAGCGCGGGCGACGACAGCATCGAAATCCTGTTGGCTAGCGACTTCCCAGCCCAGCGCATCGATATCGTCAGGCACACCTTGGCGCAAAATGAACCGATGGGCGCGATCATCCAGCCGCAAGGCCAGAGTTCCGTCGTCATTGATCGCGGGCGTCGGCAGACCCAGCATGTCGGTGGCGAACCGGCGCCAACCCGCCAGATCGCGAACCTGAAGAGCCAGATAAGCTAAGTTGATTTTACCAAACATGACTTGCTCCCCAACTTACTTACTTGCGGCGTTGAATCAAAGCTTGGCCGGCGAAATCGATCAGCACGCCGATACGCCGCGCCTTTCCCATCTACTGCGCTCGCGCGGTAAGTCGCTCGATGCCGAGCGCGAGCAGTGCCAGTACCGTATCACGTCTGCTCATGCGATCCTCCTCCGATCGTTACGAAACAGAACAAGCGCCGGGATTAGCGAGCGGTGAGCGGGAATTTGCGCCGTGGGCGTTGGTTCATGCTCTTTCCTCCCGGACGAGCCAGCAGGAAGTCTACGCCCCCAGGCAGCTCAAGGTCGAGACCGGACGCACCCCGGGCGAACGGCTCGTTTTCATGGCGTCACTCGCCTGAGCTTCCTTGCGCAGGCCACCCGCAGCTCGCACCCAATCTCGCGTAAATCCAACAGGCAGGTTACGCTCACTCTGCATCCCTCATCACCCGAACTGTTACACCGAGGAGCAAGTAACCATGGAGCGACACGTAGTGCACACGGACGAGGTGCCGCCGGCGAAGGTCCCGCTCTCGCAGGCGATCAAGGCAGGCGGCTGGGTCTTCGCCTCGGGCCAACTCGGGATGGACCCGAAGACCGGACGCCTGGCCGACGGCGGGATCGAGGCCGAGACGCGACAGGTGTGCGAAAACCTCAAGGCGGTGCTCGAAGCGGCCGGCTCTTCGCTGGAAAAGGTCGCAAAGGTAACGATCTACATGGCCGACCTCAGGGAGCTCACGGCGATGAACGAGGTCTTCAGCGGATACTTTCCGAAGGACCCGCCGGCGCGAACGACGTTCCAGGCAGCGGGACTGGTCGCCGGAGCGCGGGTTGAGATCGAGGCCATTGCGAGCCCGTAAGCGCACTCAAGGGCGCGTATCCTTCACACTTCCACTCAGAGGCACCGCCATCATGTTGCTGCGTTCTTCAACTGTTCCCAGAAGCGAATTCGAAGCCGGCACCGGCTGGCGCCTGAAACCCGAGGGCGCTTGCCAGGGTAACGTGTGCATCCCGCTATCGCAGCCGGCCGGCGATCCGGTCGACGTCGCGCGCGTTGCGAAGGACATCGGCATGCCGCTGGTCGCGGCGCCCGAATACGGACTCTGGGCGCTGGGGCCGGCGTCAGTCGGTTCGCGTGCGCTGGCAAGCGCGCAGGCGCCGGATCTGCGCTTGCCCGACCTGAACGGAAAGGAATTCCGGCTGTCGAGACTGCGCGGGCAGAAGGTTCTGCTCTACGCCTGGGCACCTTATTGAGGCTGCTCCAGAGACCTGCCCGTGTGGCAGGCATTGCGAAACGAACTCCACCCGAAGAGCTTCGAACTGGTCACCGTCGGTCTCGACAGCCAGGGCGATGCCGGTTGCCGCGCCTTCATCGAGGCGGCCAGGCCCGAACATCCGTCACTGATCGATCAGCACCACGTGCTCGCCGAGTTGTTCGGTGTCATCAACATCCCGAGCAGCGTATGGATCGATGAGAACGGCATGATCGTGCGGCCCGCGGAAGCGGCCCCCGCCCCGCCTCAGGCCACCCCGAGCGCGCCGCGAAGCCTGCCGGCCGATGCCCCGCAGCGCATCGTCGAGATCATGGCCGAAGCCGTGAAGATCAGGAAGGACACCCATGCCTATCATGCCGCGTTGCGCGACTGGGTCGAGAGCGGCGCGGCGAGCCGTTTTGCGCTGTCGCCCGATGAAGTCGTTGCACGTTCACGGCCGCGCGACAATGCGAAGGCGCTGGGACACGCCCACTTTCAGCTCGCGACGCAGCTCGAGATGGACGGCCATCACGAGGCGGCGATCCAATATTTTCGTGAAGCGCATCGCCTGGTGCCGGACAGCTGGACGTTCCGCCGGCAGGCATGGTCGCTGGAGAAGGTCGGCGACGGGCCGCTTGCGAGATTCTGGCAAGGACCGAACCCGGATGCGCCCGGCGCGTGGCCCTATGCAGGCGATTGGCTGAGCGATGTACGCAAGATCGGCGCGGAAAACTACAATGATCCGTGGCGGCCGTGATCGACTAGCGGCCGGCATTGCTTCAGTTCGTCAGGCAACGATATGTTCTGTCTGCCTGCGAACAACCCGACCAGGCGCCGATGTGTCTCCGAATCCGATATCCAACGTCAGATGGACGGAACGGGCGACCGCCACGGGTTTCACGGCACGCCGCCCGCGTCCCTGCGATCCCTCTTCCAAACGTACCAATCCGTAGTTCGCCATCGTGCGCAAGGTACGGGACAAATTGCTCGCCTTGCGCCCCGTCATCTGTTCCAAATCGGCAATCGATTCGGGCTTGTTGTCGTGGATGATCCGCAACAACTCGCGGTTCTCGTCGGACAGCACGGATGCAAAAGACTTGATCGACGTGAACCAGATCTTGGGTTCGGTCCGCTTGCGTTTGTAGGTGCCGTTGGCGATGGCTAGGGTGTAATCGCGCACGCGATTCAACGGCATGATACCGACCTGGATGGATTTTCCAATGCTCATGGTAATTCTCCCAATTCGTCCAGTGTCTTGAAAACTGCTTGCCAAAAATCCTCGACCAGCTTGCCCGCGCTTACGTACGAATACGGCACTCCAGCGTCTTTCGGTCCGCGGTGCCGGTGATCGTAGACACGCGATTGTTCTACAAATCGTCCACCCGGGCGTTTCACGGAATGAGCATTGTAGAAACCCAGAATTCGCCGATTGCTGGCATCGTGCATGGTCAATGCATATCGAATTCCGTGCGGCCGTGCTTCATCCGGTTCAATTACCCAAACACTGATCTTCACCCAGTGCCGAGTCCCGACACCGATGCTCGTTCCGTCGAGATCAAGAAAGACAGAGCGCGACAAATCCGACTGATCGGAATGACGCGGCATGTTTTATACTATCACTTTGAGATAGGTTAAACAACACGCCGAATCGATGATGTTGCAGAATGCGCCTCGCCCCAATCCCTCCATAGCTCCGCGGTAGAGCGTCGGACCGTCGATCCGCAGGTCCCTAGTTCGCTTTTGGGTCGAGGAGCCAACGACTGCTGCTATGATTACATCATGTCGAAGAAGCCGCTCATCGAAACCAATCCGTACCTGAAAGACATGGCGCGCTATCGCCGCGACCTCGTCACGAGCGTTTCGAGTTCGACGGCGATCGAGACGGGTGCAAGGGTTGGTACGATCGCCAGGACGCTCGCGCCTGAACCCAGCCTCGTGCTCATCAAGATCCGGCGAGGCTCTGCTCGTTAACGCCGCGCCCTAGGCCTTCTTCAACCGCTCGTTCTGCGGAAACATGAAGCGCTTCGCCTCATCGTCATTTTCGGTCTTGAAGGCATGCCGCGCCTTGAGCGCGTCGGCGCGCGCAACGGCGGGCCGGGCGTTGATCTCGTCGAGCAGGCGCTTCACCCGCGGGTAGGTGGTCCATGTGGCGTCGCCGGCGCCCAGCACATAGGGCAGCAGGCGCCCCCAGCCCCAGAACGCCATGTCGACGATCGAGTAGTCCTCGCCCAGCATGTAGTGCGCGGTGGCGAGATGGTCCTCGATGATCTTCCAGTGTCGATGCGCCTCGAAATCATACCGGTTGAGTGCATATTCCTTGGGTTCGGGCGCGGCATGGCGAAAGTGGACCGATTGCCCGGAAAACGGGCCTGCACCGCTGGCAATGAACATCAGCCACGAAAGCATGTCGCCGCGCGCAGCGCTGCCTGCTTCCAGCGGGACGAAGCGCTTTTCACGGTCGGCCAGGTAGAGCAGGATCGCATTGCTGTCGAACACACGCACGTCACCGTCGACTACGGCCGGCACTTTGCTGTTCGGGTTCACCTTCATGTAGTCGGCAGAAAACTGCTCACCCTTGCGCGTGTCGACCGGTACGGCTTCATAGGGCAGACCCAGTTCCTCGAGAAGCAGCGCAACCTTCATCGGGTTGGGGGCGGCGTTGTAAAAGAACTTCAGCATGGCGATGGCGCTCTCATTATCCGGCCTGCAAGCCGGCCAGCTCGCGCAACACCTCGTCGGGCTGCGGCAGTACCCCGGCCGGGTAGACGTGGAAGGCCCGCACGACGCCCTGCGGGTCGATGAGCGTCACCGAGCGCATTGGAAACCCGGCGTCGGCATTGAAGATGCCCAGACTCTGGCAGACCTTGCCGTGGGGATAGAAATCCGAAAGCAGCGGATGACCGATGCCGCCGAGGCTCTGCGCCCAGACCTTAAGCGAGGGCACCGGATCGCACGAAAGACCGAGCAGCTGGGCACCCTTCCCGTCGTATTGCTTCAACGCACGGTTGAAGTTCGAAGTCTGGTTGCTTCATCCGCCGGTGAATGCCAGCGGGTAAGCCGAGATGAGCACCCATTTCGAGCCACGAAACTGGCTCAAGGAGACTTCACTGCCGTCGTGGGACTTGAGCTTGAACTCCGGGGCTGTTTTGCCGACTTCCGCCATGGCCTGCTCCTCGCGAGGAGAGATATCGTCCATGCAGGATACAGAATCCCTTGGCCGAGCGCACGCACAGCTGTCAGGCCGATGCCGCAGGCATCCAGCTAGATCTGCAGGTTCATGATCTCGTGATACGCGGAGAGCAGGCGGTTGCGCACCTGCACCAGCGACTGGAAGGAGATGTTGGCCTTTTGCATCGCGATCATCGTCTCTTCGAGACTCACTTCCTGATCGTTCAGCTGAAAGCGCTCGGCGACGCTCTGCGCGCGATGCTGCTCCTGGTTGACGGCGGATAGTGCCTTGCCAAGGGCATCCGCAAAACCGGCCGCGCCGGAAGCCCGGGCGCCTCGCGTCGAAGCAAGCGGAGCGAGACCGCCAACCCGGGCAATTGCATCGATCGATGGGATTTCCATGCGCACACGTTAGCACCGCGGCGCAACCGCATCCCGGCGAACTGCGGCAGGAAAGCGTGGCTGATTTCCCGATTAGGTGGCGGGGCCGGTCCTGATAATGCCCGTAACCGCTATCGCCCCGAAGCACCACCGCGCCCCCAACCACCACAACCCTGACTATGGCCACCACGAACCTGCCGATTGCCCGCATCGCCGAGGGATTTGCCCGGCTTCCAGCGCAGAACCGCGTCGCGCTGATGATGATCGTCGCGGCGCTGCTCGCCGTTCTCGCGGCCGCCTGGCTGTGGAGCCGCAACCCCGATTACCGCATCCTGTACGCGAACGTCCAGGAACGCGACGGCGGCGCCATCGTCTCGGCGCTGGGCAGGATGAATGTCCCCTACCGTTTCAACGAAGGCGGCAACGCGATTCTGGTGCCGGCCGAGTCGGTGCACGAAGCGCGCCTCAAGCTCGCCTCGCAGGGCCTGCCCAAGGGCGGCAACCTCGGCTTCGAGTTGATGGAGAACCAGAAGCTCGGCGCCACCCAGTTCCAGGAACAGGTCGCCTATCAGCGCGCTCTCGAAGGCGAGCTTGCGCGTTCGGTCCAGTCCCTGGCGGCCGTCCAGTCCGCGCGCGTTCACCTCGCGGTACCCAAGCCGAGCGCCTTCCTGCGCGAGCAGTCGAAGGCCTCCGCGTCGGTGCTGGTCAATCTCTATCCCGGCAAGACGCTCGAGCGCGGTCAGGTCGCCGGCATCGTGCACCTGGTCGCCGCCAGCGTGCCCGAACTATCGCCGCGCAGCGTCAGCGTGATCGATCAGAGCGGCGCCCTGCTCAGCGCCGCGAGCGACGGCTCGGCGATGAACCTCGATCCGGGCCAGCTCGCGCACATGCAGCAGATCGAGGCGAATTACATCCGGCGCATCATCGATATGCTCGAGCCCCTGGTGGGACGTTCGAACGTGCGCGCCCAGGTCACCGCGGAGATCGACTTCAGCGCCACCGAATCCACGGCGGAATCCTACCGCCCGAACAAGGAAGCCGCGGAAGCGGCGGTCCGCAGCCAGCAGACGAGCGAGTCGAACCAGCCCTCGGGCGGCTCGGCGCCAGGCGTGCCGGGGGCAATCTCCAACCAAGCCTCCCACGCCGCCGGCGCGGCTTCCGGAAGTGCGACACGCAAGGACCAGACCGTGCAGTACGAGCTCGATCGCACCGTGCGGCACACGCGCCAGCCCGTCGGTACAGTGAAACGACTATCGGTCGCCGTGGTGGTGAACCACCGCAAGGGCACGGCCAAGGACGGCAAGGCCTCGACGACGCCTCTGTCCGATGGCGAGATGAAGCAGATCACGGCGCTTGCCAGGGAGGCCATCGGTTTTTCGGAGGCGCGCGGCGACACGCTCAACCTCGTGAACGCGGCGTTCAATGTCGAGGTGATGGAAGCCGCGCCCGAGACGCCGCTGTGGCAACAGCCCGACACGCTCGCGTATGCCAAGGAGATCGGCAAGCATCTGCTGGCACTCGGGCTCGCGCTGTACATCGTGCTCGGGGTATTGCGGCCGTTGCTGCGGCACCTGTCGACCCTGCCGCCCGCGCCCGAGCCGGTAGCCGAATCCATCGCGCTCGAACACGACTCGGTGCGCCACGCCGACCAGCTGAGCGCCGTGCGCCAGCTCGCGCGCCAGGATCCTAAGATGGTCGCCAACTTGGTCAAGGGCTGGGTATCCGGAAATGAGTGACCAGGGCATCGCCGAAGCCGCGATCCTGCTTCGATCCATCGGCGAGGAAGAGGCCGCGGAGGTATTCAAGTACCTCGCCCCCAAGGAAGTGCAGAAGCTCGGCGAGGCGATGTCCAAGATCGACCGGGTCACGCGCGATCGCGTCGCCGAGGTGCTCGACAAGTTCGATTCTGAAGCGACACAGCACGCATCGCTGGGCGGCGATTCTCCGGAGTACGTCCGCGCGGTACTGACGCGCGCGCTCGGGGACGACAAGGCGAAGTTCATCCTCGATCGCATCATGCAAAGCAGCGATACGAACGGGATCGAAAGACTCAAGTGGATGGACCCGGCATTGGTTGCGGACCTGATCCGCAGCGAGCACCCGCAGATCATCGCGTCGATCATGGTGCATCTGGAAAACGATCACGCGGCGGCCATCCTGAACGAGCTTCCGGACCGCTTGCGCCACGACGTGGTGCTGCGCGTAGCGACCATGGACGGCATCCAGCCGAGCGCGCTCAGGGAGCTCAACGAGGTCCTCGGCAAAGTCCTGAGCGGCAGCGACAACATGAAGAAGTCCGCTCTCGGAGGCGTTCGTGCGGCGGCCGAGATGCTCAATTTTCTCGGCACCACGCAGGAGACCGCGGTGATCGAGGCCGTAAGGGAGTTCGACGCCGAACTCGCGCAGAAGATCCTCGACGAAATGTTCGTGTTCGACGACCTCGTCGAGATCGACGACAAGGGCATACAGCTGGTGCTGCGCGAGGTCCAGTCCGAATCCCTGGTGGTCGCACTGAAGGGCACGAGCGACGCGCTGAAGGAGAAGGTCTTCGCCAACATGTCGCAGCGCGCGGCGGAGATGCTGCGCGACGACCTGGAATCGAAGGGCCCGGTCAAGGTGTCGGAAGTCGAGGCCGAGCAAAAGGAAATCCTCAAGATCGTGCGGCGCCTGTCGGAAGAAGGCCAGATTGCGCTGGGCGGCTCGGGGGACGAGGCCTATGTGTAGATTTCCAGCGGCGGGCTCAGCGTGAACGAGCGCTACGTTCCGCGCGGAAATTCAGGCGCCTGGCGGCGCTTCGAGCTCTCCACGCTCAGCGAGGGCAAGCTCGAGCGGCGCGCTGGCGAGCGGCGCGCCGACGTGACGGAGGAAGCCGTGGTTGTACAGGTCGCTGCGCGCAAGGAAGGATTTCGCCAGGGCTATGCCGCCGGGCTGGCGCAAGCGCGGTCCGATGCGGTCCGTCTTGCATCGATTGCTGCACAATTCGAGCAGGCGACTGCCGCCCTCGAGGAAACCCTCGCCGACCGGCTGCTCGACCTCGCGCTCGATATTGCGCGTCAGATGCTGCGCACGGACCTCAAGGCGCGCCGCGAAGCGCTGCTGCCCGTCGTGCGCGAGGCGATGCAATGCCTGCCCGACCAGGCTCAGCGCCCCCAACTGCTGCTCAACCCTGCCGACGTGGAACTGATACGCGCGCGCATCGGCAACGAACTCCAGCTCACGGGCCTCGGCATCGTCGAAGACCATCGTATCGAACCGGGAGGCTGCCGGATCGTCGCGATGAATTGCGAGGTTGATGCCACCCTGCCGGCGCGCTGGCGGCGCGTGCTCGCGGTGCTCGGCAAGGACACGGCCTGGTCCGATGGCTGAAACCACCACGCAGCGCCTCGAGCGCTTTCTCGAGAGTTGCGGCGAACACCTCGTCGGTGTCGAACCGCTGGAAATCACCGGGCGGCTCACCCGCGTCGCCGGACTGGTGATGGAGGCGGTCGGCCTGCGCCTGCCGGTGGGCAGTACCTGCACCGTGAATGGTCCCGAGGCGATGCGCGTCGAGGCGGAGGTGGTCGGTTTTTCCGGAGACCGGCTGTTTCTGATGCCCACCAGCGAAGTGGTGGGCCTGCGCCCCGGCGCCACCGTGAGTTTTGAACACCCTGCGTGTTCGGCCCCATCGATGAACGCCAGCGCGCACCCGTGGCGACGGATGGAGGATCGCACGCGCCATCTTCCGGTCGGCGATGCGCTGCTTGGCCGCGTGGTCGACGCGGCCGGCCGTCCGCTGGACAAGCTTGGCGCGCTGGTGAGCGAGCGCACCGCGCCGCTCGCAAGCCGTCCCATCAATCCGATCGACCGCGGGCCGATCCGCGTACCGCTCGACGTCGGTGTGCGGGCAATCAACGCACTGGTCACGGTCGGCCGCGGCCAGCGGCTGGGGCTGTTTGCCGGCAGCGGCATCGGCAAGAGCGTGCTGCTCGGCATGATGGCGCGCTACACGAGCGCGGACGTCATCGTCGTCGGCCTGATCGGCGAGCGCGGCCGCGAAGTGAAGGAATTCGTCGAGGAAATCCTCGGGCCGATCGGACTTGCCCGGTCGGTGGTGGTCGCCGCGCCGGCCGATTCCCCGGCGCTGCTGCGCCTGCAGGGCGCGGCCTACGCGGCAACGCTTGCAGAACATTTCCGCGCGGCCGGCCGCCAGGTGCTGCTGTTGATGGATTCGCTCACCCGCTTCGCGATGGCGCAACGCGAGATCGCGCTGGCGATCGGCGAGCCGCCAGCCACCAAGGGTTATCCGCCTTCGGTATTCGCAAAATTGCCGCTGCTGGTGGAGCGAGCGGGCAACTCAGATGTCGGCGGCGGGTCGATTACCGCGTTCTACACGGTCCTCACCGAAGGCGACGACATGCAAGATCCGATTGCCGATGCGGCGCGCGCCATCCTCGACGGGCATATCGTTCTCTCGCGCTCGCTCGCCGACCAGGGCCACTATCCGGCGATCGACGTCGAAGCCTCGATATCCCGCGCGATGCCGGCGCTGGTCGATTCCGATGCGGCTCTGCGCGCGCGCCGCTTCAAGACCCTGTATTCGCGCTACGAGCGCAACCTGGACCTGATCATGGTCGGCGCCTATACCCCGGGCAACGACTCGACGCTGGACGAGGCGGTCAGCCTCTACCCGGTGATGGAGTCATTCCTCCAGCAGGACATGCGCGAACGCGCCTCGATCGCGGACAGCAACGCACGCCTGGCCACCCTGCTCGCCGGCACCGTTTCGCGCGTCTGAGAGCGAGCCACATGAAACAGACCACAGCACTCGAAAGCCTGATCGAATTCGCACGGGGACAACGCGACGACGCGTTGTCGCGTTTCGCCTCG
Organism: Betaproteobacteria bacterium; assembly: GCA_016195915.1. Lineage (GTDB taxonomy): Bacteria > Pseudomonadota > Gammaproteobacteria > Burkholderiales > SG8-39 > JADGRQ01. The sequence goes on along the minus strand of JACPYS010000053.1, from coordinate 32,983 downwards.
TAACTGGCCCAGGCGCGTGCCGTCGAGGAGCGCCTGTCGCTGCTGGTGAACTACCGCAACGAGTACGCCTCGCATCTCGGCGACATCATCTGCCGCGGGGTCGCCGCGGACCAGCTGCGCAGCTTCCGCCTGTTTCTCGAGAAGCTCGAACTCGCCATCCGCCAGCAACAGCAGGCGGCGAGCAATCATTCCGAAGTGCTGGCCGAGCGCAGGGCGCTGTGGACGAGCAAGGAAGCGCGGCTCAAGGGTTACGCGCGCCTGAACGACCGGCGCGGCGTTGCGGCCAAGCAGTTGATGCACCGCGCTGAACAGCGGCAGACCGACGAGCATGCCAGCCGCATCGCGACCGCGCGCGCAGGCGAAGACAGCTGACGTCGTCCAACAGGGAGCCGACAAACCATGATCACGCTGCAGAACCTCGCCGCCGTCAAACCCGCGCCGTACGCTGCGAGCGCCCCGACTCCTGGTGGTCGGGACGATGCCGGGACCGCACCCGCGCAATTCGCCGCAGTGCTCGCCGGGCAGCGTGCCATTGCCGCGGGCGGCACTGCATCCGGGCCGGTTGCGGCGACGAAACATGCGCCGCTCGCCGCCTCCACGGCGAAAGCTGCCGACCCCGCTGATCCCGCAACCGCGCTCCCGCCCGGACTTGTCGCCCTCGTCGCCGGCCAGCGCGACGTTGCGGGGAATGGCAGCGTCACACCGGAGAAGACAGCGCATGACGGCATGGATGCTGCCGCGCCCGCTGCGCCCGCCGCGCCGGCCGTCCCGGTCGCCGCCGCCGCGCCGGTTGCACCCGTCGCCCTCGCGACACAGGACGTCGCCGGGAATGCCAACGGGCAGGCGATAACCGCGGCGATTCCATTGCTTCCGCCAAGTCCAGCGGCGGGAGGCAGCGTTACGAGCGCGCGCGAAGCCAAGCCGGCGAATCCGACGGCCGCGCTGCACACCGAGCCGCCGGCAAGCGGAAAGCCCGATGAACGAGGCCGCCCCCAGGCATCCGATTTCGAGGTGCGTGATTCACTGCGCGCACCCGGCAGCGAGGCCGAAGCTGCGGGAATGCGCCAACTCCGGCCAGCCGGCGAAACCGACGCGCTACTCGATTACTCGCGCACCGCGGAACAGCGCGAGCCCGCCCCGATCGTCGCGGCTTCCGCCCATCCGCAATCCCAGATTCGGGAGGCGGTCCAGCAGGCGCCGCAAAGCCCGCAGCTCGACGCGCCGATCGGTTCCGCGCGTTGGGGAGAGCAGCTTTCGAATCAGGTCATCGTTCTCGCACAGGGCGGTACGGCGTCCGCCGACATCCGGGTGACGCCGCCGGAACTCGGGCCCGTGCACGTGCGCATCAGCGTCGAGGACGGCATCGCTTCGGTTGTTCTGAGCGCGCCGGCGCAGGAAACGCGCCAGGCGCTGGAGGCAGCGCTGCCGGCCTTGCACGACGCACTTGCCGAGAGCGGACTCTCGCTGGGCGAGTCGGCCGTTTCCGAAGAACACTTCGCCCGGCAGGGAGAGACGCGTACCGAGCGCGAAAGCCGCGAGTCGCTCGGCGCCGAATCCGCGCTCACGCGCGATGTCGCGGCACGCCCGCAGCGTGCCGGACTGCTCGACATGTACGCATGAAACTGCGATCACCGTCGGTTTTTCAGCCGTGTTCCCCCCTTGGGACGCGGGCGCGCCCGGGATAATCGAAACGCTGGCAATGCAAACAGAGACCGACGAGGCGGAATATGCAGAGGAAAGTAGAAAGCAGCAAGGCCGCGGCCGGTGCCGTGCGCGCAGCGGCAGCGGAGGCGGCGCCGCCCGCACCGCCGGTGGGCAAGCACAAATCAAAACTGCTCGTGATCCTGCTGGTGGGCTTGCTCACCACGGTAACCACCGCGGGCGCCTGGTTCGGGGGCCTGCGCAACCACCCGGCGTTCGCGTTCGAGAAGAAATCCGGTCCGGCATCGGCCGACAGGAAGAAGCAGATGTTCGTGCCGCTGGAGCCGTTCACCGTGAACCTTCAGGATCCCGACCGCGAGCGCTTTCTGCAGCTGTCGCTGGTACTCGAAGCCAACGACAGCAACGGTGCCGACGGAATCAAGCAGAAGTTGCCGATCATCCGCAGCCAGATCCTGCTGCTCTTGTCGAGCAAGACGAGCGCCGAGCTGCAGGGCGCGGATGCCAAGAACAAGCTGGCCCGCGAGATTCTCGTGTCGGCGCGCAGGCCGCTCGATTCCGACGCTGCGGACAAGGGCGTCGAGCAGGTCCATTTCGCCCAGTTCATCATCCAGTGACGCCGTGAGCCAGGAATTCCTCTCGCAGGACGAAGTCGACGCGTTGCTCAAAGGCGTCACCGGCGAGGCCGATGCGCCGGCCGAGGCGCCACCGACCGACGGCGTGCGCTCCTACGATCTTGCCCGCCAGGAGCGCATCGTGCGCGGGCGCATGCCCATCCTCGAGATCATCAACGACCGTTTTGCGCGCCTGATGCGCATCGGCCTGTTCAACTTCATGCGCCGCAATCCGGAGATTTCGGTCGGGCCGGTCCGCGTGATCAAGTACAGCGAGTTCGTGCGCAACCTCGTCGTGCCGACCAACCTGAATATCGTGCAGCTGAGACCGTTGCGCGGCAACGCGCTGTTCGTGTTCGACCCGAGCCTGGTGTTCACCGTGGTCGACAATCTGTTTGGCGGCGACGGGCGGTTTCATACGCGCGTCGAGGGACGCGACTTCACGCTGACCGAGCAGCGCATCATCCAGCGCATGCTGGCCGTGGTGCTGCAGGAATACGGCAAGTCCTGGCGACCGGTGCATCAGATCAATTTCGAGTACCTCCGCTCGGAGATGCACACGCAGTTCGCCAGCATCGCGACGCCGAACGAGATCGTCGTCGTGACCACCTTCAGCATCGAGATCGGCTCGGGCGGCGGCGAATTGAACCTTTGCATCCCGTATTCGAGCCTCGAGCCGGTGCGCGACGCGCTATGCAGCAGCGTGCAGGGCGACCAGCAGGAGCCGGACCGTCGCTGGACGAAGATGCTTTCCAGACAGGTTCAGCTGGCGGACGTGGAGATCGCCGCCAACCTCGTCGATATCCCGCTGCGCGTGCGCGAACTTCTCGGCATGCAGGCCGGAGACGTGATCGGTTTCGATCTGCCGGAAACGGTGACCGCGCAGGTCGAGGGCGTGCCGATATTCGAATGCCGCTACGGAACGCGCGATAATCAGTATGCCCTGAAGATCGAGCGCGTGCTCTCGATTCCTTCCAGGGACAACGATCTCGGAGACTAGGATGCCGCCTGAATCCAATCAAGTGCTCGAAAACGACGACTGGTCCGCCGCCATGGCGGAGCAGGCCGGCGCGTCGCCGCCCGCGGCACCGGCAAAGCCGGTATTCGAGAAGCTCGCGCCCTCGGGCGAAGGCGCCTCGGCCGCCCACGACATCGACATGATCCTGGACATTCCGGTATTGCTCACCGTCGAACTGGGACGCACCAAGATCCCGATCCGCCACATCCTGCAACTTGCGCAGGGCAGCGTGGTCGAACTGGAAGGCCTTGCGGGCGAGCCGATGGACGTGCTTGTGAACGGCTGCCTGATCGCGCAGGGGGAAGTGGTCGTGGTGAACGACAAGTTCGGCATCCGGCTCACCGACATCATCACGCCCTCGGAACGCCTGCGCAAACTCAACCGATGAAACTTGCATTGCCGCCCCTGCTGTTGTTCGCCGGCACAGCCGCAACCGCGGCCGATGCCACGACGGCGTCCGCGGGCCCGGGCGTTTGGCCGGCGACGCTGGCGATGCTTGTCGTCGCGCTGCTTGCCGCGGGCGGCACCTGGCTGGTGGCGCGTGTCTCGCGCCAGCGGTTTGCCAACTCCCCGCTGCTGCGTGTAATTGCCTCGGTGCACGTGGGTCCGCGCGAACGCGTCGTGATCGTCGAGGCGGGGGAGTCCTGGCTCGTGCTCGGCGTGGCCCCCGGTCGCGTAAATGCGATCCACACGCTCGCCAAGGACGATTCCGCCCCCCAGGAACCGCAGCGGCCGTTTGCCGAGTGGCTCAAGAAAGTGACCGAGAAACATGCGACGCGCTGACGTGATCCGCCTGTGCATCGCGGCGCTGGGCTGCACCCTGCCCGCGCTCGCCCTCGCGGTCGACCTGACCGCGTTCACGAGCGCGCCTGCGCCGGGCGGGGGACAGGTGTATACCCTGCCCGTACAGACCCTGCTGACGCTCTCGGCGCTCGCGTTCGTGCCCGCGCTGGTGTTGCTGATGACCGGGTTCACACGCATCGTGATCGTGCTCTCGCTGTTGCGCCACGCGCTCGGCACGCAGAGTTCCCCCCCGAACCAGGTGCTGGTCGGGTTGTCGCTGTTCCTCACGATGGTGGTGATGGGCCCGACCATCGACCGCGTCTACGCCGATGCGTACCAGCCATTCACCGAAAACCGGATCAACTTCAACCAGGCGCTCGAGCGCGCCGAAGCGCCGCTGCGCACGTTCATGCTGCGCCAGACGCGCGATGCGGACCTGGCGCTGTTCGCGCGGCTCGGACGCAGCGAGGCGCCGCTCAGGCCCGAAACCGCGCCGATGCGCGTGCTGGTGCCCGCATTCGTCACCAGTGAACTCAAGACGGCATTCCAGATCGGGTTCCTGGTATTTATCCCGTTCCTCGTGATCGACATGATCGTGGCGAGCGTGCTGACTTCGATGGGGATGATGATGGTGTCGCCGATGCTCATCTCCATGCCGTTCAAGCTGATGCTGTTCGTCCTGGTCGACGGCTGGAACCTGCTGCTCGGCTCGCTGGTCGCGAGTTTCGGCACATGAACAGTGCCGAAGGCGTGCTCGCCATATTGCTGCGCGCGCTCGAGGTGATGCTGCTCGTATCGACCCCCGCGCTGGGCGCGGCGCTGGTCACGGGACTCGTGGTCAGCATCCTGCAGGCGGCCACGCAGATCAACGAGATGACGCTGGCGTTCATTCCCAAGCTTCTCGCGGTGTTCGTGGCCCTCGCGCTTGCCGGACCCTGGATGCTCGCGCTGCTCACCGATTACGTCACGCGCCTGTTCAGCGAGATTCCCGGCCTGATCGGGTGATCGCCCTCCGGGCCGGCGCGCATGGTCGAATTTACCTCAGCGCAATTGCACGCCGCCGCCGGCGCACTGCTGTTTCCGTTCATCCGCATTCTCGCGACGATCTTCGCGGCACCGGTCCTGGGTCATTCGGCGATCCCGATCCGCGTGCGGGTTTCTATCGCGCTGATCCTCTCGTTCGTCGCCTCCAGCGTCGTCAACTCGACCGTCCCGCTGGACTCGCCGCACGCGCTGGCCTACGCCGTGCGCGAAATGCTGGTCGGAGTGGCGCTTGGTCTGCTCCTGCAACTGGTGTTCGCCGCGGCCGAATTTGCCGGAGACGCGGTCGGTATGCAGATGGGCCTCGGATTCGCCTTCTTCGTCGATCCGCAGAACTCCACCCAGAGCCCCCTGGTGGGAAGCCTGTTCTCGGCCATTGCAGGCCTACTCTTCCTCGCGCTGGACATGCACCTGCTCGTGATCGGCGGGGTGATGGAGTCGTTCCGGGTGTTGCCGATCGATGCGCCGCTCGGGGCAGGACTCGGACTCAACGCGGTGGCGACGGCAGGCGCGGACATGTTCCGGCTCGCGCTGTCGATTGCGCTGCCCGCCCTTGCAGCGCTGATGCTCGCCAACCTCGCGCTCGGCGTGCTTTCGCGCACCGCGCCGCAGCTCAACCTGTTCGCGGTGGGTTTTCCGGCGACGCTGCTGATTGGCGCGCTCACCCTTGGCCCGACGCTGCCCGGAGCGATCCAGGCGATTTCCGAGGCACTCCTCAGCTGGCCGAATCTGCGCTGAGCGGGGATTGCCAAAGCCACGCGGCGCCGCGCACGCCGCTCGAGTCACCGTGAACGTTCTTTGTCAGGCGCGTTCTGACGACGTCGGAAAACACATGCCTGCGCCAGAGCGCCGGAACGCTCCGATACTGCCGCTCGACGTTCGAAAGTCCCCCGCCAAGCACGATCACATCCGGGTCGAGCAGATTGATCACGCCGGCCAGCGAACGCGCGAGGCGCTCCTCGTAGCGCGCGAGTGTGGCCTCGCAAGCCGCGTCGCCACGGGCAGCGTCGGCCGCGATTTCCCGCGCGCTGATTTCGATACCATTCGCGCGGCGATGGTCCTCGGTCAGGCCCGGGCCCGAGAGGAACGTCTCGATGCATCCGCGCCGGCCGCAGTAGCACGCCGGCCCGGGTCGCTCCCCATCGCTCATCGCGGGCAATGGATTGTGCCCCCACTCGCCGGCAATCGCGTTGGCACCGGTCAGCACGTTCCGATTCACTACCACCCCGCCGCCGACCCCCGTTCCGAGGATCACGCCGAACACCACGCCGGCCCCGGCAGCCGCGCCATCCACGGCCTCCGACAGCGCGAAGCAGTTCGCGTCGTTCGCAACGCGCACCGGGCTGCCAAGCACGCGCTCCAGGTCCTGCCTGAACGGGCGCCCGTTGAGGCAGGTGGAATTGGAATTGCGCAATATCCCGGTCTCCGGCGATAGCGCACCGGGCATCGCGACCCCGACGCTCGCTTGCTCGCCAAGTTCGCGCCCGGCCTCGCGCACCAGTGCCGCGATCATCGCGAGCGTCGCCTCGTAGTCGCCCGCCGGCGTCGCGACGCGGCGGCGGTGGCGTATCTGCCGGTGCTCGTCGAGAGCCGCGATCTCGATCTTGCTGCCGCCCAGGTCGACCCCGATGCGTAACATCCTGCTTCCCCTCAAGCCCGCCTGCTCAGCCGACATAGAACGTCGCGCCCTCGCCAGGTGCCGACTCTGCCCATAAGCGCCCCCCGTGGCGCGTTACGATTCGCTTCACTGTGGCGAGTCCGATACTGGTGCCCTCGAACTCCGACTCCCCGTGCAGGCGCTGGAACGGCGCGAACAGTTTGTCCGCGTAGCGCATATCGAAGCCCGCGCCGTTGTCCAGCACGAACCAGTCCTGTCACACACAATGGTACAGGGAGATAAGTCTTTCAACGCGGAAACAGGCCGACGAACTGCAGCCTGTTCAGGCGAACTCACCGACGGCAAAGTGCGGGGCGTGCCCGCGCATCCGATGCGCGCTCGCGGCGTACTTCCGCGCTTTCTCGCTACTGGAAAAACTTCTTCACGCAGGCGTCGGTGGCCTCATGGTTCACGCCCTGGAGCTTCTTCGCGCCCTCCGAGGATTCCGCCGCCGTGACGCTGGGGGCCATCGTGACGTCCATTGAAATAGCGACCAGCATCTGGTCGGTGAGCAGGCTGGCCGCCTCGGACTTGACGCAGTCGCATATTTCGCCGACCGTAAAGCCGCGTTTGTCGGCGATCTGCTGCAGCAGGGGCTTTTCGAGGATCCGGTTGACGCAGTTCCCCCTGAACGACTCCACGACGTGCGCCCGGTAGCGGGCGTTGGCATCGTCGGGCGGCTGTGCAGAGGAAGTCGTGGCCGCAATCGCGCCGAAAATCAGAAGAACACGGCGAATCGTGGACACTCTGTAATTCCCCAATGGATGCGTGCAGGCCGCTTGCAAGACCCCGCGGCGCGCGTGCCGTGATTGTACCTCTGCCGCGGGGTTCGCAACGGCGCGGAATCCGGCACCGCCTTTGCGGGTAAACTCCCCGGCAAGGAGGAGATGCGCATGGACCTGAGTGAAAAACTGCAGCGGCTCAAACCCGAAGACATGAGCGCCGAGGAGTGGCAGCTCCGGCTGGAACTGGCCGCCTGCTACCGTCTGTTCGACTGGATGGGCTGGACCGAGCTGATCTACAACCACATCACGCTTCGCGTGCCCGGTCCGGAACGGCATTACCTGATCAATCCTTATGGCCTCTGGTATACGGAGATCACCGCCTCGAATCTGGTGAAGGTGAACCTCGGCGGTGAGCCGGTGGACGGCTCCAGGTTTCCGGTCAACCGGGCGGGTTTCGTGATCCACAGCGCGATCCACGCCGCGCGCGAAGACGCACATTGCATCATCCACACCCACACCACCGCCGGCGCCGCGGTGTCGTGCAAGAAGGACGGCTTGCGTTTTGACAACTTCTACAGCGCCCAGCTCGACGGCCGGATCGCCTACCACGACTTTGAAGGCGTCACCACGGATATCGGCGAACAGCCCCTGCTCGTGAAGAGCCTCGGCGGCAAGCCGGTGCTGATACTGCGCAACCACGGACTGCTCGTTGCCTGCCCCAGTGTGCCCGAAGCATTCTCGACCTACTGGACCTTGCAGCGCGCGTGCGAAATCCAGGTGGCGACCGACTCGATGCGGGGAGAAAATCTGCCGGTCACGCAGCGAGTGCTGGATGCCACACCGGCGCGCGTGGAAGCGTTCCGCACGGCGCCCCGCCCCGGCGGCATGGCGTTCGACGGCGCGCTGCGCCGCGCGGACATTCGTTACGAACACCTCGTCTGAAAGGAACATCGATGGACAAGCGCAGCCAGAAGGTACGTTATGACGCCGGGCTCAAGACGCGGCGAACGGTACTCGGGGCCGAGTACGTCGACAAGTCGATCGCCGCACAGGACGATTTCAACCGCCCGTTCCAGGAGTTGCTCAACACCTATTGCTGGAATGACATCTGGAACCGTCCGGGGCTCAATCACAAGGCGCGCTCGATGCTCAACCTCGCCATGCTGAGCGCTCTGAACCGCGGCCCCGAACTGCGCCTGCATATCAACGGCGCGCTCAACAACGGGCTTACCAAGGAAGACATCCGCGAGGTGTTCCTGCAGGCGGCGATCTACTGCGGCGTTCCCGCAGCAGTCGAAGCGTTCCGCATTGCGCGCGAGGTATTCAAGGAGCGGGGGATCTGAAGGAGCACGGGTGCAGCACATCGAATGGACGGAGGAACTCGAACTCGGGCATCCCGGGATTGACGCCCAGCACCGTCGCATCGTGGAAATACTGAACAGCCTTCACCAGGCCGCATCTGCACATCGTACGGGATCTGCCGAGAATGCGCTGCTCGATGAACTGGTGCGCCTGGTCGATGAACATTTCCGCACGGAAGAGGCGATGATGCGCGCCGCTCGCTTCGCCGGTTACGAAACCCACCGCGAAGCGCACCAGATCCTGTTGCAGTCGGTGGTTGACCTGCGCGATTCGCTGTTCCGTCAGCACGAAAATATCAGTCTCAAGACCCTGAATTTTCTGAAGCGGTGGCTCTACGATCACATGTGCCACACGGATTGCGATCTGAAAGTCATTTTCGACAGTCCAGCGCGCCGCGGTCACGCGTAACGCCGCTCAGGCTCTAGAACATGCTGAATTCCCTCTCCATCTCTCTCCGCACCCGCACGGCGGTCACGGTTTCATCGCAGGCCACGTCGGCCCATCGAACCGGCTGTCCCGCCGCGACCGGCGCGAGCAGCTTCACGTTGTGCGCGAGCCCGAGCGGCAATCCGCCGAAGGCAACCGATTTCTGCGCTGTAAGAAGTTTTCCCCACACCGTATAGCCGCCTTCGCCGTCGAGCACCTCGCCCGCCTTCAAGTCGCGCTTTGCGGTAGCAATCACGTCAGCGCGCCACCCGGTGGCGCAGCCGGTCGGCTCACGGCGCAGGCCCACCGACGCGACCGATATGCCGGCTTCCAGGCCAATCAGGTGCCAGCGCTTGTAGAGGCACGCGTAGCGCCCGCTCGGATCGGTGCGAACCATGTACTCCCTGAAGCAATTGCGGATGTACTCCGTCTCGCCTTCGAACACGACGAACACGCCGAAGCGGATGTCGTAGGGAATCGCGCGACCGTCGGGTTCCAGCGAGGAGATCACCACGATCTCGCCTTTCTGGTGCAGTACACCGCCTTCGCCGATGGGCCGGCACACGAACGGGATGTCGTCCACCGACGCGGGCGGAAACGTCAACCCGTCGGGCGGAGCGGTCAGACCGGTCGCATTGCACACGGCAGTACTCTCGATCGAGGGCTTCGAGCCGTCCAGGAACGAGTTGAACATCTTCGCGTTGAGCCCGCCGGTCTTCGCCTGTTCGGGCGTGAGGCCGTAGTAGCCCCAGACCGTCTCGGGTGTGGACTGTGCAAAATGCGGCAGCCACTTGTGCCCGCGACCCGCGGCGACCACCGGGAAGCCCGCCGCCCGCGCCCAATCGACGAGATCGCAGATCAGCGCCGGCTGGTCGCCGTAGGCAAGGCTGTAGACCACCCCGGCCTGCGCCGCGCGGCGCGCGAGCAGCGGCCCGCAAAGCGCGTCGGCTTCTACCGTCACCATGACTACATGCTTGCCATTGCGGAACGCGGCGAGCACGTGATCCACGGCAGCGACCGGATTGCCGGTGGCTTCGATGACGATCTCGATTTCCGGATGCGCTACGAGCGCCTCCCAGTCCTCGCCCAGCCAGGTGGATCGCTGCTTGAGGGCTTGATCGAGTGAGCGCGCGGAACAGGACTCCTGCTGCCATCCAACCCGGTCCAGGTTGGAGCGCGCGTTCTGCGGCGAGAGGTCCGCGATGCCCGCAAGGTGCACACCGGGCGTCCTCGGCACCTGAGCGAGGTACATCGCGGCGAATTTTCCCGCGCCGATCAGGCCGACGCGCAGCGGCCTGCCCTGCGCTTCGCGTTCTAGCAGCAGCTTGTGCAGATTCACGTCACGCCGCCTGCTGCGCCGACAGGCAGTCGTCGGGCAGCGCTTCGAGCGGCGTGAAATCGCGGTGCGCGATGTACTCCGGGCGCTTGAAGCGGCGGATGTGGTTGGATACCGCGCACAGCGACAGGTAGACGATGTTCCGGTTCCAAGGACTCATGTTGCTCCCCGAGCCGTGCACCATGTTGGCATGAAACATGATCACGCAGCCCGGCCCGCCCTTCGGCGAGACCATGCAGCTGCGCTCCACCAGCCGCGCGATGGTCGCGTGATCGATGGTCCAGAGCGGATAGCTGGTGGTCGCCGTGTCGTGCCCGGCATCGATCACGCCGCCCCTGTGAGAACCGGGAATGAACATCAGCGGCCCGTTGAACTCGTTCACTTCGTCGAGAAACAGGGCGATGTTCATGGCGCGCGGCTCCGGCATTTCGTCGTCGCGGTGCCAGGTACCGAAATCCTGGTGCCACTGCCAGACATCACCGTCGAACGCCATCTTGCCGTTGATCTTGAACTGGTGCATGTAGAGCTTCTCGCCGAACACCTGCTCTACCGGTACGATGAGGCGCGGATGGCGGGCAAGCCTGGCGAACTGCGCGTTGTAGGTATGCGCGGCGAAACTGGTGCGCGGGGTCAGGCCGTCTTTCTCGCGCACGATCTCAGGCCGGAACTCGGCGTAAATGCGCGGCACCTCGGCGCGCAACAACTCGGTTTCGGCGCGGCTGAAAAGCGCAGGAAAGAACAGGTATCCGTCGCGCTCGAACTGGGCGAGTTGCGCAGGCGTGAGCTTCACGGGCTGTCCTTTTTTTCCGGCTCGACGAACTGAAAGAATACCTCGTCGCCGCGGACCATTCCCAGTTCGTAGCGCGCGCGCTCCTCGATCGCGTCGATCCCCTGTTTGAGGTCGTGCACATCCGCCGCGACAGCGGCATTGCGTTGCACCAGACGTTCGTTGGACTCGCGCTGCGCGGCGATCTTGCGGTCGGCATCCCAGGCGCGCAGCCAGCCTCCCTTGCCAAGCCAGAGGGGGTACTGGATCAGTACGATCAGCGCCCCGAGGATGCCTGCAAGGAGCTTCATGCGCGCCGGACCTCGGCCCGATTACCTCAACTGGAAATACGCGTCGCGCCCCGGGTAGCTTGCCGTGTCGCCGAGGTCTTCCTCGATGCGCAGCAGTTGATTGTACTTGGCGACGCGATCGGAGCGCGATACCGACCCGGTCTTGATCTGAAGCGCATTGCACCCGACCGCGATGTCCGCAATCGTGGTGTCCTCGGTCTCGCCGGAGCGGTGCGAAATCACGGCTGTATACCCGGAGCGTTTGGCCAGTTCGATGGCGGCAAAGGTTTCGGTGAGGGTGCCGATCTGGTTGACCTTGATCAGGATCGAGTTCGCGATGCCCTGCTGCACGCCCTCGCGCAGCAGGCGGGTGTTGGTGACGAAGACGTCGTCGCCGACCAATTGAACCTTCCTGCCCAGCCGTGCCGTAAGCAGCTTCCAGCCCTCCCAATCGCTCTCTGCCATGCCGTCCTCGATCGAAATGATCGGATAGCGCTCCTCCCAGGCCGCCAGATAGTCGCAGAAACCCGCCGAGGTCAGCGTGAGCCTTTCGCCGGACAACTGGTAGTGCCCGTCCTTGTAGAACTCGGAGGCGGCGCAATCGAGAGCGAGCATCACGTCCTGCCCCGCCGTGTATCCCGCCTTGTCCACGGCCCGCAGGACCAGCTCGATCGCTGCCGCGTGCGTGTCCAGGCTGGGTGCAAATCCGCCCTCATCACCGACCGTGGTTGACATTCCCTCGGCATCGAGAAGCTTCTTCAGCGCGTGAAAGACTTCCGCGCCGCAGCGCAAAGCATCCCGGAACGTCGCTGCGCCGACCGGCACGATCATGAACTCCTGCAGGTCGAGCGAGTTGTTCGCGTGCGCCCCGCCATTGACGACGTTCATCATCGGCACCGGCATCTGCATCTGGCCAGAACCACCGAAATAGCGATACAGCGGCAGCCCCGATTCCTCGGCCGCCGCCTTCGCCACCGCCATCGACACCGCAAGCAGGGAATTCGCGCCGAGCCGCGACTTGTTCTCGGTGCCATCGAGTTCGATCAGCGCCTTGTCGATGAAGCTCTGCTCGGAGGAGTCGAGGCCCACGATGGCCTCGGAAATCTCCGTGTTCACGTTTTCGACCGCGCGCAGGACGCCTTTGCCGTTATAGCGCTGCACGTCGCCGTCGCGCAGCTCGATCGCCTCCCTGCTGCCGGTAGAGGCACCCGAGGGCACCGCTGCGCGGCCCATCACGCCTGATTCGAGCAATACGTCCGCTTCCACGGTGGGATTGCCGCGCGAATCGAGGATCTCGCGCGCCACCACATCGACGATGGAACTCATGTGCCTTTCCTTTTTTTCGTTTGCGCCGGGGCCGCGATTGCCCCAAGCTGATTTTCCGCGAACTCGCGCCGCTTCACCAGCCGGTCCAGTTCGACCAAGGCCTCGAGCAAGCCCTGCATCATGCCCAGAGGCCAGGCATTCGGCCCGTCGGAAAGCGCTTTTTCGGGATTCGGGTGCGTTTCCATGAACAGCCCCGCGATGCCGCTGGCGACCGCGGCACGCGCGAGCACGGGAATGAACTGGCGCTCCCCCCCGGACGCGGTGCCCTGTCCACCCGGCAGTTGGACGGAATGCGTGGCATCGAACACCACGGGGCAGCCGGTCTGGCGCAGGATCGCGAGCGAACGCATGTCGGCGACGAGGTTGCCGTAGCCGAAGGAAAACCCGCGCTCACACACCAGGACGTTGTCGCGGCCACTCGCTTCCTTCGCCTTTTCGACGACATTTTTCATCTCTTGCGGCGACAGGAACTGCCCCTTCTTGATGTTGACCGGCCGCCCCGCGCACGCCGCAGCCCGGATGAAATCGGTCTGCCGGCACAGAAAGGCCGGTGTCTGAAGGACGTCTGCGACCACCGCAGCCGCTTTGACTTCGTCAATCGAATGAACATCGGTCAGGACCGGAACAGCAAGCTCCCGGCGAACTTCATCCAGAATCTTCAATCCTTTATCTATCCCAAGGCCACGAAAGGATTTTCCTGAACTCCTGTTTGCCTTGTCGTAAGAGGACTTGTAGATCAAGCGCACGCCGAGCCCGGCGCAGATTTCCTTGAGCCTGCCTGCGGTGTCGATCGCCAGTTGACGCGATTCGATCACGCAGGGACCCGCGATGAGGAACAGCGGCCGATCCAGGCCGACGTCGAACCCGCAGAGGTTCATGCCGCGACGACCGAAAGCGGACCGCCCGGGGTGGCGCGTTTGCCCAGCGAACGCTGCTTGATGGCCGCCGTGACGAAGGCACTGAACAGCGGGTGCCCGCCTCGCGGTGTGGAGGTGAACTCCGGGTGGAATTGACAACCCACGAACCATGGATGGCCGGGCAGTTCCATCATTTCCGGCAGATTCTCGGTCGGCGTCCGGGCAGAGATCCGGTAGCCCCTGGCTTCGAGCTGGGGCACGTAGACGTTGTTCACCTCGTAGCGGTGGCGATGCCGCTCGTTCACCTCGGATCCGTAGACCGTGGCGGCGAGCGAGCCCGCTTCCACCGGGCACTTCTGCGCTCCAAGGCGCATCGTGCCGCCCATGGCAGAGGCCTCGCTTCTGCGCTCGATGCGTCCGGTGCGGTCCAGCCACTCGGTGATCAGCGCAACGACCGGGTGCGGCGTTTCCGGGTCGAATTCGGTACTGTTGGCGCCGGCCAGGCCGCAAACGTTGCGGGCGAACTCGATGGTGGCGAGCTGCATGCCGAGGCAGATCCCCAGGTACGGGATCCGGCTCTCGCGGGCAAAGCGGATCGCACTGATCTTGCCTTCCGTACCCCGTTTGCCGAAACCACCCGGCACGAGGATCGCGTCCATCTTCTCGAGCACGCCGATGCCGTCGCGTTCGATCTCCTCGGAATCGATGTGGTGGATGTTCACCTTGCAGCGCGTATGGATCCCGGCGTGGGTGAGCGCCTCGTTGAGCGATTTATAGGAGTCGGCCAGGTCCACGTACTTGCCGACAAAGGCAATGTCGGCTTCGTGCAACGGATGTTCCTGCGCTTCGACCAGCTTGCGCCACGCGGAAAGATCGGCGGCGCGTGCGAGGATCGAAAGCTTGTGGCAGACGATCTCATCGAGCATCTGGTCGTGCAGCATCATCGGGATCTTGTAGATCGAGTCGACGTCCCAGGCCGAGATCACCGCCTCCTTCTGCACGTTGCAGAACAACGCGATCTTGCGGCGATCGTCTTCCGGCAGCGGCCGGTCGGTGCGGCACAGCACCACGTCGGCCTGTATGCCGATCTCGCGCAACTCCTTTACGGAATGCTGCGTCGGCTTGGTCTTGATCTCGCCGGCGCTCGCGATATAGGGTACCAGCGTGAGGTGGATGTAGCACACGTTGGAGCGGCCCAGTTCGAGGCCGATCTGCCGGATCGCCTCCAGGAAAGGCAGCGACTCGATGTCGCCGACCGTGCCGCCGATCTCCACGATCGCCACGTCGGCGTCGCCCGCGCCCTTCCTGATGTACGCCTTGATTTCGTCAGTGATGTGCGGGATGACCTGCACGGTGCCGCCGAGATAGTCGCCGCGCCGCTCCTTGCGGATCACGCTCTCGTAGATCTGGCCGGTGGTGAAATTGTTGCGCCGGCGCATCTTCGAGGACTGGAAACGCTCGTAGTGGCCGAGGTCCAGGTCGGTCTCTGCGCCGTCTTCGGTGACAAACACTTCCCCGTGCTGAAACGGGCTCATGGTGCCCGGATCGACGTTGATGTACGGGTCCAGCTTGATGTTGGTGACGCGGATGCTGCGCGATTCGAGAATTGCGGCGAGAGAAGCGGCAGCGATGCCTTTCCCAAGAGAGGAAACTACACCACCGGTTACGAAGACAAACTTGGTCATCACCGAATGCAGTGCCGGGATGGACAAGTCTACAGGAACCCGCCGCCCGCCACAAATCCGGCGTGGATAACGGCGCGGTGACTGCGAATCGGGGACCGCCGGCTCGCACAGAGGGCTCTGGTCTGGGTCCTTGCGATAGCGCAATAGCCCGTGCTATAAGCCACCGGTGGACCTCTCCGCAGAGCACCTCATCTCCTTGCCGCAATTTGCCCGGCGGCGCGCGGTTTCGCAGCAGCGCATTCGCCAGTTGATCGCCGCCGGCAGGATCCCGGGCGCCCGCAAGATCGGCCGGAACTGGCTGATTTCCGAACCTGGCACCATCGCGCCCGGCGACGGCCGCGCGCGTACGGAATCCCCCGCATTGCGCTGGGTGAAGGCGGTTGTCGTGCCAAGCCTGCGGAGTGCGCATGCGGTTGAAAAGGTGATCGTATTCGGCTCCCATGCCCGCGGCAGCGCTTCGCGGGAATCCGATCTCGATGTTTGCGTGATCGTGCGCAGCCGCCTGGATTTTTTCAGACGCTGCGTCGCCGTGCAAAAGGCCATTCCGCGGGGCGCGGTGTATGTGGATGCGCTCGCGTACACGCCTGAGGAAATGGCACGCAACTGCGATCTCCCCTTGTTCAGGGAGATCTTGCGCGAGGGTCTGGTTGTCTATGAGCGTTGAGAAGAACCTCGCGACCGCCCGGGTCTGGTCCCGCCAGGCGGAGCGCGAGTTGACGGTGGCGCGAAAGCTTCAGGCGCTCGGCGAGCACGCGCCCGCCTGCTTTCATGCGCAGCAGGCCGCCGAGTTCATCCTCAAGTCGGCCCTCGTCGCACACGACCGGGAATTTCCCCGCACCCATCTGATCGACGTGCTGCTTGAAGCATTTCCCTCCGGGTTCCGCGCGCCGCTGGCGCGATTGCGCGACCAGGCGCTGTTCCTCAACAAGCTCTACCTCCCGACGCGCTATCCGGGCGCACTCGGAGAACAGGTCCCGGCGGACGCCTACACCGCCGCCGACGGCTCGGCCGCGATCCGCGCCGCCGGTCGCATCCTGCGCGCCGCCGAAGGGATCATCAAGGCGGCACAACGCGCGCCGGTCGCTCGCGGCACGGCGCGGCGGATGCGGGCGCCGAAGCATTGATCATCCTTCCATCTGCTCGGCCGCCTTCACCGCCTCCGCGCGGATTTCCTCGGTCAACTGCGCCTTGTAGCGCGAGAACTCGGGCGTAGTCTTCATCGTGTAGTGGCGTGGATGCGGCAACTCGATGTGCAGGTCACACTTTATCCGCCCGGGGCTTCTCTACGAGTGCATGGATGGAGGTTTATCGCGGCAATCACGCGGCAGTGGAACAGATCCAGCGGATTCAAAGCCCCAGCGCGTGGCGCTTCTTCGCCGCCAGTGCCGTCTCGTAGCCCGCGTCCGCGAGGCGCAGCACGCCCAGGCCAGTATCGCAATCGAGCACGCGTTGCAGCCGAACGGCGGCGCCTGCCGTGCCGTCGGCCACCAGCGTCACGCCAGCGCTCTGGCCATAGTCCCCGAGCTGGTGCACGGTGACGAGGTCAGCGCCGGCCGCGCCGTTCAGCAACGCATTGAGGATCGGCCAGTCGGCGATCGCGTCGCTGCCGTCGCGCATGTTCTCCGTCTCGCGGTATGGCATTGCGGCGGAGGCAGCGTCCAAGTGGTCGCGCGTGAATGCGATCGGCGCATTCAGCTCGCCGCGCGCCACCATGCCGTTTACCAGCACCGCGAGGCGGCTGCGCTCGCCGTGCCCGAGCCAAGCGATGCGTGCCGGCAATCCCTGGAACTTGACGAACTCCCGTGCCTTGCGAATCCAAGAGCGCACCTGCTCGTTGCCGGTGAATTCCCGCAGCACAAGCTCGTCGATGGCGTGAATGTCCGCCGGGTCTCCGGAGACTGCGATCCAGCGGAACGGCCCGATGCCTTCGCAGAAATACGGGCGCAGAAATAGATCGACAAATGAAGGTATTTCGAAAGCGTGCTTCGCACCGCCCGCCACGGTGGCGCGGTTGCGCAGGTTGTTGCCATACTCGAACACCACTGAGCCGCGTCGCTGAAACTCCGACATGGCTTCGACGTGCATCCGCATCGCTTCGTATACCAGCGGCTTCACGCTCTCTGGTTCATTGATCCACAGCCGGCGCGTTTCCTCGAGCGGGATCGACGCCGGGATATAGCCGCCGACTGGCTCGGTCGAGGTCTGATCGGTGACGACATCGGGCAGCAGGTTGCGGCGCAGGATCTCGGGCAGCACATCGGCACAGTTGCCGACCAACCCGACCGATATCGGAGTGCCGGCCGACTTGCCTGCCAGCACGAGTTTCAGCGCCGCGTCCAGATCGGGCACCATGTGCTGGCAATAGCCGGTGTCGATGCGGCGCTGGATCTTGGCCGGATCGGCCTCGACCACCAGTGTTGCCGCGCCGGCCATCACGCCTGCGAGCGGCTGCGCGCCGCCCATACCGCCACAACCGCCAGTCAGCAGCC
Organism: Betaproteobacteria bacterium; assembly: GCA_016195915.1. Taxonomy (GTDB): domain Bacteria; phylum Pseudomonadota; class Gammaproteobacteria; order Burkholderiales; family SG8-39; genus JADGRQ01. The sequence goes on along the minus strand of JACPYS010000053.1, from coordinate 14,949 downwards.
AGCGGCCCTTCATCGATCCCCCGAAGTGCTTTCGCGCGCACGCCATGAAGGTTTCGTAGGTGCCCTGCACGATGCCTTGGCTGCCGATGTACTGCCAGGCGGCCGCTGTGAAGCCCGGTACGATGGTGAGGCCCTTGCCTACGAACTCGTCGACGTGGTCGTCGCTCGACCAGGCTGGCACGAGATTGCCATTCGCCATAACCACGAGCGGACCGTCGCTGCGCGTCTGGAAAATCCCGATCGGCTTGCCGGACTGCATCACCAGTGTCTGTCCCGTTTCGAGACGTCCGAGCGCCGCGACGATTCGTTCGTAGCATTCCCAGTCGCGCGCCGCCTTGGCAACCGACATGTACACCACCAGCGCATCGGGGTTCTCGGCGTTTTCGAGGTTATTCTCCAGCAGGCGCAGAATCGTCTCCTGCCGCCAGCCCCTGCAGCGCAGCGTGGTCCCGCGTTGAGCGCTCACGCGCCTTGGCATTCCCGTCATTACATCTCCCTGATTCCGAGAAACGAGTCCACCATATCCGGATCGCATCTTGCCTGCTCCCCGCCGGCTTCGTAGGCCTTGCGGCCCGAGACCAGCACGACGACCTGATCTGCCACCGCCAGCGCCCGGTGCGTGTTTTGCTCCACCAGCAGTACCGCGAGACCCTGCCGCTTGAGATCGACGAGCACCTCGAAGCACAGATCCACCATCGCGGGCATCAACCCGAGCGAGAGTTCGTCGATCAGCAAAAGCCGCGGGCGCGCCATCAGTGCCCGACCGATCGCGAGCATCTGCTGCTCGCCGCCGGAGAGCAGCCCGGCGCGCTGGCGCAATCGCTCTCCCAGCCGCGGAAACAGCGCCAGCACCGACTCCTCCGCGCGCCGCGCATCTGCCGCAGTTTGCGTATACCCGCCGACCAGAAGATTCTCGGCGACCGTGAGGTCCGGAAAGACGCGCCGGCCCTCGGGCGCGAGGGCAATGCCGAGTCGCGTCCGATCAGCTGGCGAGCGACCATCCAGGTCGTGGTTTTCGAACCTGACCTCACCGCGCTGCACGTCTACATGTCCGGCGATCGCCATGATGGTCGAAGTCTTGCCGGCGCCGTTCGGCCCGAGCAGCGCAGTGATCTTCCCCGCCGGAACCACCAGGTCGAGCATCTCGACCGCTTGCACCAGCCCATAACCGCAGGCGAAGCCCTTCAACTCAAGCATGCGCGGCCCCCACTGCCGGCTCATTTCCCAGATAAGCGTCGCGCACGTCCTTGCGCGTCATCACCTCGCGCGGCGCACCCTCTGCGAGCACCGCGCCGTTGTGCAGCACCACCAGCCGGCGCGCGATTCGCGTGACTTCGCTCAAGTTGTGCTCGACCAGTACGATGGTGATACCACCAGCATTGAGCTCGACGATCAGGTCGGCCAAGCGCGTCGCTTCCGAATAGTTCAGCCCGGCAAGCGGCTCATCCAGCAGCAGCAGCCTGGGTCCGAGCGCCAGAGCGCGCGCGACCTGCATTCGCTTCAGATAGCCGAGCGGCACGCTGTGCGCCGGCTTGTCCGCGGCGTCGGCGATGCCGAGCCGCTCGAGCAGCGACCGCGCGCGCGCGCGCGCCGGCTGCGCCTCGACCGCGACCAGCGCTCGCCACGGGCGCCGCGTCAGGTTCGCGGCGGCCGCGACCATCACGTTCTCGAGCAAGGACATGTCGCGGAACGGACGCACGATCTGGTGCGTCAGCACGAAGCCCATTTGCGCCCGGCGATGGATCGATGTTCGCGTGACATCGCGCGCTTCGAAGGCGACGCTGCCTGCGTCGGGGACGAGCACGCCGGTCAACAGACGCAGAAGTGTCGTCTTGCCGGCGCCGTTCGGCCCGATCAGCCCTACCAGTTCGCCGCGCTCGACGCGCAGCGTGACGTCGGTCACGGCCCGCACCCCGCCAAACGCGATCGACAAGCGGTTGCCTTCGAGCATCATGCAGGCCTCCGGCCACCGCGCGCCTGAGCGGTCCGCGCAAGTCTGCGCACCAGGCCCGCCACGCCCTCCGGGCTGAAACGCATCACCGCAAGCAGCAGCGTGCCATAGACCAGCAGCTTGTAATCATTGATGAAGCGGAACATCTCCGGCATCAGGGTCAGCAGCACCGCGCCGGCCACCACACCAAGCGTCGAGCCGATGCCGCCGATCACGACCATCGCCAGGATGGTGATCGACTGGATGAAGTTGAACGCGTCGGGCACGATGATCTGCGTCATGTGGGCATAGATGCCTCCTGCCAGACCCGCCGCGGCGGTGCCGATGAAGAATGCCGCGATCTTGTAGCCCGCGACATCGATGCCGATGCTGCGCGCAGCGTCCTCGTCCTGCGCGACCGCGCCGAACGCCCGCCCCATCCAGCTGCGCCGCACATGCAGGCTGAGCAGCACCAGCGCGACCGCCGCCCCGATCGCGAGCAGCGCGTAGCCCCACTTGTCGAGCGGCGACGGAATCTTGGCGATGCCCATCTCTGCACCCAGCCATTGCTGCTTCCTCACCACGCCGAGGAACAGAAATCCGACCCCCATTGTGACGATGGCGAGGAAATCTTCTCGCACGCGCAGCGCTGCGATGCCGACCACGATGCCGAAGATCCCGGCCACCAGCATGCCGGCAACAACCGCAACCGGGAACGGCAGTCCGGCCACCGAACAAAGCGCCGCCGCATAGGCGCCCAAACCGTAGAACGCGGCATGCCCGAGGCTCACCTGACCGCAAAATCCGCTGATCAGGTTGAGGCCCAGCGCGAGGATCACGTTGAGCGCGCCGAACGTGGCGACCGAGAGGTAGTAGTCCATTCGCTCAATGCGCCTTGCCGAGCAAGCCTTGCGGCCGGACCATCAGCACGATGATGAGGAACAGGAACGCGATCGCATCGCGGTCCATCACCCGGTCGAGAAACACCGAGCCGTAGCTCTCGACCACCCCGAGCAACAGACTCGCCACCAGCGTGCCGGGTACGTTGCCCAGACCCCCGAGCACGATGATCGCCAGCCCCTTGTAGCTGATTACGCCACCCATGCCGGGCTCAACCAGATTGTTGAGCAGGCCCACCAGCACCCCGGCGACGCCCGCCAGCAGCGATGCGATCAGGAAATTCAGATAGCGCACCCCGATCACGCCCACACCGAAGCTCTCCGCCATCTGGGGGTCCGACACCGTGGCGCGCCACGCCACACCCGCGCGCGTGCGCGCAGCGAAGACCGCGAATGCCGAGAGCAGAAGCACCGCCGCCGCCACGATCCAGACTTGCACCAGGTTCAGCACCATGCCGGCAAGCGAGTAGGTCGTGGTGAACCAGGTGTTGTCCGCGAAGGACAGCCCGGAGGGCCCGAACATCAGCCGAAAGCCGTCCTCCATCGCGATCAGCACGCCGATCGACGCGACCAACGCGACGAACGGCGGCTTGTCCAGTATGGGCTGGTAGATCAGCCGGTAGATCAGCGGGCCGAGCGCTCCGGCCGCCAGCGCGGCGGCAACAAACGCCAGCGCCAGGCTCCCCGTATGGTTGGCAACCAGCAAGCCGACGTACGCGCCGAGGGTGAATACCGTCGCCTGCGCGACGTGCAGGATGCGCAACAGCCCGTACACCAGCGTGAGGCCCAGGGCCATCATCGCGTAGGTACATCCCCACACCAGCCCGACCAGCAGCAGCTCGACGTAGAACATCAGCGGGCTGGCCCTTGGCGCAGCTCGTTTACTTGGTCGGCGGCGCGAGCAGTACCGGATCGTCGATGGTAGCGAAGTAGCGGAACTTGCCGCCCTTGATCACCTGGATCTGCGCCGCCTTGTAGATCTCGCCCAACTCGTTGAAGCTGATCCGTCCGGTCGCCACCTGGAAGTCCTTGATGCCGGCGATCGCCGCGCGGATCTTCGCGCCATCGTTCGCGCCAGCCTTGCCGAGCGCCTCGGCGGCGACGCTGATGGCGGTATGCGTGCTTGCCGCAACCATGTCGGCCGGCACCTTGAATTTGGTTTCGTATTCTTCAATGAACTTGCGCATCGGCGGCAGCTTGCTGTCGCGGTCCAGCGAGGTCGTGATCATCACCCCCTCGGCGGCCTCCTTGGCAATCGAAATGAAGTTGTGGGTATCGAAACCTTCGGTGCCGACGATCTGCGCGGACACCCCGCCTGCCCGCAGCTGCGCGACGAGCGGTCCGCCATTGAAGAAATAGCCCGACACGTACAGAACCTCGGGATCGTCCTTCTTCACGCTCGCCACGATCGATCCGAATTGCCGGTCGCCCATCGCATAGGTGTATTCGCTGACGATCTGCACGCCGAACTTTCCCGCCACTTCCTTGAAGCCGGCCGAAAGCGCCTGTCCGAAGTCGTTGTTCAGCGTCAACAGCGTCACCTTCTTCTTCTTCAGGTTGTCGCCGATCAGCTTGGCGGCTGCCCTGCCCTGCACTTCGCCCATGAAGGACGTACGGAACACGTAGTTTCCGGCGCGTGTGATATCCGGGTGGATCGCATAGGCGGAGATGTAAGGAATCTGCGCCTTGTGGAACACGCCCGCTGCCGCGCGCGTCGGCCCCGAGTAGCTGCCCGAGACCACGATCTTGAGTCCGTCGCCGATGTACTTGTTGGCGAGCGGCAGTGCCTGCTCGGGCTTCGCCTGGTCGTCTTGGACCACCAGCTCGAGCTTGCGGCCGTTGACGCCGCCAGCGGCGTTGATCTGCTCCACCGCGAGCTCTGCCCCCTGCAGGGCGGATTTGCCGTCCGAGGCTGCGAAACCCGTGAGCGGCGCATGGAACCCGATCTTGATGTTCTGCGCTGCCGCCGGCGCAGCCAACGCCACGGCGAGCGCGGATGCGATGAACAACTTGCTGCGAAATGTTACTGACATGGGACCTCCTTCGCGGTTGAACGGGATTCGGACGCCAAACGTCCGTGCTGGACGACGATTCTGCCTGAGGCGATCACCGTGTCGGCGAGATTGACGCCGAAGCGGTTGATCACCATGCCATGCACCGGCACCGACCAGATGACGATATCCGCGCGCTTGCCCGGCTCGAGGCTGCCGCGATCGCGCGACACATCCAGCGCGCACGCGGCGTTCAAGGTACACATGTTCCAGATCTCGGCATAGGACAGGCGGTACAAGCGCGCCGCAAGTTGCATCACCATCTGCATCGACGGGCTCGGGCAGCTGCCCGGATTGTAATCGGTGGACAAAGCGATGACCGCCCCGGCTTCGATGGCACGACGCGCTACCAGGGGCATGAACGGTTTTTCCGCGCTTGCCAGCGCCGCACCGTCGAACCGCGGCGTCATTTCACACATGTGCAACGTCACTCCGGGCAACAGCGTCGCCACGCTGCCCGCGTCCGCCATCGCACGCAATCCATCGTCGCTCGCGTAGTCGAGGTGGTCCGCGGCGGATGCCTGCAGCCGCGCGGCGAGCAGCGCGCCGCGCGCATCGCCCGTCTGGTCGGCGTGCACGCGGATCTTCATACCCAGCGCGTGGGCCGCGCGGGCCACCTCCTCGCACTCGTCGTAGGTGAAACAGATCGGGTCGCAGGAGACATCGCAGTACGCCGCGAGGCGTGCCGCCTCGGGCAACGCGGCGAGCGCCTGCTCCAGGTAGGCGCGGCGCCGGCCAGCGTATTCCTGCGGCAACACGTGCAGCGCGAGGAACGTCGGCACCACCTGCAGCGGATGCCGCAGCCCTGCGGTGAGTCGCAGTAGACGCAGCTCTTGTTCGCGTTCGAGTCCATATCCCGTCTTGGCTTCGAGCAAAGTGGTGCCGTGACAGAGCATCACGTCCAAGTCGCGCAGCGCCTGTTCAACCAACGCGCGGTCGCTCGCCTCCCGGGTCTTTCGCACGGTATAGCGGATACCGCCGTCGAGCGGCATCGCCGGCGTGCGCTGCGTGACCTTCGCCTCATATTCCTCGTGCCGCGTCCCGCCGTAGAGCAGATGCGAATGCGAATCGACCAGCGACGGTGTCACGAGGCGGCCGCCGGCATCGATGACCTCGGGCGCCGTGTATTGCGCGCTGATTTCGGCCGACGTGCCCACGGCGGCGATGTGCTCACCCTGGATCGCGAGTGCGCCGTCGGCGATCGCCTCGATTTTGCGCAGTGCGGCGCCGCGGATTCCCTCTTGCGGTCCGCGGCAGGTCAACAACTCGTTCGCGTTTACGATCAGTCGATCGACGTTGCACTTTGCCATCGTGCGGTATATTATACCACCAGGTGGGAAATATGCAAGCGTCCGTTCGATCGCACCCTCGGCTCCGCGCTCCGCGCGGCACTTCCGTCGCACGCCTGCCTGTACGCGCCGTGCAACGAGCATTCGATTTGCTCGCACGGCTCGGCACAGCACCGCAAGGCACAACGCTGTCGGATCTTGCACGCGACAGTCGCCTACCCGTGAGCACGGTCGCTCGGCTGCTTGCGACGCTCGAGCAAAGCGGCTTTGTCCGGCGCAATGCAGAGGGCCGCTACGGCCCCGGAACCAAAATGATGCAGGTCGGGCTCGCTTCCCTGCGCAGCTTCGATGTGTACGAACTGGCCGAACCGTACCTCCGAAGGTTGTCGGAAAAGAGCGGCGAGACCGCGAACCTCGCGGTGCGCGCCGACGCCTCCAATGGAATCTATCTGCGCCAGGTAGTAAGTCCGCGCAGCATCCACCACGCCTCGTGGCTCGGTTTGATGCTGCCGCTGCGAAAGACCGCAGCCGGTGCCGCGCTGCTCGGCGAGGTCGGGGAAGATGGTTATGTCGCCCGCCGCGGCACCTTCGATCCGGATGTGACCGCGATTGCGGCGCCGGTGTACGGGCCGTGCGACCAGATCATCGCCAGCTTCAGCATCACCGGCCCGTCTTTTCGCATCGCCGCAAGCGATATTCCGGCCTTTGGTGCCTTGGTTGCCAAAGAGGCGCAGATCGCGTCGTCCGAACTCGGACAGCCGCCGCGAAACCGATGATGCCCTCCCCTGCAAGCTTTCTGACGGCGCCGGTCGTCCCGATCGATGCGCTCGAGACGGATTTCGCCGTGCTGGGAATCCCTTACGGCGTGCCCTACGCCCTGCGCAATCTGTCCGCGAGCGTTTGCGACGCGCCGCGCGCCATTCGCGAGCGCTCCGCGCGCTTCGGCCGCATGCTGAGCCACTACGATTTCGATCTCGAGGGCCCGCTCTCCGGGGGCGCGCCGCTGCCCCTCGCCGATTGCGGCGACGTGGTGTCCGATCCGCGCGATCTCGCCGGAAACGCCGCGCGCGCATCCGACGCGGTGCGCCGCATACTGGCGCGCGGCGCGATGCCGATCGTGCTCGGCGGAGACGATTCAACGACCGCACTGGCACTACGCGGTTACGAGGGCCACGCTCCTTTCACGGTGCTGCAGATCGACGCGCATATCGACTATCGCGACGAAATCGACGGAATCCGGGACGGCTATTCCAGCCCGATGCGGCGCGCGGCGGAAATGCCATGGGTGAAGCGCATCGTGCATTGCGGCACGCGTGGCGTGGGCAGTGCAAGACCGGCTGATGTACGCGACACGCTTTCGCGCGGCAATACGATTGTCACCGCACGCGAGGTGCGCGCGAAAGGCGTTGAGCGCGTGCTCGCAGAGTTCCCGCCGGGTGAGCGCTACTACATCGCCTTCGACTGCGACGGTGTCGATCCATCGGTAATGCCCGGCACCAGCGCACCGCTTCCGGGCGGACTGTCATTCGACCAGGCCGCCGACCTGCTCGCAGGCCTGGCCCGCCGCGGAACGGTCGTCGGTATCAACTTCGCGGAGCACTACCCCTCACTTGACGTAAACGGCATCACCGCCCTCGCGGTCGTGCGCCTGATCGTTCATTTGATCGGCGCAATCAAGGGTACTCCGCCGTGACCACTACCCCGTACTGGCCGGTATCCAGGATAACGATCGCATGAAAACGTACTTCGCCCGCGAAGCGCTGCTGCCTGGGGGCTGGGCGCGCAATGTGCGCATTGTCGTGGACGGGCGCGGCGACTTCGCCGAGGTCACACCCGACGCACAGGGCGGTGAGCCGCTGGCCGGGCCCGCGTTGCCCGGGATGCCGAGCCTGCATTCACACGCCTTTCAGCGCGCGATGGCCGGGTTGACCGAGACGCGCGGCGACTTGCGCGACGATTTCTGGAGCTGGCGCGAGCTGATGTACACGTTCGTCGCGAAGCTCACCCCCGAACTGGCCTTTGCGATAGCCCGGCACCTCTACGTGGACATGCTCAAGCATGGCTACACGGCCGTGGGCGAATTCCACTATGTGCACAACGATATCGACGGCGCTCCGTATTCGCCTGCCGCCGAACTCGGCCTGCGCCATCTCGAAGCCGCGCGAACCGCTGGCATCGCCATCACCATGCTGCCTTCTCTCTACGCGCACGCGAGCTTCGGCCGCGTGCCGCTACTCGCGCGGCAACGGCGGTTCCGCTCGACACCGGAAATCCTGCTCGACATGGCCGGGCAGATCAGGCGCGCGTGCGGCGCGGACCCGGACTGCGCCGTCGGCGTCTCCGCGCATTCGCTGCGGGCGGTGGACCCCGCGGAGCTCGCCGAGTTGCTCGCGGGCGCCCGCTCGCTCGGCGAAAACGCGCCGATCCACATCCATGCCGCAGAGCAGTCGCGCGAAGTCGAGAGCTGCGTCGCATGGAGCGGGAAGCGCCCGGTCGAATGGCTGCTCGAATCGGCCGGGATCGACCGGCGCTGGTGCGTGGTGCACGCCACCCACATGACGCCGGAAGAGACGCGCGGGCTTGCGGCCAGCGGCGCTGTCGCCGGCCTGTGCCCCGCTACCGAAGCCAATCTCGGCGACGGCATCTTCCCGCTGCTGGAGTATCGCGCGGCGGGCGGGTGCTACGGCATCGGCGGCGACAGCCACTACTCGCGCGATCCGATCGAGGAGTTGCGCCTGCTCGAATACGTGCAGCGTCTCGCGCACGGCCGCCGCAACCTCGTGGTGGGTGGGCACTCGGCGGCAGTCGGGACCACGCTCTGGCTCGAAGCCGCCGCAGGCGGTGCACAGGCGCTCGGGCGCCGCTGTGGAAGGATCGAGATCGGCGCGCGCGCCGATCTCGTCGTGCTCGACGCCCCGCGCGCCGATCTCTCGCGATGTACCGGGGACGGCATCGCCAACGCGCTGATCTTTTCAGGATCCACTGGATTGGTGCGTGAGGTCGCCGTCGCCGGAAGATGGGTTGTCAGGAGCGGCAGGCACCCGGATGAAGAACAGGTCGAACGTGACTACGCAGGCGCTTTACACGAACTGCTCGCCGCTTGATACCGCACGCCCGGCCCCCGATCCCGAATACCGAACACCAATGACCAACTACCGGGCAATACCGCCCGCCGTTCTTGAGTCGGAGAAAGAAATCATGAAACCTGAAATCCTTTATTCGGTCAAAGCGCAACGCGGGTCGACTCTGAGGTGCAAGGGCTGGAAGCAGGAGACCTTGTTGCGGATGCTGGAGAACAACATGGAGAACGCCGAGGCGCCGGAATACCTGGTGGTCTATGGCGGGATCGGCAAGTGCGCGCGCAACTGGGAGTCCTATCACGCTATTGTCGCCTCTCTGAAGACCCTGGAGAACGATGAAACCCTGGTGGTGCAATCAGGCATGCCGGTGGCCATTTTCAGAACCCACAAGCTCGCTCCGCGCGTGGTGATGGCCACCACCAACATCATCAAGGCGACTTGGCCGGTGTTCTACGACCTGCAGGACAGGAACCTGACAATCTACGCGCAGTACACGGCGGCGCCCTGGGAATACATCGGAACCCAGGGCGTCATCCAGGGTACTTACGAGACGCTGGGCGCGATTGCCACCCGTCACTACGACGGCACCATGGCAGGGCGGATCCTCCTTACGGCAGGCCAAGGCGGCATGGGCGCCAACCAGCCGCGGGCCATGAGCATGCACGGTGGCGTGTGCATCGACGTGGATGTGAACGAGGAGACCATCGACAAACGCATTAAGATCGGTTTCACCGATGTGAAAGCCCGAAACCTGGACGAGGCCATCGAAATGGCGACGAAAGCCGCTGCGGAAAAGAGACCCTTGGGCATCGGTGTGGTCGGAAATGCCGCCATCCTGTTCTGGGAAGCCTACGAAAAGGGATTCGAACCTGACGTAATGACCGAAATGTGCCCGTGCCACGATCCGCTGTCCTATATCCCGGAGGGGTTCTCCCCCCGGGAGGCCGAGGCGCTGCGTGTGAAGGACCGGGACCTGTATTTCATGAAGGCGCGTGAATCCATGCTCAAGCAGCTGCGTGCGATGAATGCTTTTGCCGCCAAGAAGAAGGTCCACGTGTTCGAATACGGCACCTCCATCCGCAAGGAATGCCGCGATGCCGGAATGCCCGAGAAGGAAGCGATGACGATTCCGGGCTTTGTAGCCGAGTACATTCGCCCCCTGTTCTGCGAAGGCCGCGGGCCTTTTCGGTGGACCTGCATTTCGGGGGAGGTGAGCGACCAGGCCCGCCTGGACGATCTGGTGTTGGAAATGTTTCCGCAAGACAGGCTGACCGCGAAGTGGATTACGCTCGCGCGCCGGCATCTACCGCTTGAAGGTCTTCCCGCCCGCGTCTGCTACCTGGGCTTCGGCGAGCGCCGGGCCTTTGCGCTTGCCGTGAACGACCTGATCAGGAAGGGCGAAGTGAAAGGGCCGGTGGCCTTCTCGCGCGACAACCTGGATTCCGGTTCCATCGTCAACCCGACCTTCGAGTCCGAGAAGATGAAGGACGGCGGCGACCTGATCTCCGACTGGCCGATGCTGAACGGCTTGTTGAACTGCGCCGCGATGTGCGACCTGATCGCCATCCAGGCCAACTACTCGATGGGGGAAGCCGCCCACACGGGTGTGACCATGATTGCGGACGGTACCGACGAAGCCGACTTTCGACTGGATGCCTGCATGACGACGGACTCCGGCATCGGAGTCGTTCGCCATGCCCAAGCGGGCTATGAAGTCGCACGTGAGGTTGCGCAGGGCCGCGGCAAGCTCACGACGGACAGCATCAAGATCCCGCTGTGGTGGAGTCCGACCGCAACCTTCGGCCCCGAAGGTGGAGTCCAACTTCGCAGGAGTTCCCACACCCGTGACAAGTAGCGCGCCCAAGCCCAAAGCCGATCTGCTGATTTCGGGGGCCGCCGAAGTGCTCACTTGCGTCGCGGCGCGAGGCGATCCGCTCGGACGCATCGCGCGCGGCTGCGTGGCGATCGCCGGCGACCGTATCATCGCGGTTGGCTCGGCAGCAGAGATTTCCTCGGCCGCGGACATTTCCGCCGCGCGCGTGATCGATGCCGGCGGCGGTGTCCTGGCGCCGGGTTTCGTCGATTGCCACACGCACATGGTGTTCGGGGGTTCCCGGTCGGCCGAGTACGGCGCCAAGATGACGCGCACCGCCGCGGAAGTCGCGGCCATGGGCATTCCGGCTGGAATCCCGGCAACTGTCGCGATGACGCGAAGTACCGAGCCCGGGCGGCTTGTTACCGAATCGATCGACAGGCTGAACCGGATGTTTCGCTCTGGATCGACCACCATTGAATCCAAGTCCGGCTACGGCCTGAACTGGGAACACGAGTTGAAACAGCTCGAGACCAGCCGGCGGCTGAGTCAGGCCTGTCCGGCGGATATCGTTTCCACGTTCCTCGGCGCTCACGATTTTCCGCCGGAAATTTCGCCCGACCAATACATGGACGTTCTGGTGCGGGAGATGATTCCGCGTGTGGCGGAGCTGAAGCTGGCGGAGTTCTGCGACGTGTATTGCGATGCCGGTTACTACTCGGCAGGCCAGACTCGCAGAATCCTCGAAACGGGCCTGGCGCATGGATTGAAACCGAAAATCCACGCTGACGCATACTCGGAGACGGGAATAGCCAGCTTGGCGATCGAGCTCGGCGCCGTGTCCATGGATCATCTGAACTTCACGACCCCCTCCGAAATGAAACGCCTTGCCGAGGCCGGCGTGGTTGGCGTCGGTCTGCCCGCGTTGGATTTTGCAGTGAACCATCCGAAGCCCTTTGACGCGCGCGCCGTTATCGAGTCCGGAATGACGTTGGCGCTGGCAACCAACCTCAATCCGGCGAACTGGACCGAAACGATGCATTTCGTGATGGTGCTGGCCTGCCGGCGACACGGTTTGTCCTCTGAAGAAGCCATGTTGGCCGCCACGCTTGGGGCTGCAAAGGCGCTGTGCCGTGAGCACGACATCGGGTCGCTCCAGCCTGGCAAGTTGGCAGATATCCAGATCTGGGCCATTCCGCGTTTCGAGGAATTCGTCTACCGGTTGGATTGCAACCCTATCGTGGGGTTGATCAAACGCGGCCGCGAGATTGCCTTGCCTCGATGACCCCGAATGACCTCTCTACGGCACGCGTTGACCACGTCGGCAGTCTGCTGCGTCCGGAGAGCCTGAAGTCGGTATTTCGCTCATTCGGCGCCGGCCAGATGGGGCGCGAAGAACTTGCCAGGGCGCAAGACACCGCGATTCGCGCAGTCGTCGCCAGCGAGCAGGCGCACGCCCTGCCGGTCGTGACCGACGGCGAGTTCCGGCGCCTCAACTGGCAGGTGAGCTTTTCCGAAATCGAGGGCTGGGACCTCTGGAGCGGCTCATGGGAGCACTTCCGCCGCAATCCGGAGAACCGCGCGGCGCACGAAAAACCGCTCACCAAGGGCGATGACGCGGTGGTGAGTTTTCGCACTCCCGCCACATCGCGCCTGCGCCTGGCGAAGAACTTTCCGCTCGAGGAGCTTCGTTTCCTCAAAAGCGTCGCGACCGCGCCGATGAAGATCACCCTGATGGGCCCCGATCGCGTGGCCCAGATGTGCGACCTGGAACGCTCGCGCCAGTTCTATCCCGATGCCGCTCACTTTCTCGCCGACGTGGTGGCGATCCAGCGGCAGATGGTGGAGCAACTCGTCGAGGCAGGTTGCGACTACGTGCAGATCGACGAACCAAGCTACACGGGTTACGTCGATCCCGCCACGCTGGAGCGCATCCGCGCGGCCGGCGAGGACCCGATGAAAAACCTCGAGCGGGCGATCGCCGCTGACAATGCCGCGATCGCGGGACTCAAGGGCAAGGCGATCTTCGGCCTGCACATCTGCCGCGGCAACCGGGCCAGCATGTGGCACCGCGAAGGGACCTACGACGCCATCGCGGAGCGGCTACTGACGGGTCTCGACTACGACCGGCTGCTGCTCGAATACGACACCGAACGCGCCGGCAGTTTCGAGCCCCTGCGCTTCGTGACGAAGGGCGTGACCATCGTGCTGGGCCTGGTCACGACCAAGAGCGGCCGCGTCGAAAGCGTGGACGAACTGCGCAGACGCATCGACGACGCAGCCCGCTACGTGCCGCTCGAGCAGCTCGCGATCAGCCCGCAATGCGGGTTCGCCTCGGGCATTGCCGGAAATCTGCTTACCGAGGACGAGCAGTGGGCGAAGATCGACGTGATGCGGGAGACCGCGCGCCAGGTCTGGGGCTAGTCCGCCTTGATGCCTTGCCGGCGGATGACGTCGGCCCAGCGTGACGTTTCAGTGCGGATCGTGACGGCGACCTCGTCCGGAGTATTGCCTACTGCGTCCGCGCCGAGTCCCGCAAGCTTTTCCTTCACATCGGGCAATCGCAGGATGCGCGCCGTCTCGCCGTAGAGCTTCGCGATCACGTCTTTCGGGGTGCCTGCGGCAACCATGAGTGCATACCACGACGTCGCCTCGAATCCCGGGAAGCCCTGCTCCGCGATCGTCGGCAGCTCCGGCGTCAGCGGCGAGCGCTTGAGGCTCGCCACACCGAGCGCGCGCAGCTTTCCCGCGCGAACCTGCGGCAGCGCCGAGGACATCTGGCTGAACATCATCGAAATCTGTCCGCCCAGCAGGTCGTTGAGCGCGGGACCGGTGCCCTTGTAGGCGACGTGGGTCAAGTCGACCCCGGCCGCGAGCTTGACGAACTCACCGGCGAGATGGGCCTGGCTCCCCGCGCCAGGTGAGGCAAAGCTGAGAGCGCCAGGCCGGGCCTTCGCCTGGGTAATCAGCTCCTGCATCGATTTCGCCTGCACTCCGGGATTCACCACCAGTACGTTCTCGACCGTCGCGAGCATCGTGACCGGCGCGAGATCGGATTGTTTGTAGGGCAGGTTCTGGAACAGCGTCGGATTGACGGCAATGTTTCCGGTCGGCACCACGACCAGCGTATAGCCGTCCGCAGGGGCTTTCGCGGCGAAATCGACGCCGAGATTGCCGGCCGCCCCCGGCTTGTTCTCGACGAGAACCGGCTGGCCCCAGACTTCCGAGAGCTTCTGGCCCACCGTGCGCGCGAGCAGGTCGGTCGGCCCGCCCGGCGGGAATGGCACGATCCATCGGATCGGCTTCGATGGGTAGACCTGGGCCGTAGCGAGACCCGCGAAAAGTGCCGCGACCACGACCAATACGATTCGTTTCATTTCAACCCCTTGTCACCAGATCCCAGCATGCTCGTTTGACGCTGCAAGAATCTCGTCGAACACCTCATAGTCGGATCCGTCCGGCACGGCGAAACCGGTGAGCAGCAGCGTTTCACGCTGAGCGGCGAGCGCGGCCGACGAGCCCGTTGCCACGAGTGCCGCACGCAACCGCTCGAGCTCGCGCGCGGCAAGCGGCATCGTCGCCACCAGCGGCGGCATGGGCGCAGCTTCGGTCGTCGCGACGACGCGCACTCGTGCGGCAAATTCCCGGTCGTTGCGCATCAGCAGGTCGTGATAATAGCTGTCGAGCGGACCGGCATCGATCTCGCGCGCCTCCAGTGCCTCGATCACGCGGCGCGCGTTGATCAATCCATGCCTATCCGGTTGACGCCCAAGACCCCTACCGGTAGTGTTCGGGCGTGGCGAAGCGCTTTCCGACAACCTTGCTTGACTTCCAGCAGATGTTTCCCGACGAGCGGGCCTGCGGCACCTATCTGGAGCGAGTGCGTT